>JAVJSY010000011.1:0-74577 GCA_040219175.1 Kiloniellales bacterium
GGGGTGCCGATACCCATGCCCTCATCCGATCCGTCATCGGAACCGGTCGACTGCAGGGATTTACGCCCCATCAGGCCCTCTCAAAGGCGCTCGACGGCAAGTCCCTCTTCGCTACCTGACCAACACCCTGAGCAATTACAATATATCTAAATCAACGCCAATGCTTTGAAAAAACTGAATAATATTTGAGTTAGATATCAAGTTCAGAGACAAGCTTTCTAAGTCAATTTCAATACAATTGTCGCATCTAATTTTTATTTGTTCAATAAATGCGGTTTTCCCACACCCTGTTCTTCCCAAAACAATGCTTGCGGGTGTTTCAGTTTCAATGGCTAGATCTAACTGTCCTGTATCTACAAAGCAATCTCTCAATAAATCTTCATCCTCGATCGCGTCTGCGTGCCCAATGCGAACTCCAGGACGATATACAATCTTATTCTGATCTGCTTTGTCTGTACCTTTTGGGATCATCAAATCCTCTCAACGCCTACGGTAGCGCGCTGAGCCTTATGCAAGCGCAATACCTATCTACCAGAGAGTTGAGGTTAACGTGTGAAACTCCGTCAAACAACCTAAAATGCTCGCTTCTCTCATTCGACGAACCTTCAATTAAAAAATTTGCCTAACGCTCACAGGAGGTCACGCACACTTACACCGCTTGCCGGGTGTTGCGGATCATCGAGCCGCACTTGCGGGTGCAGACGGCATTGGCGCCGCCGATCCAGTCCTGCTCGTAGAGGCTGGCGAAGGGCTCGTCCTTCATGATCTCGGCCAGCGGGCGCTTGCGGATGTTAAAGGCCTCGCGGTCGTAGCCCGCGCGCTCGATCATGACGATCTCTTCGTTCGAGCCGGAGAGCCAGCAGCAGGGCGCGACATAGCCCTCGGTGTTGATGTAGGCGCTGTTCTTGATCTGCGACTTGCAGTGAATGCCGTTGACCCCGGCTTCTGCCTTGGCCCGCATGCCGTCGGGATCGGCCATGCCGTCTTGCTGGTTGACCGGCGGCGGCAGGGTGGCGGCGTGGGCGGCTGCGAACTCAGCGCTGGTGTAGCTCGGCGGCTCCAGATAGCAGGTCTTGCCGTTGGGCATCTGGTACTCGAAGTGCTTCTTCTTGCCGAAGCGGATGGTGTCGATCAGCACGAACTTGCGAAAGCCCATGGCGCGGCTGAGATCGCGCGCTTCCTCGGCCTGGTGCTCGTTGTGCTTGAAGAGGATGTAGTGCCATTCGGCGACCGCACCGGTCGACATATAGGCCTCGGCATTCTCCATGATCTTGTCGAAGTAGGTGTTCACCCGGTAGAGCGGATTGGTGTCGGCCAGGCCGTCGACGTGCAGCTCCAGGAAGGAATCGTTGCGCCGCATGACGTGGCCCATCTCTCGCCACCAGTCGGTCGAGCGCAAGGACCCATTGGTCGAGATCAAGACGCGCACGCCGCGCTTTGTCAGGTGGTCGCAGACCTCCAGACACTCGCTGGCGGCCGGCGCATCGCCCAGCCCGCCGCCGAACTCCACCTCGTCCACCTGGGCGCAGAAATCGTCGTCGAAGTGCTCTTCGAAGTCGGCCAGGGTGAGCTCGATCTTCTGCACCTTGTCGTAGTTGGTCTTGCAGTGATCCAGGTGCCGCACGCGCTGACACATCGGGCAGGCGGCATTGCACTTGTCGGTCAGCTCGACGTGAAAGCGGTAGGGCCGGGCAGTGGTGAACATGAGGCGGTGGCTCTCTTAGGAAGACGCGTTACCCCTTTACATGCGTCGGAATGGTCTGCGTCGCAAGCGCGAAGCTGGAACGCGCCGCTTTAGGCACGCCGGTCGTCGCGCTTGTCCAGGAAGCGATACCAGCCGACCAGCGCCTGCAGAAAGGGCGCGCGCCAGCGGTGCAAGGGGATCGGCTTGATGGGCGCGCTGGCCAAGGGCAGCTCCTCGAAAGGCGTGCCCAGGGCGCGCTTGGCCAGCTGGGCGCCGGTGGCGCCGGCCATGGCGACGCCGCGGCCGTTGAAGCCCATGGCGGCGCTCACCCCCGGAGCCAGCTCGGCAAAGTGCGGCAGCTTGGAGGCGGTCATGGCGACCTTGCCGCCCCAGTAGAACGCGAAGTCCTCTTCGTCGATGTGCGGGAACATGCGGCGCAGCGCTGCGACGACGTTCCGATAGTCCTTGGGATCGTTCGACTCGCGGAACTCACCGCGCCCGCCGACCACCAGGCGGCCATAGGGGTCGAGCCGGCAGTAGGTCAGCAGACGGCGGGTGTCGGAAAGCGCATGGCCTTCCGGCATGATCGAGGCTTTGACGTTGTCGCCGAGCGGCCGGGTGGCGATCTGGTAGCTAAAGACGGGGACGACCGTCTCCTTGAGGCCGGGCCAGAAATCGTCGGTGTAGGCATTGGTGCAGACCAGCACCTGATCGGCCAGGACCGAGCCTTCAGGGGTCGTGACCCGCCAGCCCTTGCCCTCCTTGTCGACGGCGGTGGCCGGCGAGGCGCCGTGCAGGCTGGCGCCGGCCTTGATCGCCGCCTTGGCGATGCCGCGTGCATAGCCCAAGGGGTTCAGGCTGCCGCCGCGATCGTCGGAGAGGGCGCCCAGATAGCCCTTGGTCCCGGACAACCGTTCCGTCTCCTCCCGGCCCAGCATCGAGACGGAAGCACCGCGCGACGCCCAGGCCTCGCAGCGCCGCTCGGCAGCTCTCAGCGCCTCTTCGTTGTGGATGCCGTGCAGCCAGCCGGCGCGAGAGGCATCGCAGTCGATGTTATGACGCTCGATCAGGTCGAAGACGAAATCGGCCGTGCCGCCGGCATAGCGCGCCATGGCCTCGCCCTTCTTCTCGCCGAAGCGCCGGATCAACTCGTCCGGATCCAGCTTGAAGCCCGGGATCACCTGGCCGCCGTTGCGGCCCGACGCACCGAAGCCCGGCTCGGCTGCTTCGACCAGCACCACCTTCGTGCCGGCCTCGGCCAGATGCAGTGCCGCCGAGAGCCCGGTAAAGCCGCCGCCAACGACGCAGACGTCTGCCTCCACCGCTTCGCTCAAGGGCGGCGTCTCGGGCGCGGCCTGCGCTGTGGCAGCCCAGAGAGAGGGGGGAAGCGGCGGTCTCGTCATGTCGGAACGATCTTTCGCGTGGCCTTAAGCGGACCGAGTTGGCATCCTGGACATCATGACCAAGCAAAGCATGAAACGTCCAGAGTGCAGCTTCCTCGAAGCGCCCATCGGCGAGACCGCAGCTGCCGGCGGCATCGCCGTCATCGGCCATCCCTTCGACCACGGCACCGCCACGCGTGTCGGCGCGCGGCTGGGCCCCTCGGCGATCCGGGCCGCCTCGCACGAACTGGGCGCCTACGACCCCGCGCGGGGCATCGATCTGCGCGAAGTCCTGAAGCTGGTCGACCTGGGCGACACGCCCTTGGTGCCAAGCCGCGTGCCCGAGGCCTTCGCCGCCATCGAGGCCTCCACGCGCGCCGTTTACGAAGCCGGCGCGCTTCCGCTCTCGATGGGCGGCGACGGCATGGTCAGCCTGCCGCAACTGCGCGCCGCCAAGGCACACCACCCGGACCTGGTGACCCTCCACATCGACGCCCACAGCGACTGCTATCCGATCAAGGAGGACACCACGGCGACGACCTTCACCCGCGCGTCCGAGGAGTCGCTGGTGGAAACCGAGCGCTCCTTCCACATCGGCCTACGCGGCTCCAGCCGCCACCCGCAGGCTTGGTCCTATCCCAGAGACCTGGGCTATCGGGTGGTTCCCATGCGCGACGTCCGCGCGATGGGACTCCCGGCGCTGATCGCCGAGGTGCGAGAGACCGTGGCCGATCGCCCGGTCTACCTCTGCTTCGACATGGACGTGCTCGACGCCTCGATCACGCCGGGCGTCTGCAACCCCGTCTTCGGCGGCTTCAGCGCCACCGAGGCCCTGGACCTGGTGACAGCCCTCTCAGACCTGCAGATCGTCTGCTTCGACGTGAACACGGTGAGCCCGCCGCAGGATGTCGCCAATATGTCGGCCCTGATGGCGGCGACGGTGATGGTGGAGTTCTTGCTGTGCCGGGCGAGACACTCGGGTTGAATGACCGACAAAGCGCTCCCAGGAAGTGCTACATTCCTCTCTATGAGCGACAAGACAAAGAGGCCTCTCACTCTTGAGGAGGCGACGCAGCCGACTACAAAGGAGCCCAGCAGCGACGTGCGGGCTTGGCAGGAAGCAGAGGTAAGGCGGGGCCTCAAGGAGGCTGACGAAGGCAAGTTCGTAACGACCGAAGAGCTCAAGGCCACAGCACGCAAATTCGTGCCGTATGAATGATGTTTTGTCGACAAGCATAGCCAATTGCGACCTCGCCGCGTTCATCGTCTAGAGCGCGATGACGATAGATCGAATCGATCTATCGTCTGAATCGCACTCTACTTGTTTGAAAGTAGACCAAGATTCAGACCGCGGGTCGTTTCGATCTGCGATCATCTTGGTCTAGAGCGTTGTCGGACTCTAACCAGTCAAATAATCATAAGCCGACAGCACATGCGTCTTCAGCACGTGGAAGAAATCATCCTCCGGGACGTTCTCGTCGCCGGCGCCCATGCCGGTGGGGTAGGGGCCGTAGACGTAGGCCGGGATGCCGGCATAGCGCCAGAGGCGGGCGTCGGTGCCGCCCAGGCTGACGACGGGGGTCGGGCGGAAGCCGCGCAGCTGCTCGACGTTCTTCTGGATGATCTCGACCATATCGCCGTAGGGGTCGCAGTAGGAGGGCAGGCTGGAGTTGATCTCCTCCCAGCTGGCCTCGGGATAGGCGGACGCGATCTTCTCGACCTCGGCCATAATGGTTTCCTTGTCGACGCCGACCGGCATGCGGATGTCGGCCTCGAAGCTGCACTCGCCGGGGATCATGTTCACCTTGAGCCCGCCGTTGATGGTGCCGATGTTCAAGGTGGCTTTGGGTAGGATGGCGCCGGCGCCGGGACCCATGGCGCGGTCGGCAGCCTCGATGGCTTCGGACTGGGCGCGCATCAGGTTGTCCGGCAGCGCGAAGTCCAGATCCTCGACCGCCTCGAGATCGCCGATCAACTTGGCGGCGATGCGCGTGGCCGAGGCGGTGGCGTGGGTGTAGGCCCCGTGCGCGCCGGCGGTGCGGATGGTGAACTTGATCCACAGCGGACCCTTCTCGCCGTAGCGGATGGAGAAGGGGCTGGAGGGCTCTCCGTTCAGGCAGCAGTCGCCCATGACCTCGGGCTCGTGCTCCATCAGCCAGCGCGCGCCCCAGGGGCCGAAGGTCTCTTCGTCGGAGACGCAGGTAAGCGTGAGCTTGCCCTTCAGGCGATCCTTCAGGCGATGCAGCAGGACATAGGTCCAGATCGAGCTGCTGGTGCCGCACTTCATGTCGGCCGAGCCACGGCCGTAGACCTTGCCGTCGACCAGCGCGCCGCCCCAGGGATCCTGCGTCCAGCCCTCGGTCTCTGGGTTCTCGCCGACCGGAAAGACGTCGATGTGGCCGTTCAAGACCAGGTGCTTGCCAGGCGCAGTGCCCTCGAAGCTGCCCAGGACATTGGCCATGGTGGGCTCAGGGTCGACCAGGCGAAAGGGGACGCCCTGGCGCTCGAGGAAGCGGGTGATGTGGGCGACAGCTTCCGTCGTGTCGCCGGGTGGATTGGGGCTCTTGGCGCGGACGAAGTCCTGGAAGAAGGTCAGAATCTCGTCACGTTCGGCCTCGATCCATGCCAGCAGCTGCTCGCGGTCCTGCATCCTTAGGTGTCCTCCTGTGGGCGGTAGTCTGTGGTGCGTTCCCGGCCGAAGATCTGCGCCAGAACCAGCAGCAGGCAGGAAACGGCGATCAAGAGGGTCGAGATGGACGCGATGGTCGGGTCGATCTCGTCGCGCAGTGCGTTGAACATGCGCCGCGTCAGGGTCGCGTTCTCGCCGCCCGAGATGAAGAGGGCGACCACCACCTCGTCCAGCGAGGTCAGGAAGGCCAGCAGGGAGCCGGAGATGATGGAAAAGCGGATCTGCGGCAGGGTGACGGTCAGGAAGGCCTTGAGGCGCGAGGCACCCAGCGAGCGGGCCACCAGCTCTTGGTTCATATCGTAGGTCTTGAGCCCGGCCGAGACGGTGATCAGCACGAAGGGCAGCGCCAGCATGGAGTGCGCCAGGACCAGCCCCAGGATCGAGTTGTTGAGGCCCAGCCTGGCATAGAGGAAGAAGACGCCGATGCCGATCAGGATGACCGGCACCATGATCGGCGTGGTCAAGGCCATCTGCATGACCTGGGCATAGCGCACGCCGGAGACATGCAGCGCATAGGCTGCTGCCGTGCCGATGGGGACCGACAGGCAGACTGTCAGGATCGCGGCGGTAAAGGAGACCCGCGTGGCATCCATCCACTCGATCGAGAAGAGATAGTTTTCATACCAGCGCAGAGAATAGGTCTCCGGCGGGAACTGCAGGAAGCGGGAGTCCGAGAAGGACATGGGGATGACCAGCAGCGAGGGCGCCATGAGGAAGGCCATGGTGAGCCCGCAGAGCGTATAGAGCCAGAGCCTCTGCCCATGCGTGATCTGCGTGTCGGAGGCGGGGCGTGTGAACCAGTTCATCGTCTCTCCTCCTCCTAGCGGCCGTAGATCTTGTTGATGCCGAAGAGGCGGTTGGCGAAGTAGAGGATCAGGAGGGTAACGGCCAACAGAGCCACGCCCAGCGAGGAGGCAGCCCCCCAGTTGAAGTAGACCGCAACGTTGGTCTCGATCCGCATCGCCCACATCTGCACCCTGCCGCCGCCCAGTAGCACCGGCGTCACGTAGAAGCCCAGGCAGAGCACGAAGACCAGGGTAAAGCCGGCGGCCAGGCCCGGCAGCGACAGTGGGAAGAAGACCTGCCAGAAGGCCTTGCTGGGCGAGGCGCCGCAGTTGGAGGCCGCCCGCATCAGATCGCTGGGGATCGACTTCATGGCCGCATAGAGCGGCAGGATCATGAAGGGCAGCATGATGTGGGTCATGCCGATCACCGTGCCGGTCTGGTTGTGCACCAGCTTCATCGGCGCATCGATCAGGCCCCAGTCCTGCAGCCAGGTGTTGACCAGGCCTTTGCGCTGCAGGATCACCAGCCAGGCATAGGTGCGCACCAGCAAGGAGGTCCAGAAGGGCAGCAGGACGGCGATCATGCAGATGCCGGCGGCGCGCCGCGGCAGCTGGGCCAGCATGTAGGCCAGCGGATAGCCCACCGCGATGCACAGCCCGGTGACGATCACGCTGACCTCCAGGGTGGTGGTGAAGGTCTTGATGTAGAGCGGATCGAAGAGGCGGGCGTAGTTCTCCCAGGTGAACTCGTTCTTCTTGTCCAGCAGCGACAGCCAGAACAGCCAGCCGATCGGCAGGTAGAGGACAATGCCGAGCAGGAGGAAGGAGGGCGTGGTCAGGCCCAGCAACTTGCGGTGCTCGCGCACACTGTCTTGGTGAAGGGTCTCGCGATTCGGCGCCTCGCGGTCTGTCGCCGCCTGAACGCGATCGGAAAGAGAGACGGTCAAGGCTGCCTCCTTCTAATCCGCTCCAGGCACGACGATGGTGTCCTGGGGATGCAGGCCGAGTGCGATCGGCTCGCCCTCCTTGGGGATCGTTGCCAGGGTCTCGCGGCGGGTCGGCTGGCGGATTGCCATGGTCTGCCCGTCGCTGATGCCGACATAGAGCAGGAAGCTCTCGCCCTGATAGACCCGCTCTTTCACCACACCGTCGATGCAGTTAAGACCGCTGCGGTCGGCGCCTTTGACCAGCACTTCCAGCTTCTCCGGCCGCACCACCAGCCAGTTCTCGTCGCCGCCGCCGGCATTGTCCTCCGGCAGGATCAGCGGCACGCCCTCCAGATGGACGGCACCGTCCTTGGTGGTGACCGGCAGGAAGGAGGATTCGCCGATGAAGTCGGCGACGAAGCGGCTGCGCGGCCGTTCGTAGAGCTGTTCGGGCTGGTCGACCTGGGCGAAGCGTCCGTGATTGATGACCGCCACCCGGTCCGACATGGTCAGCGCCTCGCGCTGGTCGTGGGTGACATAGACGGTGGTCATGCCCAGCCGCTCATGCAGGTGGCGGATTTCGATCTGCATGGTCTCGCGCAGCTTCTTGTCGAGTGCGGAGAGCGGCTCGTCCATCAAGAGGATGCGCGGCTCGAAGACGATGGCGCGGGCCAGGGCCACGCGCTGGCGCTGGCCGCCGGACAGCTGGTCGACGCGACGCCCGGCCAGATGGCCAAGCTCGACCAGATCCAGAGACTTCAAGACCCGCTCGCGCTGTTCGGCCTTACCGACCTTGCGCAGGCGCAAGGGGTAGGCGACGTTGTGGAAGACGTCCATGTGCGGAAAGAGGGCATAGTTCTGAAACACCATGCCGACGCCGCGCTTGTGCGGCGGCGTCAGGATCATCTCATCATCGCCGAAGCGCACCGATCCGCTCTCGGGTCGAACGAAGCCGGCCAAGACCATCAGAAGCGTGGTCTTGCCCGACCCTGACGGGCCGAGCAGGGTGACGAACTCACCGCTCTCCACCTCCAATGAGACATCGTCCAGGGCTTTGAAGGACCCATAGGCCTTGGTGACGTTGCGGATCGAGAGCGGAAGCGAGACGTCTGCAGACATGGAACTATCCGGGTCTTAGAGGTAATGGAACCAAAGAGGGCCGTCCGGTCTTGCCCCGAACGGCCCTGCTTCGCGTGCGCTGGCGCTTACTCGGCGATGAAGAGGTCGAAACGCTCTTGCAGCTCGTCGTACTTGCCGTTCCACCAGGTCGGGTTGAAGATCAGCGACTGGGCGACTTTGGACGGCGAGGAGGGCAGGCCTTCCGCAATGTCCTTGTCGATCAGGCCGGTGTCGAAGGCCTTCAGGTTGACCGGGCCGTAATTGATGTACTTCGGCAGGTTGGCCTGGTTCACCGGGTTCAGGAACTCGTTGATGGCCTTCATGGCCAGCTCTTTGTTCGGTGCACCCTTCGGTACGACCAGGCAGTCGAAGTCCAGGACGGCACCGTCCCAGGCCATCGCGGCCTGCGCTCCGTCCTTGATGGCGTTGCCGATGCGGCCGTTCCAGACGGCGATCATCTCGACCTCGCCGTCCTTCACCAGCTGCGCGGACTGCGCGCCCGACTTCCACCAGACGGCGACATCGTCCTTGATGGTCTCCAGCTTCTTGAAGGCCCGATCGACGTCGATCGGATAGACCTTATCGCGCGGCACACCATCGGCCATCAAGGCGATCTCGAGGACATTGTAGGGCTTGCGATACATGGAGCGTGCGCCCGGGAACTTCTCGGTGTCGAAGAAGTCGGCCCAGGACTTAGGTGCCTCCTTGTAGGCCTCGGTCGAATAGCCCAGCACCGTCGAATAGAAGATAATGCCGATCCAGTGGCTGTTCACCAGGTTGGCCGGGATGCCGTCGGTGTCGATGACGCTGTAGTCCAAGGGCTCCAGCATGCCCTCTTCCTTCAACTGCACGCAGGAGTTAGAGCCCAACTCGGTCACGTCCCAGGTTGGGCTGCCAGACTGCACTTGCGCACGCACGTCCTGGAGGCCGTTGGTCGTATCCTCTTTAATGGTGATGCCAAGGGTCTTGGCCGCGGGCTCGAAGAAGGCCTTGCGCTCGGCCTCCTGAAAGCTGCCGCCCCAGGACGCCACGGTGATGCTGTCATCAGCCGTCGCCGCACCGCCCCAAGCGATCAAGGCAGCGGAGAAGACTCCACCAAGCAGTTGCTTTTTCGTCATGAACAGGTCTCCCAAACAAAGTTGCACCAGACGCCGTCGGCGGTTTCATTGGTTGCCGCCGATCTCCCTCTTGTGATCACATATGTTCATCGACTCTGACGGCTGGATCAACAGTCTTTCTGAGCAGGGACTCAAAGGATACTGGGGTCTCCTGGAGAAAGCCTTAAAATTCAATGACTAAGAGGGGAAAAGAATGGCACTGCACTTCGACCGCAGCGAGTTCGAGGGCCGGATCGCCGCCGCCCGGAAAGGGTTACGGGAGGCGGATCTGGCCGCCTTGCTGATTTTCGGGCAGGAGAGCCACTTCTATCTCTCCGGCTACGACACCAGCGGTTTCGTCTTCTTCCAGTGTCTGGTGCTGACCGCCGACGAGCAGCCGCTGACCCTGCTGACCCGGCGGCCGGACCGCGAGCAGGCGCGGCTCACCTCCATCGTCGAAGACGTGCGGCTCTGGTACGACGCCGAGGGCAAGGACCCCAGCGAGGATTTGCTGGCGATCCTGGAGGAGAAGGGACTGAAGGGCAGTCGAATCGGGATTGAGCGCGACACCTTCGGCCTCCTGGCCAAGAACTACGACCTGGTGCGCAACCGCCTGGAGGGCTGGTGCCGGCTGGAAGACGGCTCGATGATCGTGCGCAGCCTGCGGGTGACCAAGTCGCCGGCGGAGATCGCCTATGTCCGCAAGGCTGCAGAGCTCGCCGACCGCTCGCTTGAAGCCATGTGCGCGGTGGCCAAGCCAGGCGCCTACGAAGGTGCCATCGCCGCTGCCGGTGCTGCCGCCATTCTGGCCGGAGGCGGTGATTCGCCACCCTCGGGCCCGGTCCTGGGCTCCGGCGAGGAGGCCCTTCTGGTGCGCTCCTCCACCGGTTACCGTAACCTGGATGCCGAGGATCAACTGACGCTGGAGTTTGCCGCCACCTATCGCCACTACAACGCCTGCCTGATGCGCACCTTGCCCATCGGTCGCGGCCATGCGCGCCAGGAGGAGATGTTCGAGGTTACGCGCGACGCGCTGCAAGCCATGACCGAGGCGGCGAAGGTCGGCCGGCCGCTGGGCGAGATCGACGCCGCCCACCGAGAGGTCTTCGATGCCGCCGGCTTCGGCCATGCGCGCATGTCGGCCTGCGGCTACTCTCTGGGCGCCACCTATCGCCCCTCCTGGATGGACGTGCCACCGATGCTCTACCTCGGCAACCCGCTGCCGGCCGCCCCCGGCATGATCCTCTTCCTGCACGCCATCCTGGCCGACGCCGAGGCAGGCCTGGCCATGAGCCTTGGCCACACGATCCTGGTGCAGGATAGCGGCGCCGAGGTTCTGAGCGGGCTGACGCCGGAGTATCGGGCCTTGGTGTAGGACCTGCCGTCGGGGCTACATTAGCCTTTGCGTCCAAGGGCCTTAGCCTTCAAACTCGTCGGTAGAGCAAAGAGACCGGGAATACCCGGCGTCAGTTCAGTGACGGGAGGACGCTCATGCTAAGGACCACCGCTCTGGTGTTCGCCGGGCTTGTGTTGACGACGGCCGGCTATGCCGAGACCATCTCGACCGATGCCATCGCCAAGGCGACCGTTGCAGTGGACAAGGACATGATCATCGCCAATGCGAAGGATGGCCGAAACGGTTTGACCTATGGCCTCGATTTCGCCGAGACGCGCTACGCCAAGCTGAAGCAGATCGATGCCGCCAACGTCGAGCGGCTGGGGCTCGCCTGGTCGACCTCCATCGGCTCCAAGCGCGGCTACATCAGCGCCTATGACGCCGAGACCGGCGCGCAGGCCTGGCGCTGGTATGCCCTGCCGGGGGTGACCAACGGCGGCAACATCCCGAACCCGGGCTATTGCAGTCATGAGATGGTAGCCGATCTTACCAACGTGGTGCTGAGCGATGCCCTGGAGAGCGAGGGCATGCCGAACGTCACCGGCAAGCTCTCGCCCGAAGAGGTCGGCCTGATGGCCGCCCTTGTTCAAGACAGCGCCGATGCCGTGCGGCCGAAGGAGTAGGCGCGGGACATCACCTCTAGCCTCAACTCGCGATTCGTCACGCAATGGCCTCGATTGATCGAGGTCGGCTGTCTTGATGGAATCCTGAGCGATAAACACATGAATCAAAGAGACTCAATAACGGGGAGTGAGCGGTCATGGAGCGGATAGTGTCTTTGGGAGAAATTCACACCAGCGAATGCGGTGCAGACCTGATCGACAACCCGCTTCTCAACAAGGGCACGGCATTCACCCACGAAGAACGCGCGCTCTTCGGCCTGGATGGGTTGCTGCCCCCGCAACTGGAGAACCTGGATCTGCAGGTCGAACGGGCCTACGACGCCTTTAAGCGCAAGGACCAGGACCTGGAGCGCCACATCTATCTGCGCGCGCTGCAGGACACCAACGAGGTGCTCTTCTATCGGCTGATCCATGACCATCTGGCGGAGATGATGCCGATCATCTACACGCCGGTCGTGGGTGCTGCCTGTCAGCAGTTCAGCGAGATCTACCGCCGGCCGCGCGGGCTCTTCATCTCCTATCCCGAACGCGACCGCATCGACCAGATCCTGGGCAACGCGCCCAGTGCCAACGTCGAGGTCATCGTCGTCACCGATGGCGAGCGTATTCTGGGGCTGGGCGACCAGGGCGCCGGCGGCATGGGAATCCCCATCGGCAAGCTCTCGCTCTATACGGCCTGCGGCGGCATCAGCCCGCACACGACCCTGCCCATCCTGCTCGACGTCGGCACCAACAACCAGGAGCGCCTGGACGATCCGCTCTACATCGGCTGGCGCAGCGAGCGGGTGACGGGGCAGGACTACGACGACTTCCTCGACCTCTTCGTGCAGGCGGTGAAACGTCGCTGGCCGCACGTCCTGCTGCAGTTCGAGGACTTTGCGCAAACCCATGCGGCACCGCTGCTGACGCGCTATCGCGATCAGCTTTGCACATTCAACGACGACATTCAGGGCACCGCCGCCGTCGCCGTCGGCACCCTGCTGGCCGCGGTCAAGGCTGCCGGCACCTCGCTGGCCGAGCAGCGGATCGCCATGTTCGGCGCCGGTTCGGCCGGCTGCGGCATCGCCGAGCAGATGGTGCGGGCAATGATGATGGAGGGGCTGAACGAGGCCGAGGCGCGCGGTCGCTTCTACATGATCGACCGGCCGGGCCTGCTGCACGAGGGGATCGAGGGTCTGCTGCCCTTCCAGCGCACCCTGCTGCAGCCCTCGGCCGCCGTGGCCGATTGGGCGAGCGGCCCGGACGGTCAGATCGGGCTGCTGGACGTGATGCGGCATGCCAAGCCGACCGTCCTCGTTGGGGTTTCCGGACAGCCTGGGACCTTCTCCCAAGAGGTGGTGCTGGAGATGGCCAGTCACTGCGAACGGCCGATCATCTTCCCGCTGTCCAACCCGACCTCGCGCATCGAGGCCTTGCCGAGCGATCTGATCGCCTGGACCGAAGGACGGGCGCTGGTCGCGACCGGCAGTCCCTTCGACCCGGTGACCTATAAGGGCAAGTCCTTCGAGATCGCCCAGTGCAACAACTCCTACATCTTCCCGGCGATGGGGCTTGGCATTCTGGGGTCAGGCGCGACTCGGGTCTCGGACGAGATGTTCATGGCAGCAGCCGATGCGCTCAGCAGTCAGGCACCGGCCGTGAAGGACGGGGAGGGCGCCTTGCTGCCACCGCTGTCGGAGGTGCGCAGCGCCGGCATGGCGATCGCAATCGCTGTCGCCAAGGCAGCGCAGGATCAGGGCTATGCCTTACCCTCCAGCGAGGACGATCTGCGCCAAGCCCTCAGAGACAAGTATTGGCAGCCGGAGTACCCGCGGCTGCAGCGCCTGAGCGACGGCGCCGCCTAGAGCAGGAGCAGGGGAGAGATCATATGAGCCTAGACATCATGGCCGTCGAGCCGGCCGGCGACAAAAAGAACTCGGACTTCTTCAACGAGTACCGCCTGAAGATCTACGAGCGCCGCAAGAGCAGCGGCCTGGAAGAGCTTCTGGGGCGGATGCGCGGCATCATCGTTCAGGTTCAGTCCGGCGACGGGCTGGCCTACCTCTGCGAGCTGACCATGATGTCGCCCTATCGGCTGGACTGCGTGCGGCGCAACGAGACGCATCGCATCTTCTTCCTGCGCAGCTCCGCCGACTATCCGCGCATGATCGTGCTGGAGCCACTGGAAGCCGGCTATGTCGACGACACCACGCGCTTCAACATGCTCTACCCGCGCGCCAGGCCCAAGGCCAATGCCCGCTATATCGGCGAGATTTTCGAGACCAAGGATCTGGCCGAAACCCAGAAGATCCTGGAATCGCACGAGATCCGTTTCCATTCGCCGGAAGATGAAAGCAATGCCTTCTATGCCAACGAACACTTCCGCCTGACCTACCCCTCCGACTTTACCGGCAATCGGGTCGGCTATAGCTCGATCGATCTGAACGATGTCGAGGCCATCGGGGCCGGTGCCGTGGAGCAGCTGAGCCAGGACGAGCAGAGGCAGCTGGACGCGGCGAGCGCGCGTGCCGATGCGGCCGACCTCAGCGGCCTGGTCCTCGGTGCCGACCATATGGCCACACGCATTCTTTCCGGCGAGCGCGAGGATGCGATCCTCGAGTTCCTCAGCATGTCGAACTATTATTTCTGGGGCGCCTACAACATCGCCGACATGAACTCTTCGACCAACGTGAACCGCAATCCGAACGTCTCTGATGAGAAGTGCTCGCCGGCCAAGGTCTTCACCGCCAACAACACGCCCTCTTTCGTCAACTCCTTCGAGGGCCTGCCGATGCCGACCGAGAACTTCGTGCGCAACTTCGGGCGGCGCATGCACCACATCGCCTATGAGGTGATCGACGGCGATCACGCCAGCGGCCAGAAGAACATCGACTATGTGGTCGGCGAGCTGCGCAAGCTGGGCGTGCCCTTCCTGGCCCATGTCGTTGGCTCCTGCGGCGAGGAACCCGATCTGAAGCAGATCTTCTCCAAGCATTCGGAGTTCTCGCTGCTGATCACCGAGTACGTCGAGCGTTGCCACGGCTACCAGGGCTTTTTCACCAAGGAGAACGTGGCCGCACTGACGGAGGCCGCCGGCCTGGACGAGCGCTTCGAGCACGGCCACGTCTTCGATTGATCAACCCTCGTTCCTGAAGGAGAACCGCGATGGCATCCGAGAACTGGACGGTCGGGTCATACCTGGCACAGCGCCTGCGCGACATCGGCCTCAATCACTATTTCTCGGTGCCGGGCGACTTCAATCTGGTGCTGCTGGATGAGCTCTTGACCAACAAGGCGCTCACCATGGTTGGCTGCTGCAACGAGCTGAACGCCGGCTATGCGGCCGACGGCTACGCCCGGGCGACCGGCGGCCCGTCTGCCGTGGTGGTGACCTACAGCGTCGGCGGGCTCAGCCTCTTGAATGCCGTTGCCGGTGCTTACGCAGAAGATCTGCCGGTGATCGCCATTTCCGGCGGGCCCAACACCAATTCGGAAGCCGAGTACGAGTTCCTGCACCATACCTTGGGCCATGTCGACTACAGCTATCAGCGCGAGATCTTCGGCCGGGTGACGGCGCACACCGAGGTCCTGCATCACCCCAAGCTGGCGCCCGAGCAGATCGACCGGGCAATCGACACCGCGATGCTGCTGCGCAAGCCCGTCTATATAGAGATCGCCTGCAACATCGCCGGTGCCGCCACCTCCGCACCTATCCCGCGCGGTTTCGCCCGTGCCCCGGTCAGCGATTCCAAGGCCCTGGCGGCGGCCATCGAACACGTCTCGGAAAGTCTGAATGCGGCGACCCGGCCGGTCTTGGTCGCAGGCTCGCTGGTCCGAGCCGGCAATGCGATCGGAGAGATGCGGGCGCTGGCCCAATCCTCCGGCTACGGCACCGCGATCATGCCCGACGCCAAGAGCTTCCTGTCGGAGGAAAGTCCGGCCTTTATGGGCCTTTACTGGGGCCCGGTCTCCTCACCCGGCTGTGGGGAGATCGTCGAATCCTCCGATGCGCCGCTATTTGTCGGCGCCAAGTTCACCGACTACACCACGACCGGTCACACGCTCGCCTTCAACGAGAAGGCAGCGATTCATGTGCTCCCCACTTCGGTACGGATGGGCGATGCGCTCTACAGCAACGTCCAGATGGCCGACTTCCTGACCGGGCTGCAGGAGAAGCTGACAGAGAACGCCGCCGCCGTGACCGCCTTCCACCGCGTGCATCAGCCCCGCGTGCCCTTGGCCCCTGGCAAGCCGGAGGAGAAGCTGACCGTGCGCCAGCTCTTCGCGCGCATCCAAGCCCTGCTGCAGCCCAATTCCAGCGTCCTTGTTGAGACTGGGGATTCCTGGTTCAACGGGCTGGATCTCGCGCTGCCAGACGGCGCGCGCTTCGAGATCCAGCTGCAGTACGGCTCGATCGGCTGGTCGGTTGGGGCGACGCTTGGCTATGCGCTGGGCAAAGAGGACGGCCGGCTGATCGCCTGCATCGGCGACGGCTCCTTCCAGCTGACAGCGCAGGAGGTCTCGACGATGATCCGGACCGGGGCAAACCCGATCATCTTCCTGGTCAACAACCGCGGCTACTCCATCGAGGTCGAGATCCACGATGGGCCCTACAACAAGATCAAGAACTGGAACTACGCCGACCTGGTCCGGGTCTTCAATGCCGAGGACGGCAACGGTTGGAGCGCACGGGCAACCACGGAAGGCGAGTTAGACGCAGCCATCGAAGAGGCCAAGGGCCGCGACAGCCTCTGCTTCATCGAGGTCGAGATCGAACCCGACGACTGCAACGTCAACCTGCTGCGCTGGGGTAACCGCGTCGCCGCCAACAACGGCCGCGCCACGCGCTGCTAGCGGTCAGCGGACCGGCGGCAGACGGAAGGGCGGTCAGCTGACGGCCGGGCGCCCTTGGTCCGTGCGCCTGGCGCGCGCGGACGATGGGCTGGCCATGAAGCGGCTGCATCGAAGGGCGATCCTGGCGACCGGCCCTGCTTTCTACTCTGCAGAGCTGCGCCAGTCCTGGGCGTCCGGGCTGCGCCCCGAGGGCTACGCAGAGGCCATGCGCGACGGCGAGGTCTTTGATGTGGCTGTCGATGAAGAGGACACGCCCGTCGCCTTCTGCGGGCGGAAAGACGGCACGGTAAAGGGGCTCTATGTCGATCCGGCCTATCAGGGCAGAGGCATTGCCGCGCTTCTGCTCAAGCGCGCAGAGAGACGACTGGCAGAAGAGGGCGTCACCGCCATCAGGATCGACGCAAGCCTGCCTGCCGTCGCCTTCTACGAAAAGCAGGGTTATGCGCGAGGCGCACGCCACCTGGATCGAACCCGAGGCGGCCTGGAGATCGAGAGCCTCTGGATGACCAAGATCCTGGATTCTGTCTGAAGCGACTGCAGTCAAGCCTCAAGCGATGCCGATCAGCGCCGGAACCTCGTCCATACGCGCAACGACATCGGCGCCGACTGCATGCAAGGCTGCCTCGTCTTCCGGTCGTCCCGCGCTGTAGCCGATGACTCGCATGCCTGCGGCTCGCGCGCCCCTGGCGCCGGCAGCCGAATCCTCGATGACCACGGTCTCGGCCGGATCTCTGCCCATGCCTTTGGCGGCATGCAGAAAGACATCCGGGGCAGGCTTGCCATTGGGGACGTCCTGGGCCGTATAGAGGGCGGACTGCAACAGCGGTAGCAGACCGGTTTGTCCCAAGGTCAGGTGCATCTTTTCGATCGATCCCGAGGAGGCGACGCAGCAGTCGATCCCGGCGGCGATGAGCTGGCGCAGCAGATCGCCCACGCCGTCAATGGCCTCGATCCCCTCGCCCAGTGCTGTCATGGTGGTGTCTCTGATCTCTGTCGCTAGGCTGGGGTCGAGCGGCTCGCCGCGCCGGGCGAAGAAGTCGGTCGCCACCTCCTCCAAGCGCCAGCCGCGGTAACGGCGGTCGATCTCTTCGATGGTGAGGTCTTCGCCGCGGGCCTTCAGGATGCGCTGCAGGACGACGCCGCTGACCGGCTCGCTGTCGACCAAGACACCGTCGCAATCGAAGATGACCAAGGTCGGTCGACCCTCTGCCCGTTGACTGTCCTGCATCGCGTTTCGATCCCCGCTTCAATCGCCCGCTCTCTATAGACCTTTTCCTGCCGCTCGCCCAAGGCGTTACGAGGCAGGGTGGCAGTCGCCCGACAATCGCCTATGCTCTGGCCTCGCGGTAGCGTGATAAGAGGGCAAGACATGGCACGGGCGGTGTGGATTGAGGCGGCGATCAACGGGCCCTGGGGGCGCGCGCTTCAGCCCTTGACTCCGATCACGCCGCAAGAGATCGTCGACGAGGCCGTCGCCTGTGCGCGCAGCGGCGCGGCGATCATCCATGTGCACGCCTATGACAGCCGGACCGGACGCCAGCGCGACGACTGGGAGATCTATGCCGAGATCATCGAGGGCGTGCGTGCCAAGGTCGATGCCATCGTCTACCCGACGATCCCGCTGGCCGGCAGTCCCGATGCGCCCGAGCCCTTGCAGCCGGAGGTGCGCTTCGCAGCCGTCGAGGAACTGGCCAAGCGCGGCCTGATCGAGTGGTCCATCGTCGATCCGGGCTCTGCCAACTTCGCCCGCTATCGCGACCTGAAGGAGGGCCGCTCCGGCTTCGTCTACGCCAATCCCGAAGCGCACATTCGCCACGGCCTGAGCCTGGCGGCCGGCCTTGGCTTCCATCCTTCCTTTGCCTGCTATGAGCCCGGCTTCGTAAGACTGGGTGCCGCTTTGCACCGGACGGTGCGCAGCCAGGGCCGGCGGGCGCCGCTACCCATTTACCGCGTGCTCTTCAGCCAGGACTTCACCTTTTCTTTCCCGCCCGAAGAGTTCTATCTGACCGCTTATCACCGCCTGCTGCAGGCCGAACATTCCGAGGCACCCTGGATGGCGGCCGGCCTGGGCGTCGATATGCGCCCGCTCTATCCGGCGATTCTGCGCATGGGCGGGCATCTGCGAATCGGTCTGGAAGATGCGCCGCTGGGTACGCAGGAAGGCAACGGCTGGTGGTTGGAAACGGTCCTGGCCGCGGTGGCGGCGGCCGGTGATCGTGCCGCGACCCCTGCCGAGGTCCGGCAGGACTTGATCGCCTTGCAAGCGCTTCACCCCGACTGATCCAGTTCGATAGGCGTCGTAAATTGGTAGGGTCATTTTTATCGATTTTGGACATTTTCGTCGACAGGGTGAAGCCTTAGTCTCTGCACTGGATTGATACCCCTGTCTTCGGAGATCGAAATGGATACGCACGCCAGCCTGCAGCGCCTGCCCAGCGTTTGCCCCTTGGATTGCCCGGATACCTGCAGCCTGACGGCCCACGTCAAGGACGGCATGCTGGTCGAGGTCAAGGGCTCCAGCGCCAACCCCTATACCGATGGCAAGATCTGCAACAAGGTTGCGCGCTACTATCCTGAAGTCGTGCACGGCGAGAAGCGCCTGACCCATCCGATGAAACGGGTCGGGCCGCGCGGCTCCGGCCAGTTCGAGCGGGTGAGTTGGGAGGAGGCCGTCGATCTGGTCCACGCCGGCTTTTCCAAGGCGATCGCCGCGCAGGGGCCGCAGTCGGTGATCCCCTTGAACTACGCAGGCCCGCATGGCGAGCTTGCCGGCGGCTCCATGGATCGGCGCTTCTTCCACAAGATGGGTGCCAGCCTGCTTAGCCGCGGTCCGCTCTGCGGTGCGGTGCGCGGTACGGCCTACTCCAGCCTCTTCGGCGCGGCACCCGGGATGCCTCCCGAACAGGCGGTTCACGCCGACCTTGTGCTGGTCTGGGGCAACAACGTCACCGTCTCGAACCTGCATCTGATGCAGATTCTGAACGCTGTCCGACAAAAGGGCGGCAAGGTGGTCGTGATCGATCCCAAGCGGACCAAGGCGGCCGAGCAGTGCGACCTCTTCATCCAGATACATCCCGGCAGCGACGTGGTTCTGGCCATGGCGCTGGCCGCAGAGCTGGAGCGCCGCGGTGCGCTGGACCTGGATTTCATCCAGCGCTGGACGGTCGGTTTCGAGGCCTTCATGGCCCAGGCCCGGCAGTACGGCGTGGAGCAGGTCGAGACGGCCTGCAGGATCTCGGCCGAGCAGTTCCATGCGCTGGCCGATCTCTATGTGGCGGCCGACAGGGTCGCAGCCTCCTTCGGCAACGGTATCGAGCGCGGGCGCAGCGGCGGCTCGGGTCTGCGTGCCGGCATGGCCTTGCAGGCGCTGACCGGCAACCACGGCCGGCTGGGGGCCGGCGTCATCGCCAAGTCGGGCTTGAGCGCGCCCAAGACCGCGGCGCGCCTGCAGCGGCCCGATCTGGTGCCCGAGGGTACGCGGACGATCAACATCGTCGATATCGCCGAGAAGCTGCTGGACCCCGACCTGGACCCGCCGCTGATGGCAGTCATGATCTACAACCACAACCCCGTCGCAGCCCACCCCAACCAGGCCGAGATGATCCGGGCGCTCTCCCGCGAGGATCTCTTCGTCGCCGGCGCCGATGTGGTCATGACCGATTCCCTGCACTACGCCGACGTGATCCTGCCCGCCGCCAGCCACTTCGAGTACGACGATATCTACGGTGCCTATGGCCAGAACTATGTCCAGCGGGCAGCGCCGGTGATCCCGACGGTGGGCGAATCCCTGCCGAACACCGAGATCTTCCGACGCCTGGCCGCGCGCTTCGGCTATGACGATCCACTCTTCACCGCCAGCGACAAGCAGCTTATGGACGAGGCGATGGACGGCAGCGACCCCCGTTTCGGCGGCGTCAAGCCCAGCGAGATCGCCCTGGACCGCGCGATCGAGATGACGCGGCCCGACGGCAGCCAGCCGATCATGTGTGCCACCGTCGAGCCGGCCACCAAGTCCGGCAAGATCGAGCTCTTCTCCGAGGATCTGGAGACCCGCTTCGGCTTTGGCGTGCCGCGCTACGACCCGGCCCCGCAGGACCTGCCGCTGGTCCTGATCACGCCCTCCTCCGCCAAGCGCACCAACACCACCTTCGGCGGCTGTGCCGACTCGCAAGGCCCTGAGGTGCTGGAGATCAACCCGGCCGACGCCAGCGCCCGCGGCCTCGCCCAAGGCGACAAGGTCGCCGTGTGGAACGGACGCGGTCGCGTCACCTATGTTGCAGCGGTGAGCGATGCGGTCAGGCCGGGTGTGCTTTACGCGCCGAAGGGCGGCTGGCTCAGCACCAGTGACACCGGGCGGACCTCCAACGTGCTGATCCCCTCGGACCTGCGCACCGACATCGAACGCGGCGCCTGCTACAACGAGACATTCGTGGAGGTGGAGAAGGTCTGAGGCTATTCAGGGGAAGGCGAAGCGCTCTGCCGGGTATCCATGCCTCGACGGTGACGCACAAGACTCCAAGAGCTTTGAGCGTCACCCCCTACTGCGGCCCTACTCTGGCCCTACTCCGGCGGCTTCGCCCCACCCCTGGCCTTCCCGGCCTCGACATAGCCGGCCACCCGCTCCAGCGCCTCGGCGGCATGCTCCGGCGGCTGAAACTGCTCGAGGACCTGCTTCCACATCGGAATCGAGCGGTCGGTCGAGGTGAGGCTGCCGGCTTCGGTCCAGGCGCCGAAGTTGGAGAGGTCGGCGATCAAGGGCTCGTAGAAGGCCTCTGCGAAGCGGGACATGGTGTGTTCGGCGGCGAAGAAATGGCCGCCGGGGTCGACCTCGGCAAGCGCAGAGAAGCCCAGGCTCTCCTCGTCGTCGGGGGGCGGCACGCAGAGTTCGGCCAGGGTCTGCAGGGACTCGATGTCGTTGATGAACTTCTCGTAGCCGAAGGAGAGGCCACCCTCCAGCCAGCCGGCGGCGTGCACGGTCAAGGTGGCGTTGGCCATCAAGGCGGCCCAGTTGCCCATCTGCGTTTCCTGGGCCGACTGCATGTCGGCGACGTTGGAGGCCGAGCCCGAGGCGGAGCGCCAGGGCAGGCCGATCAGGCGGGCGAGCTGACCGGTGCCGATGGTGAGCTTGATGTGCTCGGGCGTGCCGAAGGCCGGCGCGCCCGATTTCATGTCGACGTTGGAGCTGAAGCCGCCATAGCTGACCGGCGCGCCGGGCTGGACCAGCTGCGCCAGCGCGATGGCCGCCAGCGCCTCGGCATGCTGCAGCATCAGGGCGCCGCCGACCGTCACCGGGGCCATGGCTCCGGAGAGGCAGAAGGGGGTGATGACGCTCATCTGCCGGTGGCGGGCGAAATCCATGATGCCCTGCGCCATGGGAATGTCGATCTGCCGCGGCGAGTTGGTGTTGATGATGGTGGTGGCCCAGACCCCGTCGGCGAAGTCGTCGGCGGAGAGGCCGAGGCCCAGCTGGATCATCTCCAGGCTCTCTTCGACCTGCTGCTGGCCGCGCGAATAGATGAAGTAGGGCTTGTCGCCGTAAGCCAGCTGCGCGACGGTCATGGCGTAGTGGCGGAAGACCACCGGCACGTCCTGCGGCTCGACGGAGGGTCCGTGCTTGTGAATGACGTCGAAGCTCTGCTGCAGCTTGATGGTCTCTTCGAAGTCGGCGATGGTACCCGGCCGGCGCCCGCGCTCGGCATCGGTGACATTGGGACAGCCGGCACCGGCGGCGAAGAGCATGGAGCCCAGAGCGTAGTCCGTTTCGCGTTCGGGATTGGCGGCGCGCAAGCGCCAGGATTTGGGGGCGGTCCTCAACGCTTCCTCGATGATATCCCGGCCGATCATCACCATCTGGCCCTCATCGTCGACCCTGGCACCGGCCTTGGCGAAGACGGCACGGGCGCCCTCGTGCAGGATCTTGATCCCCAGCTCTTCCAGCGCCTTCAGGGCCAGGTCGTGCATGCGCTGCACGGCGTCTTCGGAGAAGACCGCCTGGGGTTTGAAGGGATGGTGCAGCTGGCGATAGTTGACCACGCGTGCGGCCGGCGCCACACGGCGCGCCGAGCGTCCGCGCCGCCGTCCCGTTTCTTCCGTTTGCACCTCCATCAACCTTCCTCCCGTTTGAACTCGTCCGCTTTGCCCTCAGTATAAGCGACGAAGCGGGCGAGTTCCGCGTCGCTGGCCCGGCGCCCGGTGAGCGCCATGAGATAGTGACCGACATAGGAGAGGCGCGTCTCCATATCCTCCGACGCGCCGATGGCATAGTAGCCGATCTGGGTCAGATAGAGCACGCGCGCCCGGATAAAGTCCTCGCCCGGCGCATAGTCTTGCGCTGCGAACATCGCCCGCAGGGCCTCGATGCGGGCAGCGTCGGCGGCCTGCACCGCGGCGGCCACGGCCGGGTCGTTGCGCGCCCAGTCGCGGACGGCCTGGTCGAGGCGCGCATCGAAGATCTCGCTGGCGATCCAGCACTCGAAGACGTTGAGCACGGCCTCGGTGATGCTGGCCGCCGGTCTGGCCGCGCGCTCCAGGATCGCCTTGGTGTTCTTCTGCTCCCAATGCGCCAGCAGCTGGGCCAGCAGGTCGTCGCGGTTCTTGAAGAACCAATAGAAGCTGGAGCGGGACGCCCCCAGTTTCTCCGTGAGGGTCAGGACCTTCACCCGCTCGACACCCTCGGCAATCAGGGTCTCGAGCGCGATCTGGAACCAGTCCTCCTTGGCGGTGGTGACCTGGCGTGCGGCCTCGTTCATGCCAGTGCTACCCGCGCATCCGCGAGCCGTTCGAATCGTGCGGCGAGGGGGCAATCACCTTGGCCGGCAGCGGATTGCCGACGATGTAGGTCGAAAGCTCGGTGCCGACCGCCGCCGCCGCCGGGTCGATCAGCGCCATCGCCAGGCTCTTGCCGACCGAATGGCCATAGCCGCCCGAGGTGACGAAGCCGACCATCTTGTCGCCCTGATAGACCGGTTCGAAACCGGTGGCATCGGCATCGACCGCCGCGACCTCCAGGGTGACCAGCACCTGGCTGGGCGCTGCGGCAGCGCGAAAGGCCTCGCAGCCGACGAAGCCGGTCTTGTCCTTCGGGATCCAGCGGTCCATGCCGGTCTCGGCCGGGGTGTAGCCTTGGGTGAACTCCGCCGACCAGATGCCGAAGGACTTCTCCAGCCGCAGGGAGTTCAGCGCGTAGTAGCCGATCTCCTTGAGGCCCAGATCCTGGCCGGCCGCCAGCAGGGCCTCGCGCACCGCGGGCTGCTCGCTGGCCGTACAGTTGATCTCGTAGCCCAGCTCGCCGGCGACCGAGAGGCGGGCGACCTTGGCGCGGACCATGCCGACATCCATCTCCGCACAGGCCATGAAGGGCAGCGCTTGGTTGGAGAGATCGCCCTCGGCACAGGCAGCCAAAATCTTTCTCGCGTTGGGTCCGGAGATCGAGAAGCCGCTGACCGCGTCGGTGATGTCGCGAAGGGTGACTCCCTCATCCATGTGGTCGTCGAACCAGCGCAGATGGTACTGGCGCAGATAGTAGGAGCCCATGATCCACCAGAGGCCCCCGCCCCAGTTGATCACGGTCAGATCGCCCTTGAGACGCCCGTCCTCGCCCAGCATGGGGGCCAGCTTCACCCGGCCCGGCTTGGGCAGGCGGCAGGCCAGCAGGCGGTCGAGCCAGGCCTCAGCGCCTTCGCCGGTGACCTCGTAGCGCGAGAAGGCCGTGGTATCGAGTAGCCCGGCGGCCTCGCGCACCGCCTTGCACTCGGCGGCCACGATCTCGAAGGCGTTTGATCGCTGCAGGCTGGGCGTTTCTTCGAAGCCCGGCGGGGCGAAGTAGACCGGAAGCTCCAGCCCCCAGACCGCAGTCCACTGCGCCCCCGCAGCCGTCATGCCGTCGTAAGCGGCAGGCCGGCGCAAGGGACGACCGGCCGGCAAGCGCTCGTTGGGATAGGTCATGACGAAGCGGCGGGCGTAGAACTGTCCGGTGGTCTGGCGCAGGTATTCGCGGTTCGAGGCAAAGTCGCCGTAGCGGGCGACGTCCATGCCGAAGACATCCTGCTCAGGCTCGCCGTGGATCATCCACTCGGCCAAGGCCTTGCCGACGCCGCCGCCCTGCGAGAAACCGGCCATCACGCCGCAAGCCGTCCAGTAGCCGCGCTTGCCGCGCACCGGCCCGACCAGCGGGTTGCCGTCCGGGGTGAAGGTGAAGGCGCCATTGACCCAGCGCTTGATGCCGGCGTTGGCGAGGCAGGGATAGCGATCGAAGCCCTTGCCCAGCTCCATGGAGATGCGATCGATGTCCTCCGGGATCAGCTCCATGCCGTAGTCCCAGGGCGCGCCCTCGACGTTCCAATGCTTGGGCTGCAGCTCGTAGACGCCCAGCAGCATGCCCTGACGCTCCTGGCGCATGTAGGTGTAGCCGTCGAGGTCGACGTAGAGCCCCATCTCCTTGTCCAGGGCGGCGACCTCCGGGATGTCCTCGGTCACCAGATAGTGGTGCTCCATCGGCGTCACCGGCAGGTCGATGCCGGCCATCAGGCCCACCTGCTTGGCCCAGAGCCCGCCGGCGTTGATGACATGCTCGGCCTGGATCGTGCCCTTCTCGGTGACCAGGTCCCAGCTGCCGTCCCTGCGGTGCTGAAGCTCGACCACGCGGTTGCGCAGGACCAGGTCGGCGCCGCGCTTCTTGGCTGCGGTGGCATAGGCATGCGTGGTGCCGTGCGGGTCCAGGTAGCCCTCGTTGGTGTCCAGCAGGCCGCCGCGGATGCCGGTCACGTCGGCCAGCGGACAGATCTCCAGGCTCTCCTCCGGGGTCACCAGGCGGGCGGTCTCGATGCCCATGGTCTGCAGCACGGCCCAGGCGGCCCGCAGCGCCTCCCAGCGGTCGGGGTCGGAGGCGACATTGACGCCGCCGGTCATATGCACGCCGCAGGAGATACCGCTCTCGGCCTCGATCTCCTTGTAGAGATTGATGGTGTAGTTCTGCAGGGCGGCGATGTTGGGATCGGCGTTCAGCGCATGAAAGCCGGCCGCCGCATGCCAGGTCGAGCCCGCCGTCAGCTCTGCCCGCTCGATCAGCGCAACCTCGTTCCAGCCGAATTTCGTTAGGTGGTAGAGCACCGAGGCCCCGACCACACCGCCACCGATCACCACGGCCCGATACTGCTGCTTCATCGACTCCTCCCACCGTTCGCTTGGCAGCCTTATCAGCCTGCGACAAAGGTGTCTAGACAGAAATGTCTAGAAAGAGCTTTGTGGTCGGAGGTTCGCCTGCTTGACGTCCTGCCGGTCCGGGCTCGCCTTCACGACCTGGACGGTGATATCTAAGGGCGCTGCCGCAGCAGAGGCCCGAGCGAGGCTAGACCCAGGAGAGCCACCCATGTCCAGCTATCTGACAGAAGAGAACTCCGAAGAGGTGGTTATCGACCGCCTGGAGGACTGTCGGGACGCCCGCTTCCGCCAAGTCATGGAGGCCGCAATCCGCCACCTGCACGGCTTCGTCAAGGAGGTCGAGCCGACCCAGGCGGAGTGGGAGGCCGCGATCGCCTTCCTGACCCGGGCCGGCCAGATCTCCGACGACAAGCGCCAGGAGTTCATTCTACTCTCCGACACCTTGGGCATCTCCATGCTGATCGACGCCATCAACCACCGCCGCCCCTCGGGCGCCACCAAGACCACGGTCCTGGGGCCCTTCCACGTGCCTGACGCGCCGAAGCTGGAGATGGGCGCCAACCTCTGCCGGGACGGCAAGGGCGAGACCTGCCTCTATAGCGGGACGGTCACCGACCTGAACGGCAAGCCGATCGAGGGCGCGGTCCTGGACATCTGGTCGGACAATGCCGAGGGCTTCTACGATGTGCAGCAGCCGGACAAGCAGCCGGAGATGAACATGCGCGGGCGGCTGACCACCGGCGCCGACGGGCGCTACCACTTCACTTCGATCCGCCCGGTCTCCTACCCCATTCCCACCGACGGGCCGGTCGGCAAGATGCTACGGCACATGGGCCGCCACCCCTATCGGCCGGGCCACATCCACTTCATCGTCTCCGCCCCCGGCCACCGGACCACCGTCACGCACCTCTTCGACCGCGAAGACGAGCGTCTGGACGACGACTGCGTCTTCGGCGTGAAGGAGAGCCTGATCGTCGACTTCCGGACGGCTGATGACGGAGCGACCAGGTGGCGGGCGGACTTCGATTTCGTGCTTGCGGCTGCCTAACCTGGCTTCTCCGCCACGACGATGCTCCAATAGCCGAAGGTCGGCGTTACGCTCACCGCGCCGAACCCGCAGTGCTCCAGCATCGTCCGATATTCGGGGCCGGAGCGCTGGCGACCTTCGGTCCAGACCAGCATGGCGATGCTTGAAGCTGCAGCCTGGAACGGCCCGGTCTTCTCGTCGTTAAAGAGCACCTCGTGGATGACCAGGCGGCCGCCGGGCGGCAAGGCGGAAAAGCTCTTGGCCATCAGCGTCAGGCTCTTCTCGTCCGACCAGTCGTGAAAGATGTCGCCGAAGAAGTGGAGAACGCCCGCCGGCAAGGGATCGCTCCAGAAGTTGCCCGGCGTTGCGGAGATCCGATCGGAAAGGCCGTAGTCTTCGACATACTCGGCCACCACGGGCGTAACCGATGGAAGCTCCATCACCTCGGCCGACAGCTCCGGCCAGCGCAGGGCTGCACCAATCGCATGAGCGCCCGATCCGCCGCCGACATCGATCATGTGCCCAAGATCGGAGAGATCGATATGCAGCGGCCAGGCCAGGGCCGGCGCAATGCTGTGGCCGTGCATCGAGCGGGTGAAGGCGCGCGCGCGCTCGGCATCCTGCGCGTTCTCTTGGAAGAGCGTTTCTCCCTTGTCCGCCAGCCGGCGCTTCCCAAGCAGGGTTTCCTTGATCGAGGCAAAAGAGGTGACCTCCGGCTGGGCGACCATCACATTGTGCAGATAGCCGCCGAAGTAGGAGCGGCTGTCCGGCGCCAGGTAGGTTCGCCCGACCTCGCTGAGCCGAAGCGCCCGCCCGTCGCGTTCGAGGAGGCCCAGCGACAGGCAGACCAGCAGCATGGCGTCAGCGCTCTGCCTCTCCATGCCGAAACGTTCGGCGACCTCGACCGTGTCAGCCGGTCCCTCGGCCAAAAAGCCGAAAAGCCCCAGATCGAAGGCGACCACGGCAGCCTGATAGCCGAATAGTCCCAGGGACATGTCATAGAGACTGCGCTCGTCCACCGGCGGGACGGGATGGGAGTCCAAGTGCTTTCGATCGGTCATGGTCGGTGCCTCGTCTAGGGGGCTGGAAAACTCGGCATAGAGAAGTGGCAACTGGCGCAGGAAACGCTTATCGATCCCGAGTGCACTTAATCAGCTTGTCGCTCCAATAGTTTTCGAAGTCCGAACAAGTCCTCCCCGCCACCGCCTTGGCGTCTGCCTGCTAGTGGTGCAACCCGGACGGATGGTTCCCATCCGCCTGGATAAGTTGCCCCAGCAGATCAACAAGTTTGTGGCCCGATGGCGGCACGGCTGGCTGCCTCGACCGGGAAGAAGGAGCCCCTCATGGTTTCGCCGTCCTCCTCGGTCAGCGGGCCGGAGACCAGGGCATCGACCTGATGCTTGTGCGCGGCCAGATAGGCGCGGTGCGCCTCGATGGAGGCCAGACGTCGCGGCAGGGCATCGGGCTTGTCCAGACAGAGAATGGTGAAGTACATGGCCGCCCCTCGGTTTGGCTGTGGATTGCGAAGTCTAGAGTGACGGAAAGCCACCCCGGTCCGCCAGTACCTCGGTCAACCCGTCGAGGGCCGGCGCCATCTCCGCCTCGCTAAAGGCGCAGAAGCCAAGCAACAGGCCGTTGCGGGTGCCGGGCTTTGCGCAGTAGACCGAAAGCGGTCGCACCAGGATACCCTTGGCCCGCGCCAGCTCCGACACCCTGTGATCGGGAAAGCGGGGCTGCAGATGCAGCGCGATCTGCATGCCCGCCTGATGATCCTGGAAACTGCCGTAAGCCTGGAAATCCCTGGCCAAGCGTTCCAGCAAAAACTTGCGACGTTCACCGTAAACACGCCGCACTCGTCTGAGATGACGATAGAAATCGCCATTGGCAATAAACTCAGCGAGAGCCTGTTGGGGCATCAGCGAGGCCTTGGTGCCAAACTGCCTGAGCCGCGTCTTGAAGGCCTCCAGCAGGGGCTCGGGCACCACCAGATAGCCCAGCCTCAGACTGTTGGAGAAGATCTTCGAGAGGCTGCCGATGTAGATCGTGCGCCGCAGCTTGTCGAAGCCCGCCATCGCCGGAATCGGCCGACCGGCATAGCGAAACTCGCTGTCGTAGTCGTCTTCCAGAATCCAGCTGTCCTGCTCCTCCGCCCAGCGGGTGAAGGCCAGACGCCGGCCGGGCGACATGGCGCCGCCGAGGGGAAACTGATGCGAGGGCGTCAACACCACCAGGCGGGCTTTGCGACCGGCTGCCGGCAGGCGCGCGCCCTGCTCGTCGATCGCCAGGTAGAGCTGGCTCAGACCCAGCGAGGTGACCAGGCTGCGCAGCGGCAGATAACCGGGATCCTCCAAGGCGATGTTGTCGCCGAGCCCGATCAGGGTTTGGATGCAGAGCTCCAGCGCGTCGCCCGAGCCCGCCGTGATCAGGATCTGCTCGGCCTTGGCCTCGATCCCGCGCCAGTCGGAGACATGCTGCGCCACCGCGCGACGCAGCGCCAGACTGCCGAAGGGCGAGGCGCCGACCAGCATGGCCTTGGGGTCGGTACGGCAGACCCTGGCGACCGTCTTGGCCCACTGCCCATGCGGGAAGAGACGCATGTCGGGATAGCCGGCCTGGAAAGGCAGCGGCGGCCCGATCTCCTCTTCGCGGGCAGCAGTCTCGATCGTTCTCGTTTCGGCCTTCAGTTCGATCTCGCCGACCGGACAGACCCGATAGCCGGAACCGGGCGTGCTGGCCAGATAGCCCTCGGCCACCAGCTGCTCGTAGGCCGTCACCATGGTCGAGCGCGAGACTCCCAGCTCGGTCGCATAGACCCGTGTCGGCGGCAGCCGCGTGCCTTCCGCCAGCGCGCCGGCGGCGATCTGGCTGCGGATGGTCTGACAGATCTGCTCGAAGATGGGGACCGGCGAGCGGCGCTCGATGGCAAAGCCCATCCAAGGCGTGGGTTTCATAAATTGGTCTGCTCGCTTTTCACGATTTCGGACATTAACTCTAGGCCGAAAGCCAGGCAAGCAAAGCCAAAGCAAACCAGCCCGAGGAGGCCAACGTGAGCCAAAGAACCAACGAATACGGCCAGCCGATCGGCGAAGAGGTGCCGAACTGGACCGGCCGGCAAGCCCCGCTGCGACGGCCGATGCAGGGCCGCTACACCAGGCTTGAACCGCTCTCGTTCGCCGACCACGCCAATGATCTCTTCGAGGCCTACAGCCTGGACAAGGAGGGCATTCTCTGGACCTATATGGGCGTCGGTCCCTTCTCGACCTTCGAGAGTTTTAGAGCCTGGATGGAGCCGGCCTGCCAGAGCAACGATCCGCTGTTTCATGCCATCATCGATGCCAAGAGTGAGAAGGCAATCGGCTTTGCCTCCTACCTGCGCATCGATCCGCCGGTCGGCGTGATCGAGGTCGGCTTCATCGCCTACTCCCCGCTTCTGCAGCGCAGCCGGGTCGCCACCGAGGCCATGTTCTTGATGATGGCCCGCGTCTTCGACGAACTGGGCTATCGCCGTTACGAGTGGAAGTGCGATTCGCTGAACGCCCCCTCGCGCGCCGCAGCCCAGCGGCTGGGTTTCACCTACGATGGCCTCTTCGAGCAGGCGACGGTCTATAAGGGCCGCAACCGCGACACCGCCTGGTTCTCGATCCTGGATCGCGACTGGCCGCGCCTGCGTGCGGCCTACGAGGCCTGGCTCGATCCGGCCAACTTCACCGCCGGAGGCCAACAGAAGCGCCGCCTGGCCGATCTGATCACCGAACACCGCGGATAGGAAACGTTCATGAAACTCTTGGTCTTTCAGCATGTCGATTGCGAGCATCCGGGCTCGCTGCGCCAATTCCTCAAGCGCGACGGCATCCAATGGGACGCGGTCGAACTGGATGCCGGCGAGGCGATTCCCGATCTGGCAGCCCCCGATCTGGCAGCCTACGACGCGCTCTGGGTCATGGGCGGCCCGATGGACGTGTGGGACGTGGAGGAGCATCCCTGGCTCATCCCGGAAAAGGCGGCGATCCGGACCTGGGTCCGCGACATGCAAAAGCCCTTCCTGGGCCTCTGCCTGGGCCATCAATTGCTGGCCGACGCGCTGGGCGGCACCTGTGGCCCGCAGGTTCCCGGTGAGATCGGCGTGATGGAGGTCGAACTGACGGAGGACGGCCTGGCCGATCCCCTCTTCGCCGGCCTGGCCAAGCGCCAGGCCTGCCTGCAGTGGCACTCCGTCCGTGTCGCCCAACCCCCCGAAGACGCAGTCGTCCTGGCCAGTTCACCCGCCTGCCGCGTGCAAGCGATGCGCGTCGGCGCGAAAGCCTGGTCGATGCAGTACCACGTCGAGATCGAACCCGACACGGTCGCCAACTGGGCCGCCATCCCGGCCTATCGCAACGCACTCGAGGCAGCGAAGGGTGCGGGCGCGGTCGAGGCCTTGGACCGGGATGCCAGCGCCAAGTCGGACGTATTCTTGGCGAGCGCTGAGCAGCTCTACAGTAACTTCATGCGAATGGCCAAAGCATGAGTGCAGCGGGCTGATCGACAGACCTGCTGGAGGCACGCGCGCCGGCGGTGAAGGACGCCGCGCGGGGGTCCGTCGCCCTCGCCGACGGCTTGCGCTCCACGGAGATGCCGGCGATTGTCGCCAAGTTCGTTCGGAAAGACTGATCTGGAATCGGGAGACCATATCGCATGACCAAGGCAGCACAAGTTCTGGTCGACTCTTTGGAAAACGAGGGCGTCGAGTACCTGTTCGGCGTGCCGGGAGAGGAGAACCTGGATTTGCTCGACAGCCTGTCGCGGTCCAAGCAGATCAAGCTGATCCTGACCCGCCACGAGCAGGCCGCGGGATTCATGGCGGCCACCTACGGGCGGCTGACCGGTAAGGCCGGGGTCTGCCTCTCGACCCTGGGGCCGGGTGCCACAAACTTCTTCACCGCGGCGGCCTATGCCCAGCTGGGCGGCATGCCGATGATGATGATCACCGGCCAGAAGCCGATCAAGACCTCCAAGCAGGGGCGCTTTCAGATCGTCGACATCGTCAAGGCCTTGGGCCCCATGACCAAGTTCGCCCACCAGCTGGCGTCCGCCGACAACATTCCCTCGCGGGTGCGGGAGGCCTTTCGCCTGGCCGAGGAGGAGAAGCCCGGTGCCGTCCACCTGGAGCTGCCCGAGGACATCGCCGGTGAAGAGACCGCCAGCCGGCCAATCCCGCCCAGCCTCACGCGCCGTCCGGTGCCCGAGCACAAGGCCATCCGCGCCGCCGTCAAACGCCTGGAACAGGCGACCTGCCCGATCCTGGTGATCGGCGCCGGCGCCAATCGCAAGATGACCAGCCGCATGCTCAATCAGTTCATCGACAAGACCGGCATACCCTTTGTCACCACGCAGCTGGGCAAGGGTGTGGTGGACGAGCGCCATCCGCGCTTCCTCGGCAACGCGGCGCTCTCGGCCGGCGACTTCGTGCATCGCGCGATCGACACCGCCGATGTCATCGTCAATGTCGGCCATGACGTGATCGAAAAGCCGCCCTTCTTCATGACCCCGGGCGGGGCGGAGGTTATTCACGTCAACTTCCGTTCGGCCGAGGTCGATCCGGTCTACTTCCCGCAGATCGAGGTCGTGGGCGACGTCGCCAATGCCATCTGGCAGATCAAGGAAGATATCGTGGCGCAGCCGACCTGGAACTTCGACCGGGCGATGGCGGTGCGTGCGGCCGGAGAGGCCAACCTGCTGGAGGGGGCGGACGACGAGCGCTTCCCGATCTATCCTCAACACCTGGTGGCCGAGGTGCGTAAGGCCGTCCCCTCCGACGGGATCGTCGCGCTCGACAATGGGGTCTACAAGATCTGGTTCGCGCGCAACTACAAGGCGCAGATGCCCAATACCGTCTTGCTGGACAATGCGCTTGCCACCATGGGGGCCGGCCTGCCTTCGGCGATCGCCGCCCGCCTGGTCTTCCCGAAGAAGAAGGTGCTGGCCGTCTGCGGCGACGGCGGCTTCATGATGAACAGCCAGGAGCTGGAGACGGCCGTGCGCCTGGGCCTGCAACTGGTCGTGCTGATCTTGAACGACGGCGCCTACGGCATGATCCGCTGGAAGCAGGCCAACATGGGCTTCGACGACTGGGGCCTCACCTTCAACAACCCCGACTTCGTGACCTACGCCCAGAGCTACGGCGCCACCGGCCACCGGATCGAAAGCGCGGCCCACCTCAGCCAAGTTCTAGCCCAGAGCCTGGAGGCCCCAGGCGTGCACCTGATCGACTGCCCGGTCGACTACGCCGACAACGACCGCATCCTCAATCACGAGATCAAGGAAAAGAGCGCGCGGGTCTAAGGTATCGACCCATCTTGGCGCAACCGGATCCGAGCTGCCGCGCTTGAGCGTAGCGAGATAGGTGTAACGAGGGAAGATACCTGCAGGCCGCCGGCTGGCTGGAGGGCGGTCTCTGCTTCGGCTAGGAGACCTCCATCAACGTCATCGAGTCCCTGCAGACTGGCCGAACGCTGCGCCCCCCCTCCCGACGACGAGGAAAGCCTGCGCTCCTCCGCGCTTGCCGAGGTCGACGGGCCATTGCTCTGCCGCCGAACACACCCTGTCCCGCTTCGCCGAGGCCTTCTACGACCCCCTTATCGCCGACCTCTCCAACCTCGACGCCTGGACCAAATCGGGCAGCTTCACCTCGACCGACCGCTTGACACCGATGTGGAAGCAGAACCTCAAGGAGTTCCAGCCGCCGACGCATGCGGCAGAGGCGCTGGAACGGGAGGCTGGCAATGTCGAGGGGGAGTGTCCATGATCTTGCGCATTAGGGTTGACTGCCTGTCCCATCAGGCAACCATGTCCTGCTGCTTGAGCAGGTCCATATTCATGTAGCGTTTGGAGGACCACTTGGTTCCTGAGATGTGCCTCAATCTGGCCGTAGCCAGATTGAGGGCCGATTGATCATCGGGGAAAGCTCCGCCGACACGCGTTCTGCACCTGATCTCCCGGATGATGCGTTCCAGCGGGTTGTTGGTCCTGATCCTGCGCCAATGCCCTTCAGGGAAGGCAAAGTCGGCAAGCGTCTCCGCCACCGTCTCCTCGAGCCAGCTGGCTATCTTCTTCATGTCCCTGAGCTCCGCTGCGACCTGGTCGGCTTTGACACGGGCAGCAGCTCGGTCCTCCTGGGCGTGAATGGCCTTCAGCATCAAAGCGACCTCGCGAACCTTGGGAGAGGGCATTTTGCTGAAAGCGATCCTGTACCAATGCAGGACGCAGCGTTGCCAACGTGCCTCCGGGTAGAACTCAGCGACACCCCTACACTGAAGAAAAATTTCGAGGTGACAGCTGCTTATGAAGCGTACGTCGCGGCGCTATTGGGAGAGTGGCTGGACACGGACATCTGAGAGGGATGTGAAGAGTAAGGAATCCGTGACGACATTAGGTTAGCCATAGAGCGGACTGCGCACGCTTGCCGAAAAACTTTGAAACAGTCTCAAAGTGGTTGCTACACTCCACCCGACAATGAACTCGCGGGCTGATGATCTTGTATGGTTCTATGGGCTGATGAGCGGCCTTGAGCAACGCTTGGGGAGCAAATCATTGCTCTCCGGCAACAATGCTAAGCGGTTGTGGGATCACTGCTCCGCCTACGGCTCCGCGCCGATCCCAACCCCGCAAAACCGCGCGCTGCACGGGGAGCCTCTTTTCGCGCCGATCTGAGGTCCCGTTTCAATGCCGATTGATAACCTAATCCTTTGCGCAGATGGGAAAGTGGACCTCTAAACTCGGTTGATCTCCAGTTTTTTTGCTGACGGACAGGACGTAGAGGCGGACCTAGTCGAGGCCGGGCTCCCTGAGAGGTGGGAAGGCGAAGAGCGGGATTGGTGAGAGGAGTGAGTCAGGTGACGAGCGATTTAGCCGGCGACGAAAGAGTGCAACGCGCCCACACCGATGTGCCCGATGAACAGCCTTCGCTGGACCCGGAATTGATAAGGGCCCTGAAAGACTCGGCCAGGCGTGCGAGGAGTCGGGCTCGAGCCCGCGGTCTAGAAGTCGACGAAGACATAGTGGAGCAGGTTTTCGAGCGGTTCCGTAGCAACGGCGGCCTCTGCGAAGTCACCGGCTTGCCGTTCGATCTGAGGAAAGTCGGCACGGGCGCGGCAAAGCGGCCACGCGCTCCCTCGGTCGACCGAAAGGATGGAGAGCGCGGCTATACGCGCGACAACATTCAAGTGGTATGGGCGCATGCCAACTTCGCCATGAACCGCTTCGGCTACGAGGGGACCCTAGAATTGGCGCGTGGGATGGTGGCCTACGAAGATGCCCGTCGAGCGCAACTGGCCGAGGAGGCCGAGTTGGAGGCAGCCGCCAAACCGACCGAGAGTCCGCCGACGGACCAGCAGCTAAAGCGGGACTACATCGACTTCGTCATCGAAACTGCCCCGCGAATCCTGTCAGGACATGGCGGCCGCATGCAGAAAGGCCCCCTTCAGAGGATCCTGGAAGAACTCTACGACCGCCCCAGACCCGTCAGCCTGTGGAACGCATATGGCTGGGCGTTCCGCACTCTCTTCGAGAGGGGTATCACTCTGCCGGCGACGGGCTCAGATTACTACAAGCTGGCTGATGGTTTGGACGACCGGGTCAGGTCGTGACGGAAAGCCGTCGTTGCGCTCGGCCCAGGTCGAAACCGGGCTCGCCGAGCGATGGGAAGGCGAACAGCGGGATCGGTGCGCTTCAGTTCAACGATCTCGCGCCGCCTAGATGCTCTTGAACCAGTCTTCAAGGATCGTGACCTTTTCGATCATCTCGGTCGTCACGCCCAGATCGTACTGTTTGAGAAGCTCGCACAAGCGCTCGCCGTCGATCAGGTCGATGGCGATAGCGCCGTCCCTTGTGGCTTCCTCGTAGGACTGGCTCGTGAAGTTGCCCGTGGTGATGAAAAGCCCTTTGTCGGCTCTTCCCTGCAACGCGCCGCGAAAGTCGCGGATTTCCTTTGCGCCGACACTGCCCTTCCAGCGCTTACACTGAAAATAGACCTGGAAGGACACAAGGTTGACGCGGAGAACACCGACGCCGTCGATACCGCCGTCACCTGACTTGCCGCGCACCTCGACCTTGGTGAAGCCTGCCTCGCGCAAGAGTCTCTGTGCAAGCCGTTCGAAGGCGCTCGGGTCGATTTCCTGCAACACACCGAGAAGCCCGTGCCGCCAGTCGGCATCCTGCTCGTCAGTAAAGGACTCCGGCTGGTCGGCCTCATCGTCAGTTGTATTGATGAGGTTCTTCTTCTTGGCGAGTCGCTTATGTCTTTGGCGCTCGCGCTCTTCTGCATTCACCTGTTTGTGGATAGCGCGGGTCTGGTCAATCGAGGTAATGGTCTCGCCCACTTCGGTGAGTGCCCACACACCGCGCGACGAGTTTTCAAGAGCGCCTCCCCGCTTCAGATATGTCCGCGCCCAGGACAGATAGTAGTTGAGTCTCCGGTACTTCCCGTCAGGCATCATGAGTGCCTGCTCGCCTTCGGAGATGTCTTCCATCTCAACGACTTGCTCGTCGAGCTCCTGCAACGAAGCCGAGCCGCCGATCTGCTGCAGCGCCTTGATCGTCGCCAGCATCATCTTCGGCAGGTCTGGAAAGACTTTTTCTTCAATCTGGAAAGTCTTGCCCATGATCTTGCCCCCTATCGCGCTGCGACGGTGGCGGTATGGCCTGCAAATTCCGTCACAAGTATCTTCAACCGGGACTCTTCTGGTGAACCCCACTCGCGGCGAAGAGGTTGCCTGAGGCTTGGCTTGAGCGCAATCGGCGCATCCATACGGCATCGTCCCCGAAGTATCGCCACACCTTACGGTCGCGATAAGACTCCACAACCGGTTAGTGAGCACCCGGTTGCCTTGGCTTCGTTTCAGGATTGTCGGTTAGGAGCTTCGCTGTGATCGATCCTCGACTGTAGTCAGCCCGGAACCTCGTCCTCAACCCAGCCCACTCTGTTGGGGCCAAGCTGTGCCCGACACGGGAATTCGCCTACCCTTTCCAGTGGACTGGCCCCCGACTGGACGGGCAGCCGTCCGAGGCGCGCGAAATCGCCCACGGTTCGGTGCCTTGTGGAAAGGTCGGTTGCGCTCGGACCATGCCTCGGGCAATATCTTTGAAGTGAATGAAGTTTACCCGAGGGAAACCCGGGTCGGTGGACAGCAACGCCGAGCGGTAGGGAGCCGCCGGCGAGGGCTGACGATAAAAATGGACGAGGGGGCGGTCTTCTTCGCCCTGAACAACCTGCTGGACAACCTGCTGGACAAGCTGAGAGACTTGCTAGGCGACACCCTGCTCTTCGATACGATCAAGCCCGACAAGAAGATCACGGAGGTGGTGTTGGCGCGGCGGCCGGACATGATCTGCACTCCGCAACGTCAGGCGGGGCGCGGACAAGAGGCGGCTGGCTGTTCGCCAAGCAGTCGCGGCGCAGTCGCTCGAGGTCGCTACGGCCGGGGTGCGGCCGACGCCATCTCTTGGCCCGCAGCGAAAGGAATGGGGACTTGCTTGTGCGGCGCGCCCTGCTTGATGATCGGGATGCCGCAGCGGAAAGATCCATGCAGACGGACAGGGACGAGATTTCATTCGCAGGGTGCGTGCTGACACGTCAAGGCGCGCCCGAGAAGCAAGATGCGCGGTCAAGGCCAGGAGGGGTTGGATGCGATACAAGATTTCGGTAGACACGGGCGGAACCTTCACCGACGTCGTGGTGCAGGACGACCAGGGGCGCGTGGTCATCGGCAAGTCGCCGACGACCCCCGACCGGATCTTCGAGGGGATGCGAGGGGCGCTGTCGGATGCCGCTTCCGCGCTGGGGATCACGCTCGCCAGCCTACTCGGGGATGCCGAGCTTCTGATTTACGGGACCACCCGCTCGACCAATGCGATCGTGCAGGGCACCGTTGCCAAGACGGCCTTCCTGTCGACGCTAGGCTTTCCCGACATCCTGGTGACCCGCGAAGGCGGCAAGTTCGGTCCGCACGACTTCTCCTACGACTTTCCCAAGCCCTACGTGGCGCGCCGCCACACCTTCGAGATTGTCGAACGCATCTCCTCGGAAGGGGAGGTCGTGACGCCGCTGGACGAGGCGCAAGCCCGGTCCGTCGTTCGCCGGCTCAAGGCCGAGGGCTTCGAGGCTGCCGCCGTCAGCTTCCTCTGGTCGATTGCAAATCCCGTCCACGAGAAGCGCATGGGCGAGATCCTGGCGGAGGAAGCGCCGGAGATTGCCGTTTCCTTCTCGCACATCCTGGTGCCGATCGTACGCGAGTACCGCCGCGCCTCGACGACGGCGATCGATGCCTCGATCAAGCCCTTGATGCAGAACCACCTGCGCGGAATGCAGAGCGACCTGCGCGCAGCAGGCTTCAAGGGAAACGTCTTCGTCTCGACCTCGGCCGGCGGCTGCACCTACGTCGACGACATCGTCGAGAAGCCGATCCACACGGTGAAGTCCGGCCCGGCGATGGCCCCGGTGGCCGGGCGGGCCTTCGCGGCGATGGAGAAGCTGGGCAGCGACGTCATCATCTGCGACACCGGCGGGACCACCTTCGACGTTGGTCTGGTACGCGACGGCGAGCTGAAGTACACGCGCGAGACCTGGCTGGGCGGGCAATGGATGGGCCACCTGATGGCCATGGCCTCGGTCGACGTGCGCTCCGTCGGTGCCGGTGGCGGCTCCATCGCCTGGATCGACGAGGGCGGGCTCTTGCGGGTCGGACCGATGTCGGCTGGCTCTGTGCCGGGCCCGGTCTGCTACGGCCAGGGCGGCGACAAGCCGACCGTGACCGATGCCGCGTTGGTCCTGGGATACATCGATCCGGACTACTTTCTCGGCGGCCGCATGAAGCTTGACATGGCAGGCGCGCGCCAGGCCGTCGGCACCCTGGCCAAGGAGCTTGGCGCCGAAGTCGAGAAGACGGCGCATGCGATTCTGAACGTTGCCAACGAGCACATGATCAACGCCATCCAGGACATCACGGTGGCAGAAGGCTTCAATCCGGCCGAGGCCGTCCTGGTTGCCGGCGGTGGTGCTGCCGGCCTCTCCATTGTGCCGATCGCCCGCGAACTGGGCGTGAAGACCGTTCTGGTGCCGCGGACGGCGGCGGCGCTCTCCGCGTCGGGCATGCAGTTCTCCGACATCGTCTTCGAGGAGTCCGGCAACAGGGTGACCGTGAGCGGCCGCTTCGACAGCGCGGGCGTCAATGCCGTGCTGGAGGAGATCGACGGGCGGCTCACGCGTGCATTCAACGAGCTGACGGTCGCCGAGGGCGCCGAGACCAGGCGCGAGTACACCGTAGAGGCGCGCTACCTCACCCAGGTCTGGGAGCTCGACGCGACCCTTCCGGTAGACCGCTTTCACTCGGACGCGGACGTAGAGCAGATGGTGGAGTCTTTCCATCGCGCCCATGAGCGCGTCTTCGCCGTGCGCGATGAGACCGGCCAGGTCGAGTGCCTGAACTGGCGCGGCCGCATGACGGTCCAGCTCGCAAGCCGCGAGATGGCACGCGAAGCGCCGCGCGCCGCCGAGAGCAGGGTCGCCGCGGAGCGGACCTCCTACTTCGGCGAGGGCGCCGTCAGCGTGCCGATCTACCGCGGCGACGAGCTTGCCATAGACCAGGACATCGCCGGACCCGCCATCATCGAGGAGCCGACCACGACCCTGGTGATCTATCCGGGATCGACGGCGCGCCTGACCGCCGGCGGCAACTATGTCATCCAACTTTGACCAGGCGAATTCGAACAGGCGAATTTGACCAGGCGAATTCGAACAGGCGAACGAACGCCAAGGGGGAGACCATGGACGCTTCAGCTAAACCCGCTGCGGAGAAAGAAATCGACCCGATGCTGCTGTCGATCATGGCAAACCGGGTCGACGGTATCGTGCGAGAGATGACAAACACGCTGTTGCGGGCTTCACGGTCCGCCGTCATCGCCAGCGCGCGCGACATGTCCTGCGCCATCGTAACCGGCGACAACGAGCTTCTGGCGACGGCCGAGGGGCTGCCGGTGCACATCTTCGGCTCGCATCTTCAGACCATATCGATGCAGAAGCTGCACCCGGATCTGGCGCCGGGCGATGCCTTTCTGCACAACGATCCCTACATGGGCAACACCCATCCGGCCGACCACACCATCCTGGTGCCGGTCTTCGTCGACGGCGAGCATATGTTCACCGTCTGTGCGAAGTCGCACCAGGCCGACACCGGCAACGCCACGCCAACCACCTATACGCCCTACGCCAAGGACGTCTACGAGGAAGGCGGCTTGATCTTTCCCTGCGTGCGCGTGCAGCGCGACTACAAGATGATCGACGACATCGTGCGCATGTGCCGGCGCCGCATCCGCGTTCCCGATCAGTGGTACGGCGACTTCCTGGCCGCCATCGGGTCTGCCCGCGTCGGCGAGCGCCGCTTGATCGAGTTTTGCCGCAAGTACGGCAAGGACAAGGTGCGCAGCTACATCGCCCAGTGGATCGACTACACCGAGAACCGGACGATCCAGGCCATCAAGAAGATGCCGAAGGCGACCATCAAGCACAGCGGCGCGCACGATCCTCTCCCCGGCTTGCCGGAGGGGGTGCCGATCAACTGCAGCATCGAGATCGATCCGGAGGAGGCCCGCATCGAGATCGATCTGCGCGACAACATCGACTGCTTGGACAACGGCTTCAACGTTTGCGAGGCCTGTGCCATCAATAACTCGATCGCCGGCATCATGAACTGTCTGGATCCGGACATTCCGCGCTGTCACGGCGTCTTCCGCCGGGTGACCGTGCTGCTGCGCGACGGGGCCGTCGTCGGCCGCACCAAGTTCCCGCACTCGGCTTCCATCGCCACCACCAATGTCGGCGACCGTCTGGTCAACCTGACCCAATCCGCCTTGGCCCAGTTGGGCGACGGCTACGGCCTCGCCGAGGGCGGCGTCGGCATGGGGGCCGGCTGGGCCGTGGTGTCCGGCAAGGATTTCCGCCAGGACGGCGAACCCTACATCAATCAGCTCTTCGTCGGCGGCAACGGCGGGCCGGCCAGCCCGACCGCCGACGGCTGGCTGACCTATGGCATTCCCGTCGCCGCCGGTTTGATCTACCGCGATTCCGTCGAGCTGGTGGAGGTGAAGCACCCGCTTCACATGAAGTCGGTGCGGCTCCACCCGGGCACCTGTGCGCCCGGCAAGTTCCGCGGCGGTCCCGGCGCGGAGCTGATCTACGGCCCGAAGCGCGATCCGATGACCGTCGCTATTCCCTGCGACGGACAGGTCTTCCCGCCGAAGGGCGTCAACGGCGGCCACGACAGCCCCGGCGCCAGGACCTTCAAGGTGAAGCGCGACGGCAGCGAGGAACGCCTGCCGGGCGTCGCTCAGGTGACCCTGGAGCCGGGCGAATGGCTGCGCGGGATCGACAACTCAGGCGGCGGCTACGGCAAGCCGGTCGAGCGCGATCCGCGCCGTGTTCTGCATGACGTGGCCGAGAAATGGGAAACCGTCGAGCGCGCCCGGGAGGTCTATGGCGTCGTCCTGGAAGAGGACGAGAGCCCGCTGGGCTACGCCATCGACGAGGCCGCGACCGCCACGCTGCGGCAGAGCATGGCAGCCGGCTAGCCTGGAAATCTGACCAGGACAGGGCCGCCATCGCGGCGGAGAGAGTCCGATCCGCTAGGAGACGGTCGAAAAGCCTCGTCTTGTGCTAGGTTTTTCGGCCTTCGACACCGCGGGCGGGCGGGCCGTCGCGACCCGCTCGCTTTGCGCTTAGACCAGCGCCATGAGCGCCAAGATCAGGGCAGTGGTCTCTTCTCCCTACTCCTCCACCAGCCCCCCAAGATAGCGCTGCGCCAGCGCATCCAGGCCGCGGTGCTCACTCACGAAATCCAGGATCGACTCCGCCACGAACTCCGGCCGCTCGACCCCCGGCAAGTGCCCGGCTTCCTCGATGAGCTGCACGCGCACGGGTGCGTTGGCGATCTCGTTTTTCAGGCGGAAGCGGGCCCTGGGGTCCAGGAAGATGTCGCGGGCGCCCCAGAGGATCATGGTGGGGGCGGTGATCGCGGTGTAGTCGAGGTCGATGGTCCAGCTGGTGTTCATCGAGGCCGCGCGGGCGGCGAGCGAGCGGATGCCATCGAGCTTCAGGGTGGCATAGCCGGCGTTGCCCAGGATCTGCGAGCCGCCCTTGGCGTAGTCGATGGTCTGGAACTGCTCGACATACTCGCGCTGGTCCAGGGCTGTCAGCTTCCAGGGCTTGTGGATCATGGTGCGCAGGGTTTGCGCGATCTTCGCCGGCAGGTCGCTCATGGCAGCCAGAAACTCGTCGTCGTCCTCGATGAAGTGGGCGCGGCCGACCGCCTCGATCTCCGGCACCGGCCAGATGTCCAGGCAGACCGCGTTCATGGCGATCAGCAACTCGGTGCGCTCGGGATAGAGGGCGGCGAAGGTCAGCGCGATGCCGCCGCCCCAGTCGTCGCCGCAGATCACCATCTTCTCGAAGCCCCAATGGTCCATCAGCTCGGCCATCTGGTGGGCGTCGTTCTCGAAGGTGTAGTCCCAGCCCTCGCGCGGCTTGTCGCTCTTGCCCATGCCGATGATGTCGTAGGCGTAGGTGCGCAGGTAGGGCGAGATCAGCTGCTGCACCGGTCGCCAACGAAAGCTGGCCGAGGGCACGCCGTGCACCAGGAAGATCGGAAGGCCCGCCTCGCCGTCGCGGACGTAATGCAGTTTGTGGCCCTTAGCTTTCGCGAAATCACTGATCATGGTGCCTCCCAAAGTGTGTTTGCGACCGACAGAAACAATGGAACGCCCAGCTTGTCGAGCAAAAGCGTAACGGCGGGGTGTTGAGGCGGACGTCCTGATCGCGCATAACGCCAGGAGGACTCCCATGCTATCTGATGATGTGCAGAGACTCGGGCAGGAGGCGTGGGCGGTTGTCTTCGCAGGGTAGGCTCTGCTCGACGACGATCTGAAAGCCCCGGGTCTCCTCGGGATCGATCGTGGCGACAGGGGTGGGCAGGATCTCCAGGAATTCCGCCATCAAGGCGGGTTCGGAGAGCACACGGAAGGCGGCGTAGGAGCCGGGCGAGTGCACGCCCATGCAGCCGATCAGGAAGTGCTCCGGGGCGGCCGGATTGCGCATCACGGTGAGCAGGCCCAGGTCCTTCCTCAAGGTGTCGTTTTCCTGCTTGGCCGTGCTGTAGTCGGGAAAGCAGTCCAGGTGCGCTATGCGATCGTGGATGCGGTGCTTGCGATAGCCCGGCATGGTGTGCTCGACGACGTAGCGCAGGCCCTCGAAGTGGTTGAAGTAGCGATCGGTGAAGCGGTTCGAGGTGGCGCCGCCGCTGATGATGCTGGTCTTGGTCTCCAGCAGGGTCTCGACGCCGGCGTCCTGAGCTGGAAACTGACGCCCGGCCAGGGGGTTCGCGCCGATCCAATAGCGGTTGAAGGCGTCGTTCAGATTGATCACGCCGATGGTGTCGTAGTTCACCAGCTCCGGCCCCAGCGAGGCGCTGCGGAGCACCGGCGTTGCATAGAAGTGATAAAGGCTGTTGTGGCCGTTCAGAACCGTCGCCCAGAAGCGGTGGAAGGGGCTGTCGCTCAAGTCGGTGGCGGTGCGCACGGCCTCAGGCGGCGCGCCATACTGGATCAAGAGCTCGAAGCCCTCGGCGAAGGCGGTGCCGGTGTGCGCCGCCATGGCGCGCTCCAGACGCGTCATGTCCTCATCCAGAAGCCGTCCGATCGAGGATTGCGAGGCATGCTGTGCCAAGGCCCGGTGCTTCTGCGCGCGAAAAGGGGTCGTGTTGACGAAGAGGCGCGGGTGGAACTCCGATTCGATCAGCGAGTTGACCACGGGGTAGAGCAGGATCGGGCAGTTCCGGACGGCGGCGATGGCGATGTCGTGGGCGGTCTTGTGGTCGGTGTGGCTGTCCGCGCGCCCATTGGCGATGACCAGGTCATAGGCGCCGATCGCCTGCAAGACCTCGCGCAGCTGGCCGATGGCCCGGCCCGAGGGTATCTGCGAGAGCTGGGTATCGGGGAAGCCACAAAAATGCACCCGCTCTGCATCAATACCTAAGACGGCGGCGGCCTTGATCGCCTCGTCGCGTCTGGTCGCGGCCGAGCCGGCGTCGGCCTCGTCGGTCAGAATGATCAGATGGACCTGCCAGTCGGCGGCGGCCAGCTTGGCGATCGTACCGCCCGCTCCGATCTCGATGTCGTCGGGATGGGGACCGAAGACGACTGCGACTTTGGGCGCGACATTGGGCACGACTGAGCCGCCGCTCATGATGCGGTCTTCTCCACGCGGTAGGGCCCGATCGCCAGCACGTCCAGCCCGGTGCAGGCGAAGGTGCGGATTGCGTCCAGCGGGCTGCAGACGATGGGTTCGCCCTTGATATTGAAAGAGGTGTTCAGAAGCGCCGGAACGCCGGTCAGAGCCTCGAAGGCATCCAGCAAGCTGTAGTAAAGCGGCTGATGGTCCTGCTCGACCAGTTGTACCCGCGCGGTGTCGTCGACATGGACGACGGCCGGCATCTTCTCCTTGGCGTCATCGGTGACCGGGAGTGCCAGGGTCATGAAGGACGCCGGGCAGTCGCTCTCGAAGAAGGCCTGGCGCTTATCGGCCTTCACCGAGGGGCAGAAGGGGCGCCAGTTTTCGCGGTACTTGACCGCGGCATTGACCCGGTCGCGCGAAGCGACGTCGCGCGGGTCGGCCAGGATGCTCCTTTGTCCCAAGGCACGCGGGCCGGCCTCGACGCGGCCTTGGAACCAGCCGACCAGCTTGCCCGACGCCAGGTCGGCCGCGATGGTCTCTGCCAGTGTCTCGGGCTTGGTGAAGCGCCACTTGGTGTTGGTCAGCGCCTGTCGGATCTCGTCGTCGCTGTATTCGGGACCCAGGGCCAGGCTGGTGAGCCGTTCCGGCTTGGCGCCGGTCGCGCTCTGGCAGGCCAGCAAGGCAGCCCCCGCAGCAGCACCGCCGTCATGACAGAGCGGGTGAGGAAAGACGCCGGCGACGCCGGGCAGGCTCAGCAGCTTGCCGTTGAGCGCGACGTTGTGCGCGACACCGCCCGAGAGGCAGATGTGATTGCAGCCGCTCTTGTCCAGCGCCCAGAGCGCCAAGCGCGATATCGCGGCCTCCAGCGCGCTCTGAACCTCGAAAGCCAGCGCCTTGTGCCAGGGCTCGAGCGGTTCGTCGGGGCAGCGCGGCGCGCGCCCCATGAGCGCGACCAGCCTGTCGGTGTAGCGTTTGGAGAAACTGTGGGCGCCATAGTGGATGTAGCTCGGATCCAAGCAGTAGCCGATCCCGTCTTCTGCCGGGAAGAGGACCTTGGCCAGCTTCTGCCGCAAGTCCGCGTCTTGCGAACCGTAAGAGGCCAGGCCCATGACCTTGTATTCGCCGTCATAGGCCTCGAAGCCCAGATACTCCGTGAAGGCGGCATAGAACCAGCCGACCGAGAAGGGGATCGCGACTTCGTAGATCGGCGTCAGATCGGGCTCCCGGTAGTGCCAGACGACCGTGCAGTGCTTGTCGCCCGAGCCGTCCAAGGTCAGGACCAGGGTCTCGGGCAAGCCCGATTGCGTGGCGGCCTGGAAGGCGTGCACCCGGTGGTGGGCAAAGCCGACCAAAGGGGGAAAGCGCTGCTCGCCGAAGGCGCGGCGCCAGTGGTACTCGTGATGGGCCTTCAGGCTGTCGGGGTTGTACTGATGCAGCAGTGAGCGCTGCCAGGCCTTGGTGTTGGCGTCGGTCTCCCAGGCGGCATTCCACGCGTCGAAGAAGCGCTGCATCTCGCCGTTCTTGTAGGCCGGCAGATCGAAATTGATCGCCACGGCCTCGATGTCGGAGATGGCGAGGTCAAAGCTGTTCAGGCAGTACTTCAGCGCCTCGATCGGGTAGGCATTGGTGGCGTGCTTGTTCCTGACGAAGCGCTCTTCTTCGACATGCGCGAGGAGGCGGCCGTCACGCACCAGCGAGACGGAGGGGTCCGCATGCTTTTCGTGAATGCCGAGGAAATAGCGATCCATACTGTGGTGCCTGTCCTTGCCGAGATCGACGCTGGCGATATGCCCTGCATCGGGGCGCAAGGGTCCCGGATGAGGGCCACTCGCGCCCAGGGCAACGATTTGCCCGCAAGAGATAGTACAAGGCCGTGCAGTGGCAAAGAAGAAAACTGCAACACTGCCAGTCGGTTGAGCCGGCGATCTCTCATGAAAGTGAAGGCGTTTGCCATTGACCATGCGGTTGTTTGCCGTCTCCGTTCGGCCAAGCCGGCAAAGGCCGCTCAGGAAACAGCCATCAAAGATTGCAAGCTGACGGATCTCTGGGCTAAAGCTAAGGCTTGAGTCACGGGGGCCAACAGTCACGGGGGCCAATTTCGTTTGCGGGCTGGCAGCGCTCGGCCTCACTGCAGCGGACTTTGGAGGCATGGGATGACTCTCCAACGCAGGGTTCTGATGGCGGCGCTTCTGGCGGTCGCTTGGGCAGCCGCTTCCAGTGGCGCCTTTGCCGGAGAGCGCGGCTACTATCAGTGGCCCGACATCCGTGGCGAAACCCTGGTCTTCGCCAGCGAAGGCGACCTCTGGCGGGCCTCTGTCGCCGGCGGCGAAGCGGTGCGGCTGACGCGGCACGAAGAGGTCGAATCGCACCCGGCGATTTCTCCCGACGGCCAAAGGCTGGCCTTCTCCGCGCACTACGACGGTGCGCAGGAGGTCTATGTCATGCCGCTGGCCGGTGGGGCGCCGCGGCAGCTGACCTTCGAGGGCGGCGGGACGGCCGTGCGCGGTTGGACGCCGGAGGGGCAGGTGCTCTTTGTCTCTTCCAACCTGCCGGGCAGCAGGCCTCGGGTGCTGCGTAGCGTCGATATTGACTCTCTCGCTGTCGAGACCATCCCCTTGGACGGCGCCAACGAGGCCAGTTTCGTAGCAGATGGCGACACGCTGTTCTTCACCCGCTTCGGTCTGTCGCTCAGCCTCGATAACGCCCTCTTCTACCGCGGTGGGCGTATGGCGCAGCTCTGGCGCTATGATCTCGGCGGTGCAGCCGGTCTCGGGGTCGAGGCGGAGCGCTTGCTAGCGGACTTTGGCGCGCCGGTGCGCCATCCCATGGCCTGGGAGGGGCGCCTCTACTTCCTCAGCGACAAGGAAATCGCAGACAACATCTGGTCGGTCGATGCGGCGGGCCAGGATCTGCGCCGGCATACGGACTTCGCTGACTGGCAGCTGCGCAACCCGCGCCTCTCGGACGGTCGCATCGTCTATCAGCGCGGGGCGGACCTCTTCCTCTACGACATCGCTTTGGGCCAGGAACGGCCGATCGAGATCACGCTGCTCAGCGACCGCGACCATCGTCGCCGGCGCTGGCTGGAGGCACCGCTTGCCTATCTTGAGAGCGCCAGAATTGCGCCGGAAGGGCAGGCAGCGGTGCTGACCGTTCGCGGCCGGGTGGCTATCGCCTTTCCCGGAGAGCGACGCCGCATCGTCTTGCCGGTCCCGGCGGAGGCACGCGCGCGTCAGGCGGTTCTGGGTGGGGACGGCTTGTGGGTCTATCTGGTTCAGGAGGAGGGCGAGGGTGCTGCGATCTGGCGCTATCCGGCCGACGGGCGGGGGAATGGGGAGCGGTTCTTTGACTTGCCCGACGCCCATGTTTGGGGGCTGAAGCCCTCACCGGACGGGCGCTGGCTGGTCTATGCCGACACGCGCGGCCGGCTCTGGGCGCTCGACCTCGACGCGGGGCAAGCGCGTGTGCTGGACGAGAGCAAGACCGACAGCAACTTCCCTTTCGGCGATTTTGCCTGGTCGCCGGATTCCCGGACGCTGGCCTATAACGGCGAGGATGCGCGGCGTGTCTCGCGCGTGGTGCTGGTGGACCTGGAGACTGGCCGTCGGGAGGTCGTCACCAGCGGTAAGTATCAGGCCTTTGCGCCGGCATTCTCGGCCGCTGGGGACTGGCTCTACTTCGTCTCCGAGCGCAGCTTCGATGCCTCTCCCCACAGTCCCTGGGGCGATCGCAACATGGGCCCGGACTTCGACCGGCGCGGCCGGATCTATGCTCTGCAGCTGGACCCCGCCGCGCGCTTCCCGCTTGCAGCGGACGACGAGATCAGCCTGGCGCAAGCCGTTCGAGAGGACGAGACGGCAGACCCGGAACCCAGCGAGATCGTCTTCGAAGGTCTGGCCGAGCGCATCTGGAGCCTGCCAATCGAGCCCGGCAACTACTGGAACCTGAGCGCCAACGAGGAGCAGCTCTATTTTCAGGACTGGACGGGATCGATGAGCCTGCTGAAGGTCATTTCTCTGAGCACCCCTCTGAGCAACGACGAACCGGAGGTCGAGGTCTTTGCCGAGGACATCGAGCGCTACAGTCTTTCCAGCGATGGCAGCACACTCCTGTTCCGCCAGGGGGACGGCAAATGGGCCAAGCTCTTCCTCGTGCCGGCCGAGGACTACCTGCCGGACGATCTCTATCCCTATCGCGTGCGCGTGGGCGACTGGCACCTTGGGCTCTCGCCCCACGAAGAGTGGCGGCAGATGTTCGACGACGCCTGGCGCCTGCACGCGCGCTTCCTCTTCGACAGCGCCATGCGCGGCGTCGACTGGCCGGCCATGCGGGTCAAGTACGCGCCCTTGATCGAAAGGATCGGCCATCGCGCCGAGCTGGACGATGTGCTGAAGCAGATGGTCGCCGAGCTTGGCGTGCTGCACAGCCAGGTGCGCGGCGCCGAGCTGCCACGCGACGACGAGAGCGGTGTCGATAGCTTTCTGGGTGCCGAGTTCCAGCCCGTTCCGGAAGGGATGGAGATCTCTGTCATCTATCGCGGCGACATGGACCTTCTGGACCGACGGGGTCCGCTTCTAAAGCCCGGCGTGGGTCTGCTGGAAGGCGATATCCTGATCGCCGTCGACGGCAGACCGCTCTCGGGCCGCCGGGAGCTGACCGCTCTGCTGCAGCACAAGGCGGGCCAGCAGGTGCGCCTGGATCTCCTGCGCGACGGCGAGGAACTGAGCGTCCTCGTCTTGCCGGTCGATCGCTGGACAAACGCGCGACTGCGCTACGATCACTGGGTGACGCGCAACCGCGAACGCGTAGCGGTACTCGGCGCGGGAGAGATTGGCTATCTGCACCTGCGCGCGATGCAGGGGGCGGACATGGCCGGCTTCGCGCGCGACTTCTACGAGCACTACGACAAGGACGCTCTCATCATCGACGTGCGCGGCAACCGCGGCGGCAACATCGACAGCTGGATCATCGCCACCTTGCTGCGCCGCGTCTGGGCCTACTGGGATTCGCCCGAGCCGGGCCGCGCGAACACGAACATGCAGCAGACCTTTCGCGGCCACCTTGTCGTTCTGGTGAACGAGGGGACCTATTCCGACGGCGAGACCTTTGCTGCCGGCATCAAGGCCCTGGGGCTGGCGCCCCTGATCGGCACGCGGACGGCTGGGGCCGGCATCTGGCTGAACGACTGGCAAAAGCTGGTCGATCGCGGTCAGGCCAGGATCTCTCAGTTTGCTCAGTTCGGTCTGGACGGTCGCTGGCTGATCGAAGGCCTCGGCATCGCCCCGGACATAGAGGTCGTCAATCCGCCCCGGCAAACCTTCCTGGGCGGCGACGCACAGCTCGATACGGCCGTTCTGCACCTGCTGGAACGAATGGCCGAGGATCCGATCCCGGAACTCAGGGGCGGCCCGCTGCCGCCGCTGGGCACCCCTGGCCGGGATGTCAGCGAGTAATGAGCGCCGGCTAAAGAAATGCCCGCAGCTTGTGCTTGAGGAGCTTACCGGTGGCTGCCGCCGGTAGCTCCGCCATCACCTCGTAGCGGCCCGGGCGCTTGTAGGGGGCCAGGCGCTCCTTGGCGAAGGCGCGCATCGTCTCCAGGTCCAGGTTCCGGCCCGGCTTGGGTTGCAGGAAGGCCACGATCTCTTCGTTGCCGTCGGCTTGCGGCGCACCGAGGACGGCGGAAAGCGCGACGTCGGGGTGGGCGGTCAGCACGGCCTCTACCTCCGGCGGGTAGACATTGAAACCGGAGCGGATAATCAGCTCCTTCAAGCGGCCGACCACCCAGAGATAGCCTCGCGCGTCGAAGCGGCCCAGATCGCCGGACTTGAACCAGCCCTCGGGCGTGATGACGGCCTTGGTGGCCTCGCCGTCGCGGTAATAGCCCTGCATGATCAGGCGGCCGCGCACCCAGATCTCGCCGACCTGGTCGATCTCGGCCTGGCTGCCCTCGGCCGTGGCGATGCGGATCTCGACGTCGGGTATGGCGGGGCCTGTCGAGGTGTCGGCGCAAGGGGTGTGGGTCGGCGTCGTGGTGACGGTCGGCGAGGTCTCGGTCAGGCCGTAGCCGTTGTGCAGCGGCAGGCCGAAGTCGGACTCGACGCGGGCTTTGAGCGCCGGGTCCAGCGGTGCGCCGCCGGAGGAGAGGTAGCGCAGGCGCGGGGCGACGACGGCGTGGCCTGCCGTCTCGATCAGGCTGCACAGCCGCGCGTGCATCTGCGGCACGCCCTGGAAGATGGAGATGCCCGCTTCGGCCAGGGCCTTGAGGACGGCCTCGCCATCGAAGCGCGGTGCGATCAGCAGGCGGCCGCCCTGGTAGAGGGTCCCGCAGAGCACGGAGGAGAGGCCGAAGACGTGGCTGCTGGGCAGCACGCCATAGACATGGTCGTCGGGCGTCAGCCAGCGCGTCGAGGACGAGCGGCCGGCGATGAAGAGGAGGTTGTCGTGGCTCAGCATCACGCCCTTGGGCAGCCCGGTGGTGCCACTGGTGTAGATCATTGCCGCCACCTGCCTGCGCGGGTCGTCGAAGACCGGCTCGGGCGGGCGCGGCGCCGGACCCTCGGCCAGCAGAGCGCCCAGAGCGGCGAAGGGCTCCAGCGGCTTGGCACCCAGCCGTTCGGCATGCTTGGCCGCGTCGGGCGAAACTCCGGCGGTCGCCAGCACCAGGCGCGCGCCGCTGTGCGCGGCGATGGCGTCGACCTCGGGCGCGGAGAGGCGGGCATTCAAGGGAATGGCCCAGGCCTTGAGGCGCTGGGCGGCAAAGATGGCAACAGCGGTGGCGCAGCTGTTCTCGCAGAGGATCAGCAGACGGTCGCCCGGCGCCAGGCCGTGGGCTTGCAGGGCCTCAGCCCAGCCGTCGATGCGCGCGCGCAGGTCGGCATAGGTCAGCTCTGCCAAGGGATCGCGCATCGCCGGGCTGTCGCCCTGCCGCGCGGCCCAATAGGCTACGCTCTCCCAGGTCCATTGGAACTGGTCTGCCGGTAGGGCGGCCTGCTTCTCCGGCCAGCTGCTCACGCCCGCGCCTCCTTGATCATCTCGCGGGCGATGATGAGCTGCTGGATCTGCGACGTGCCCTCATAGAGGCGCAGCAGACGGACATCGCGATAGAAGCGCTCGACGGCATAGTCGGCGATATAGCCGGCACCGCCGTGGATCTGGACCGCCTTGTCGGCGACGCGGCCGACCATCTCGGTCGCCATGTACTTGCAGATGGCTGCGGCCTTGGTCACCGCCTCGCCGTCTTCTTTGCGTCTGGCGGTGTCGCGCACCAGGGCCTCGGCCGCGGTGCACTCGGCCTCGCAGTCGGCCAGCATGCCCTGGATCAGCTGGTGCTCGGCGATGGCCTTGCCGAACTGCACCCGTTCCAGTGCATAGCGCAGCGCGTCCTCGATCAGGCGGCGGGCCATGCCGCAGGAGAGGGCAGAGATGTGGAGCCGCCCGCGGTCGAGCACCTTCATCGCGGTCTTGAAGCCCTGGCCCTCCTTGCCGCCGATCAGCGCGTCGGCAGGCACGAAGCAGTCCTCGAAGACCACGTCGCAGACATGCGCGCCCTTCTGGCCCATCTTGCGCTCCGGCTTGCCCAGGCGGATGCCTTGCGACTTGGCCTCGACGATGAAGGCGGAGATGCCGCGCGCGCCCGGCTCGTCCGGGTTGCTGCGGGCCATGACGGTCAGGATGTCGGCGCGCGGTGCATTGGTGATGTAGCGCTTGGTGCCGTTCAAGAGGTAGCCATTGCCCTTGCGCCTGGCTGCGGTCTTCAGGCCAGCGGCGTCCGAGCCGTGTTCCGGCTCGGTCAGGCAGAAGGAGCCGATGAGCGCGCCCGAGGCCATGGCAGGCAGATAGCGCTGCTTCTGCTCTTCCGTACCGTCGATGATCAGGCCCTGGCTGCCGATGCCGATGTTGGTGCCGAACACCGAGCGAAAGGCCGGCGCCGTTCGGCCCAGGCACATGGCGACCTCGACCTCTTCGCGCATGGTCAGGCCAAGACCGCCGTAGGCTTCGGGAATGGTGAGGCCGAAGAGGCCCAGCTCTTTCATCTCCTCGACCAGCGAGTCCGGAACCTTGTCGCTGCGGTCGACCTCTTCTTCCATCGGCTGCAGGCGCTCGGCCACGAAGCGCTGGACAGTGTCCAGCAGCTGTTGAAAGGTCTCGGCATCCAGAGCCATCGCGGCAATCCTCCGGGGTCTCGTTATTTTTCGGGAGCCTAGCGCAGACCGGCCGCTGTTCGACAGGCGAAAATGCGTTTCGCAGAATTGCGCTCGGGCTTCGCAGGCTCCATACTCGCCCGCGATGACAGAGATTGAGACAAGCGGCGATCGGGGTCGCCAGTTCGTAACCGCGCTCGCGCGCGGGCTGGAGGTCTTGCGTGCCTATCGGCCGGGCGAGATCGCGCTCGGCAATCAAGAGATCGCACAGCGCACCGGGCTGCCTAAGCCGACGGTGACGCGGCTGACCTACACCTTGTGCGAGCTGGGCTATCTGGTCCACCTGCCGCGCCACGGCGGCTATCAGTTGGGTCCGGCGGTGTTGGGACTGGGCTACACCATGTTGAGCGGGCTCGAGGTCCGCGACCGGGCGCGCCCGCTGATCCGCACTCTGGCCGACAAGGTCGACTGCGCCGTGGCGCTGGGCATGCGCGATCGGATGAACCTGGTCTATGTCGAGTGCGCGCGCGGCTGTGGCCGGATCACACTCTCACTGGACGTCGGTTCGCGCATCCCCTTGGCCAAGACGGCGATGGGGCGGGCGGTCTTCGTCGGCATGGCTCGGGAGGAGCGCGAAGCGGTTCTGGCCGAGCTCAAGGAGCGTGAGGCCGATGATTACGCAGGCTTGGCCGAGGGCCTGCAGCGCGCGGTCGAGGATTTCGAGGCTTTGGGCTTCGTCTGCTCCTTCGGCGACTGGCAGCGCGAGGTGCATGCCGTCGGCGTGCCGCTAACCTTGCCGGGCGAAGAGCAGTCCTATGCCCTGAATGCCGGCGGCCCGGCCTTTCTGAAAGACCCGCAGCATATGCGCGACGTGGTCGGGCCGGAGCTGGTGCAACTGGCCCGCCTGCTTTCCAGCGTTCCCATGGCCAGCGTTCCCATGACCAGTCTTCCCATGGAGCAGGCGTCGTGAACGAGCTGGCAGCGCTGCCGGAGCCACCACCCGGCTACGACCCTTTGGCTGTCGAAGAGCCGACGCCGATTTTCCGCACCCTGGGCATCCGTCTGGTCGAATGGCGTGAAGACTACGTCAAGGCCGAGATGCCGATCGATCCTGCCTATGCCAACCGCCACGGCATCCCGCACGGCGGCATCCTGATGACCCTGATGGACTCGGTCGGCGGCTATTGCGGCTGCTGGTGCCCCTATCCCGGACGCCTGCGCCGTGCGATGACCTTGAGCATGACCACCAACTTTATCGGCATCGCCGAGGGGGCCTTGCTGACCGCGGAAGGACGGCGGCTCGGCGGCGGCCGCAGCCTCTTCTTCTCGCAGATGGAAGTCTACGACGCCAAGGGTCAGCTGGCCGGACGCGCCAGCGGCACCTATCGCTATCGCAAGGCCAGCCAGTCGCCCTATGGCGAGCCGGCCTAAGACAAAGGAACAGCCATGTTCGACTTGAGCGGCAAGGTCGCCGTCGTCACCGGATCGAGCCGCGGCATCGGTCGCGCGATCGCCGAGGCCTTTGCCGAGGCCGGTGCCAAGGTCTCGGTCTCCAGCCGCAAGCTGGAAGCCTGCCAACCGGTGGTCGAGGCCATTCGTGCCAAGGGCGGCACGGCCACGGCGCGAGCCTGCCACATCGGCCGGCGCGCGCAGCTGGAGGAGCTTGTGGCAGGCGTCGCCGAAGAGTGGGGCGGGATCGACATCCTGGTCTGCAATGCGGCGATCAATCCGGTCTATGGGCCGATGAGCGAGGCCAGCGATGCCGTCTTCGACAAGATCATGGCGACCAATGTGCGCAGCGTCTTTCAGCTCTGCAACATGGTCTGTCCGGGCATGGCCGCGCGTGGTGGAGGTTCGGTGATTCTGATCTCCTCGATCGCCGGCCTGCGCGGCAATGGCGTGATCGGCCTTTACGGCGTCTCCAAGGCGGCCGAGGCCCAACTGGCCCGCAACCTGGCGGTCGAGTGGGGCCCGCAGAAGATCAGGGTCAATGCGATTGCGCCCGGCCTGGTGCGCACCGACTTCGCCAAGGCCTTGCTGGATGACCCTGTGCGCCTGCGCCGCTCGGAAGAGCGCAATCCCTTGCGCCGGGTCGGCGAGCCGGAGGACATCGCCGGTGTGGCTCTGTTCCTGGCCGGGCGAGGCTCGGCCTATGTGACCGGACAAACCATCGTTGCCGACGGTGGCGAGACGGCAAGTTAATCGAACGAGACGTGGCGGCCGGGTCGCCCGAGGAGGATTTGCATGAGCAGTGTGGTGGCCTATGAGCGAGAGGGCGACGTCGGCCTGATCAAGGTGATGAGCCCGCCCGTCAATGCCTTGAGCCAGGCCGTGCGTGCCGGGCTGATGGAGGCGCTCGCGGCCGGTCTGGCGGACGGCGAGGCCAAGGCGCTGGTGCTCTATGGCGATGGGCGGACCTTCATCGCCGGCGCCGATATCAAAGAGTTCGGCAAGCCGCCCAAGGAGCCGGGCCTGAAAGAGGTCATCGACGCCTTCGATGCCAGCGACAAGGTCACCGTCGCCGCCATTCACGGCACCGCACTGGGCGGCGGTCTCGAGACGGCGCTCGGCTGCCACTACCGGGTTGCGGTGCCCAAGGCCAAGGTGGGCCTGCCGGAGGTCAACCTCGGGATCATCCCGGGTGCCGGTGGCACCCAGCGTCTGCCGCGCGTCGCCGGTGTCGAGGCCGCCCTGGGCATGATCACCACCGGCCGCCACGTGCCGGCCAAGGAGGCCGAGAGCCTGGGCATCGTCGATGCCGTGATCGATGCGCCCGACGTGCGGGCTGCCGGCCTTGCCTTCGCGCGGCGTGCCATCGACGAGAAGATGCCGCTGTCGCGCGTGCGCGATCGGCAGGAAATGCTCCAGGCCGACCCGGAGCTCTTCGAGAAGACCCGCGCCACCTTGAAGCGTCGCACGCGCGGCCAGACCTCTCCGCTGGCTTGTGTCGATGCCGTCGAGGCGGCTGTGACCCTGCCCTTCGATGAGGGCTTGGCGCGGGAGCGCGAGATCTTCATGGACTGCATGGCCTCGCCGCAGCGCGCTGCCCTGATCCATGCCTTCTTCGGCGAGCGTGCGGTCTCCAAGATCCCCGGTCTTCCGAAGGATGTGCAGCCGCGGCCCTTGAACGCGGCCGGCGTCATCGGGGCCGGCACCATGGGCGGCGGAATCGCCATGTGCTTTGCCAATGCCGGCCTGCCGGTGACCCTGGTCGAGACCACGCAGGAGGCTCTGGATCGCGGGCTCGGCCGCATCCGCGGCAACTACGAGGCCAGTGCCAAGCGCGGCCGCATGACGGCCGAGCAGGTCGAGCGCTGCATGAGCCTGATCAAGCCGACGATCGATCTGGCCGACCTGGGCGAGGCGGACATCGTGATCGAGGCCGTCTTCGAGAAGATGGAGGTGAAGCAGGAGATCTTCTCCAAGCTCGACAGCCTGGCAAAGCCGGGTGCGGTGCTGGCGACCAACACCTCCTACCTCGACGTCGATGCGATCGCCGCCATGACCAGCCGGCCGCAGGACGTGCTGGGCATGCATTTCTTCAGCCCGGCCAATGTCATGCGCCTGCTGGAGATCGTGAACGCAAGCAAGACCGCGCCGGAGGTGCTGCGCACCGCAATCGAGGTCGGCAAGCGCATGCGCAAGGTGGCCGTGGTCGCCGGGGTCTGCGACGGCTTCATCGGCAATCGCATGTTGAAATACTATCAGCGCCAGATCAACTTCATGCTGGAGGACGGTGCGCTGCCGCAGCAGATCGATGCTGCCATCACCGCCTTCGGCTTCGCCATGGGTCCCTTTGCCGTCGGCGATCTGGCCGGCATCGACATCGGCTACTTCAATCGGCGGCGCGAGGATGCGACGCGGGACCCGAACGAGCGCTACGTCGACATCGCCGACAAGCTCTACGAGCTGGGGCGCCTGGGACAGAAGAGCGGGGCGGGCTGGTACAGCTATGCGGAGGGCAACCGCAAGCCGATCCCCGATCCGGTCGTCGAGCAACTGATCCTCGATGCCTCCAAGCGCCGCGGGATCGAGCGCCGCGAGATCTCGGACGAGGAGATTCGCGGTCGCGTGCTCTGCGCCCTGGTGAACGAGGGCGCGCGCATCCTGGAGGAGGGGATAGCCTTCCGTCCGGTCGACATCGACCAGGTCTGGATCCACGGCTATGCCTTCCCGGCCCATCAGGGCGGACCCATGTTCTGGGCCGATGCCCAGGGCTTGGACAAGGTGGTCGCGATGATGGCGGACTATGCCAAGGACGATCCCAAGAACTGGCAGCCGGCCCCGCTGCTGGCCAAGCTGGCAGCCGATGGCAGCAGCTTCCAAGCCTGGAGCGATGCGAGATAGGACCAAAGCGATGGATCTGAGCTACAGCCCCGAGGAAGAGGCCTTCCGGGCCGAGGTCAAGACCTTCCTGGCCAATGACCTGCCGGCCGACATCGCCGCCAAGGTCAAGGGCGGCAAGCGCCTGACCAAGCAGGATCATCTGCGCTGGCAGCGCGCGCTCGCAAGCAAGGGCTGGCTGGCGCAGTCCTGGCCCAAGGACTATGGCGGGGCGGCCTTCACGCCGGTGCAAAAGCACATCTTCGACGAGGAGGCAGCCCAGGCGGGCGCGCCGATCATCGTGCCCTTCGGCGTCTCCATGGTGGCACCCGTCATCCTGAAGTTCGGCAGCGAGGAACAAAAGCGCCACTACCTGCCGCGCATCCTCAGCCTGGAAGACTGGTGGTGTCAGGGCTATTCCGAGCCCGGCTCCGGCTCGGACCTGGCCTCGCTGCGCACCAAGGCGGAGCGGGTGGGCGACCACTACATCGTCAATGGCCAGAAGACCTGGACCACCCTGGGCCAGCATGCCAACTGGATCTTCTGCCTGGTGCGCACCGACCCCGACGCCAAGAAGCAGCAGGGCATCTCCTTCCTGCTGATCGATATGGCAACGCCGGGCGTGACGGTCCGGCCGATCATCCTGCTGGAAGGCGAGCACGAGGTGAACGAGGTCTGGTTCGAGGACGTGAAGGTGCCGGCCGAGAACCTGGTCGGCGAAGAGAACAAGGGCTGGACCTGCGCCAAATACCTCTTGACGCATGAGCGCACGGGCATTGCCGCAGTTGGTCAGGGCAAGGCCATGCTGGCGCGCCTGAAGCGTATCGCCCAAGACCAGAAGAAGCAGGGCCGGCCGCTCAGTGAGGACGCTGCCTTCCGCCAAGAGATGGCCCGGGTCGAGATCGACCTGATGGCGCTGGAGATGACCAACCTGCGCCTACTGGCGGCGACCCAGGCCGGCGGTGCGCCGGGCGCCGAAAGCTCCATGCTGAAGATCAAGGGGACGGAGGTGCGCCAGCAGATCAACGCGCTGACCCGGCGGGCGCTCGGCCCCTACGCCTTGCCCTTCGTCTCCGAGGCCTTGGAGGAGGGCTACAACGAAGAGCCGATCGGTCCGGACTATGCCAATCCGCTGACCAAGGAATACTTCAACAACCGCAAGATCACGATCTACGGCGGTTCCAACGAAATCCAGAAGAACATTCTGGCCAAAGCCCTCTTGGGGCTGTGAGGCATCGATGGATTTTTCGCTCAGCGACGATCAGCGCCTGCTGCAGGAGAGCCTGGCCCGTTTCCTGAAAGACGGCTATGGCTTCGAGACGCGCCAGGCCGCCGCCGCCTCGCCGGAGGGTTTCGACCGCGAGATCTGGCAAGCCATGGCGGAGCTAGGTCTGCTGGCAGCGCCGCTCTGCGAAGAGCAGGGCGGGCTCGGCGGCGGCGGCGTCGACCTGATGGTGGTGATGGAGGAGATCGGCAAGGCGCTGGCCGTCGAGCCCTATCTCGCAACCGCGATCCTGGCCGGCGGCCTGCTCGAATCGCTGGGCAGCGCCGCGCAGAAGGCGGCGCACCTGCCGCCGCTGATCGCCGGCGAGCGCCTCTTCGCCCTGGCGCACGGCGAGCCCGGCGCGCGCTACGAGCTAGCCCATGTCACCACGCAGGCCACGCAAGACAGCGACGGCTGGAAACTCAAGGGGCGCAAGGCCGTGGTGCTGAACGGCGATACGGCGGACAGCTTGATCGTCAGCGCGCGCAGCAGCGGCGAGACCGAGGAGGAAGCGGGCATCGGCCTCTTCCTGGTGTCTTCCGACGCCGCCGGCCTCGCCATCCGCGGTTATCCCACGGTGGATGGCTATCGCGCCGCCGAGATCGATCTCGACGATGTCTCTGCGGAACCGCTGGGCGCGACCGACGATGGCTATCCGGCCCTGGAGTTGGCGGTGGCAAGAGCCATCGTCGCGCTCTCGGCCGAGGCGGTCGGTGCCATGGAGGTCGCCTGCGACACCACCCTGGACTACCTCAAAACAAGAAAACAGTTCGGCGTGCCCATCGGCTCCTTCCAGGTTCTCCAGCATCGTATGGTCGAGATGCGCATGGCGCTGGAAGACGCCCGTTCTCTCACCATCCTGGCTGCCGCCCGCCTAGAGGCGCCACGCCGAGAGCGCGAGCGTGCCGTCTCGGCCGCCAAGGCCGGGGTCGGCCGTGCTGCGCGCAAGGTGGCGGAGGAGGCGATCCAGCTGCACGGCGGCATCGCCATGACCTGGGAGTATCCGCTCAGCCACTACGCCAAGCGCCTGATCATGCTGGACCACCTCTTCGGCGACGCCGAGCACCATGAGGAACGGTTTGCAGGCTTGTAGGATTGGAAGGGACTGTCGCCCGTTTGCCGGGCGTCAGTGCACAGGCCCCGATGATCGGCAAAGCGCTCACTTGGCATCGATCACCCAGCTGAGGTCCTCCAGGCGGAAGCGGTGTACCGTGTCCGTCTCCAGATCGTACTCGCGGCGTTCGCCTTGCCAGGCGAAGCCCTTGCCGTAGAGGTGGAGGTGCAGCAGCGGTTTGTCGGAGACCGCGTGGATCGCGTGGATGCCCGCCGGTGTCAGTGAGACGGCGGTGCCGGGCCTGACGGTCAAGGTCGCTACTTCTTCCGGCATGGCGGTGTCGCTCACGGGCGGGCGGTAGAGGCGGTGCAGCTCTTCGCCCTCGATCGCGGCGACGATGGCCCAGGTACCGCCGTGATCGTGCGGGCGCGAGGTCTGGCCGGGGCGGCTGGAGTTGACATAGAGCGCATAGCCGCCGTCGGCCTCCTCGTAGATCAGATAGTTGCTGTCGATTTCTCCCTCCGGCGGCAGCGGGAAGTCGCCGAGCGGGAAAAGATCCTTGCGCGCGCAGAGCGCCATCAGGGCGGTCTTGGCTTGCTCGAGTGCCTCGACGGTCGGCCCTTGCAAGAGGGCTGTCTTCGCCGCTGAAACCATCTGCCCGATGGCCTCGTCTCTTTGCTGCTTCACTGACATCCGATTCCTCCCGCGTTGACCGAAGCTATACCTACCTCAGCGAGAACTTCACCAGTGTGAAGGCAGCGATTGCCGCAGGCCTTGCGATCGGGTTCTTGACCGAGAGCAGCAGCGGTTCGGGCCTCCGGGTTCTGGATGAGGGGCAGGGTCTGCCGCCCCTGCCGCAGTCCAGCATGACTCTGCTCTTGACCGACCGACAGCCTGCTAGGCGCGTACCGGTGGCTCCGCGCTGGCATGGGCCCAGTCGGGCAGGAAGGCCAGGATCTTGACCCCGCCCGGTAGGTTCGGATTGAAGAGCGCGTTGTGCCAATAGGTGGCCTGCCAGAAGGCTTCGTTCTCGGCCAGCAGGCGCACCTGGCAGGGCAGGCGGTAGCTTTGGCGGCCTTCTTGAAAATCCAGGGTGGCCTTGCCCAGATGGACCAGCTGCGCGGCGGCCTCGGACCCCGGCCCGAACAGGGCGGTGATGGTGTCGGAGAAGCTGCGCGCCTTCTGATAGAAGGTGCCTTGCAGCGACTTCATCACGTCCTCCAGGCGCTGCAGGGGATCCTGCGTGCGGCGAAAGGTGTGCTGGAACTGCGCCGTGGTCTCCTCCGGCTCCTTCTTGTTCAGAATCACGATGATGCGGCCCAGGCTCTCCTCGTGACCACCCGGGGTCACCCAGGGGCGCATGCCATCGCTGGGGCGGCCGCCAAGATCGCGCATGGCGTACTGACGGATGCGGCACTGCCAGCCCAAGAAGTGATCGCGCAATGCCTCCTGCGCCCGGTCCATCAGGACCACCCGGCTCTCGTCGCTCATGTTCGCCTCTTTGCAGATCTGTCGCCGCCACTCTGACAAGCCCAATCTAGGACTCTCGTGGCCCGCTGGCCATGCTAAAGCTGCGGGACTGGATCGAGGGGAGGAGGCCATGCCGCCGGCACTCTGGGGGGCACTCACCGCGCTGGGATGGGGGACGGGAGATTTCCTGTCTCGATTCACCGGTGGGCGCTTGGGGATCGCGACGGCCATGGCCGGCGTGATGAGCAGCAGCTTCCTGCTGCTCAGCGCCTATGCCTGGTCGCAAGGCATGCCGCTTCGCTTCCCCGGCGAAGGCTGGCCGGCCTTGCTGGTGTCGTGCATCTGCATCGTCGGCGCCACGGGTCTGCTCTACCTGGGCATGATCCGCGGGCCTATTTCTCTGGTCGCCCCGATCGTCGCCGCCTATCCGGTCTGGAGCCTTCTGATTGCGCTCGCCTATGGGGTAGAGCCGACTTGGGTTCAGCTGCTGGCGATGGCGGCGGTGATGGCGGCCGTAGTCGTGGTCGCCCGCCTGGGCAGTGCCGCAGAGCCGCAAGCCGAATCGCAGCGCGGCGGTGCCCCCTTCACCATTCTGGTGGCGCTGCTCTCTTCCATCGGCTTTGCCTCTGGTATCGCCGCCCTGCAGACCGCTGGGCCCCTATTCGGCGAGATGCAGGTCTTGCTGTCGATCCGCCTGTTCGGGGTGATTGCCACCCTCGCGGTGCTCTTGGCGCTGCCTTCTGTGCGCCGGCCGATCCCTTGGCGCTGGTGGCCGGTCCTGCTGTTTCAGGGGACCATCGACGGCGGGGCCTATCTTGCACTGCTTGCCGGCAGCCGCATGCCCGAGCACGCCACGGCTGCCGTCGTCGTCGCCTCCACCTTCTGCGTCGTGCCGGTGCTGCTGGCCTGGATCTTCCTGCGCGAGCGCATCCACTGGGGCCAGTGGCTGGCGATCGGGGTGATCGTCGCCGGCGTGGCGGTGCTGTCGGCCTATTGAGCCGGCTTGATCCTTATGACCTCTCCCAGCGTCAGTGCCTTCAGCGCTTCGGCGGTCAGACGAAAGACCGCGTTCGGGGTACCCGCCGCCGCCCAGATCTCGTCCAGCTCGAAGAGGTCTTCGTCCAGAAACACCACCGGTGGCGTGGTGTGACCGCAAGGCGGGACGCCGCCGATGGCGAAGCCGGTCTTCTCGCGCACGAAAGCGGCGTCGGCGCGACCCAGCGCCTCGCCCAGGTGCTGCGCCACGCGTTTCTCGTCGACGCGGTTGGCACCGCTGGCCACGATGAGCACCGGCCGGTCGCTCTGCTTGGCCCGGAAGATCAGTGATTTTGCGATGGCGGCGACCGGACAGCCGATCGCATCGGCTGCATCCTGGGCGGTGCGGGTGGAGGCGGGGAACTCGCGCACAGTGAGCGCCAATCCGGCCTGGTCGAGGGCCGCCTGGACTCTCGCCGCGCTGCCTTTCAGCTGCATCTAACTGCCCAGTTCGCGGCTGCGGGCGGTCGCGGCGGCAATCGCCCGGTTTAACAAGGGCTGCAGACCGTCGTCTGCCATCAGGACCTTGAGAGCTTCCAAGGTGGTGCCGCCGGGGCTGGTCACGTTCTGGCGCAAGACCGCCGGGCTCTCTTCCGCTTGATGCAGCAGTTCGCCGGAGCCGGCGACCGTGGCGCGCGCCAGGCGTGCCGCCAGGTCTTCGGGTAGGCCCGCCTCGACACCGGCCTTCGCCAGTGTTTCCGCCAAGAGGAAGACATAGGCCGGACCGCCGCCCGAGACAGCGGTGACAGCGTCCAGCAGGCCCTCGTCATCGACCCAGGCGGTCTCGCCGACCGCAGACAAGAGCGCGCTGGCCAGGTCTCGGTCTTTGGCGCCGACCTCGGCTCCGGCCACCATGACCGTCATGCCGCGGCCGACGGCTGCCGGTGTGTTCGGCATGGAGCGTACGATCTTGGCCTCGGGCCCCAGCGCTTGGCGGAAGTTCGCCAGGGTGACGCCGGCGGCAATCGAGACGAAGAGCGTCTTGCCGTCGGTCTGCTCGGCCAGGCCGTCGAGCGCGCCGCCCATCATCTGCGGCTTCACGGCGATCACCACCACGCGGGAATCGCTGGGCGGTTTGGCGACGTGATGACAGCCCTTGGCGACGAAGCCGGCTACGGCGTCTGCGCTGGGGTCGATGAGGTGGACTTGGCTCGCCGAAAGGCCTTGCGTCAGCCAGCCGGACAGCATGGCACCCCCCATCTTGCCGCAGCCGATCAGGGTGAGGGAACCGTCGATCTGCATCGGAACACGCTCCTGAAAGAAGTTTGGGGCCGGCTTGCGCGCTGCACAGCCGGCCCGGATCAAGGCATCGTTAAAGTTCTTGTGTGGAGGTCTCGGATCTTAAGCCTCGCCGACGGTGTCCATCAGGGCCGTCTGCAGAGCTTCGTCGGGATCGCGACCGCCCCAGACGACCAGTTGGAGGGCCGGGTAGAAGCGCTCGCTCTCGCCTACGCCACAGTCAACCAGGTCTTCCAGCTGGTCGGCAGCCATGCCGGAGGTGCCGCGCAGCGGGAGGGTGTGGCGATAGCTCACCAGACCATCGTCGTGCGACAGCTCGAAGTGGCCGAGCCAAAGGCGCTCGTTCGCCTTGGCCAGCAGCTCGGCGACGGATCGGCGGCTGGCCGGCGTGGTCTTCACATCCAGGTGGCAGGAGAAAAAGACGGCCTGGAGTTCGATATCCCAGACGAAGCAGAGGTGATAATTGCACCAGCGCCCGGCGATCTCGACCACCATTTCGGACTCGCTGGCGCGATCGAAGGCCCAGTCGTTGGCCAGGACCAGCTCTTCTATCAAATCTATCGGATTGCCATGTTCGTGGGGTTGGGTTTCGAGGCTAACCATCGTGCTGAACTCCCCTTCGCTGGTGCGTCTGCAGCCGGACGAAAGCAGTAGGCCTCGTCGCGCATCCGCATCTAACGGGTTTCGGCCCTTGGATCTCATCCCGATCGCTGGCTTTGGCAGCCTCGTCGCGGTCGAATCCTGGTCCGCAACCCTGACAAAGACCCTGCCATTCTCTGACGGCGCCCTGCAAGGTGCCTTGTGCCTGCAAAAGTGCCGCAAAGCGTTCGCCTCTTGTGACGACTGCGTTAGCCGGCATTGCTTGCGGCTTTAGCTTTGGTGGTGCGCCGCTTGGGTGCTTTTGCTTTCAATTCAGCCAGTTCGGCTTCCAGCGCGCGGACTCGCTCGGCCAGGTTCTCCTGCTCCTGTCGGGCCGTTTCCGCCATCTCGCGCACCAGTTCGAATTCTTCGCGGGTGACCAGCTGCAAACGCTCTGCCAGGCGCTCCATCGGCTCGCGCAGGCGCGACTCTAGATCGCCGCGAATGCCGCTTGTCGCCCCCATCGCGCCGGACAGCACGCGCGCCAGGTCGTCAAGGATACGCTTGTCACTCTGCATCGGGCCCACTCCTCATCATCGCTCGGTCTCTGCATGTCGAGCAGCGGGCAGCCGCCGTCAAGCCCTCTCGTAGAGACGGTCGAGGCAAGCAGCGGAAGAATCGCGGGTTTCCGGCAGGCAAGAGCAGGTGTGGTCCAGCATGCCTTTCCGGACCCAGGCGAAGCCGCTGTCCGGGAAACCCAGCCCCACCCGGCGGCGGCCGTCATAGGATCAATCGCGACGCGCCTAGATCGGAACGTCCCTTGCGGGACTTGACCTCAGCCTGCCGCTTGCAGAGCCTTGCAGCTCACACGGAAAAGAGGAGGTTGCCATGAGACGGGAAAGCGACAGCATCGGCGAAATCGAGGTGCCGGAAGACCGCTATTGGGGCGCACAGACCCAACGCTCGCTCGAACACTTCGCAATCGGCCGCGATCTGATGCCGATCGAGGTGATCCACGCCTATGGTCTGCTGAAGCAGGCGGCGGCCGAAACCAACCGCGACCTGGGTCTCATGGACGCGCACTTGACCGACCTGATCGTCGAAGCCGCCGGCGAGGTCGCGAGCGGTCACTTGGACGCGCATTTTCCCTTGCATGTCTGGATGACCGGCAGCGGTACGCAGACCAACATGAACGTGAACGAGGTGGTGGCCAATCGCGCCATCGAGCTGGCCGGCGGTACGCTGGGCTCCAAGCAGCCGGTGCATCCCAACGACCATGTGAACCTCTCGCAGTCCTCGAACGACTCCTTCCCCACGGCAATGCATATGGCCGCCGCCCTGCTGACCAAGCAGCGTCTCCTGCCCAGCATCGCGGCTCTGCGCGACGGCCTGGAGGCCAAGGCGAAGGCCTGGTCGGACATCGTCAAGATCGGCCGCACGCACATGCAGGACGCCGTCCCGCTGACCCTGGGCCAAGAGGCCTCCGGCTGGGCCGCGCTCTTGAGCGACGATCTGGCCCGGATCGAGCAGGCGCTGGGCGATGTCTATCGGCTGGCGCTGGGCGGCACGGCTGTGGGAACCGGGATCAACGCCGATCCGCGCTTTGCCGAAGCGGTTGCAGCGGCGATTGCCGCGCGCAGCGGCCTGCCCTTCGTCACCGCGCCCAACAAGTTCGCAGCCCAAGGCAGCCACGACGCCCTGGTCATGCTGCATGGCGCCTACAAGACCCTGGCCGGCTCCCTCTTCAAAATCGCCAACGACATACGCCTGCTTTCCTGCGGCCCGCGCTGCGGCTTGCACGAGCTGGAGATCCCGGCGAACGAACCCGGCTCCTCCATCATGCCCGGCAAGGTCAACCCGACCCAGTGCGAGGCGCTGGCCATGCTGGCGCTACAGGTGATGGCCAACGACGTCGCGGTCGGGATGGCCGGCTCTGGCGGCTATCTGCAGATGAACGTCTACAAGCCGCTGATGATCAACGCCGTCGTGCAGTCGGCCCTGATCATGGCCGACGGCGCGGAGGCCTTTCACAAATACCTGGTCGCCGGTATGGAGCCCAATCGCCCGCAGATCGCCGCCTACCTGGAGCGGTCTCTCATGCTGGTGACAGCACTCAGCCCGCAGATCGGCTACGACAAGGCCTCGGCCATCGCCCACCACGCCTATGAGCACGACATGACATTGAAGGAAGCTGGCCTGGATCTGGGTTACGTCACCGCCGAAGAGTTCGACCGGATCGTCGATCCCAAGGCGATGGTTGGCTAGTGCGCGCCTGACACCAGCATGCCGTTGATCGCTTCATCCAAGGCGCTTGCGCCGGCTACGTGAATGCCGACGAAATGCGAACCCTCGTGCTTGACCTTCTGGCCGGGGAAAAGCGCGGCGACGCGCGCGGGCTCGACGACCAGCAGCTCTTGCCGCACCAGAGGAAAGCGCAGGCCGCCCTCGACCGGCTCGGCGCGCTGGCCGGTGAAGCGGGTGAAGAAGGCCGCGTGCTGGGCCGGGTCGGGCGCTGCCATCACGACGCGCGCCATGTCGGTGGCGCCGTTGGCGTGGCTCTGGAAGGCCGGCTTCCAGAAGACATCGGGAAAGCGGTTGTGGCAGGTGAAGAAGCCGCAGTCGGGCAGCGCCGGGTCGCTGGCGAAGGCCAGAGAGAAGGCGACCTTGGCGGCACTGCCGTCGGGAAGCGTGGCCTTGCGCTCGAAATCGAAGGTCGGGTGCCCGCCGATGGGCGCGAAGTCGGCCCGGTCGGCCTGGCTGTCCTGGCCGCTGAGGACCAGCATGGAGAAGCCCTCGCGGCGTGCCAGGTAATCCCGGTTGAAGGCGCCGAAGTCGAAGGCGCCGGGCGGCAGGCTCCGGCTGTGGGCTTCCAACAGCTCCGGTCGGTCGACGGTCAGGATCTCGATAAAGCAGCGCCCTTGGAACTGCACCAGACGGTTGGCCGTGCCCCAGCTGTGCTGGGCCTTGGGCGTGACGGTAAAACCCAAGGCCTCGAAGCGCTTACCCGCCGCCTCCAGGTCGCGGACGGTGAGTACGATGTGGTCGAGCGCGCGCGGCTGAATGGTCATGAGCCCTCCAAGGTCGGTGATGGGTTTAGAATAGCAGATCCTGTGACATAGCGTTCCTCCTCGATAGCTCTTGTCGCTGCTTGAGCCCCGATCTTGGGGGCGATGGCCACGGCTGGCCGACGAAGTCTGGTCAGTTTGACCGAGGCCCTTTCGGGCCTGTGTCTTTCCCTAAGGCTGACTCGCGCGACCGTCCGGGCCTTTGTCTCGCGGGTCAAGCGTCAATGGCGCCGAAGGGGAAGACTGAGTGAGATAGAGGATCGGATTTCCGTGCTGACGCGCGCTTGGAACACTGTAGGATCACGCTTGGCATCTGTTGAGCAGACAAGGGGCGCGTTGTCGAAATGGAGCGGCGGGGAAAGATCTTGATCGCACTGACGCTGGCGGCAGGGCTGGTCGGCTGTAACACATTGGGACCGGAGGCAATCTACAGCGGGCGTGCCGCCTATAACGAAGCCATCGAGAAGACCAACAATCAGCAGATGTTCGAGGTGATCGTGAAGAATCGTTTCGGCGAGTCGAGCGGACTTCTGGCGGTTGCCAGTGTCAGCGCCAATTTCAGGGTGACCGGCTCGGTCAATGCTGACTTCGGGATCGGCAATCCGGCAAACTTCGCCGGCAACCTGGTTCCGCTCAGCACCGGTGCAGCCTACGAAGAAAGCCCGACCATCACCTATGCGCCGGTCGCCGGCAAAGACTTCCTGGCAGAGATCTTCGGACATCTACCGTTGGAATTCGTCGTGCTGATGATCCAGGGCGGCGCCAGGGCGGACCAAGCCGCCGTCACTCTGATGCGAAGCATCAACGGTCTGCGCAACCCTGCCTACCTTACCCCTGAGGTCCCGCAGGCCGATCCCCGGTTTCTGCGTATGGCAGAACTGCTGGGTAAGCTTCAAAGGGCAGAGCTCTTGAGCCTGGCGACGGATGGCAAGGACTCTTACGCCTACATCACACCCCACCCCAATCCCGAGTATCTGGCTATGGTGGACGAACTGGCCGATCTCTTGTCCCTGTCGCGGCAGTCGCCCAGCACGACGGCCTACAAGGTGCCGATCCGCCTCGGCATCGGTACGCCGAAAGGGCATGAGATCCTGATCGAAACCCGCTCCATCACCGAACTCATTAAGATCGCCAGTGCCTCGATGGAGGTGCCCGACGAGCAAGTGCAAGCGGGACTGGCGATGCCCGCTCCCAAGCTGGGACCGGTCGGCGACTATGTAAAGATCCGCTCCAGTCAAACCGCCCCCGAGAACGCCCTGGTCTCCAGCCGCATGCACGGCACCTGGTACTACATTGCCGAAAACGATCTGGCGAGTAAGCTCTACTTCAGGCTGCTGGAACGCCTAACCAACGCTCGAATTGCGGATACCGCACGCACGAACAAGGCTGGACCGGTCCTGACCCTGCCCGTTGCACGCTGAGTGCGAGGCTATTCCTGGCCGAGCTCTTAGAGCTTCCGCCCATTCGGCTCGGCCGGCAGCGCACGGCAGAGCTTGCGGTGCCGGCTGAAATCGCCTCCAAGGCCTGTGCAGCGCCGCATCCGGCCCTAGCTTACACCAAGGGAAGGAGATCTCTGCCTCGATGGCCTATCCTTTGGCATATCTGGCGATGCTGCTGGTGTTCCTCGGCATCGATGCGGTCTGGCTGAAGTGGGTGATGAAGCCACTGTTCGACCGGCACCTGGGCGCGCTGCTTGCCGAGCAGGTCCGTCTGGCTGTTGCCGCGGGCTTCTATCTCTTCTACGTCGCCGGCATAGCATATTTCGCCGTGGCGCCCGCTGGCAGCTGGTCGGCAGCCCTCTTCAAGGGCTTTCTGCTGGGCGCGATTGCCTATGGTACCTATGAGTTCACAAATATGGCCACCTTGAAGGGCTGGCATTGGTCGATGGTCATTACCGACGTCGCCTGGGGTGCCTTCCTGACCGCCTTGACGGCCGTGGTGGGCTACTTCATGGTCCGGGCCTTGCGCTAAACTCTCAAGCTGAGGAACGGCTTGCCTGCGACGCGGCAAGGCGCGCTAGGATGGACAGACCGTCAATACAAGAGAGCAACACGCCATGGCCGTCTTCGATCGCGGCGCCCGCTTCGGCGCAGTGTCCGTCTTTAATCATTGGGTGATAGCCGTTGCGGTCATCGCTATGCTGGCCATCGGCCTCTTGATGGAGGAGTTTCCCAAAGGCCCGGAGCGCAACTTCGTCGTCAATCTGCACAAGTCGATCGGCATCTTCGTGTTGCTCTACGGTGCTTGGCGGGTGCTCTGGCGCCTGCTGTGGCGCTTTCCCGATGATGTCGCAACGATGCCCGGCTGGCAGAAGACGGCCGCCAGCGCCGTGCACTGGTTCCTCCTGGCAGCGATCCTGGTGATGCCGCTCTCCGGCTACATCGGCTCTACGACTGCCGGCTATCCGGTCTCCTTCTTCGGGCTCTTCTCCTTGCCGGCCTTGGGCGAGGCGAAGTGGCTGTCGAGCATCGCCTGGGAGGTCCACGAGATCTTGGCAAACATCCTGATCGCGGTGATCGTGCTGCATGTGCTGGCAGCCCTGAAGCATCACCTGATCGACCGCGACGGCACCCTACGCAGAATGCTCGGTCGCGATCCCGTCTGAAGCCAGGCCCTCGTAGCCACTGCGCGGGATGCCGGCGGCCTCGCGGCCCGCGTGATTGAACGGCGGCTTCAGGCTGCCACGGAAGTGCTTGCGCACCAGTTGCGGCCAGACCTCCCAGGGATCGAGACCGCGTGCTTCGGCAGTCCAGGCAAACCAGCGCCGTCCGATGGCGACATGGCCGATCTCTTCTTCGTAGATGACGGCCAAGACGGCAGCGCTCTCGGGATCCTCGACCTGCTTCAGCTTGGCGATCATGGCCGGGGTCACGTCCAAGCCTCTGGCCTCGAGAACCAGAGGCACCACCGCGAGGCGGGCCATCAGATCCCCGGCTGTCGTCTCTGCTGCTTCCCAAAGCCCGTCGTGTGCCGGGTGTGCCCCATAGTGGCTGCCGAGAGCCTCCAGGCGATCAGAGACCAGCAGGAAGTGCCTGCCTTCCTCGTCAAGCACCTTGAGCCAGTCCTCGCAGAAGGCCCGTGGTGTGCTCTGGGTGGCAAAGCGGGCGATCATGTCGGCGGCCAGGTCGACGGCATTGAGCTCGATGTGCGCCAAGGCATGCAGCAGGGCAATGCGACCGCTGCTGCCCCGATTGATCCGGCGCCGGGGGACGTCTTTGGGCGGCACGAGACGCGGCTCGGCCGGCCGGCTCGGGCGACCCAGATCGGCGCAGGCGCCACCAATGGCCAGCCGCTCCTCGGCCCAGCGGTGCTGCAAGGCACGCGCGGCCTTTGCCTTTGACTTGGGGTCCGCCGTTGCCAGAACAGCAGCAGCCGCGCTCTGCAAGGTCTGCATGACCGGGCGGAACTACCCGGCCTTCTGCAGCCGGCTTTCTTTCTTGCGCTGGTGGGTGTCGAGTGTGCGCTTGCGCAGGCGAATGGTCTTCGGCGTGACCTCGACGAGCTCGTCGTCGGCAATGTAGGCCAGCGACTGCTCCAGGCTCATCTTGCGCGGCGGCGACAGCTTGACGGCGTCATCCTTGCCCGAAGCGCGGATGTTGGTCAGCTGCTTGGCCTTCAGCGGATTGACCTCCAGGTCGTTCTCGCGGCTGTGCTCGCCGATAATCATGCCGTCGTAGACTTCCGCACCGCCGCTGATGAAGAGCTGCCCGCGCTCTTCCAGGTTCCACAGCGCATAGGGAACCGCCGGACCGCGCCCGATGGCAATCAGCACGCCGACCCGCCGCGAAGGGATGGCACCCTTGTAGGGCGCATAGTCGTGAAACACGCGGTTCATGATGCCGCTGCCGCGGGTGTCGGTCAGGAACTCGCCGTGATAGCCGATGAGGCCACGCGAGGGCGCCAGGAAGGTCAGGCGTTGCTTGCCGCCGCCCGAGGGGCGCAGGTCCTTGAGTTCGCCCTTGCGCTGCGAGATCTTCTCGACCACCACGCCGGCATAGTCTTCGTCGACGTCGACGACCACCTCTTCGACCGGCTCCAGACGCTGGCCGTTCTCGCCTTCGCGATAGACCACGCGCGGCCGGCTGATCGACAGCTCGTAGCCCTCGCGCCGCATGGTCTCGATCAACACGCCCAGCTGCAGCTCGCCACGGCCCGCAACCTCGAAGGCATCCTTCTCGTCGGTCTCGCGCACGCGGATGGCGACATTGCCCTCGGCCTCGCGCAGCAGGCGCCCGCGAATCATCCGGCTGGTGACCTTGTCGCCTTCGCGCCCGGCCATGGGAGAATCGTTGATCGAGAAGGTCATGGCCAGGGTCGGCGGATCGATCGGCTGCGAGGGGATCGCCTTGGTGACCTCGGGTGCGGCCAGGGTGTCGGCGACGTTGGCTTCGGTCAGGCCGGCAACGGCGACGATATCGCCGGCAATGGCGGACTCGATCGGCGTGCGCTCCAGGCCGCGAAAGGCCAGAAGCTTGGTCAGGCGCCCCTGCTCGATCACCTTGCCGTCGGTGCCGAGCGCCCGTACCGGGGCATTCACCCTGGCAACGCCCGAGGCGATGCGGCCGGTCAGGATGCGGCCAAGGTAGGGGTCGGCTTCCAGGGTCGTCGCCAGCATGGCGAAGGGGCCGTCGCTTTCGGCCTCGGGCGGCTGCACATGGGAGACAATGCGCTCGAACAGCGGCGCCATGCTCTCTCTCGCACCCTCCATGCTGTTCGCAGCCCAGCCTTGCTTGGCCGAGGCGAAGAGGGTGTGGAAATCCAGCTGCTCTTCGCTCGCGTCCAACAGGGCGAAGAGGTCGAAGACCTCGCTCTCGACCTCCTGGGCACGCTGTTCGGGCTTGTCGACCTTGTTGATGATCACGATCGGCTTCAGACCGCGCGCCAGGGCCTTGGCCAGCACGAACTTGGTCTGCGGCATCGGGCCTTCGGAGGCATCGACCAGCAGCAGAGCACCGTCGACCATGGAGAGAATGCGCTCCACCTCGCCGCCGAAGTCGGCGTGGCCGGGGGTGTCGACGATGTTGATGCGCGCGCCCTGCCAGTCCACCGAGGTGCACTTGGCCAGGATGGTGATGCCGCGCTCGCGCTCCAGGTCATTGGAGTCCATCGCGCGCTCGGTCACGCGCTGGTTCGTGCGATAGGCACCGGACTGCTTCAACAGCTCGTCGACCAGCGTGGTCTTGCCGTGGTCGACGTGCGCGATGATGGCGATGTTGCGCAACGCCTGACGATCTTGTGTCATGGGTTTGTTCCTAGGGTTTGTTCCTAGGCCAGCTCGCGCTTGGCCATGTCGCTCAGATCCACTTCCGGGCGGGCGCCGAAGTGGCTGATGATTTCAGAGGCCGCCAGCGCGCCCAGGCGACCACAGTCGAACAGGGGCTTGCCTTTGGTGTAGCCGGCCAGGAAGCCGGCAGCGAAGAGATCTCCGGCACCGGTCGTATCCACGACGCGGTGCACAGGGTGTGCTGGAACCTCTAAGCGATTGCCGCCAGAGAGGATGATCGCGCCCTTTTCGCTGCGGGTGATCACGGCCAGGTCCAGCTTGCCGTCGAGGCTGCTCACCGCCGTTGCCAGGTCATCGGTCTGGGCCAGCGACTTGATCTCCTGCTCGTTCGCGAACAAGAGGTCGATGTGGCCTTCGATGAGTGCGCGAAAATCGTCGCGATGGCGCTCGACGCAGAAGGGGTCGGAGAGGGTCAGCGCGGTCTTGCGATCGGCGTCGTGCGACAGCTCGGTCGCCTTGTAGAAGGCCTCCTTGGCTGCCGGCGGGTCGAAGAGATAGCCCTCAAGGTAGGTCACCTTCGAGCCTTGCACCGTCTCGGCGTCGACATCGTTCGGACCCAGACCGACGCAGGCACCCAGGTAGGTGTTCATGGTGCGCTGTCCGTCGGGGGTGACCAAGATCAGGCAGCGCGCGGTCGGCGGCCCGTCTTCGGAAGGTCGCGTTGGAAAGTCGACACCGGCGGCGCGAATGTCGTGTGCGAAGATGCCGCCCAACTGGTCGTTGCGCACCTTGCCGATGAAGGCAGCACGGCCGTCCAGTGCCGCCAGTCCGACCATCGAGTTGGCGGCCGAGCCGCCGGAGACCTCGCGGCCAGGGCCCATCACGCGGTAGAGGGCTTCCGCACGCGGTCCGTCGACCAGGCTCATGGCACCCTTTGCCAGGTCGTGCTCTTCCAGGAAGGCATCCTTGGCCGCTGCCAAAACATCGACGATCGCATTGCCGATGCCGCAGACATCGTAGCTCTGTTCGCTCACCTGCTTATACTTTCCTTAAGGTCCCCTGGTCAGGCAGCGCCAATACCGCATGCCTTTTGGCGCCAAGCGCTCGCCTCTGCGTCGCCTGCCGCACCACCGTCTTTGTTGCTCTGCAGCATTACTTCGCATTCCAAGGGGCAATTTACAAGGGATTCGGCTGGATTCGCCGCAGGCATAGGGATAGAGTCCCTGGTAAAGGACATAGAGTTCGTTTGACAAAGCGCGGCACCGGCCCTTACCCCCGTTCCGTTTGATTCATGAGGCCGCCCAGGAACGTATCATGGAATGGGCGGTTGGTCGGGTGTGTGGGCCGGTGCCGCCTTGAGAATGGGCCATCAGGCGCATTTGCAGACAGACACCTAGGTCAGCGGCGCGAATCGGCCGGTTTTGGCCTAGACTTTTGAGCACGGCTGGACGGCTGCCGCGAGCAGCGCTTCCTTGAGGCCCCGAAACAAGGTTTCAGCGATGAACAGCAGACCCCCGATTGCCCCGCGCGCCGGCGACCAACCGCGCCGCGCAGGAGAACTGCCGCCGGCTTTGGCCAGGCGGATGCAGGGCCCGAAGAGCACCATGGCGCAGGAGGAACCCAGCCAGCGCCTGCATGTGCCCGCCGCGGTCACCATCACCGGCGAGATCCGCGATGCCCAAGAGGTCAGCATCGAGGGACGCGTCGAGGCCGACATCCTGGGCAGCCGCGTGCTGGAGATCAGCGAGGCCGGCAGCTTCGTCGGCAACACGGAGGTCGAGGTCGCCGATATCCAGGGCCGGGTGGAAGGCAGCTTGACCGTCACCAAGCAGCTGCTCATTCGCGCCACCGGCAAGGTGGTCGGCCGCGTCCGCTACCGCGATCTCTATATCGAGGCCGGCGGTCGCCTCGCCGGCCAGGTCGATGCGCTGGAGCCGGGCGTGGACAACGATATTCCCGTGATCGCTCCCGGTGACGTCGAGGAATGAGCACGCTCTGGCGAGTTGCCGGCAGTCTGGCCGCTCTTGCCGTCCTGGCCGCCTGTGCGAGCCCCGGCAAGGATGGGTCGGAGCTGATCGGCATGACGGCACCTGCCCTCCACGAGGCGCTGGGCAACCCACAGCGCATTCGTCGCGAGGCCGGTGCCCAGATCTGGCAGTACGCCAGTCCGGCTTGCGTGTTGGACATCTTCCTCTATGAAGAGGCGCGCGGCAGTGCCGTGGTGCATGTCGAGGCCCGCAGCCTGGACGGCGGCCAGGCCGACGCGCGACGCTGTATGGGATCCTTGGATCGCAGTGTTGCGACCAGTTAGGGTCTTGGACCGACAGGGAAAACCGGGAAGCGTTATGACAGCCTACATGATTGCCCAGGTCGAGGTCGCCGACCCCGACGCCTACAGCCTCTACACCGCACAGACGCCGGACGTCATCGAACAGTATGGCGGTCGCTTCGTCGTGCGCGGCGGCAATCCGCAGGTGCTGGAAGGGACTCTGCCCGGATCGAGGATCGTGGTGATTGCCTTCGACGATCGGGCAGCCGCCGAGCGCTTCTACCGCTCGCCGGAATACCAGAAGATCCTGCCGCTCCGTCTGGCAGCATCCAGCGGCATCTCCTGCATCGTCGACGGCGTCGATTGATCCTGGAAACGCACGCTCTGAGCGACCAGCCAGAAAAGGCCTCCACCGAGACCTGGACAATATCGCGCACCATCCCTTCGAGGTGATCCCCGATTCGCGCCCCTGGACCCGGGTCACCTCGGGCATTGGCTTGGTATCGCTTTTCTTGTTCGTCTCCTGCTTGCCGCAGCGGTACTAAGGGGCTCTGCAGCCATCGGTAATTTTGCAGGAGATTCTGTAGTTTATCACTCCGGGCAGGGACGTCACAGAAATGGCGTATTTGTTGAACAGTCAGATGTTCAACACTGTCTAGTGGTCCTGACTGGAGTCTGGTAAATGGCGATATTCTACGTGGGGCAGACCGCTGTCGTAGAGGATTTCGATCCGACGACTGATGTGCTCGATCTTGGTCCGGATTCGATCCACAACCAGATCCCGGTCGACACCGCCGATGGCCTGAAGTTCCTGCACATGTTCGATGCCGGCAAGTCTTTGCTGCTTGAGGGCGTCCAGCTCGCCGACCTCCATCCGGAGAACTTCGCGCCCATCTCAGACGCCCATCTGCAGCAGGATCTGAGCGCGGCCCTGGCCTGG
>JAVJSY010000012.1:0-12912 GCA_040219175.1 Kiloniellales bacterium
TCGATGGGGCGATCGGCAACAGCTTGCAGATCGGCTCGACCCCATAGCCCTGGCGGTGCGCGTCGATGAAGGCGATCATGGCTTGAACCGGCGGTCGAGCTCCGCCTGCGCGAAATAGGCTGACGCCTTGCGCAAGATCTCGTTGGCCTGCCGAAGCTCGCGAACCTCACGCTCCAAAGCCTTCAGGCGAGCCTGCTCGTCTGTCGTCGGCCCGGACCGCCGGCCTTCATCGCGCTCCGCCTGCCGGACCCATCTGCGCAAGGTCTCCGCCGTACAGCCGATCTTGGCAGCGATCGATGAGATCGCTGCCCACTGCGAAGCGTAGTCCTCCCTATGCTCGAACACCATCCGGACCGCGCGAGCGCGTACCTCTGGCGAAAATCGCGTTCCTTGCTTGCTCGTCATCGCTCCATCCTCTCAAACTCTGGAGCCTCCGACAAACCCGGTGCGGTTCACCAGACGCTTGGGCGAAACCAACCCCCTGAGCAGTTACGATTTGGCAATCGCCTGATGGATTTAAGCCATCTTTGGCGTTAGGCTGAAGCTAATTTGGCTGATGCATATTGACGGGTGATTTTATCCATCCCTGCCCTCCTCCTCCCGCAACCCCCTAGCACAAACCCAGCTCGCCGCCAGCATCGCCGCCGCCGTCCCCAAACAAAGCGACAACCCGCCCACCTGATAGCTCAGCCCCGACAGCAGGGTTCCCAACAGCCGACCGGCTGCGTTGGACATGTAGTAGAAGCCGACGTCCAGGGTGACCCTTTGGTTGGTGGAGAAGGCCAGGATCAGGAAGGAGTGGAGGGAGGAATTGAGCGCGAAGACGAAGCCGAAGAGGAGGAGGCCGGCGAGGAGGGTGAGGGTGAGCCACAAGGGCGGGGTCTCGATGGTGGGGGCGGTGAGGACGATCAGGGCCAGCGCCAGTGGGATGAAGAAGAGGCGGGCGCACCAGGCCCGTGTGGCGGCTGCGGTGTCGGCGAGGCTCATCTTGGCGGCACCCAGGATGCGCGGCGCGAAGGCCTGGACGGCGCCGTAGCCGATGATCCAGAGCGCCATGAAGGCGCCGACCTGGAAGAAGGCGGTGCGGTTGGCCTCGGCGCTGCCGTCGGAAAGCACGGTGTAGAAATAGATCGGGATGCCGACGACGAACCAGGTGTCGCGCGCGCCGAAGAGGAAGAGGCGCGCGGCGCTCAGGCGGTTGATGTTGCGGTCCTTGGAGAAGACCTCGCGGAACTTGGCCGACTTGCGGGGTGCGGGCAGGCCCTTGGGCATGACCAAGAGCACAGCCAAGAAGACCAGGGCCAGGCCCGCCGCCATGGCGATCACGGCGGTCGCGAAGCCGACGGTCGCCAGCAGAACCGCACCCAGCAGGAACCCCAAGCCCTTGACCGCGTTCTTGGAGCCGGTGAGCGCCGCCACCCAGCGGAAGAGGGTGCCGGAATCGTCGGGCGGGGCCAGGACCTTGACCGCGCTCTTGGCGCTCATCTTGGTCAGGTCCTTGGCGACGCCGGACGCACCCTGCACGGCCATGACGAAGACGACGGAGGTGAGGATCGCCCAGCCGGGATCGAGCAGGGTCAGCGCCACCAGGGCCGCGATCTGGATCGAAAGGCCGGCATAGAGGGTGGAGATCAAGCCGAAGCGCGCGGCGATCCAGCCGGCCGAGAGGTTGGTGACCACGCCCATCAGCTCGTAGAGCAGGAAGAGGTAGGCCAGCTCCAGCGCCGTGAAGCCCAGGGTGTGGAAATGCAGGAGCACCAGCATACGCAGCGCCCCGTCGGTCAGCATGAAGGACCAGTAAGCCCCGGTGACGACGATATAGGCGCCCAGACCCTTGGGCTTGGCCCCGCGCTTGGAGACGCTGCCGGTGCTCGACACGGCTCAGAGACCCGCGGCGACCATGCGGGTTATGTCGGCCAGTCGGCAGGCATAGCCCCACTCGTTGTCGTACCAGGCATAGATCTTCACCTGCGTGCCATTGACCACCATGGTGGAGAGCCCATCGACGATGCTGGAGCGCGGATCGTTCAGATAGTCGGCCGAGACCAGCGGGCGCCGCTCCAGGCCGAGAATGCCCTTCAGGGGGCCCTCGGCATAGGCCTCGTAGAGCTTGTTCACCTCTTCCGCCGTGGTCACGCGCTCGACCTCGAAGACGCAGTCGGTCAAGGAGGCATTGAGGATCGGCACGCGCACCGCATGGCCGTTCAGACGCCCCTTCAGTTCCGGATAAATGAGCGTGATCGCGGTCGCCGAGCCGGTCGTGGTCGGGATCATGGAATTCAGAGCGGAACGCGCCCGACGCGGGTCCTTGGCCGGGCGGTCGACCATGGTCTGCGTGTTGGTCACGTCATGAATGGTGGTGATCGAGCCGTGGCGGATGCCGATCTCCTCATGGATGACCTTCACCACCGGTGCCAGGCAGTTGGTGGTGCAGCTGGCCGCGGTGATCAGGTGATGGCGCTGCGGGTCGTAGAGATTCTGGTTGACGCCATAGACCAGGTTCAGCGCCGGCGCCTCGCGGACCGGCGCGGAGACGATGACCTTTTTCACGCCGGCATCGTAGTAGGGCTGCAGCTTCTCCGTCGTCTTGAAGCGGCCGGTGCAGTCGACGACGAGGTCGATCTTCTGCTCGGCCAGAGGCAGGTCCGTCAGTTTGCCGACCTTGGTCAGCTGCATGCGCGTGCCATTGACGGTGAGAGAGTCGCTGTCGTGCTCGATCTCGGCAGGCCAGCGGCCGTGGATCGAATCGAACTCCAGCAGCTGCGCATGCTGGGCCGGGTCGCCCTCCGCATCGTTCAAGAGGACGAGCGCGCCCGGCGGCGGCGCATCCAGCAAGGCCCGCAAGGCCAGCTTGCCGATCCGGCCGATCCCGTTGATCGCGATTCTACACTCGGACATGCTGGTTCCTTGCTTGCACTGAGAAGATGTTCCTCGATTGATTGGTCATCCTCGGGCTTGGCCGGAGGATCCATGTGGCGGTGCCGCAAGACTGCGGCTCGTCTGGCGCCGATGCCGTGGCGTGGATGGCCGGGTCAAGCCCCGCCATGACAATTCTGGTGAGGCGGGGACGACACGACCCTCTTGAAGAAGAGCGTGTCGCCCCGCGACCTCTGTGCCGCTCAAGAGGCGGTGGACATGCCGGCCGCGGCAGGCTTGCTTTGCCCGATTTGATCGAGCTTGTGCTGCAGCGAGAGGCGGTCGAGCGAGTCGATCGGCAGGGCGCAGAAGCCGGTCAGGCGATGCTTCATCATCCGGTAGGTGTCCAGGAAGGCATAGCTGCGCTCGGCCTCGCTGCCCTCGACCTTGACCGGATCGGGCAGACCCCAGTGGGCAGAGATCGGCTGTCCGGGCCAGGGCGGGCATTCCTCGTTCGCCGCCCGGTCGCAGACGGTGAAGACGAAGTCCATCTGCGGCGCGTCCTTGCCCTGGAATTCCGAGACGTTCTTGGCCCGCAGGCCTGCGGTATCGTGGCCCAGCTTCTGCAGGACCTCGACGGCCAGGGGGTTCAGCTCCGAATAGGGCTGGGTGCCGGCGGAGAAGGCCTTAAACTTGCCGGCCCCCTCCTGGCTGAGGATGGCTTCGGCAATGATCGAGCGTGCCGAGTTTCCGGTGCAGATGAAGAGGACGTTGAAGCTGCGTTCTGACATGGCAGGATCTCCTTCGCCGAGGCGTCGCAGTGCCTGTGCCGCCAAGGGGGCACAGAGTTCGGGGCGGCCGCGGCAGCAGTCTTCCACCAGATAGCGGATCAGCGTGCCGACGCGGGCCAGTTCGATGCTGTAGTAGACGGACTTGCCGGCACGCCTGGAGGTGACCAGACCGGCACGGGCCAAGGTGGTGACATAGACCGAGAGCGTGTTGGGCTTGAGGTCCAGCGCATCCGCGATCTCGCTCGGCCGCACACCCTCGGGCGCACGCCGGGCCAGCAGGCGAAACACCGCCAGCCGCCCCGGATGCCCGAGCGCGGTGAGTGCGTCCGTTTCCATCTCTCTAATCATGAATTCATGAATACATGAACGATTGAGGCTGCGCAAGGCCAAACGACACTGCGCAGCCCTGCCCTTTAGTCTTTGTCGATCGGCTGGCGATCCGCCTCTGCCGGAAGGCGCATGTCCGCACGCTGCCCCAGGGTCTCGCTTTCCTGGACGATGGTCTTACACCATACGGCAGAGATGAAGACTCATTGCGTCTGTTTTTAGCGTTCAGACGCCACGCAGGGCTTATCCTCGCTGCGCTGCGGGCGCGCGGTCGCGCTTGCCAACCCCCGATGAGTTTCACTCAACGCGGGTTGGTATCATTGCATCTGTTTTTAGCGTTCAGACGCCACGCAGGGCTTATCCTCGCTGCGCTGCGGGCGCGCGGTCGCGCTTGCCAACCCCCGATGAGTTGCACTCACCGCGGGTTGGTCTTACCGTTTTTCTTGCGGTTGCCTGTCGCGTGGCGGTCGATCCTTGCCAGGCTGTCGGCGAAGCGCTTCAGCACCTCTTTGCGCCAGGCTCTATCGTCCTCGTGGTGCTTGGGGTCGTAGCCGGTCAGCTCCGCTCTCTGGCCAGCACCCCGCCCTTGACCACGCGCCGGTGGTTTGCGCTCTCAGCAGCCATGGCGATGTCTTCGGTGGGGTCGCCGTCGACCAGCAGCAGGTCGGCCAGATTGCCCTCGGCCAGGCGGCCCTGGCGCTCCAGGCGGTTCAGGTCCGCGGCATTGGCGGTGGCGGCCTTCAGCGCGTCGATGGGCTTCAGGCCGACATCGACCATGTAGGCCAGCTCCAGCGCGTTCTGCCCATGCGTGTTATAGGGCGTGCCGGCGTCGGTGCCCATGGCGATGCGGCCGCCGGCCTCGTAGTACATCTTGATCGAGCGGCGGTGCGGCGGCTCCACGTTGCGGGCCTTGTTCACGATGTAGTCCGGCACGCCCTTGTCGGCATTGGCGACGATGTTCTTGATCGCGGCCAGGGTGGGCACCAGGTAGGTGCCGCGCTCCAGCATCGCCTGCACGCAGACCTCGTCCATATAGATCCCGTGCTCGATGGAATCGATGCCGCCGTGGACGGCGTTCATGATGCCTTCGCGCCCTTGCGCGTGGCTGGCGCAGGGGCGGTGGAAGCGATGGCCCTCGGCGATGCCGGCGGCCATCTCTTCGGCGCTGTAGTGGGCGTCCTGCGGATTGACGCCGGGGGTCATGACCCCGCCGGTGGCCATGATCTTGACCAGATCGCTGCCGGCGTGCACCTGTTCGCGCACCGCTTTCACCACCTCGTCCACCCCGTCGGCGACCCTGGCGACATAGTTGCCGTGACCGCCGGTCATGCAGATCATGCGGCCGGCGCAGCGAATGGTCGGGCCCAGAAAGGTGCCGTTGTTGCAGGCGTCGCGCACGGCGAACTCCAGATAGTCCTTGCCGCCGCAGTCGCGCACCGCGGTGATGCCGCCGGCGAGGCTCGCTTGCGCATTGTGCAGGGCGGTCAGCACGATCTGCCCAGGCCCCATCTTGTCCATGGTGCCGCGCGGGTCGCCGGAGGCTGTGTAGTTCAGGTGCACATGGCAGTCGATCAGGCCGGGCAGCAGGGTGCCGCCGGAGGTGTCGACTCGCGCGCCGGCAAAGCCCTCGAACTCGGCCAGAGGGGCAATGCGGGCGATGGCCTCGCCCTCGACGAGCAGGCCGTGGTCTTCCAGCAGGGTGGCCTCGCCGTCGAAGATCTTGCCGCCGGCATAGAGTGTGGACATGGGCCGATTTCCTTAACTGAGGCTTTGACGATGGGTCTCGAATTCCGCGGCGGCGCGGCCTTCCTCGACCGCGTGACAGGCAACGGCGACTCCGCTGTCCTGCATCTGCGAGACTGGTGCCTCGCGCTTGCAGCGCTCGTTGGCGAGCGGGCAGCGCGGATGGAAGAAGCAGCCGCTGGGCGGCGAGATCGGGCTGGGCACCTCGCCGGCGACCGGGCGGCGTTCGCGGCCGCTCATCTCCAGATCGGGAATCGCGTCCAGCAGCAGGCGGGTATAGGGGTGTTGGGGATTGGAGAAGATCTCGCGCGCCGGGCCGACCTCGACCAGGCGGCCCAGGTACATGACGCCCAGCCAGTCGGCGATGTGATAGACCACGGCCAGATCGTGGCTGATGAAGAGGTAGGTCAGGTTCAGCTTGCGCTGCAGATCGCGCATCAGGTTCAGGATCTGCGCCTGCACCGAGACGTCGAGCGCCGAGGTCGGCTCGTCGCAGACCAGGAACTCGGGGTCGCTGGCCAGCGCGCGGGCAATGGAGATGCGCTGGCGCTGTCCGCCGGAGAACTCGTGCGGGAACTTGCGCCCGTCGGCGGCCGAGAGGCCGACCTGCTCCAGCAGGTCGCCGACGCGGGCCTGGATCTGCGTGGGATCGTCGGTGATGCCGTGCGCCAGCATCGGCTCGGCGATGATGCGCTCGACCCGCCAGCGGCCGTTCAGGCTGGCATAGGGATCCTGGAAGATCATCTGTAGCCGACGCCGGATCGGCGCCATGGATTTACGGCTCTTGGAAGCCTCGGCCAGGTTCACGCCTTCGAAATGGATGGAGCCGCGCGAGGGGCGATAGAGCCCGACCAGCAGGCGCGCCACGGTGGACTTGCCGCAGCCCGACTCGCCGACCAGAGAGAAGGTGGCGCCGCGCGGGATGTCGAAAGAGACGCCGTCGACCGCGCGCACGAAGTACTTGGGGCTGCGGTTGATCAGCCGGACCAGGGCGGGGTCGGAGACGTCGAAGGACAGCGCCAGATCCTCGACCTTGACCAGAGGCTCAGCCATTGGCGGTCTCCTCGCGTTCCTGCGCATAGAGCCAGCAGGCAGCCCGGGTGGTGCCGGCCGTCACCAGCTCGGGCCGCGGTGCCGCGCGGCAGCGGTCGAAGACCTCCGAACAGCGCGGGTTGAAGGCGCAGCCTGTGGGAATGTTGGTCAGCCTGGGCATGGAGCCGCGGATCTGGGTCAGGCGGTCCAGGCTGTCGCCGACCTTGGGAATGGCGCCCATCAGGCCCTTGGTATAGGGGTGGCGGGCGGCCTTCACCACGTCGCGCACCGGTCCGATCTCCACCACCCGGCCGGCATACATGACGGCAACGCGCTCGGCCGTCTCGGCGATCACGCCCATGTCGTGGGTGATCAGGATGACCGCGGTGCCGTGCTCGCGGCAGAGCCGCTTTAGCAGCGAGGTGATCTGCGCCTGGATCGAGACGTCGAGCGCCGTCGTCGGCTCGTCGGCGATCACCAGGCGCGGCTCGGCGGCCAGGGCCAGCGAGATCACGATGCGCTGGCGCATGCCGCCGGAGAGCTGGTGGGGATAGTGGTCGATGCGCCGCTCGGGGGCGGGAATTCCGACCTCGTTCAAGAGGTCGAGAGCCCGCGCGCGCGCCTTGGACTGGCTGATCGGGCGATGGGTGCGAATGGTCTCGGTCAGTTGCTGGCCGATGGTCAGCAGCGGGTTCAGGCTGGTCAGCGGATCCTGGAAGATCATGCCGATCTTGTCGCCGCGGATATGGCGCATGGCCTCACCGCTCAGGTTGTCGATGCGCTGGCCCTCCAGGTGGACCGAGCCCTCGGCGATGCGGCCCGGCGGCTCCAGCAGGCCGATGATGGCCGAGCCGGTCAGCGACTTGCCGGCGCCCGATTCACCGACCACGCCCAGGATCTCGCCCTCGGCCAGATCGAAAGAGACACGATCCACGGCAGTCAGGGTGCCGCGGCGGGTCGGGAACTCGACCACCAGGTCTTGAACCGACAGAAGGGGGGGCTTGGCCATGGGTCTAGCGGAGCCTAGGGTTGAGGGCGTCGCGCAGCCAATCGCCCAGCAGGTTGACGGCCAGGGCCAGCACCGCAAGTGCGAGGCCCGGGAAGAAGGTGATCCACCACTCGCCTGAAAAGAGGAAGTCGTTGCCGACGCGGATCAGGGTGCCGAGCGAGGGCTCGGTCACCGGCACGCCGACGCCCAGGAAGCTCAAGGTGGCCTCCAGGATGATGGCCAGCGCCAGGTTGATGGTGGCGATCACCAGGACCGGGCCCATGACGTTGGGCAGCACGTGGCGGATCATGATGGCCAAGGGGTGCCGGCCGATGATGCGGGCGGCCTGCACATACTCTTTGTTCTTCTCGACCAGGGTCGAGCCGCGCACCGTGCGCGCGAACTGCACCCAGGAGGCCAGGCCGATCGACAGCGTCAGCACGACGTAGGAGACCATGGCACTTTCCGAGCCGCCGATCAGGGCCGAGGCGATGCCGTCGATCAGCAGCGCGATCAGAATCGCCGGGAAGGTCAGCTGGATGTCGGCCAGCCGCATGATGAAAGCATCGATGGCACCGCCCAGATAGCCCGAGAGCAGGCCCAAGGAGACGCCCAGGGTTCCGGCAAAGATGACCGATGCCAGGCCGACGAAGATCGAGATCCGGGCGCCGTACATGATGGTCGAGAGGATGTCGCGGCCCTGATCGTCGGTGCCCAGCAGGAAGCGCGTTTCCCCGCCCTCCACCCAGACCGGCGGGATCAGCGAATCCATCAGACTGATCTGGGCCAGATCATAGGGGTTAAACGGCGCCAGGATCGGCGCGAAGACGGCCATGATCAGGAAGATCAGGGTCACCACGGCGGAGACCTGCGCCAGCCAAGAGCGGCGGAAGGAGTAATAGACGTCGCTGTCCTTGAAGCGCGCCCACCAGCCCTTGGTGCCGGAAGGCGCGCCCTGGGGGGCATTCGACGGTGCGATGTCGGTCATATGCCTGGCGCCCTCCTAATGACCGCCGGCGCGGCCGATGCGCAGGCGCGGGTCGACGGCGAAGTAGAGCAGGTCGACGCCCAGATTGATGAGCACGAAGAGGAAGGCGATCAGCAGCAGATAGGCCGACATGATCGGGATATCGACGTTCTGTACGGCCTGCAGGAACAACAAGCCCATGCCCGGCCACTGAAAGACCGTCTCGGTGATGATGGCAAAGGCGATCACCGATCCCAGCTGCAGCCCGGTGATGGTGATCACCGGAACCAGCGCGTTCTTCAGCGCATGGCCGAAGTTGACCGCGCGTGGCGCCAGGCCGCGGGCCTTGGCGAACTTGATGAAGTCGGTGCGCAGCACCTCCATCATCTCCGCGCGCACCAGACGCATGATCAAGGTGAGCTGGAAGAGGGCGAGCGTGATTGCCGGCAGGATCAGCGACTTGATGCCGGAGAGGGTCAAGAGGCCCGTCGTCCAGAAGCCCAGGTCCACGGTCTGGCCGCGCCCGAAAGAGGGCAGCCAGCCCAGCAGCACCGAAAAGACATAGATCAGCAGAATGCCGATCAGAAAGGTCGGCAAGGCGATCCCCAATAGGGAGACCGTCAGGAAAATACGCGATAGCCAGGCCTCGCGCCTAAGCCCGGCGTAAACACCCATCGGCACGCCGATAACCAGCGCCAGAATCGCCGATATGATCGAGAGCTCCAAGGTCGCCGGCAGGCGGCTGGCCAGCAACTCCGACACCGGTGCCTTGAACTGATAGGAGATGCCGAAGTCGAAGTGGATGGCGTTCCAAACGAAGCGGAAGAACTGTTCGACCGGCGGATCGTTCAGGCCCAGGCGCTCGCGCAGCTGTTCGCGCTCTTCCATGCTGGTCTCGATCCCGACCATCTGGTTCACGGGGTCGCCGACGAAGCGGAACATGACGAAGGCCAAGAGGGCGACGGCCATCATCACGATGGCGGCTTGACCCAGGCGGCGCAGGATGAAGGCCAGCATAGAGCTTGCTTTTGGCTGTTCTGATTGTGCGGATCAAAGGCGGGCGGGCCGCGTTCCCCTGTCTTGAGGGACCCCCGGTCTCGAGGATTGCGGCCCGCCTGACTTCGAAGACCTAGTCCATGGTGATGTGGTAGAGCATCACCTGGTTATCCGCACGCTGCACCACGTTGGTGCCATTGCGCACGCCCCAGGCCAGGCCCTGCTGATGCAGGGGCACGTAGGCGACCTCACCGGTGGTGATGTCGTAGGCCTGCTTGATCAGGTCGTCGCGCTTGTCGGCATCGGTCTCGACCAGGATCTGACCGGTCAGCTCATCCACCTTGGGGTTGCAGTAGCCACCCAGGTTGAAGGGGCCGCCGTCGCCGGCCTCGTTGCGGCAGCCGTGCAGGTTGTGCAGCACGTTCCAGCTGTCGAAGCTGCCCGGAGTCCAGCCCAGCAGGTAGAAGGAGGTGTCATAGCCACCCGGCGCCAGCACCTTGGCGAAGTAGAGCGCCTTGGGCTGCGCATTGAGGTTCACCTTGATGCCGATCTTGGCCAGCATGGCGGTGACCGCCTGGCAGATGGCCTCGTCGTTCACATAGCGATCGTTCGGGCAGTCCATGCTGACCTCGAAGCCATCGCCGTAGCCGGCCTCTTCCAACAGCTTCTTGGCGGCGTCCGGATCGTAGGCCAGTCGCTTGAAGTCGTCCGACTTGGCGAAGAGGAAGGGCGAGATCATGATGGCCGACGGCGTCGAGAGGCCGCGCATGACCTTCTGCTTGATCGCCTCGATGTCGATGGCTTGATAGACCGCCTTGCGGACGCGCTCGTCCTTGAAGGGATTCTTGCCCTTGATGTTGGAATAAAGCAGCTCGTCGCGCATCTGGTCCATGCCCAGGAAGATGGTCCGGAGCTCCGGGCCGATCAGCATGGAGGTATCGGCGTTGTTCTCGACGCGTTTGATGTCCTGCGTCGGCACCGGATACATGAAGTCGATCTCACCCGACAGCAGGGCGGCAACCCGGGTCGCGTTGGAGCCGATCGGGGTGAAGATAACCTCGGTCAGATTGTGCTGCGGGGTATCCCACCAGCCCGCGTTGGGCTTCAGCACGGTCTTCACACCAGGCTCATGGCTCTCGATGACGAAGGGGCCGGTGCCGTTCGCATTGAAGGCGGCATAGCCCTTGGTCAGGTCTGCTGCGGTGGTCGGCGCGACCGCGTCGTTCTCGATCGCCCAGTCCTTGTCCATGATGTACCAGGTGTCCCATTCGTAATAGAGAATGGGGTTCGGCCCGCTGGTGATGAAGTCGACCGTGTGGTCGTCCACCGCCTCGACCTTGACGTCGGCCGGCAGGCGCGTCTTGAGGTCGGAGCCCTCGTCCAGCACACGCTCTGCGCTGAAGACCACGTCTTCGGCGGTGAAGTCGTTGCCATTGGCAAACTTCACGCCCTTGCGCAGATGGAAGCGCCAGCGGTTCGGCTCCACCACTTCCCAGCTCTCCGCCAGTGCCGGCAGGATCTCCAGCTTGGCGCCGCGACGGGTCAGGCCTTCATAGACATTTCCCAGCATGCCAAGGGTGAAGGTCTCGTTCAGCGTGTAGGGGTCCAAGGAGTTAAGCGAGCCTTGGAAGGCGAAGCGCAAAGTCTCCGCACGCATATCGGTGGCACCAAGCGTCATGCTCAGGCCGGCAGCCGCTAGGGCTACAGCAATCCCAGACTTCATAATTGAGCCTCTCTGTCCGTGTCGATTTTGCCACGCTCATCACCGCCCGACGCCGATTTGGCACCAAGAGGTTTCGCGTAGTCTGACAGGACGATAACGCCATTGCGCCCGCCGGTCGATCCCACTTCTGCCTTCTTTTTCGGCAGTGGTCGATTTGCTCGCTGGAATCACAGCTCCGTGACCTTCTGTGAGCAGTCGCTTGCGCGACCGCGAGGACAGTGGTCAAAAGAAGACTCTGGTCGAAAGAAGGAACACCCCGTGACGGACGCAGCCGAAACCCCCTTTTCTCTCGGCTACCGGATGCCGGCGCGTTTCGATGAGCATGCGCGCACTCTGGTTACCTGGCCGCCGATCGAAGAGCAGGTTGGGACGGATGTTCCAGGCTTCAGGAATGAAATCGAAGCGCTCGTGCGGACCATCAGCCGCTTCGAAGCGGTCACGGTGGTCTCTGACCCACAGGATACGGCGGAAGCCAAGGCGCGCTGTGCGGATGTCGCGGAGGTATTCGAAGCCGCGGTCGATGCCTGCTGGATTCGCGACAATGGTCCGATCTTTGTGCGCAATGATGCGGGCGAGGTTGCCGGCGTGCATTTCGGCTTCAACGGCTGGGGAGAACGCGTGGACTGCGACAAGACCCGGACCATGCCTGCCAAGATTGTCGAGCATCTGGGAATGACCTGTTTCTCGACCGACTTCATCGGCGAGGGCGGCGGTATGTCCGTCGATGGCGAGGGCACCTTGATCACCACCGAGCAGAACATGCGCAACGTCAACCGCTACGCCGGCATGAGCCGGAAGACGGTGGAGGGCTATCTGCATGACTTCCTCGGCATAGAGACGGTGATCTGGCTGCCGTTGGGACTCTATGAGGATGCTGCTACCGATGGCCATGTGGACAATGTCGTCGAGTTCGTCGCGCCGGGTAAGGTCCTGGCTCAGGTGGCAGACAGGTCGAACCCCAATCACGACCTGCTGCAGGAAAACCTGGAGATCCTGAAATCCGTACGCGACGCGAAAGGGCGGCCGCTTGACATCATCGAGATGGATGTCTTGCCCTACAGCTCCAAGATACCGGGCAAACGCCTCGCCATTCCCTACACCAATGCCTACGTCCTCAACGACGCCGTGCTTGCGCCCGAAGTCGACCCCAAGCTGGACGACCGGGGCTTCTCGATCTTGCAGGAAGCCTATCCGGGGCACGAGATCGTCACCTGCCGCAGCGAGTGGCAGGCGGTCGGCGGTGGCGGTATTGGCTGTGTGACGCAGCAGGTTCCGGCCGCCAAAGCAGGGGGCTGATCCCTCTTGCGAGCTAGCGCTCACGGCTCTCCAAATGGCTCGCTGAGATGCCCTAGACCACATGATCGCCTGAGGCTGGGGTGACCCGTCTCACAATATGCAGGTAACGAGGGTTGCGCTGGACGGACCGGCGCCGAGCCTCATGCATAGGAGACGGGTCATGGAAGAGCGTATCATGTACGTAGGTCTTGAT
>JAVJSY010000013.1:0-68687 GCA_040219175.1 Kiloniellales bacterium
CCGCGCGATCGTTTCGAACTTTGCATCGCAATACACCAGAAATTGTGGCCTCAGGCATCGCTTTCTGGCATTATCCAATACTTCGACCCGCTTCGGAATCCCCCAATTCCAATGACTTCTCACTTTCTCAGGGCGGACTAATTGTTTATTGGGGACCTTCAGATGCCGAATGATCTTGGTGCTGGACTGATCGAGAACGACCAACGCCTGCACAAAGAGATTGCAGCGGGAATGGCGCTCTTCTTGTCAATGTACTATGTCCTGACGGCTAACCCTGCGATTCTCGGACTAGCCGGAGTGCCGATTGGAGCAGCGCTTCTCGGGACTTTCGTGGTCGTCATTCTTGGCAACATTCTAAGTGCCCGCATCACGGGTACCGGTCTTATCATTGCTCCAGCGGTGGGGATCAGCGCGTTCTTCGCAGATTTCGTCGCCAACACGCGACTAACCTGGGAGTACGCCATGCTTGGTACGCTGGTTGCTGGGCTTCTTATCTGTGTGATTTCATTTTTCACCGATTGGAGGCAGCAAATCATTGATTCTCTGCCTCCTCCAGTCCGCAAGGCGACCAAGGCTGCCATCGGCGCGCTTCTTGTCTCCGCAGGACTAGATATCTATCGCGATTCTCTCGCTAACAGCATAAGTCCGGTCAACGGGGAGGTGCATCTGCCGAAACCAATCGCCCTCGTGATCGCCGTCGGCATGATCGCCATCTTCGTTTCTTTTGCCGCGCTTCGCCAGCGACGAGCCTCTCGTCCGTACCAAGGAAAGAGAGACCCTTGGAGTGTCACGTTGCTTCTCCATTTGGAGTTTGTCGTCGGGGTTGGGTTGGGAGTCGTCGCTCTCTACGTTCTCGCGCCGGGATACATTGAGATTCAGCCGAGTTTCGAGGCACTGCAGATTATCTGGTTTCCAGACTTACTGAATTCCGGATCATTTACTGTGCTCGACATCACTGAAGCGAGGCCAGATTGGGTCGAGTTTGGGCTACTGTTCTTTGCATTCGTCTTTGTCGTTGTGGCGATTGTAATAACCGATATCCCCGGCACGCCACCCGAGGTCCTGGACAGGGTCAGAATCGGACCTAACGTCACAATTGATAATGACCAAAAAACATTGGTTCGCAACGGTTTTCGAAATGACGCCGCCTTCTCCGCTATCGCACCGGTAATTGGGACAACACCTAGTATCTATTACGCGGAGAACTTGATTCTTCGGGAGATTGGCTCTTTCTCAGCACGTATCGGCTACGTCGTGGCTTTTCTGTTCTCCATCTGCTTTTTTCTGACTGTGCTCGCCGTCTACTTTGACTATGAACATTTAATGATAACGAAGCTGTTGCCGGTTTTTATCGTTTCGCCGGTCGTCATCTATATCGGCCTACTTGTGATAGCTATGGCCTACAACCAAGGTGACGATAGAGAAAACCCCGTATCGGGAAAACCACTCCTCTACTATATGCCGACCTCCGTCGCGGTGATTCTCACGCCCTTTCTCGGTGTACAATTTAGCTTTCCCGCTGCCATACTGGTCTACTGGATGTTCTGCCCGGTCGGAGAGATGCGATCGGAGAGCCGCGATCGGAGCTGCATTGAGCGAGACCTCCGGATGAATCTTGGCGATAGTCGGTTTGATAACCTGGGAACCGAGGAGAAGGGCCAAGCAATCGATGCCGAAAGCCGCACAAGAGGAAAGCGCAACGCTGAGAAGCGCACTTACGCTTGTGTCTCAGTTCTCGCCGGCGTTTGCATGTTCGTGTATCTCTTGGTAGAGATAAGCAAAGTCTTATAAATTCTTAAAATAGTCATAAAACCTTATCATGTTATTAGCAATACAGAGAATTGCTCTGCTTATCTGCCTTCCGTTAGGCGGTGTGAACGGGTTTTATGAGTATGAAGGCCGCAGTGATAGAGACAATTACTTGGAAGTTGGTTTTGGTATCTGCGCAGCGTAGAGCGACGTGTTTGACGTGCTTGAGCTTTCCCACGGCCTACTCGATTCTGGCCCGTCCCTTGTAGAACTTGGTGGCGAAGAAGCCGGGTCGGGTGATTCCCTTGCAATGAGGTATCACCGGAATGCTGCTCTTCCGGCGCGCCACGGCGCGATTGGCCTTCGCGTCATAGCCTTTGTCGGCGATAACGGCGCGTGCCTTGTCGCCGCGCATCGGCAGACAAGCACGAAAGACCTGCAGCGCGATCTCGCCGTCTGCTTCCGTCATCTGTGTTGCATCGCCGATCCCGCCATGAGCATCGGCTCCTTATGAATCACAGATCCGCCGATCCGAGGAACCCCCTTAACATGAGTCAATTCGTCCACACTGCCTAGTGGGGCAACCCAGAGGGATGGTTCCCATCCCTCTGGGTTGCCCCACTAATTTGTTTGAATTACAATATTAGGGCGGGGCATTTATTTGGCCAGGAGAATACTATACTCGGTAACTTTATGCGGTTGGCTCATGATCAGGATGAGGGCATTTTGGCGGAACTGGCTCAGATGGCCGCTAAGATGCTTGGAGTTGATCCCCCTACCCTACCCCCACCGGCATAGCCACCCGTCTGGCCCCCTCGCGGAAATCCTCCATCGTAAAATCCCAGCGCCCCGACGGCCACAGCAAGGTCATGCTGTCCCGCCGGGGGCGGTAGATTGCCGTGTAGAGAGTCCCAAAACCCTTGTCGAAGGCGGTTGAGTAGAGGGGCGGCTTTAGGAAGGCGGCGACGAACTTTTCCTCCGGTTCGCGGTGCAGGGTCAGGCGCTGGAGGAGGAAGCGTTGGCGTTCGATGGTGGCGGAGAAGCGGGCGTGGCTGACCCACTCGACGCGCTCCTGGTGGTTGGTGGCGACCGCCAGGTTGGTGATCAGGGTCTCGCGGTCGGGGCCCATATAGGCCGTCAGGTAGCGGCGCGCGCGGTCGACGACCGTCACGTTGTAGCTCATGTGGGTGGGGACTCTCGCGAGGACCTTACCGGCCTCCTCCGTGGTCTCGCAGGTCTGCAGGATGTAGCGCAGGATCAGGGGCACGCCGAAGCCCTCGCCGACGTTGCGCCGTCCGCCGAAGGTCAGGGAGACGGCAAGCCCGGCGTCGTTGCTGCCGTCGACCAGGCCCCAGAGGCCGTCACTGGTGCCCATCACGCCCCTGCCCTGCCAGTGCGTCTTTAGCAGCAGGGCGTCGAAGGCCTTGGGGTTGTAGTCGTAGTTGCGCACCAGGACGGGTTCGTCGCCGGGCACGATGGCCTGGCTGCAGCCGGAGAGATAGGGCGGCGGGCAGTAGAAGCTGAGGAAGCGCGCGGCATAGTCGCCGCCGCCGGCCAGCTCGCAGAGCGTCTCGTAGAGCGGCGCCAGCTCCGGCATGTGCTTGATCAGCGCCTTGCGCGAGGCCCAGTAGGTCGGGCGCGCCTGGGCGCCCTCCTTCAGCCACCACTGCCGGTAGGCCGGCCAGTACTCGGCGAAGAGCCCGGCCCACTTGGGGCCCGGCTGGGCCTCGCTGATGGCGCGGAAAGTCAGTTCCACCGGGGCCTCTCGTGCGGATGCGGGCCTGATCCGTTTCGCTCAGGCCGGGTCTGGATGGTGTCTACCGAGACCCCAGCTTCAGCAGTTCTGGTCAGCCTCGGACTTGATCCGAGGGTCCAGGTGGCGACGCTGCAAGATGCTGGCCGGTTTCCTGTCGCTGGCGCTGTCGGCCGCCGGAGCAAAGCGAGGGAGATCCTTCGGTCGAGCCGAAGGATGGCGGATCGGGTGGGGTGCGTTGGGTGGGATCTTTGCGCGTAGATCCCGTGTGTGCCGGTTCTTTGCGCGCGCACGCCCACTGCGCGCTCACGCCCTGCGCCACCGTCCGATGCGACTCCATTCGCCAAGAAAGAGAGCGGCCGGCGCGCGTGGCGCGCGCCGGGCCGCGGGCTGGTGTGCATCTCGGCGGCTAGAGGATCTTGAAGGCGGGGTCGCTCAGCTCCGGCGAGGCTTGGGCGGCCGGCAGGGGGCGGGCTGCGAAGGCCGCCTTGATGCCGTCGATCCAGAGCTTGGAACGCTCGCTCAGCTTGAAACTCGGCGTCATGGAGCGGCCACGGATCACCAGGATCCCCAGGTCCGCGCCCTCGTAGCGATAGTCGCCCGGCTTCAGGATGCGCAGGAAGAAGGCCTCCTTCTCGCTCTCGACCGCGCGGCGGTGATAGTCGAAGCGGTCGAAGACCACGCGGCCGTCGTCCAGCATGCGGTAGATGCCGGTCGGCGGCGCCTCGGTCAGGATGTCGACCGAATCGTCGGTGTGCTTGATCACCATCTGCGACCAGGAATCGATGTTGTCGGGATCGGCCCAGCGCTGGTTCAGCTCCTCCACATCCAACTCGAAGGGCTTGCCGGAGAACTCCAGCAGGTGGAAGAGGAACAGCGGTGAGTCGGCATGCGCGAAGGCGGCATGGTTGGTCATCGAGGAGGCACCGGTGATGCGCGGGTTCAGCTCGCCCAAGAAGATGTCGCCGGTCTTCTCTTCGATCAGGAAATCCAGTTCAAAATAGCCACGATAGCCCTCTTTCTTCAACTGCTCTCCGAATTGGTAGGTCAGCTCGCGGGCACGCTGGCGGGTCTTCGGCGGGAAGGCGGTCGCGAAGATCTCGTTTCCGCACCAGCCGCCGCGATAAGGCGTCAGTTCCTTGAAGCCGACCAGCTCGGTCATCAGCGGGCCGACGATGGTGCCCTGCTTGGTGGCGCAGGCCTCGATGGCGGAGCCGCGGCAGACCAGGCGCTTCATGATCTTGATCTCGCCCTCGCCCACGATCTCGTGCTCGTGGCGGCGGAAATCGGCCTCGTTCTTGATGAAGAAGGTGGTGTGGCCGCTGTCGCCGAAGGCCGACTGCAGCACCAGGTCGCTGCCCAGGTTTGCCTCCTTGGCGATCTCGACCAGACTGTCCCAGCTTTTCACCTCGGCCAGCGTGTTCGGCGCCGAGGGCACGCCTGCCTTGTTGCCGATGCGCACGGTCTCGATCTTGTTGTCGACACGGCTGCGCAGCTTGGCCTTGGGGAACCAGACCTTGGCGCCGAGCTCCTTGGCCAGCCGCTCGGTCTCCTCGTCGAACATGAGGAAGACGAAGACCGGCTTTTCGCCGCGATCCTTTACGAAGTCGACGACCTCCTTATGCTGCAGGAGGTAGTTGTTGATGTCCTCGATCGACTGGAACTCGTCGTGCGGAATTTCGGACGGCACCATGACGTTGGGGTGCTTGCCGTCGTAGCAATCCAGGTAGTTGATATACTTCAGGTTTTTGACCCACTCATCGAGGCCCAGCAGGTTGAAGTTGGTCGCCGAGACGAAGTAGATCGGCGTCTCGTTGCGGTGAAAGAAGCGGCGAATCTCCGAGATGTTGCGAAGCGTTTTCTTCGGCATGGGTGAAGGACTCCCGTTTGTTCTTTGGTTGGTCGTGCGTCTTAGCTTTGTGCGGCGAGCGCGGCGTCGGTGAAGATGCGGAGCCCCAGTTCAGGGCGATAGCCGTGAATCTCGTTCACGTCCAAGGCCTGCATGAAGGCCAGGATCTCTCCCGAGATCACCTGGCCCGGCACCAGGATGGGGAAGCCCGGCGGATAGGGGATGACGAAGGAGGCAGAGACCACCTCGCGCTCCTTATCCTCGGACAGCAGCTTGGCCAACTCGTCGAGTGCGATGTAGTCGCAATCGTCCTCGTCGTAGGCCAGGAAGAAGGCCCGGCGGATATCGCCCTCCGGCGAGCCGCTCTCGTCCTTGGAACGAAAGGCGGCGTGGAAGCGGCTGAAGTCCGGCAAGGGTGGCTTTTCTTCGGTCAGGCTCCTGACCCGCCGCTCGAAGGACAGCCGCTCCATCTTCGAGGCGTCGTCCAGCAGCTCGTCCAGTTCCTTGGCGATCTGCACCAGGACCTCGATCAGATAGGCGACCGAGGAGCGCGTGGTGCCGATGTTGGTCATGAAAAGCACGGTGTTGCGCGAGGTCTTGTTGATCTGGATGCCGTACTTGTCCATCAGGATCTTGGTCTTGAAGGTGTCGCCGTCCCAGCCGGTGCCGCCGACCGCAAGGGTGACCCGCGTGGCATCCAGCACGAACTCGTCGCTGGCCCAGCTTTCCCAGATATCGCTCCAGCCTTGCGCCGGATCGTAATAGGACTGGATCCCGCTCTCGCGGTATTGGTCGGGGATCATGTCGCCCGAGGTCAGGAGCTTGAAGTACTTCTGCAAAAGCGGATGGGTGGAGATCGCCCGGCGCATCGACATGGCGGCCTCGACCTGGCGCTGCACGAACTCGAAGCCCTCCAGCTCCACCTGGCGGCGACCGACGTCCAGGGAGGCGATGATCTGGTAGTTGGGCGAGGTCGAGGTGTGGGTCATGTAGGCCTCGTGAAAGGCCTCCTCCACCTCGCCTTTGAAGTCTTGGTCATAGACGTGGATCATCGAGCCCTGGCGCAGCGCGGTCAGGGTCTTGTGCGTCGATTGCGTGGCGTAGACTCGCACGCGGGCTTGCGGCGGTGGGATCAGGCGCGTGGCGACCAGGGTGGCGTCGTCCGCGCCTTCCAGTTTCTCCTGCTGCTTCTCGAAGTCCTTGGCGTGCTTGTCGCTGCGCAGGCGCGCGCGCAGCGAGCTGGCGGCGTTCATCGCGGTGCGCTGGCGATAGGTCGGCCCGAAGCGGGCAAAAGCGAACCAGGCTTCGTCCCAGAGGAAGACCAGGTCGGGCTTGATCGCCAGGCACTCCTCCATCACCCGCTCGACGTTATAGACCAGCCCGTCGAAGGTGCAGTTGGTGAGCAGCAGCATGCGCACCCGGTTCAGCTTGCCGGCGGCCTTCAGTTCCAGCAGCTGGTGCTTGATCTCTTTCAGCGGCACCGCACCGTACATGGAGTAGTCGTTCAAGGGGTAGCTATCGAGATAGACCACCTGGGCACCGGCCAGAACCATGCCGTAGTGGTGCGACTTGTGGCAGTCGCGGTCGACCAGCACGATGTCGCCCGGGCGCACCAAGGCCTGGACCACGATCTTGTTGCAGGTCGAAGTGCCGTTGGTGGCGAAGAAGGTCTGCTTGGCGCCGAAGGCGCGGGCGGCCAGGCGCTGCGCCTCCTTGATCGGCCCGACCGGGTCCAACAGGCTATCCAACCCGCCCGAGGTGGCAGAGGTCTCAGCCAGGAAGATGTTGGGGCCGTAGAAGGCGCCCATATCCTGAATCCAGTGCGAGCGCGCGATCGACTTACCGCGCGAGATCGGCATCGCATGGAACACGCCGGTCGGCTGCTTGGAGTATTCCTTCAGCGCGGTGAAGAAGGGCGTCTTGTGACGCGACGCGACGCCGCGCAGGATATTCAGGTGCAGTTCCAAGAAGTCTTCTTGATTGTAGAAGACCCGCCGGCAACCGCCGAGATCGCGCCCGGCGATGTCCTCTGCCGAGCGATCTGTCACCAGATAGACATCCAACTCCGGTCGCACCTTGGCGATCAGCCGCGAGAGCTCCGGGCCGTAGTCCTCAGGCAGGAACTGCTCGACATCCTCATACTCGGCCACCTGGCTGAGGTAGCGTTTCAGGATATCGATCCTGTTCTCCGACTTCAGCGACAGGCCAGAGCGGATCACGATCGACTGGATGTTGTGATTGAAGAGGATGGCGATCAGCGCATCCTCGATCGAGGGCACGATCACCGGTTCGTAGATATAGCTGTCTTCCGAGCGGCGCATGTGGATCAGGCTCTGGCGCAGCCAGCGCTCCTGGAAATCGGCCATATCGTCGACGATCAGGACCTCGAAGTAGGGTCGGGTCAGCGCCCTGGCCTCGATCGGCAGGGTGGCCTCATCCTCGATCTCGTCGGCCTCGTTGTCCTCGCGCGCCAAGGGAATCTTGCGGCGGCGATAGGCACCGGTAGAGAGGGCGCGCACGACACGCCGGACCGCATAGGCCAACTCGTCGAAATTGCGCATCTCCAAGAGGCGACGCAGATAGTCGACCGCCTGTGCTCCGGGAAAGGCCCAGTAGATCTCGATCGGAGCCAGGCTCTCGAATAGCTCGCTCGCCCGCTTGTGGTGCTTGACCTCACCACGCCCACCGACGCCGATGCGCGCCAGATGGGCCGTGGTGTCCTTCAGCGCGCTCCAGCGGTCGTTGCGGAGTTGAAGGGCGCTATAGTAGTCGCCGATGGCGCTTTGCGTCCGCGGGCTGCTGTCGTCCGGCATTGGGGCCTCCCCACCTCTGTTACGCTAGGCTTGGGGCGACCGGGGACCGGCCCCCTTGCCATTCCTTATCTTAGCCGCCGCCGACTGCGCTCTTGAATGGCGCGATGGTTGGCGAGGAAAAGTCTGCTTCCGTCACTGTATCGTCCGCCCGCGTGCCCGGCCTTTCGGCAAGCGCGGCAGGATCTGCCGATGCGATACCGCGACGGGTGCCCTGGCTTGGCATCTCCAACGAGCCCAGGCTGTGCAGGTAGGCATCGTCACCGGAGTTGCGATCGTAGACCGAAAAGTCGGTCGAGCGGTCGCGAAAGCTCTTCAACACCTGGCCGAGGCCGCGCATACCGGTCTCGCGTTGGCGACGCACGAGGGCCAGATCGATCTCGAAGGGGAACATATCCTCTTGACCGGCCGACTGGTGCAGCACGTTGGCGCTGGGATCGACGACGCAGGATCGCCCCACTCCACCGGCGCCCAGGCCGTTCACGTCGAAGACGTAGCACTGAAACTGCGCTGCGGTCGCCCGCGCGATGGCCAGCTCCGCATCGCGGTCCGTCGTGCCGGTGAGCACCGGGTGCAACAGCACCTCGACGCCCTGACTGGTCAGCTGGCGCGTGGTCTCGGGAAACCAGATATCATAGCAGATCGATAGCCCGAAGCGTCCGACCTCCGGCACATCGAAGACGCAGAACTCGCGGCCCGCTTCGATCCCGGACTCGTAGGGCCGGAAGGGAAACATCTTGCGGTACTTGGTGACGATCTCACCTTCCGGGTTGATCACCACCGAGGTGTTGTAGATGAGGCCGTCCTCGGCCTTCTCGAACATCGAACCTGGGATCAACCACACGCCGTGCCGGCGTGCATCGGCGCAAAAGGCGTCGAGCGCGGCATTCGGGAAGGGCTGGGCGAAACGAGGCAAGGGCCCATAGGGCGCCAACTCACTGAAAAGGACCATCTGGGTCCAGGGAAAACGCGCCATCAGGATATCGAGACGATGGCGCATGCCCTCGACATTGTCCTGGAGAGCGGCCACGTGCATCTGCACGCCGGCGACCGCGAAAGGGGTCATGGGGGTCGAGACTCCACTGGTTACTGCATTGCACACATGGTAGCGGCCCGATGTGGCTGGTCACAAGGCCATAGCGACACTTACACCTGCCGAAGAGACAGGGCTGCCGCGCCGGTCAGGCGGCTGCCGGCATCATATGTCCAGTGGAATCAAGCCGGCACCCAACCGCATTGCCCAATTGACACAGCACCCAATAGACAGGCGACGGCGGGGCCCTATGGCCTCGCCGCCCGCCGATCATATCGATCACTCGACCTTGGGAGGCTGCCCAGCCAAGACCGTCACCCGATCAGACCACGATGATGAAATCGATACTGGTCAGGGTCGCCTCGGCCGGCAGCGAGACGCCGTCCGACAGGATCAAGGTATCCACGCCATTGCCGCCGTCGAAGGTATCGGTGGGCATGATCTCCATCTGACTGGTGACGACAAAGGTATCGTCGTGATCGCCGCCGAAGAGTGCCTTGCCGACGCCCTCGCCACCGAAGATCACGTCGCGACCGCTGTCGCCGTAGAGTTCGTCCTTGCCGGAGCCCCCGAAGATCGTATCGCTGCCGGTGCCGCCAAAAATGTAGCTGTCGCCACCGCTGCCGCCATAGATCACATCATTGTTGCTGCCACCGACGAGGAAGAAGTCGTCACCGCCACCGCCTGAAAGGGTGTCATCCGCTGCCCCTCCGTAGATCTGCTTATCCGAGAGGTTGCCGGTTTCGATGGTGTCGGAACCCTGGTCGCCGTAGAGATAGACGGCATAGCCGTTGCCTCCGAAGATGGCATCGTGACCATTGCCGCCATAGAATAGGCTGTCGTTGCCATCGCCACCGTAAAGGCTGTCATTACCACCGCCCCCGAAGAAGTTGTAATCGTCCCCCCCCTCGCCCAGCATGACGTCGAAGCCGCCATCGCCGAAGAAGTTGAAGTCGTTGCCGGAGCCGGCCTCCATCTGGTCGAAGGCATTGCCGCCATAGAAGATGCGGTCGGCGCCGGAGCTGCCGCGCAAGAGGTCGGTGCTGTTGCCACCGTATGCGCGCAGGTCATTTCCATCATCGCCGTAGATGCGGTCGACCCCGGTGCCTCCGAACAGCAGACGGTCCGTGCCTTTGCCGCCGTAGATGCGATCGTGACCATTGTCGCCATAGAAGGCCGTGTCGGCTGAATTGCCGCCGAAAAGGAAGTCGTCCCCCGTCCCTCCAACGAAACGACTATCGAAGCCGGCGCCGCCAAAGATGTTGTCTATTCCAGAATTCCCGCGCAGCGACAGGTCGTCTCCCGCACCACCGAAGAGAACATCGTTTCCATCACCGCCGAAGAGGAAGCTGTCATCGCCGCCGTCGCCGGAGAGGCTATCGTCCCCAGCCTCACCGAAGATCCTGGTGTCGTTACCGTCTCCGCCGTAGAGCGAATCATCGCCGTCGGCGCCAGTCAGCGTTCGATCCGTCCCCGAACCGCCAAAAAGGCTGTCGTCTCCAGATAGTCCAAACAACTTATCGTTTCCGCTCAAGCCGTAGATTGCATCGGCCGAAGACGTCCCTAGCAGCGTGTTGTTGTCGCCTGCCGTACCAAAGATCATTGCCATCGATTGGGTCCTCCGCTTCAAACTTGAGAGGCTATGTGGCATGAGAGAACATTCAATGCAATGAAAATTCGCTCAAGAACGCCCAAAAAGAACGCGTCTTCAGATTTTAACGAGGAAAATCCGCTGGGCATCGCGAGAGTTCGAGCAATTTGATGATCATTCGCTCAAAAAGGAAGATTCAAGCGCGTCAGCCTCTTGCCCAAGGTTTATGGTCCCTTGACGCTTTGTCCTTTGCGGTCGACCCGGCCGGCTGCTTATCTGCACCCAGATGCAAACAGAGATAAGAAGATCCCAATGCCCGGTCCCCTCGATGGCGTGAGAATCGTCGACCTGACACAGATGATTGCCGGCCCGCTGGCGACCATGATCCTGGCCGACCAAGGTGCGGAGGTGATCAAGGTCGAGAACCCCAAGGGTGGCGACCACACGCGCGAGGTCTCGCGCGGGCGCAAGGGGCTCACCGCCTCCTTCCTCAACAACAACAGGAACAAGCGCTCCGTGGCGCTGAACCTGAAAGCGCCGGAGGGGCTGGAAGCGGTGAAGCGTCTGGTCGGCCAAGCGGACGTCTTCGTGCAGAACTTCCGCCCCGGTGTGATGCAGAGGATGGGGCTGGACGAACCCATCTTGCGTGCACTCAACCCACGCCTGATCTATGTCTCGATCAGCGGTTTCGGTCACGAAGGCCCCTATTCCGGCAAGCCGGTCTACGATCCTCTGGTGCAGGCGCTCTCGGGCTTGACCACGGTGCAGGCGGGTTCCGACGAGGAGCGGCCGCGGCTGGTGCGCACGATCCTGCCGGACAAGCTGACCGGGATCACCGGCAGCCAGGCCATCACCGCCGCCCTCTTCGCACGCGAGCGCACCGGCATGGGCCAGCATGTCCGCCTGTCGATGCTGGATGCCGTCATCGCCTTCCTCTGGGCTTCCGACATGTCCAGCCAGACCTTCGTCGGTGCCGAACGGCCGCAGCAGGAGGCTCAGTCCTTCATCGACCTCGTCTACGAGACCCAGGACGACTACATCACCGTCGCCGTCCAGTCCGACAAGGAATGGCGCGCACTGACCCAAGCCCTCGACAAGCCGGAGTGGCTGAGCGATCCGCGCTTCAAGACTGCGCGCGACCGCCAGGCCAACATCAACGCGCGCCTGCAGTTGACGCAGGATGCGCTGGCGACCAACACCGCGGCCTATTGGCTGGAGCGTCTGGAAGCACACGACGTGCCGTGCGCGCCCGTCCTGCGTCGCCGCGACCTGGAGGCCCATCCCCACATCAAGGCGACCGGCATCATCCAGATCTTCCAGCACGCCGAAGCCGGCGCGCTTCGCCAGGCGAGGCCGGCGGCCACCTTCTCCGAAACACCGCCGGAGTACCGCTTCGGCGGCGCGCCCTTGGGCGCCGACACCCACGCCTTGCTGAGCCAGGTCGGCTATTCGCAGGCAGAGATCGCAGCGCTCCAAGCTGCCGGCATCGCAGGGACAGCAGAATGATCGATTTCTATTACTGGCCGACGCCAAACGGCTGGAAGGTGGCCATTCTCCTGGAAGAGCTGGGCATCGACTACCGCATGAAGCCGGTCAACATCGGTGCCGGCGAGCAGTTCGCGCCGGAATTCCTGAAGATCAGCCCCAACCATCGTATGCCGGCCATCGTCGACCACGATGTCGCCGGCGATCCGGTCACGATTTTCGAGTCCGGCGCCATCATGTACTACCTGGCCGACAAGACCGGCCGTTTCATGCCAAGCGACCCGCTGGGCCGCAAGGAGACCCTGGAGTGGCTCTTCTGGCAGGTCGGCAATCAGGGACCGATGGCGGGACAGCTCAGCCACTTCGTGAACTACGCGCCAGAAGACCAGGTCTATGGGCGCGAACGCTATCTGAAGGAGTACGACCGTTGCCTTGGCGTGCTGGAGCGACGCCTGGAAGATGGGCGTTCCTACATCCTGGGCGAGGACTACAGCATCGTCGACATGATCTCCTGGCCCTGGGTGCTCATCGCCAAGCCTCTGACTGCCTCGCTCGACCCCTTCCCCAAGGTTGCTGCCTGGCGGCTAAGGGTAAAGGAGCGCCCGGCGGTTCAGCGCGGCGTCGACCTTGGCAAGGACCTCAGGCGTTCGGGGCCGCCCAGCGACGCGGAGAGAAAAGTGCTCTTCGGGCAAACCTCGGCCAGCGTCTCGGCGCACGGCAAAACCTCTTGAATCGAAGCGTCCGAGATTCTTCTGCAAGGAGATAACCATGCAGGGTCCCTATCGTCTGTACGGCGGTGCCTGGAGCCGGGCGTCGGGCACGAACATGGTCCTGGAGGAACTGGGATTGGACTACGAGGAGGTGCCGGTCGATGTGCGCGGCGGCGGCCTCAAGGATCCGGCCTTCCTGGAGATCAATCCGGCCGGCTTTCTGCCCGCACTTACCACGCCCGAGGGCGAGCATCTGCACGAGTCGGCCGCTATTATGCTCTACCTCGCCGAACGCCATGCGCTCGGCAGCTTGGTGCCGGCGCCCGACGATCCTGACCGCGGCCGCTTCCTCTCGCTCTACTTCTTCTTGAGCAATGACATCCAGCCGCCGTCCAAGCGCTTCTTCTTTCCCCATCGCTATGCCTTGCGCAAGGAGGACATCGCGGAAACGCGTCAGCGCGCTCGCGCGGCTGCCGAAGAGCGCTGGGGCGTGCTCGACGCGATGCTGGCAAAACGCGGCCCCTGGCACCTGGGCGAGCGTTTCAGCGTTGCCGATATTCAGGCGGCGATGTGGGCAGCCTATGGCTTCGAAGAGGTCGACGACATCGTTTCGACCTTCCCGGCCGTTCGCCGTGTCTTCGAAGGCGTGATGGCCCGCCCCAAGAGCCGCGCCTGTCTGCTGCGCCAGCGCCAGAGCCTCGCAGACTTACGAGCCGGTCGGTAACGGATCGTCAAGACGAAAGCAACGCAAGGCTGAAACTGCAAGGCTACCTGACCTTTCCGCTTTGCAAATCGCTGCCGACAGGCTTTGCTCTGGTGATCCAAGCATGCGCGGAGGGGCACGGCGGGGATGAAGGAGGCAGATTTCATCATCGTCGGCGGTGGGTCGGCCGGCTGCGTGCTGGCCAATCGCCTCTCCGCAGACGGTCGCTATCGTGTCCTGCTCCTGGAGGCCGGCGGCAGCGATCGCAACGTCTGGGTCCGTATGCCGATCGGCTACGGCAAAGCCTTCCACCACCCCGGTCTGAACTGGAAGTACGAGACAGAACCCGTCGAGGGCTCCACCAAGGCCCCCAACTACTGGCCGCGCGGCAAGGTGCTCGGCGGCTCCAGCTCGATCAACGCCATGGTCTTCATCCGTGGTCAGGCGGAGGACTACGACGGCTGGGCGACAGACGGAAATCCGGGCTGGGGCTACCGCGATGTCCTGCCGCTCTTCAAGGCGATGGAGGACAATCTGGCCGGCGCCGATGACTGGCGCGGCCGGGGTGGACCGGTAACGGTCACCGACATCTCCCGGCAGGTCCATCCGCTTTGCGCCAACTACCTGGCGGCCGGTATCGCCAGCGGACTGCCAAGCAACCCGGACTTCAACGGCGCCACGCAAGAGGGCGTGGGCATCTATCAGCTCAACACCCGCGGCGGTCTGCGCTGCTCGGCGGCGACTGCCTACCTGCACCCGGCCAGGAAGCGATCGAACTTGCGCGTCCTGACCAAGACGCTGGCAGCGCGCATTCTCTTCGAGGGGCGGCGCGCCGTCGGGGTCGAGGTGCTGCAGGGCGGCCAACGCCGCAGCCTCAAGGCCAGACGCGAGGTCATCCTGGCCTCCGGTGCGATCAACTCACCGCAGGTGCTGCAGCTGTCCGGCGTCGGCCCGGGTCCAGTCTTGCAACGCGAAGGGATCGAGGTGATCCTGGATGCCCCGCGGGTCGGCCGCAACCTGCAAGACCACCTCGGCATCGATCATCTCTTCAGGGCCAGCCGCCCGACATTGAACAACATCCTGCGACCCTGGTGGGGGCGCGCTGTCGTCGGCCTACGCTATCTGCTGACCCGCTCCGGCCCGCTCTCCCTCAGCGTCAATCAGGGGGGCGGATTCTTCCGCTCCGGGCCCGGACGAACGCGACCGAACATGCAGCTCTACTTCTCGCCCGTGAGCTATCTGACGGCGCCGAAGGGCAAGCGCGCACTGCTGGCGCCCGACCCCTACCCCGGCTTTCTCCTCGGCGCCTCCAACTGCCATCCGACCAGCCGTGGGCACATCGCGATTCACTCGGCAAACCCCGAGGCGCCGCCGCTGATCCAGCCGAACTACCTTTCGACCGACGCGGATGTCGCCGAACTTCTTGAGGCCGTGCGCTTTCTGCGCCGTCTGGCCGCGACCCCGCCCTTGCAGGAGATCATCGAGCGCGAGATCAGACCGGGCGCAGAGGTTGAGAGCGACGCCGATCTGGTATCGGATATCCGCGCGCGCAGCAGTACGGTCTTCCATCCCTGCGGTACTTGCGCGATGGGGCCGAACCAAAGCGCTGCCGTGGTCGATCCACGCTTGCGCGTGCATGGGCTCAAGGCACTCAGGGTCGTCGATGCCTCGATCATGCCGAGAATCGTTTCGGGCAACCTCAATGCTCCCACCATGATGATCGGCGAAAAGGGGGCCCAGATGATCCTAGAGGATCACGGCTAAAGCAACGGTAAGACAGGAGAAGAGTCGGAATGAAGATCAGCAAAATCGAGAGCTTTGCCAACAGCTTCGTCGGCTTCGTTCGGGTGACGGATGAAAGCGGTTCCAGCGGTTGGGGGCAGGTCTCGACCTATCATTCCGACATCACCGCCCAGGTGCTGCACCGGCAGGTCGCACCCTGGACTCTTGGCGTCGAGATCGAGGACCTGGACGATCACCTCGACCTGATCACCGAGCGGGAGCACAAGTTCCCCGGCTCTTATCTGCGCCGCGCCTTGGCGGGCCTGGACACGGCGATCTGGGATCTGCGCGGCAAGCAGGCCGGCAAACCGGTGGCGAGCCTGCTCGGTGGATCGCCTGGCCCGCTGCGCGCCTATGCCTCCTCGATGAAACGCGATATCACGCCGGCCGCGGAGGGCGAGCGCTTCAAGCGGCTGCGTGACGAGAAAGGCTTCGATGCCTTCAAGTTCCGCGTTGGCGCAGAGGTCGGGCGCAACAAGGACGAGTGGCCGGGCCGCAGCGAGGAGATCATCCCCACGATCCGCAAAGCGCTCGGCCCCGAGGTCTCCCTGCTGGCCGATGCCAACTCCTGCTTCACGCCGGCCCGCGCCATCGAGATAGGCCGGATCATGGAGGACCAGGGCATGGAGCACTTCGAGGAGCCCTGCCCCTACTGGGAGCTGGAGCAGACCAAAGAGGTGACCGATACGCTCTCTCTCGACGTCACCGGCGGCGAGCAGGATTGCGACCTGACGATCTGGCGGCGAATGATCGAAATGCGCGCCGTCGACATCGTCCAGCCCGACGTCTGCTATCTGGGCGGCATGGCGCGAACACTCAGGGTCGTGCGCATGGCAGAGGCGGCCGGCCTGCCGGTGACGCCGCATTGCGCCAACCTCTCTCTGGTCACTCTCTTCACCATGCATCTGCTGCGCGCCATTCCCAATGCGGGAAAGTACCTGGAGTTCTCGATCGAAGGCGCCGACTACTACCCCTGGCAGGAGGGACTCTATAACCGAGACCCCTACCAGATCGTCGATGGCCAGGCGCATGTCGGCGAAGAGCCCGGTTGGGGGATCGAGCCGCATCCCGAGTGGTTGGCGAAGTCGGAGTACCGAATGAGCGAGGCCGATTGAGAAAGACCATGACCGACACGCTCTTCACCGAAGACTTCAAGACAACCTCCTACTGGTGGGACCGCTGCCCGCGCGAGGCGGAGGCGGAGCCCGCCTTGCCCAATGCGGTCGAGGTTGCCGTGATCGGCAGCGGCTACACCGGCTTGCACGCGGCCTTGCAGATAGCGCGCGGCGGTCGCCAGGTTCTGGTCCTGGACGCCGAGGCCGCGGGCTGGGGCTGCAGCAGCCGCAACGGCGGCCAGATCTCCAGCAGCGTGAAGCCCAGCTACGCCGAGCTCAGCCGCAGGCATGGCGCCGAGACGGCACGGCGTCTCTTGGAAGAGGGCGTCGACTCCCTCGCCTTTACCGGCGACTTCATCCGTCAGGAGAACCTGGACTGCGACTTCAAGGTGGTCGGTCGTTTTCATGCCGCGCACAATCCCAAGGCCTTTCAAGGCCTTGTCGCAGGACTTGAGAGCAAACCGGACTGGCTGGACGCACCGGGGTTCATCGTGCCGCGCAGCGAACAGCAGGCAGAGATCGGCTCGGAGATCTATCACGGTGGCCTGGTGCTGGAGCGCCATGCCGCGGTCGACCCCGGGCGCTATCACCAGGGTCTGCTGGCCTTGGCCAGAGCGGCCGGGGTCGAGGTCGCCGCCTTCACACCGGTCTCGGCCATTCAACGAGACGGCCAGGGCTATCTGCTGGCCACAGAGCGCGGTCGGGTTGCCGCCAAGCAGGTGGTCCTGGCGACCAATGGCTACAGCGGGCCTCTCTCGCCCTGGCATCAGCGCCGGGTGATCCCGATCGGCAGCTACATGATCGCGACCGAGCCTTTGGCGCCGGGGGTGATGGATCGCCTGCTGCCGAAGAACCGCGTCACGTCAGATACCCGCCGCGTGGTCTACTACTACCGCGCCTCGCCGGATCGGCAGCGCATCCTTTTCGGCGGTCGGGTCAGCGCCGGAGAGACCGATCCGAAGGTGAGCGGCCCCCACCTCCACGCCTCCATGACCCGCATCTTTCCGGAGTTGGCGAAGACACGGATCTCGCACTCCTGGATGGGGTTCGTCGCCTACACCTTCGATCACCTGGCGCACATGGGCGAGAAGGACGGCCTCTACTACGCGATGGGCTATTGCGGCTCCGGCGTCGGGATGGCGAGCTATCTGGGCATGCGCCTGGGCCAGAAGGTCCTGGGCAAAGAGAAGGGCGAGACCGCCTTTTCCAGCCCGGGCTTCCAGACACGCCCGCTCTATCGCGGCAAGCCCTGGTTCCTGCCGGCCACGGTCGCATACTACCGCTGGCGGGACGGCTAGACCGGGATGGTTCAGCACATTGGCATCGTCGCCTGCTCGGCCGAAGGCGCTTCGCTCTGCTATCGCACGATCTGCAGCGAAGCGAGCACCCGCATGGGCCCGCACGACCATCCAGAGATCTCATTGCACGGCTGGTCTTTGGCTGACTACACGGCCTGTTTGGAAAGGGGTGACTTGAAAGGCGTCGCCGACCTGATGCTCGGTTCTGCCGAGAAGCTTGCCAGAAGTGGCGCCGACTTCCTGATCTGCCCGGACAACACGATCCATCAGGCCTTGCATCTGGTCGAGCCGACCTCGCCGCTGCCTTGGCTGCACATCGCCGAGGTCGTCGCCGAGGCGGCCGTCAAGCGCGGCCTGACACGCTTAGGCATCACCGGCACCGCCTGGCTGGTCGACAGCCCGGTCTATCCCCAGCGCCTTGCCGAGCATGGGCTGACCGCCGTTCGCCCTGCCCAGACCGATCGAGACCTGATGCAGCGGATCATCATGGAAGAGCTGGTCTATGGCCACTTCGAGCCGCAATCGGTCGCTGCCTTCCAAGGCATCGTCGGGCGCCTGAAGGAGTCCGGCTGCGAGGCTGTCGTCTTGGGATGCACCGAAATCCCTCTCATCCTGGATGACTCCAATTCAACCTTGCCGACCTTCGATTCCACGAGGCTGCTGGCCAGAGCGGCGATCGAGCGCGCACTCTTGAGATAGGCTGTTCGGACGGTTCGATGAGCAACCCCAGGCCTTCCGGTTGCTATTTGAACTGATATGGCCTTAGCCTTCTATGATTCTTGCCTGGGGGAAAAGGGGTTAGCAGTGCCCAAGAAGCGCAGGGGCCGAACCAAACAGAGCGGCAGAGGCTTGAGCCGCCGGACTGTCCTGGCGGCGGCAGGCGCCGCACCGGCTCTGCCCTACATCCTACCGGCCAATGCTTCGGAAACGGAGAGCGCGGGGTCTCAAGGCAAGGCGACGTCGCAGCCCAAGGGGCCGCCCTACAACGTCATCCTGATCATCACCGATGAGGAATCCAGAAGTCTGCGCCCCGCCGAGGGCTATCACCTGCCGGCGCGCGAGGAACTGCTGCGCCGCGGGACCAGCTTCGACAACCACTACATCGGCGCTGCCATGTGCACCCCTTCGCGCGGGGTGATGTTCTCCGGCCAGCCGCCGCAGGTGAACGGCATCTTCGACCAGATGGAGCTGGGGTACGTGCCGGACCTGAGCAAGGCCCACCCCTCCATGGGCACGCTCTTCAAGCAGCTGGGTTACGAGACCGCCTACTTCGGCAAGTTCGAGCTGGAGAAGAGCATCATCGCGCCAAAGGACAGCGTGAACTACTCGACCGCACTCAAGGATTATGGCTTCGATCGTTTCGCTGCCGATGGCGATAAGGTCGGTGCCCCCGACCAGGGCTACCAGGTGGACAGCTTCACCGCCGCCGAGGCGATACGCTGGCTGCGCAGCGATGCGCAGCGGATCAACGCCGAAGGCAAGCCCTGGCTCCTGGTCGTAAGCTTCGTCTCACCGCACGATGTGATGTATGCCGACGTCAGCCAGCCGGGCGAGCCCGAACAGGTCTCGCTGGTCGGACAGACGATCAACCCGCCGCCCGCCAACAGCCTGTTCCGGCAAGGCTGGAGCTTCGACCCCTCTCCCTCTGCCTTGGAGCCCTTGGACGCGCGGGGTCGCCCGCACGCGCAAAAGACCTTCCAGGAGGGTTGGTCGGCTTTTCTGGGGGCGATCCCCACCAACGCCGCGGCCATGTGGAACGACTACTACAACTATTATCTCAACCTCATTCAGGATAACGATCGCACCCTGCAAGGCCTGCTCGACAGCCTGAGCGATCTTGGCCTCTGGGACTCGACGGCGGTGCTGAGGACCGCCGATCACGGCGAGCTGGGCGGCGCCCATGGCGGGCTGCGCGGCAAGGGACCACTGCCCTATGAAGAGCAGAGCCATGTCCCGGCGGTGATCGTCCATCCGGCCCATCCGGGCGGGCGCCACTGCAAGGCGCTCACCAGCCATATCGATCTCTTGCCGACCTTGATCGGCCTGACGGGTGCCCCGAAGGAGAAACGGGATACGCTCTTGAAAGGCCTGCCCGGCCGCGATGCAACGCCGCTCCTCGACGACCCAGAGTCAGCCAAAGCCGATCAGCTTCGCCCGGCCGTGCTGTTCAACTATGTCGGCATTCAGACCATAGATGCCAACTACATGGTGCGGGCCTACACGGCAATCGCCAAAGGGGGATGGGCGCCGCCCCTTTCCGAGGTGAAACCGGACCTCAGCAATCGCGGTTTCATCAACTTCGTCTTCGATGGTCGTTACAAGTTCGCGCGCTACTTCTCACCGCTGCTGCTGGAAGTCCCAGAGAGCTACGAGGCGCTGCAGGCGCATTACGAACTGGAGCTCTTCGACCTCGAAGCCGACCCCAACGAGGTGGACAACCTGGCACTGAAGAGCGAGTCACGCGCCCTGCTGATGCAGATGAACCAGTTGCTGAACAGCATGCTGGAGCGGGAAGTTGGACCTCCCACGCACAGCTACTTCCCGAAAGGCCTGCTCTAACCGCTGAGCCCCAACTGCTTCTTACGCTGCTTCACCCAGCTCTCGATCATTTGCGAGGCGATCAGGCCGATGGCGGCGATACACAGACCGGCCAAGAGGCCGCGGCCGGTGTCGAGATCCGGCAGGGCCTTCAGGATCTCCTGACCCAGATCGCGGGAGCCGATCAGCGCCGTGATCGCGGTCATCGAGAGCGCCATGATGACGGTCTGGTTCATGCCCAACATGATCTCCGGCAAGGCCATCGGCAGTTCGACCTTGAAGAGGCGCTGTCGCGGCGTGGTGCCGTTGGCGACCGAGGCTTCGATGACCGTCGCGGGCACGCGCGTCAGACCCAGATAGGTGTAGCGCACGGCCGGCACGGTGGCGTAGCCGATGATGGCCATCAGCGAGGCCAGATCGCCGACCCGGAAGAGCATGATCACCGGGATCAGATAGATGAAGGAGGGGAAGGTCTGCAGCGTGTCGCAGATCGTCAGCACCACGCGCGCCGCGCGCGGTCGCTTCGACGACCAGATCCCGATCGGGATGCCGATGCACATACAGATGATGACGGCCAGGGTGGTGAGGTAGAGGGTCAGCACCGCCGGCTCCCAGAAGCCGGTCAGCAGGATGAACAGCACCAGCCCCATGGAGATCATCGCCGGGCGCAGCCCCCCGATCCTCCAGGCGGCAAGGCCGACCAACCCCATCAGCAGTGGCCAGGGCAGCCAGAGGAAAAAGTTTCGCGTCGGGATCAGCACGTAGATGGTGAAGTCGTCACGCAGAAACTCCAGATAGTCGAAGAGGTTCTTCGACATCCAGCGGATGCTGTCGTCCCAGAAGGGCGCGGTGGTGACGGTCATCTTCTTCGGCAGCTTGGCCAGCTCCGGGATCAGGAAGGACAAGACGGAGATCACGACCAGGGTGGCGACCACAGCCAGCAGGGCCCAGTGACGCTGCCACCTTGGCTTCTCCTGCTCCAGATGGCTGGGAGCGTATTTGGCCCAGGCCTGGCTCAGGCGATCCAACACCACGGCGATGATGACAATGGCGACACCGTTCTCGATGGCCTTGCCCAGTTGCAGCTGCTGTAAGGAGAACAGCAGCTTGTGTCCCAGTCCCGAGGCGCCGATCAGGGAGGCGATAACCGCCATGGCCAGGGTCTGCATGATCACCTGATTGACGCCGACCAGCAGAGTCTGCTGTGCCGCCGGTAGCTGCACGCGCCACAGCTGTTGTCGGGGACTGCAGCCGGCCATCACGCCCGCCTCGATCACCGAGTCCGGCACCGTACGAATACCGAGAATGGTGCAGCGCGCCATCGGCGGCAGCGCAAAGATCGCGGTCGCGATCATGCCGGGCACCGAGCCGAAGCCGAAGAAGGCAGCCGTCGGCGCCAGATAGGCCATGTGCGGTGTTGCCTGCATGATGTCGAAGCAGGCCTGCAGAACCTTCTCCGCCCGCGCATTGCGGGTCGCCAGCACGCCCAGGGAGATACCGATCAGCGCTGCCAAGGGCACGGTGACGACCACCAGGGACAGGGTCCGCATGGCGTCTTTCCAGACGCCGAAGACCGCCAGATAGGCGACACCCAGGAACGACAGCAGGGCCAAGCGCCAGCCGCCCAGGCGATAGCCGACGATGCCCAGGCAGGCGGCCAGCGCCAGCCAGGGAATGGGCCCCATCCCAAGTGCCCGCGAGCCGCGGAACAGCAGCGCTTCGACAACGTCAAAGGGTAGATCGAGCAGCCAGGAGATGCCGCGCGTAACATCGCGGAAGGTGAAGAGCCCGAAGCTCAAATCGTTGGCCAGCCAGGCAACGCCGCCGGTGACCCAATCGGTCAGCGGCAGGACCCAGGTCTCGGGCCATCGCGCCACCCACGAGGGATAAAGAATAACCAGGACTGCGATCAGGAGGCCTAGGCCGCCGGTGATCAGGGTCGCGCGCGCGGGCAAGCCCTTGCCTTCGCCCAGGCTGGCTGACTGCAGGCTCATGCCCTCGCCTCGCCCGTGCCCTCGCTGCCGTTCGCGGGATCGTTGGCTTTCTCGTCCTCCCTGTTTTGCTCACCGAAGAGAACGTCGATTACATGCTCACGCGTGAGCTCACCGATCGGGCGTCCTTGCTCGTCGATGACGATGGCGCGACCCTTGGAGCCCAAGACCGTCGGAGCCGCCGTTTCGATCGGCGCCGAACCCGGTACGGTGTCGTCGTCGTTGCCAAGGCCGGTGAATCCCGAAAGCGGCTGCATGACCGTCTGCGCGCGGATGAGCTTGGCTTTGGGCGCGGTCTTGGTGAACTCGGCGACGTAATCGTCGGCCGGATTGACCACCAGCTCCTCCGGCGTGCCCAGTTGGACGATAATCCCACCGCGCATGATGGCGATGCGGTCGGCCAAACGCACAGCCTCTTCGAAGTCATGCGTCACGAAAACGATGGTCTTCTTCAGATTGCGCTGCAGGCGGATGAACTCGTCCTGCATCTCGCGGCGAATCAGCGGGTCCAAGGCCGAGAAGGGTTCATCCAGGAACCAGACGTCCGGCTCGACCGCCAAGGAACGCGCGATGCCGACCCGCTGTTGTTGTCCGCCGGAGAGTTCGCGCGGGTAATAGGTCTCGCGTCCCTCCAGGCCGACCAACTTTATCAGCTCCAGCGCCTTCTGCATGCGCTCGGCCTTCGCAAAGCCCTGCACCTCCAGGGGAAAGATCACGTTCTCAAGCGCCGTTCGATGCGGCAGGAGGCCGAAGTTCTGGAAGACCATCCCCATCTTGTGGCGCCTGAGAGAGCGCAGGGTCTTCTCATCGGCGTGGGTGATGTCTTGCCCTTCGAAGTGAACCGCGCCGGCGGTTGGTTCGATCAGGCGTGAAAGACAGCGCAGGAGGGTCGATTTGCCGGAGCCGGACAGGCCCATGAGCACCAGGATCTCGCCCTCGTGCACCTCGAAGGCGGCATCGCGCACAGCGCCGATGTAGTTGCCGGCGACCAAGGTCTCGTCGCTTGGCTTGGATCCACCGCGAAACAGACTCTCCGGGTTTGACCCGTAGACTTTCCAAAGATCGGTGCATTGCAGCTTGGCGGTCATGGCGCGGGCCCCCTCATCCCGGCTAAAGAATCAAGAAAGAAAGTGGAGCGGCCGGCCTGGACCTACGCGAGGGAGCACGTAGATCCAGAGCCGGCCGCCCACCCCTGCCCTTTAGCCTTCTTTCGGCATCCAGGCTGACCAGACGTCTTCATTCTCGGCCACCCACTTGGCAGCAGCCTCTTCCGGCGACAGACCCTCGACGTCGACCATGGCGGCCGCGGCGGCGATCTGTGCGTTGGAGAAGTTCATGTTCTGGAAGAGTTCCCAGGCCTTGGGATAGTCCTCGGCTACGCCGGCCCAAGCGGCCTTCTTCAGCCAACCCTGGGAGGGAGCACCACAGTCGTAGAGCTCTTCCTTGTTGATGCCCCAAGCGGGATCGGTCAGGCAGGCGGCCTCATACTCGGGGAACTCGACGAAGGCGCCTTCGAACTTGGCCTCGATGAAGTTCGGGGTCCAGTTGAAGAGCACGACGCCCTCCTCGCGGTCATAGGCGGCCTGCAGTTCGGCCCAGAGGGTTGCGGCCTGACCGACCGGCACCTCTTCGAAGTTCATGCCCAGAGCCGCGATACGCTCGGAATAATGCTTGCCCCAGTCGGCCGGCGGTCCGACGAAACGGCCCTTCGGGCTGGTCTCGGCCGTGGCGAAGAGTTCCGCGCACTTGTCCAGCGCCTTCCAGTCCGGCAGTCCCGGGCACTTCTCAAGCATGTAGGCCGGGAACCACCAGTCCTCGCGGGTGACGGCATCATGGTCGCCCATGTCGACCAGACCACCGGTCGCCTTGGCCTTCTCGAAGGCGTTCAGCATGCTGCCTTCCCAGACCTCGACCTGGAAATGCATGTCACCGTCGGCGATGGCCTGGAATTGCAGCTGCGTGTCGGAGGGGACGTACTCCACCTCGTAGCCCAGCTTCTCCAAGAGGTCGCCAGTCACATTGGCCAGCACATTCTGGCTGGTCCAGTTATTCATGGTGATCAGGATGGGATCGTCGGAATCTGCCAAAGCGGCAGATCCGGCCCCCATGGTCAAGAGCGCAGCGGCGCAGACGCCGGTCATCAGTTTTTTCATGGTCGCTTCCCTAGTTCACGTTCCGAGATAGGCTTGTCTCTTCGTCCGCCGGCCATACCCTGACGCGGTCTTATGGCGTCCCTGTGTGAACCGGTCGATCCAAAGAGCTTATGCCTGGGGAGTGAACGATGCGTTCAAAAGCGTTGCCGAGATGTATAAAATTGTAAACAGTAGCGCTATTCCTGGTGGGAGAGGCGGTAACCGGCTGTGATCGAGGCTGTAACGAAGGCGACCCACATCGTTCTGGTGGACGACGATCCCGTCGTGCGCAACAAGCTTTCTGCCTATTTCGCGGCCGAAGGCTACCGCGTGAGCGGGGCCGAATCGGCCGAAGCGCTGCGCCGCCTGCTGGCCCGCGACGAAGCCGACCTGCTGCTCATCGATATCAACCTGCCGGGTGAAGACGGACTGCAGATCACGCGCGAGATTCGCGGCAAGTCGGGCGTCGGCATCATCTTGCTGACGGGCCGCACCGACGATATTGACCGCATCGTCGGCCTGGAGATGGGCGCCGACGACTATGTCACCAAACCCTTCAACCAGCGTGAACTCTGGGCGCGTGTGAAGAACGTCCTGCGGCGCACCCGCGGCCAGAGCGTCAGCCTGCGCGACGGCATCAGTTTCGCCGGTTGGACGTACGACACGACGCGCCGCCTACTGGTCGATCCGGACGGCAACCCGGTCGAGTTGACCCATGCCGAGCACAGCCTGCTGGCGCTCTTCCTGGCGAGCAACGGCCGGGTCCTGACGCGCGACGAGATCCTGCGGCACGTCTCGCAGCGCGACTGGGCCAGCTATGACCGCACCCCCGATGTCCTGGTCCAGCGCCTGCGCCGCAAGCTGGGCGACAATGCCCGAGACGCCCGCTTCATCAAGACGGCACACGGGGAAGGCTACATCTTCGTGGGGCTGTAGCCCGTCCGGCCATTGATCCGTGTCAAGGCAAGCAAACTGCCACTACCCTAGCTAACTTTGAAAGGGCATCGCAGGAGCAAGCAGGCATGAGCAGTCCAGGAACCCAGCCAGCGAACAGTTTGGATGCCTACAAGCCGGCAGAAATGGCCAAGCTGGTCGACGAGATCGGGGTCGGCAAGGCAGGCCTCGCCTTCCAACCGCTCTTTGTCCGCGCCGTACTGGCCGGTGCCTTCATCGCGTTCGGGTGTCTCTTCTACCTGGTCGTGATTGCCGGTAGCGATTCTCTCTCCGGCCCTCTGCGCTTTGCCGGCGGGCTTGCCTTCTCGCTCGGCCTGGTGCTTGTCGTGATCGGTGGGGCCGAGCTCTTTACCGGCAACGCGCTGATGGTGATGGCTCTGGTATCCCGGAAAATCACGGTGAGAGCGCTCTGCCGGAACTGGGTCTGGGCACTTCTCGGCAATCTTCTGGGCGCCTTGGTGATCGTTGCTCTGGCTGCCATGGCCGGCCTGGCCGAGGGCCCCTTGGTCGAGGCCGCGAGCAGGATCGCCCGTGCCAAAGTCGAGCTAACGCCCTTGCAGGCCTTCACGCGCGGCATTCTTTGCAATGCCCTGGTCTGCCTGGCCGTCTGGCTCACGATCTCGGCACGAACCGCGGCAGGCAAGTTCCTGGTTATCCTTCTGCCGATCGCTGGGTTCGTTGCGCTGGGCTTCGAGCATTGCGTCGCCAACTTTTTCCTGCTGCCCTTTGCGGCCCTGGTATCGCCGGAACTGAGCGCAGGTGCGATGCTCGGGAATTTGGTTCCGGTGATCCTTGGTAACATCGTCGGCGGCGGCGGTGGCGTCGCGCTCTCCTATCACCTGGCCTACCCCGAACTGCGACCGGGCAGCTGATCGGCTTGTCGTTGTAAGGCTAGGAATCGGAAGGGAAAGACCAGCGAGATTCGATCGCTTGGCACTCAATGACAAGACCGCCTTGCAGCCGCGTTGGAAGCGATCCCAGACGCACGGGGCTGCGTCAGCGATACCGCGGTTGCCGCGGACATCAAGGGCTTACGCTCTTAGCGGTGGCGTCGGCACCGAGGCCCGCTCTTCGGGACCGTCCTGGCGCAAGAAGGCGACCACCTCGCCCAGGCCCGTTGTGAGGTAACGCTCCAAGGCACCGAGACTGGACACGATGTCAGCGGCCATCAAGGCCTCGTAGATTGCGCGATTGCGGTCAAGAAAGGTGTCGGGATTGGCCTGCACGCCGCCGATCAGCGTGACGATAAGCTTGGTATCCATCGCCAGTTCGTCGAAGGAACGCAGCAGGATCTCGTTTTCCGCCAAGGCCACGATGGCGCGATGGAAGGCCAGGATCGGGTCGACGATCTGCTGACCGCTCGCCGAGGTCGCTGCCTTGACAAGCGTCCTGAAACTCCCTTCCAGACTGGCTTTCTGCGGCGCCGTGAGACTTGCCAGGCACTTCCTGACGGCGAAGGATTCCAGGCACAGCCGCGCCTCGTAAATCTGGGTTACCTCGACCTCGGTGAAGCTGCGCACGAAGAAACCACGATTGGGGCGGCTGACCAGCCAGCCACGCTGTTCCAGTTTACGTGCCGCTTCGCGCAGAGAGCTGCGGCTGACGGACATGGCTTGCGAGAGTGCGACCTCGTTCAGACGCTCTCCCGGTCGAAAGCCATTCCCGACGAAGAGCCCCTCCAGTTGTGCAAGCACCAGATCAACGACCGACTGGCTGCGCACCGGTGACAGTCTGGCAGCGGCCTGGGCTTGCAAACCTGCCGAGGCGTCTCCTACGGCCATGTCGGAACTCCCTCTTGCAACGCAGCGGCGACGCAGGCGTCAGCTGGGAAGTAAGCATCAAGCGGCGGCTTCGCGCAAGGGAACTACCGACTGTCGACAATTCCCTTGCGGCGATCCATCCGACTGATTAGGGTTTTCGATAGATGCGTGCCGCGCCTCGCTGGATACCAGGGGCCCAGTATCAGGATCCGAGTATCAGGATCCGAGTATCAGGGGTCGAGTATCAGGGGTCGAGTATCAAGGTCCGAGTAGCACGGGCCGGATATCACTGGCCGGATATCAAGGAGAGACCATGGTAGCAGCCACTCCACTCCACCAAAGCGACCCGACGGCAGAGGTACGGCGGGATCTGGCAGCCGCCTATCGGCTGGTCGCCCGCTTCGATATGGACGATTCCATCTACACCCACATCTCCGCTCGCCTGCCGGGGCCAGAGCACCACTTTCTGCTGAATGCCTTTGGGCAGCGCTTCGATGAGGTGACGCCCGCGTCTCTGGTGACCGTGGATATGGAGGGGAACGTTCTGGATGACCCAACGGGGTTGGGGATCAATCCGGCCGGCTTCACCATTCACTCGGCCGTTCACGCGGTGCGAGACGACGTGGTCTGTGTGCTGCACACGCACACGGTGGCGGGCATTGCCGTTGCCACGATGGAGTGCGGCCTGCTGCCGCTGAACCAGTGGTCGCTGCAGTTCCACAACCGCCTCGCCTATCACGACTATGAGTCCATCGCGTTGGATCTGGATGAGCGCCAACGTATCCAGGCGGATCTGGGCGACAAGAGCGCGCTGATCCTACGCAACCACGGGCTGCTGACGGCCGGACGGACGGTCGGCGAGGCCTTTGCGCTGATGCATAATCTGGAGCGATCTTGCAAGGTGCAGGTCGCCGTCCTGTCCAGCGGTCAGCGTGCTATCCCTGTCGATGAGACGGTGGCGGAGAAAACCGCCTCGATCTACGAAGCGGCCTATGAAAAGATGGCTGCGGGAGAATTGGAGATGCGCGAGTGGGCGGCTTTCCTTCGCCTTCTCGACCGTGAGCAGCCCGGCTGGGATGCACACTAGACCGGTCGCTTTGCGGGTATCTTTGAACCAGGTAACAAACAATACGGAGGCATAAGCATGTTGAAGAGACTCCTGCTTGGAGCGACGGCGGCCGCGATGATCGCGGGTTCCGCCTATGCCGAGCCGAAATCCGGCGGAACGGTAAACGCGGTGATCCAACCCGAGCCGCCAGGCCTAATGCTGGGCATCGTCCAGAACGGACCCACGCAAATGGTGGCAGGCAACATTTACGAAAGTCTGTTGCGCTACGACCACCAGCTCAATCCCATGCCCTCGCTGGCAAAGAGCTGGGAGGTCTCTGAAGACGGTCTGACCTACACCTTCCATCTTCAGGAAGGCGTCAAGTGGCATGACGGCGCGCCCTTCTCGGCAGATGATGTGGTCTTTTCCGCCGATACCTTCCTGCGCGAGACCCATCCGCGTTTTCGCGTCAGTCTTCAGCATGTCGAATCGATCACGGCCCCGGACGACAACACCGTGGTGTTCAAGCTGAAGCAGCCCTTCGGTCCCTTCCTCGGCATCTTCGAGTCGGGCACCATGCCGATCGTGCCGAAGCACATCTACGAAGGCACCGACTTCAAGACCAACCCGGCAAACAACACACCGATCGGAACCGGCCCCTTCAAGTTCAATGAGTGGGAAAAGGGCTCCTACATCCATCTTGTGAAGAACGATGACTACTACATTGATGGCCAACCCTATATCGACGAGATCTATTGGCAGGTCATCCCCGATGCGGCCTCGCGCGCTGTCGCCTTCGAGACCGGCAAGATCGACGTGTTGCCCGGCGGTTCGGTAGAGAACTTTGATATCCCCCGCCTGACCGAAATGGACGGCGTCTGCTCAACCGGCAAGGGATGGGAATACTTCGCACCGCACGCCTTCATGTGGCTGAACAACGGCGAAGGACCGACCTCCAACAAGCTGTTCCGCAAGGCGGTCATGTACGCCATGGACCGCGAGTTCGTGCGTGACGTGATCTGGAACGGATTCGGCAAGGTCGCGACCGGCCCAGTCTCCTCGGCGACCCGCTTCTACACCGACGACGTCGTCCAGTACGACTATAATCCCGACAAGGCCAAGGCGCTGCTGGAGGAGATGGGTTATGACGGTACGCCCGTCAGGATCCTGCCGCTGCCCTATGGCGAGACCTGGCAGCGCTGGGGCGAAGCCGTAAAGCAGAACCTCGAAGATGTAGGAATCAATGTCGAAATCGTCGCCACCGACGTTGCCGGCTGGAACCAGAAGATCTCCGACTGGGACTACGACATCGCCTTCACCTACCTCTACCAGTTCGGTGATCCGGCACTCGGTGTGGCCCGCACATATATCTCTTCGAACATCGCCAAGGGGTCGCCTTGGAACAATGTCGAGGGCTACGCCAACCCCAAGGTCGACAAGCTGTTCGCAGATGCCGCCGTTCAGGCCAGCCAAGACGACCGGCAGAAGCTCTACACAGAGGTCCAGAAAATCCTGGTCGACGACGTCCCCGTTGGCTGGGTCCTGGAGTTGCAGTTCCCGACCATCTATCGCTGTGATGTGAAGGACCTGGTGAAGACCGCTATCGGCGTAAACGACGGCTTCAAAGACGCCTATCTGGACCGCTAATCTCTCCTAGAGCACCGCATCCGGGCCCTTCATCGAGGGGCCGGATGCGGCCTTTTGGACCTAGCCTTCCGCCTAGGTTTCTCATCTTTGGTGTGTGAGACTGCAGCATGGCGATTGCCGGCTACATCCTGGCGCGTGTCTTCAAGGCCATTCTGGTCCTGATCGCGATCGCCGTTCTGAACTTCGTGCTGATCCACGCAGCACCGGGCGACCCGGCGGCCGTGATGGCCGGCGAGGCCGGCGCTGCCGACGAGATCTTCCTGCAGCAGCTGAAAGAGAAGTTCGGGCTGGATCAACCCTATCATGTCCAGCTTTGGAACTATCTGGCCGGCGTCCTGCAGCTGGACCTGGGCTTCTCCTACCGGCAGGAGATGCCGGTGGCGCAGCTCATCATGGATCGCCTTCCAGCCACCCTGCTGCTTACCGGGACGGCCTTCGTGGTCTCTATCCTGCTCGGTGTCATGCTGGGCGCCTTGGCCGCCGTCCGTGTCGGCCGCTGGGCCGACAGCGCGATCACCACCCTGGCGCTGCTCTTCTACGCGACCCCGCTGTTCTGGATCGCCCTGATGGCGATCTTGCTGTTCTCCGTGCAGCTGGAGTGGCTGCCTGCCTATGGTATCGAGACCATCGGGGCAAACTACACCGGCTGGGCGCAGGCCATGGATGTTGCCCAACACCTGGTGCTGCCGGCAGCGACCCTTGGGCTCTTTTTCATGGCGGTCTATGCCCGCATGACCCGTGCCTCCATGCTGGAAACCGCGGGCCAGGACTTCGTCAAGACCGCCAAAGCCAAAGGCCTCGGCGAGGGACCGATACTGCGCCGCCACATCCTGCGTAACGCCATCCTTCCGGTGGTGACCTTGGCAGGTCTGCAAGCCGGTCAGATCGTCGGTGGCGCGATCCTGACGGAGACGGTTTTTGCCTGGCCGGGGATCGGCCGCCTGATGTTCGATGCCCTGCTGCAGCGCGACTACAACCTGCTGCTGGGCGTCTTCCTCGTCTCATCCGCCCTCGTGCTCTTCTTCAACCTGGTGACCGACCTGCTCTACCTGGTGGTCGATCCAAGAATCACCCTGACGCAATGACCAGTATCTCCAACAAAGCGACCGGAGCCCGCGACTTCTGGCGGCGCTACACCCGCAATCGCGGTGCCATCATCGGCCTGGCGTTGGTCTGGATCGTGATCATCGTCGCCCTGATCGCCCCCCTGCTTTATCCGCAGTCGCCTTGGCGGATGGTGCAGCGGCCCTTCATGCCGCCCTTTGCCGTCGACGGCTTCTGGTTCGGGACCGATACCCTGGGCCGGGACATCGGCGCCGGCCTCGCCTACGGCGCCCGCGTCTCCTTGCTGATCGGTCTGGTTTCCACCTTCGTGGCGCTCCTGATCGGTATTCCGATCGGGGCCGCCGCCGGCTACTTCGGCGGGCGCTGGGACGACGCGCTGATGCGCTTTACCGAGTTCTTCCAGACGATCCCCAGTTTCGCGCTGGCCATCGTGCTGGTGGCAATCCTGGAACCCTCGCTCAGTTCCATCGTGCTGGCGATCGCGCTGGTTGCCTGGCCGCCGGTGGCCCGCCTGGTGCGCGGCGAGTTCCTCTCGCTCAGATCGCGCGAGTACGTCCAAGCGGCGGTCCTGACCGGGCAGTCTTCGCTCGCCATCATCTTCAAGCAGATCCTGCCCAACACGCTCTCCCCGGTGATCGTGCTGGCCTCGCTCATGGTCGCAACCGCGATCCTGCTGGAATCCTCGCTTTCCTTCTTGGGTCTGGGCGATCCCAACGTCATGTCTTGGGGCTACATGATCGGTGCTGCCCGCACGGTGCTGCGCCAGGCCTGGTGGATGAGCGTGTTTCCGGGCGTTGCCATCCTCCTGACCGTGCTGGCGCTCAACCTGATCGGCGAAGGTTTGAACGACGCGCTCAATCCGCGCCTGGCGCGCAAGGGACGCTAGGCCATGACGGTTGTCTCCGTTGAGAATCTCGCAGTGGCCCTCCCCAGCGGCGCCGATCGTAAGCTCGCCGTCGAAGACATCTCCTTCAGGCTGGAGCCCGGAGAGGTGCTCTGCGTCGTCGGTGAATCGGGCTCGGGAAAATCGGTCACCGCCAACGCCGTCATGGGCCTGCTGCCCAAGGAAGTGCGACCGGTCGCCGGCTGCATCCGCATGGGCGAACGCGACCTGCTGACCCTGTCCGAGACAGAGATGCAGAGCCTGCGCGGCAGCGAGGCGGCGATGATCTTTCAAGAACCGATGACGGCACTCAATCCCCTGATGCGCATCGGCGACCAGATTGCCGAGGTCTTCGAGGCGCACAAGGCACTTTCGCGCCGCGAGCGGCAGGCCAAGGCCCTGGACCTCATCCGCGAGGTCGGTCTGCCTGACCCGGAAAAGGCGATCCGCGCCTATCCCTTCGAGCTCTCCGGCGGGCAGCGGCAGCGGGCAATGATCGCCATGGCGTTAGCCCTGGAACCCAAGCTCTTGATCGCCGACGAGCCCACCACCGCGCTGGATGTCACCACGCAAGCGCAGATCCTGGACCTCATTCGCGACCTGCAACAACGGCACGGTATGGCCGTGCTGTTCATCACCCACGACTTCGGTGTGGTGGCGGAGATCGGCGATCGTGTGGTGGTGATGCGCGAAGGGCTGGTGGTCGAGGAGGGACTGGTCGATACGGTCCTGAGCGACCCACAGCACGACTACACCAAGCGGCTGATCGCGGCCGTCCCACCGCTCTCGCCGTCGCCTGCCCGCTATCACGGTGAAGAAGGCCCGATCCTCAGCGTGAGCGCGTTGTCGAAGACCTTTCGCTCCGGCGGCGGGCTCTTCTCCAAGGCCCGCGTGGTTCCGGCGGTCAAGGACGTTACGTTCGAGATTGCCCGCGGCGAGACCTTGGGCATCGTCGGCGAATCCGGGTCCGGCAAGTCGACGGCGGGACGCTGTGTCGTTCGCCTGCTGGAGCCCGATGCCGGCCAGATCACCCTGCAGGGGGAAGACTGGCGCGCCGCGCAGGGTGCAGCCCTTCGCCGCCAACGAAAGCGCGTGCAGATGATCTTTCAAGATCCCTTCGCCTCTTTGAACCCGCGCACCAAGGTCAGCAGCATTCTGACTGAGGGTCCGGTGGCCAATGGAGTACCTCGTGCCAAGGCGCTGGCGCGGGCCCGCGAGCTACTCTCGCTGGTCGGGCTGGACGAGAGCGCCATGGGCCGCTTTCCGCACGAGTTCTCGGGCGGGCAGCGACAGCGTATCGGAATTGCACGCGCGCTGGCCATGGATCCGGAGGTTCTGGTCGCCGACGAGGCCGTCTCGGCACTGGATGTCTCGGTCCAGGCACAGGTGCTGGATCTCTTGGCCGACATCCGCGACCGCTTCCGTCTGGCGCTCATCTTCATCACCCACGACCTTTGCGTGGCGGCCCAGATCTGCGACCGCATCGCGGTCATGCGCGAGGGCGCAATCGTCGAGATGGGCAACACCGCAGATGTCTTTGGCAATCCGCAGCACGACTACACCCAATCCCTGCTGGCCGCCGTGCCCGGATGGGGGGAGTCCAGCCCCCTGACCCGCTGGCGTCGCAAGCTGGCAGAGGCTTGAGGCCTATGGCCAAACAGCCGGAACCCATCGAGATGGTGGCGCTGTGCGACGCCCATGACCTGGCCAAGATCTTTGGCCCGCACTTTGCCGAACAGGCTCCCTGGATCCACCTGCGCCGCCCGCAAGAGGTCGAAGCGCCCGACAAGGTCGCCTTCGGCCTGGGATACCGTCCGAATGCGGAGCGCTTGAAACACTATCCGAACCTGAAGCTGATCTGCTCGATCGCCGCTGGGGTCGAGGCTCTGTTGGACCAGCCCCACATGTCGGAAGACACCATCATCTCGCGGCTCTGCGATGACGAACAAGCGGCCATGATGGCCGGCTTCGCCGCCTGGCACGTCATCTGGCATCACCGCGGCATGAAACGCTACCTCCAACAGCGCCAAGACCGGGTCTGGGACTCCTTCAACAAGGCACCGCCCTCGCGCATGGCGGTCGGAGTTCTGGGTTACGGATTGATGGGAAAAGCGGTGGCCAAGGCCTTGCAAGGCTTGGGCTATCCCGTTTCAGCACTGGTTCGCAGCCGGCCTGCAGAGACGCCCGCTGGCATTGAGCTCCTTGCCGGGGCCGAGGGTCTGGCCGAGCTCGCCGCCAAGAGCGATGTCCTGATTAACGTGCTGCCCCTGACCGGCGAAACCGAGGGGCTGCTGGCGGCCCCCGTCTTCGCACAGATGAAGCGGGGCGCCTATCTGGTCAACCTGGGGCGCGGACAGCACCTGAATGAAGCCGACCTGTTGCAGGCCCTGAATGCGGGTCAGCTCAGCGGTGCGGCCTTGGATGTGTTCGAGCGCGAGCCCCTGCCCGCCTCCAGCCCGCTGTGGGATCATCCAGAGGTTCTGATCACGCCGCACGTTGCCAGCGAATGCGACGACGCCAAGGTCGTGAGCTTTGCGATCGCAGAGATCCGGCGGTTTCAGGCCGGCGAGGCATTGGTTGGCCGGGTCGACCGCGTCAAAGGCTATTGACGCATATCTCTTGGGAACGACACACGATGAAACTTATCTTCGACGAGCGCCAGTTGCTGCATGCGCCAAAAGACTATTTCCGCCAGGGCGCCTTCATCCCTCACCCCGAGCAACCGCAACGCGCGATCCTTCTCCGCGATTCCCTGCAGGCAGCAGGGCATACAGCGCTGGCACCCGCCGATCACGGCCTTGCGGCCATCCAGGCCGTACACACACCGGCCTATGTGGCCTTTCACGAGACCGCCTGGGAGCGCTGGGTCGCCGTGAAAGGCCCGGATCTGCCGGCCGTGCCGACCTTCCACTCTTTCCGCGGCATCAGCCGCCTTCCCCAGGGTGTGGTCGGTGAACTTGGCTACTACAGCTCCGGCACATCCTGCACCATCGTCGAGGGTACCTGGGAGGCGATCTACTGGTCGGCGCAGGCTGCGATCGAGGCCGCCGTGGCGGTGACTGCCGGGGAAGACCTCATCTATGCCCTCTGCCGCCCGCCCGGCCATCATGCCCATGCCGACTGCTCCAACGGCTTTTGCTTCTTCAACAACGCGGCCATCGCAGCAGAGCTGCTGCGCGGCAAGTTCGATCGCGTTGCCTTGGTGGATATCGACACCCATGCCGGCGACGGCTCGCTGGAGATATTCTATGAGCGTGGCGATGTCTTCTTCGCCTCGATCCACACCGACCCCAGCGACTACACGCCCTTCTTCCTGGGCTACCCGGACGAGCGCGGCGCCGGACCGGGCGCAGGGGCCAGCCTGAATACGACCTTGGCGCCTGGATCTTCAACGGAGACGATTCTGGCGCGTTTCGAGGAGATGATGACCGCCGTCGAAGCCTTCCAGCCGCAAGCACTGGTGGTCTCGCTCGGCTTCGATATGGCCGAGGACGATCCCCTGTCGCTGCTTGCCATGACCACCGCCGGCTTCGAGGCCATGGCCAGACGCCTGGTCGGATTGGGACTGCCGACCGTGCTGGTGCAGGAAGGCGGCTATCTTGGCCCCTCTCTTGCCAACAACGCCGTCGCCTTCCTGGCCGAGGCTGAGCGCAGCCGCTCGTGATCCGATCCGAGCGCTTGAATCCCAAGCGTTCGGCGACTCGGGCTCACGAACCCGTTGCACCGCTAGGCAAGGATGTCGGGCATCATGTCGAGCGAGACTGCTGCGTCTCGCAGGGATTGCAGCAGGACCGCATCGATCGGAATGCCGTCCTTGCGACGCTGGGCACGCATGCGGCGTTCCGGCTCGCCGGGGATCATGACCTCGTCGAACCCGTCGCGGGGCGGCACCGCCTTGATTTCGGCCAGGCATTGCTGAGCGGCTGTCGCGAAGGCAGAGGGCGTACGGAAACGAGCCAGGTCGAGGGCGACGATCAGCCAGTTGAACTCTTTCGGTGCGCCGATCAGCGCACAGCCGATCAGTTCCGCGATCAAGGCCATTCCATAGCCCTTTGGCCCGGCGGCGGTCAGCAGAGAGCCGCCGTTGTAGAAGTCCTCCGGCCTCTGGCTTGGGTTTCCGTCACGGTCCAGAAGGCTATCCGGCGGGAGCGCTTCTCCGCGGTTGCGCGCCAGCATCACTTTGCCCTGCGCCACGGTGGAGGTCGCGAAGTCAACCACGACGGGCTCATAACTTCCGCCGGGCAGCGAGAAAGCATAGGGATTGGTGCTAAGCACGCCCTTCGCACCGCCGTGCGGTGCAACCCTGCCGCCCTGCTCGTAGGCGCCACCCCCAAGTGCAAAGGCAAAACAGCCCCCGTTCGCCAAGCTCTCCACATAAGCACCGATGCGGCCCGTGTGGGTCACGTCGACGACCGCGGCAGCCGCGATACCGTTCTGATGGGCCAATGGGCCCAGACGATCGGCCGCCATCTGCATTGCCGGAATGCCCAGACCGGCGTTTCCTCGCACCTGTATGATCGCCCCCTGGACCCATGCGACCTCTGGCACGACATCGGCGCGGATCTCGCCGGAGCGAATACGGCGGATGTATTGCGGAATGCGCTCCAGCCCGTGACTGTCTATGCCGCGTAGACTGGCGTCGACCAGGTGGCTTGCCACGTTTGCGGCCGGTTCCTTTTGCATCCCGACAGCCAGTAACATTTCCTCGCACAGCTGCAGCGCATCCCCTTCACTCAGTCTCTCCATTCCCTCGTCTCTCCTCCTCGCCTCAAGCAGCTTCTACTTTAGCGCGCCAGCGCATCCGGCAGCATGCTACACATCAGCTTGGCTTGGCTTGGGCTCCCGGCCAAGGCACACCAGATCATTCTCGCTTCACCTAAGACATACGAGACACGACGCCATGTACACCCCTCCCGCTTTCGAAGCCGACGGCACCACGCTTCTGGCCGCAATGCTCGAAGAAAACCCGCTTGCCGCCCTGGTGACGACTGGTCCGGATGGAATAGAGGCCTCGCACCTTCCGCTCCTCTACCTGGCGGAAGCGAACTGCCTGGTCGGCCATCTGGCGCGCGCCAACGGACAGTGGCGCTCCCTGGCCGGTCAAGAGGGTTTGGCAATCTTCCTGGGGCACCAAGCCTACATCTCCCCCTCTTGGTATGCCTCCAAGCAGGAGCACGGCAAGGTCGTACCGACCTGGAACTACGAGGCCGTGCATGTCTATGGAAGGCTTCACGTGGTCGACGACAAGGCGGCGCTTCTGGATCTTGTCTCGCGGCTGACCGAGCGCCACGAAGCGAGAAGCGCCCAACCCTGGGCGGTCAACGATGCGCCGGAGCGCTTCATCGGAGGCCAATTGAAAGGCATTGTCGGTCTGCGCATGGAGATCGGGCGTATCGAGGCCAAGCGCAAGCTCAGCCAGAACCGGCCGCAAGCCGACCGCCTAGGCACCATCAAGGGTCTGCGCGATAGGGGCAATCCCGCGTCGGGCACCTTGGCCGACGCCATGGAGAATTTGGAAGACGAGTGACGAACGACGCGCGCGCGCATAAGCGACAGGTCATGCCTGCGCAAAACCCACCTGGACCGCCCGTGCGCTCTCACGATTTGGACTCTAAGGTTCTATTCTCTTGACCGATGCTCTAAGGTCTTCCAAAACAGGCTACGAAACCGTTCGATCGGAAGCTGCTGCCGTCCAACCTGATTGAAGCGATTGATCCGACTCTGGTGTTGCCTGGTTCGCTCTAGGATCTTTGTGATTGCCTCGATCACAGCAGCGGTGCTGACGTTGCCAATTAGACGGCAAGGGTACTCCATTTCCTTGACCACTTTGCCCATGAATGTCTGCTTCGGCACAATTAGGAAACGCCCTAACTGAATTGCTTCGTAGAATACGCCGGAGCCAGAAACGGAGTAGCGGTTGCGGTACGGAAGGATAATGACGTCCATGCGTTTCAATGCATCGTAGTAGTCAGTGACCGATAGCCTCTCTTCATGCCACTCGCATGTCCCATTACGAACCGACTGTTCTAGGAATTGAACCTGATCGGAACCGAGAGATTCGACGTAACGCCGATCCAACTGCAACACCCAGTTTACCCGGTCGTCCGCGGCAAAATGGTGTACCAAACTGGGAAAGAGATCGGATCCCCTGTTCGGGGTAGAGGCTCCGAGCGTACCAAATGTGATAGTCCGTTTTGATAGGGACCTGTGGCCTCCCGAGGAAACCCGACCCGCAAGAGAAGCCGCCAGATATGGAAACTGGTGGATCTGCAGATCGTCCCCAATCAACTTACGAAAATGCACCTGGGCCCGATCAGTCTCGCAGTAAACAAGCGGATTGAGATCGGTTAGCGACATGAGCCGGTTGATTCCACGTAGGTTCGCACGTGACCAAGCCACTCGCTCCGCCGCCGGTGCTAGGAGGTAGTCGACCTCGATGATCCCAACGACGACCGCGATCCGGCGCTTTTGGATGATCTTCTCAAGCCAGCGTGTGAAACCGATAATCATGTTTGCTTTCATTGAATGCACATAAATAACCTGACATTCTGAAAGGTCAATTTTGTTAGAGACCCGCGTCAAGTCATTAAAGAAGGCATTGTTGAGATTCTTAACCGCGCGCTTATCGACGCTCATGTTTTCGAACTCGTAGGGGTTGAACCTAAAAACCTTCTTGATGTTCCCGTCCAGAGACTTGTCCTCGCGCTCACTCTTTTCTTGACCGGCCAGCAGCCAGACGGCTTCTCGCGGCACACTCAAGTTTGACGAGAGGAAGTCAATTGAAAACAATCCGTAGTTGAAATGGTGCCCAGAGCCGTAGTGAAAACCCGGATCGATGACGATGGCACTCGGCGGGGTGATGGTAGAGAGGTCCTCCTCCGGCGCCTCGAGCAGGGATAGGTCGCCAGAGACGTAGGCTTGCACTCTGCCTAGAACGCGGCGCTGATCCTCCGAAAACCTGCTGAGTTGCGTCTTGGCGCGTGTGAGCACAGCCCGCGCAAAGTCGTGCATGCCAATTATGCATGCTGAATGAGCCAAACTTGGCAGCGCAACTATATGGTCGCCATCGTCGAGGTCGATCTTCGCGGCGACCTCAGCCGCGGCCGCAAGATTACCCGATTTCGCATAAGACCGGTAGGCGTTTGAGAGGGGCCATTGCGCGTCCTGAGAGAGCGATGCAACTCTCTCCCATGTTTGCCCTGCCCGCTCCCAGTCCTTCGCCGCAGCGTAGATATCGGCGACGCGCCGAGCACACTTTGGGTCAGCCAACAGGCAATCGGACTCCTCGTCACAGATTTTGGCTGCAACCCCAAACTGATTGTTCCTCATGAGGCCGCCCGAGAGCTCGACTATGCGTTTGCGGTTGGCGGGTAAGCCAGCCTCGCGAATTAGCTCTAGCGCTGCGAGTGCGTCGGATGTGGACTCCAGCAGACCTACCTCGGCTCTAAGACCGAGAACGTCCAGAACCTTCCCTCTTGGCCCAGTCATCCCGTCAAGAAGGGCACGCAGGTAAGTCCGTCCATCCTCTCCGTTGCGGCGCACGGCATCCTGCATCAGACGTATCGTTCCGAAGGTGTCGTCTCGTTTTGTGAATTCTGTTATCAGCGGCTCTGGCACCACGCCTCGCGGAAGCCAACAGCAAAACCCGATCAACAATAGGGTTCCGCATTCAATATCTGCAGTATTAACGATATCAGGGTGATCTTCAATCACCGAGGAGAGCGCCAATCTTGCTGCTTGGCTTTCCTCCATAGCAAATTTCAGAACGTGATCATAGAGCGAGTCTGTGCTTGCGTTTTGCAATCGTGATAGCATGTATTGCCGCTTGTTGTTAATAGAGGCGACCGAGACTGAGTAGTTCCAGATTAATCTGTGCTTGTCAGAAATGTTACGGGTCGACTTGAGCACTGCATGAAGGTTCACTAGGTTTTCAGTGGATTCCAAGACCGGACGCATCGTGGCGATGCCACACTGATCAAGGACAAAGAGCGCACGGTCCAAAGCTGTTTCCCTGCTTGTACCACCAAGGTAAACTCTGATTGCCTCGGTCATCGCCCGCCCCCAGTCTGGGCGTATGTCCCAACGCAGCGCGATCTTGGCTCCATAGGAAATCACCTCGTCATGGCGGCCTTCCTCTACCAGTGAACGGAAAATTCTGAGCTCAGCGCTTTCTCGGTCGAACCCGCGGCGTATCATTTCCTCTATGACGCAGCGCTCAAGCGCACCATATCCACGATTTTTGAAGAGAGAAGCGAGCTCCCGTAAGTAACCGATAGCACCTTCATTCTTAAGTTTTAGGAACGTTGTTGTTATATCATGAATACAATTCTGTCCTTTGGCTTCGTATGCATTTTTCGCGTCAAAGAATTCCTTGACATCATCGAGGGAGCGCCTGGCGATAACTTCCGATAACGAAATTGTTTTGGCCATTGCTAGTCCTAGTGCTCAGAAAACTGTAAGAGGGAGGGCTCTGGCCCGATGACACTGTGCCCAGTCCGGCATGGGTCTTTGGTCTGGCACCGATCTTAAACGGTTGCCTTAGGATCAGTGCAACCTGACCCACCGTGCTGGAACAGCACTAGTTATCACAAACTTAGTCAGCCCGACCTATCCTAAGCAGTGCTTCAATGACCATTTTCCCGTAGTCTGCCGTCATGTGCCACGGATCGGGGGCGCCGAACTCTGCAGGTGATAGGCCACTATCCACCCATTCCTTGGGAATACAATCAAGTATTGTAACTCCCTCTTCCAAACTGTCCTTTGCCCGTTCGGCAACCCTATAGGTCGCTGTCCCGTACCACCTCAAAGCCGGTTCCGCAAAGCGGCCATAGAACCGTTGGAAGTTAGAGCTGTTTGGCTCAACGGCCGCAACGCAGGGCAAGGGCCAGGGCAGGAGGAACACCGGCTGTGATGTCGCTCGGTAGAGCTTGTTGGCAAACTCTACAATTTTGCAGCTCTTGAGTACCGTCTCCAGCATAGTGAGGAATACTGTCTCAGATACCAGCGGTGGCCCCTCATCCTGAGGGCATGCGAATTTCGCGAAGCGGACGAGGTTCGCGACAGCGGAGGTGTTCGCCGGACGCGGAACTTGTGTACCCAGTGCCGCTAGCACAATGGCATCGTAGCCCGCGATTTGGATTTCGCCCTCACTCCCCCGGTCCATGCTGCTTACAATTCCCAAATCTCTCGATGTTGGTACCATCGCATCATTGACGATGGTTAGCGCGGCATCGAGATTTCCTGCTGCAACTTGAGAAAATTCAAAACTGTCCTCAGTTTCTGGCCACTTCCTCAGGGCTTGTTGCACGCATATCTGATGGGAATTGCCAACGAAGAGAACTTTCATGAACGGCCCCCCTTCGCGAACTTCTCCAACATCATCTCCTCGCAAACTGGGTCCATCTTGTCGCCCCCCCCCTTGGATGAATTGGGGTTGACGGTCGTTTGGCTCTCATTGCTCAGTCCCGATTTGGCTGGTCCTTCTGCTTTATTTGGTGCCTTGAAGCCTATCGGCTTGCCTCTGATTCCTGCAAGAAGATGGCGCATCACGAGCTTGACGCCGTTGTCGGTCACTGTGCGAAGATTGGCATCATAGAACCGGCCACGAGACGGATGTGTCGCAATAATCTCGAAGGATGGAAAATAGTCCACATTGGGGTAATCTTCGCGTAGATCCGTCGCTGCCGCCCGCAGCGCAGCTTTGGCATTGGTCGAAGCCACGAGCACATGCTGATCAGTCGCCGTCGCGGTTGTAGGAACTGGCGACACTGTCAGCAGGAACTTCAGTTCGGGGTTGACCGCATAGAGGCGCTCAATGACCGCAGACATGTCCCGCATGATGTCACTATAACGCATAACCCGCAAAGTATGACGGTTTGGGTCAAAGGTTCCAGCGATTGTTCCAGGACACATCGGATATACGTGCTCAGTCTCCCGGTTTGTCCAGATTTCCGTCTGCCCGAGCGTAAAGACGAAGATCGAAGCCTTGGCAACAGCCGTACGGATAGCGGCAAGTGTCTGCTCTCGAAGAGCCTCCAACTCCTCTATTGATCCAAAAGGGCAGGCTTCGACGTTGGGACGGTAAGGATCTGTAACGCGTCCCACGTCATCTACCCAGGCCTCAGCGCAATCAGGTGTCCCATCAAAGGCCCAATCGATCCACTGCCGCAAGAGTGCCGGCGAGTAAATGTTGCCGGTCCTAAACGAATAGACATCGTATCCATTCTCACGTGCCGCATCGTGCGTCAGATTCGGCGGAGCAGGCTCCGCATTGAACCAGTTAAAACCTCTCTCAACAATTGCATTTCTTATGTGTTGGGCGAAACAGGAGCCTGCCGTAATGAAGACATCCGATTTTTCGATCGTGAACTTGGGCAGCCACAAGTTTTGAATGGCCCCCACATGCCCTGCTTCGGCTACGCCAAGCTTCCAGAATGCCTTTTGTGGCTGGCTCTGATAAGGATGATCCATGAGTTGGCTCCATTCAGTTTGCTGATCGTTCCATGTTATCTGGCCTGGCCAAGCCGTTCCATGATTACGGCATCCCTTTGTCGGCAGGCCTGCTCAAATAGTCGTTCGAACCGTGTGCCAGCGACCAGTGATCGCGTCTTTTGGTCCACATAGTCGGCTTCATCTTTTACCTCCTCATGAATCGTTCGAAGATCGTCTAATCTTAAATCCGTCGCAAAACGATTAGCAACGCCTTTATTGTACTGACCAATCTTCTTCTCTCGATCGGCGTTCCGCCAAATTTGAAGCACTTCCTCTGAATGGCCAGACAAGCCAACAAAATCACAGACCCTCTGCACAACATAATTCTGATCTTCTGCTAGCACAAAATATGGAATCTTGAAAATACGAGGATGATCGACCTCCAAAACTGTTTTGACCATGCGCACTTGTCTTTTTACGATCGGGGCAATATCTCTTCCGGTTTTGAAATTGACAAATACAGTTTTCTTTCCAAGGGCGGTATCTCGACGCCCTGCATCCAACTGAGACAACGCGCTATCGCGCGGGTCACGGAACGTAGCAACGACGCTTGCCCGCTCCTCGTCAAGGAGTTGCCGCACTCTTTCATGCATTCCTGCGTGACATTTTACAACAAAAAGCTGATCTGGCTCGTCCATTCTGTCGATCTCAGCGAAGACCTCCGGCGTCAAAACTGGATAATACATCTGCTTGATGTTTGATTTCGAAATAAAACGCAAGTTTACTAGAATTTGATAAACAAAAGTACTCCCAGTCTTTGCCTGTCCAAAATTAAATACTATCATTTTTACTCTGTTCCTTCAATATACAGCAAAAAAAACACGCCTTACTGTCATTACTCTGGGTGTTGCGGAGCGATTTGACCAAAAAGAAGGCCGCAGAGGTTGAGGCGATAGTTTGGACCGCCGTTCATGACTTCTCACTGCGCAGGTCGACGCGCTCAAGCGCTCGGCTTCCAGACAGCCTACTCGATTCTAGCCCGTCCTTTGCAGAGCTTGCCGGTGATCAAGGTGCGACGGTGACCCCCGAGCCCCTCTCGCGCACAGGGTGTCGAAGAGCGGGCTGCCGGATCCATCACACACCTGCCAGCAGGAAGTCAACACGCGACACTGGGAATCGCTCAGCGCGGCGACCTTGGGTATCCGTCGCCCGCGCGATCGACCAATTGCTTGAGCTTCTGCCCGGCCACCTCCCTCGGCCGCATAGCGGTGTGTCCGAACTGCGGCCAACTCTAACAGCACAGCTGCAGGCAAGCCTCCAGCACGCGCCAAAGCCACAAAGATGTCGGTCCAGACGCCGTTCTCGACCCAACCGACAAGGCGGGCGTTGGGCTTCTTGTGCGTCGCAAAGAGAGCGGGCGCATCGGACCACAGACTGCCGGTCTTCAACACGTAAACGATCCCGCCAATCATCCGACGGTTATCGACACGTGGCTTGCCCCGAGCGTCGGTTGGTTTGTACCGCTCGAACCGCACGGGATGTTGGTCTGTTAGCCAAAAACTACCGCTCATCCGCTATCTCTACTCCTTTGAGAACGGCACATCGTCCTTGAGTCGAGCCAAGCTTTCACTTTTGGAGTGCAGACCTTAAAGAGGAGAGGTTGATCGAATCAGTTTGACTAAATCAATTTGCTTCGAAAAAACTTTATTTATATTGTCTATTTCTTCTGAAGACAGTTCGTTATTATATCTATTGGCAATACCTTTATTGTATTGCCAAATGTTATTCTTGTCTTTTGAAATAGTATCGTTTGTTTTTTTCATAATATCATATGATAATCCGGTTTTATCTGAAATAATTTCTAAGCATTTGTTGGTATTTTGTGTCATCTCTTCATAAGAGAACAGAATCGTATTTGGCATTTTACTCCAAAATCTTAAGTTCCGAAATTGCCATTTTGTGGCCGCTATGGTATCTGATATAGAAAACATCTTTGTCATGTGATTGCTGGTGTTTCCTGCACGCCTATCTCTCTCGCCATGGTCAAGAAAAGAAAGGCAAACATCTCGTGGGTCGCGATAAGTTCCTACACAGATCGCGTCTCCGGAGCGAAAAAGAGGTCGGAACTCCTTCGCAGCTCTTGGTAAGGGTTTCTGGTCTACCTTAAAGAATTCGTGAGTTTTGAATGCAATTGGTTTCGCAGGTTGCTTGGAAACCCGTGAAAACAAACTGTTTAGATCAGAGGCCATATCATCTAAGCTATTAGTTTTCAGAATATCTCTTCGATATTCTTTATATTGCAACACGGTATCAAAATTGTTATAGCATGCAGAATCAATTAGTTGAAATGCATAGCTGCTGGAGCTCTTTGCGACACCGTAGCTGACAATTATCACCGATTTTTCCCCAATAAGCTCGCTAAACGTGCCATTATGAAGGCCTGTCACCTCATCCTCCCGCCATTACCACGAATGTTCTGAGTATAGCAAGTTCAAAGGTTTACAATAAATAGTGGTTTAAGCGAGAGTCCCCAAGTGGACCCGACCCGTAGCGAAGAGGTTGCCTGGGCACGGTCATGCTGCACGACATTCGCTCCGATCTTCACCAGCTTCTCGCGCAGCCTCGTCAGGCAAATCGGCGCACTCCTGCTCGCGCAGAACGACGAGTGGGCAGTCCAGCGTGTCCGTTACATGCTGCTGGAAAACCTGCCGCCCTCAACGATGACCCAACCGTCAGTCTGACTTCTCTGGTCGCCTGACCAAGTCAGCCCTCATGCCAGCCACCGAGAGGCCTCCTACACCTCGCGATCGCCCGCAGCCTTCCGGCTTGTAGACCCGCTCCGTCGAAGCAGGGAAGCGCTCTAACTTCTGCTGCGGCCGGATCGGACGGCGCACCAGCTCCCCGCCACAGTTGGGGCAGCGGTTATGCAAGATCTCCTCGGCGCAGGTCTGGCAGAAGGTGCACTCGAAAGAGCAGATCATCGCCGCTCTGGAGTCCGGTGCCAGGTCGCGGTCACAGCACTCGCAGCCGGGTTTCAGCGTCAGCATCGATTCTCCCTCTCCTCTCAACTGGAGCTACCCCAGCCGCGCGACGCCGCCACGGCCTGCTTCAGCCACAGCACGTCGAAGCCACCGGTCATGCGGTAGCCCTTGGCCTTGAGCGCGGTCGCACGCTCTTGATTGAAGGCAACGCCGCCGAGCGGGATGCCGGCGGCCAGGACGGCCGCTTCGACCTTCTCGGCCGCGGCCACGAAATCGGGATGGTCGAAGCGCCCCGATAGCCCGAGCGAGACCGAGAGATCGAACTGGGCCAGGACGATGCAGTCGACCCCTGGAACCGCACAGATCTCTTCGATGTTGGCGACCGCTTCGCGCGTCTCGATCAGCAGCATGGAGACCGGTCGCTCGCCCAGTTCCGGCTGATAGTCCATCAAGCTGACATCCCAGCGCGAGTGGGCGATGAAGGGTCCCCAGCCGCGCGTGCCCTCCGGTGGATAGCGCAGTGACGCCACACACCTGCGCGCATCCTGCGAGGTGCGCAGCAGAGGAAAGCAGATCCCCTCCGCCCCCAGGTCCAGACAGCGTTTCACCTCGGCTTCATCGATCGAACTCACCCGTACCAGAGGGGCGCAGTCGCTACCCTTCGTGGCCGCGATCATGGCGTGCAGGCTGCTCCAGTCGACCGCGCCATGTTCGCGGTCGATGATAACGGCATCGCAGCCGGCAGCCGCGATCGCTTGCGTCACGACGGCAGAAGGGATGGTCACGACCTGCCAATTCAAATGATAGGAGGAATCTTCCAGCAGCCCTTTCAGTCTCATCGTTGCGCTTCTCCGCTTGATTCTACCAGCACACCATGCGGCACCGGATCGGCATCAGCAAGCCTGCACAGTGGCGCGTCAGTTCCAATCGCCCTCGGTCGGAATCTTGATGCTGGCCCCGCAGTGCTTGCAATGGATGGCATCGGGATCATGGCGATTGAGGCCGCAATCGGGGCAGCGATAGGCCACCTTGGGAGGACGGAAGATGGTCTGCACCAGACGCAAGAACAGACCGACGCCGAAGACCATGATAACCACGGCCAGCGCGCGACCAAGTGTGTCGGTTAGCGTGATGTCGCCGAAACCTGTGGTGGTCAGAGTCGAGACCGTGAAGTAGAGCGCGTCGAAATAGTTGTTAATGTTCGCGTTATCATCCACCTCTAGAACGTAGACCACCGCGGTCACGGTGAAGATGAAGATCGTCAAGTTGATAGAGGACTGGATCACCTCTTCGTTGCGTCGAAAGAAGGCCCACTCTTGGCGCAGTTCGTGCAGCAGGTGGTAAGAGCGCAGCAGGCGCAGCATGCGCACAACCCGCAAGAATGCCAGGTTCTCGAAGATCAGCGGCGCCATCAAAGAGGCAATGACGATCAGGTCGACCAGCGCCCCGAAGGAGAGGAAGAAGCGCAAGCTGCCTTTAAGGACGATCGCGCGGGCAATGAACTCCAACAGCAGCAGGAACCCCAGGATGACGTCGACGACGAGCACCCACTGCGCCTCGGGTCCCACCGAGGAGACGATGAAGAACCCGATGGTGAAGACATCGAAAGCAATCAGCCCGTAGCGAAAGCTTCGAGAAGCCGGGGCGTTGCCGTGATAGAGGGTTTGAAGCCTCTGCCGCAGGCTCCTTTCGTCCGAGGATGGCTCGGGCTCGTCACTGGTCACGTTTCAGGCTCCGATCGGGCGCAATTCACGATTTGTCTGTTGATGTCGGCGCGGCGTGGGAAGCATACTCCCGCGCCTTTCGATAAAACCGACACAGTCCTGCAGGGTTCCATGGATATCAAGCTCGCACTCGGCTCACGCGTCCGCAAATCGCCTTTCTTCGAAGCCACACTGGACGCCGGCATGACCCATGCCACGGTCTATAATCATATGTACATGCCGGTCTCCTATGGCGACAGCCAGGCTGAGTATCGGCGCCTGATCGAGGCCGTCGCCATGTGGGACGTCGGCGTGGAACGCCAGGTACAGCTTTCCGGTCCGGACGCGATGGCCTTGGCAAGCTACATCACACCACGCGACCTCTCGCGCTGTCGAATCGGTCAAGGGAAGTACGTACCGATCTGCGATTTTGAGGGTCGCCTCCTGAACGATCCGGTGCTGCTGAAGCTGTCCGAGGAACTGGTCTGGCTGTCCATTGCCGACAGCGACATGCTATATTGGGCGCGCGCCTTGGCCGGCGCCAAGGGCTTCGATGTCGAGGTCAGCGAGCCGGACGTTTCGCCCTTGGCGGTACAGGGCCCCTTGGCCGTGGAGGTCATCAGCCAGCTCTTCGGCGATTGGGTGCGCGACCTCAAGTATTTCTGGTTCCGTGAAACCGAATTGGACGGCATTCCGCTGGTGGTCGCGCGTTCGGGATGGAGTAAGCAGGGTGGCTATGAGCTCTACCTGCGCGACGGCTCCAAGGGTACGACACTGTGGCAGCGTGTGGCCGACGCCGGGCGTGCCTACGGGATCGGCCCTGGTGCGCCGAACTACATTGAGCGCTTGGAAAGCGGCTTGCTGTCCTTCGGCGCTGACACCGACAAGGACAGCGACCCTTTCGAGTGCAACCTGGGCCACCTGATGGACCTCGACCGCGCGCAGGACTTCGTCGGCAAGGCAGCGCTGCTCGCCAAGCGCGATGCCGGCCCGCGCCGACGCCTGGTTGGCCTGACCATCGAGGGCGAAAACCTGGGCATCAACGAGCATCCCTGGCCGATCTTCGTCGGCGACACACAGGTCGGAACCGCGCGCGCGGCGGCCTACTCGCCGCGCCTTGAGAGCAACATCGCGGTCGCGCTCGTCGACAAGCCCTACTGCGAGGAGGGCAGCGAGGTGGTCCTGGATTGCCTCGGCGAGCAGCGCGCCGCCAAAGTGAGCGCGCTGCCCTTCGTCCGCTGACCGGCGCTTAGAGCCCCCCTATCAAGGCCTAGAAGTTGACCTGATCGCCGCCCTTCAGGCTCAGGATCTCGCGGGCCTCGTCCGGCGACGCGACGTCGAGCGACATGCCCTCGATGATCTTACGGACGGTTGAGACCTGTTCGGCGTTGGTCTCGGCCAGACGGCCGGCACCGCCCCAGAGGGAATCCTCCAGGCCGACGCGCACATTGCCGCCCATGGCTGCAGACTGGGCGGCGATGGCCATCTGATTGCGTCCCGCACCCAGCACCGACCAGCGATAGTCGTCGCCGAAGAGGCGGTCGGCCGTGCGCTTCATGTGGATCACGTCTTCCGGATGCGGGCCGATGCCGCCCAAGATGCCGAAGACCGACTGCACGAAGAGCGGCGGCTTGATAACGCCGGCATCCAGGAAATAGGCCAGGTTGTAGAGGTGACCGATGTCGTAGCACTCGCACTCGAAGCGGGTGCCGTTGTCCGCACAGGTGCGCAGAATGTGCTCGATGTCGGCAAAGGTGTTCTTGAATAGGGTCTCGCGGCTCTTCTCCAGATGCTCGCGCTCCCACTCGTGCTTGAACTCCTTGAAGCGGTTCAGCATCGGGAAGAGCCCGAAGTTGATCGAGCCCATGTTGAGCGAGGCGACCTCGGGTGCGAAGTGTGCCGCCGGGGCCAGGCGCTCTTCCAACGGCATGGTTGGGCCGCCGCCGGTGGTGATGTTCATCACTGCACCAGTGGTCTGCTTGATCCGCGGCAGGAACTGGCCGAAGTACTTCGGATCTTGGCTGGGTCGGCCGGTCTCCGGATCGCGTGCATGCAGGTGAATGACCGCTGCCCCCGCCTCCGCCGCACCAATTGCCGACTCGGCGATCTCGTTGGGGGTTACCGGCAGGTGCGGCGACATCGAAGGGGTGTGGATAGATCCGGTGATTGCACAGGTAATGATGACCTTACGCTTCTTAGCCATGACGTCCTCTCGCTTATTGAGCTTCCGCTCGATAGATCCCCAACTTGCCCGCACTCACCGGCATTTGCCAGGGTGTGATTGCGGGCGGCAGCGCTTCGCGCGTGCCAAGGAGGCAGATCCTAGGCTAATGTGGCGCGGAAACAACCAGGTAAGCAGGAGTTTGCAACCATGAGCCTGACCGATTGCCGCGGCGTACCGATCTCGTGCAGCGATCCCGATCTGGCTGCCGCGCTGGAGCCGCTCATGGAGGACTTCTGCGCCTTCCAGGGCGATCCTGTGGCGGGCGCCAGCACAATCCTTGAAGCGCAGCCGGATTTCATCTTGGCGCACATCTTCAAGGCAGCCCTGCTGACGCAAGCGATGGAAACACGCATCTACAGCGAGATGCTGGCCTCCGTAGAGGCAGCGGAAGCGCTTTGGTCCAAGGCCAACGAACGCGAGCGCGGCCACATCAAGGCCTTGCGCGCATGGGTCGACGGCGACTTCTTCGCGGCCGTGCAGAGCTGGGAGGAGGTGCTGGTCATCTATCCGCTGGATCTCTTGGCGCTCAGCATGATCCATCTGACCGACGTGCTGTTGGGCGATGTCGTCGGGCAGCGGGATTGCGTTGCCAGGGTGTTCCCGCTGTGGGACGAATCGATACCGGGTTACGAGTTCGTTTTGGCCTATTACGCCTTCGGTCTGGAGGAGAACCGCGACTTTGCGGATGCCGAAGAACACGGCCGCCGCGCGCTGGCCATGCGCCCGGACCACCCCTATGCGATCCACGCGGTCGCCCATGTCTTGGAGATGCAAGGTCGGCAATCGGGCGGCATCTGGTTCATGACCAGCCGACAAAAAGCCTGGGAAAACAGCAACTTCCGCAATCATCTCTGGTGGCACCTCAGCCTCTTCCACCTGGATCTGAACCAGGTGGACCGGGTGATAGAGATCTACGACCGGCATCTCCGCTCCGGCGGTTCGCAGGGCGACAAGTACGAAGAGTTGGACGCGGCAGCCCTGCTCTGGCGCCTGAAACTGCTGGACGTCGACGTCGGCGACCGCTGGCAGGAACTGGCCGACAAGTGGACCGGTGCGATCGAAGACACGCTCTATGCCTTCAACGACGTGCACGCCATGATGTGCTTCGTCTCGGCCGGCCGCCAGCAGGCAGCCCAGCGCATGCTGAACGCCAACGAGCGCTATTGCGAGCATGCCAGCGACGCCAATGTCGCGATGAGCCGCGAGATCGGCATTCCCTTCCTGAAAGCCCTGCAGGACTTTCATCTGGAACTCTACGACGACTGTGTCGAGCGGCTCTTGCCGGTGCGCTATCGCACGCACAGACTGGGCGGCAGCTTCGCCCAGCGCGACATGATCGGCTGGACCTTGCTGGAAGCGGCCTTGCGGGCCGGGCGCTTCGAGCTTGCCCTGGCGCTTGCGCACGAGCGCTGCGGCCTCAAGCCCTCCAGCCCGCAGAACTGGCGTATGGCGGCAAGAGCACACGAGGGTTTGGGCGCCACGCAACGCGCCGCCCAGGCCAAGGCGCGGGCCGAGTCGCTGATGGCTGCTTAGGAGCCCGTCCGAGAATTGCTTGTGTCCTGCACTGACTTTTCAAGGTCTTGGGCAAGAAGAGCGGCGCGCGGCGATGCCGGGCGCATCGTAAGCGGCGCTCGACGCAGTCCCAAGGGCTTGAAAAGTCAGCCCTTCGGGTCGCTGCCGGAGCCGCGATTGCCGCGTCTCGGCGGCTTGACGATGCGCCCCGCTTTCAATGTGCAGGCATCGCCGACGCCACCGCTCCTAACACGCGCGGCTCCAGCAGCGATGCAGGACACAAGCAATTCCCGGACGGGCTCCTAGGCCGATGGAACTCCGGCCGCTGCGCACCCTGGTCTCGATCGCCGATCAGGGCAGCTTCGCCGCAGCGGCCGAGAGCCTGGGGCTGACTCAGTCGGCGATCTCGCTTCAGGTCAAGGCCTTGGAAGAGACCCTGGGCCGACGCCTCTTCGATCGGTCGCATCGCCCACCGCAACTGACGGAGCATGGCCAGCAGCTGGTGGTCGAAGCCCGCCAGATCCTCAGCCTCTATGACCGCATTTTCGTGAGCAACAGCGATCTGCTGGCAGGCGATCTGGTGTTGGGTGCAGTGCCCACGGCGCTCGGCAGCATCATGCCGCCGGCGCTGGCGGCGCTGCGAACCCAGCACCCGCAACTCTCGATCCAGGTGGTCAGCGGTCTGTCGGAAGAGCTGGCGGCGCAGCTGAGGGCCGGTAACCTCGATGCCTCCCTGGCCTCCGAGCCCCAGCACCTGGCCGAAGGACTGCATGCCCGGCCGATCCGCCAAGACCCACTGGTCGTGATCGCCCCGCTGGACACCAAGGGCAAGGGCGACCGGGAAGTCCTGGAGAAGAACCCCTTCATCCAGTTCAGCCGCCGCGCCTGGGCCGGCGAACAGATCGACCGGGCGCTGCGCGAGCGCAGCATCGCCGTCGTGCGCGCCATGGAGATCGATTCGCTGGAAGCCATCATCGAGATGGTGCGGCACCGACTCGGCGTCTCCGTGGTTCCGCTTCCCTTCGGCCGCCGCCCGGAAGCCCTGGGCCTGCGCGCCCTGCCCTTCGGCAATCCGCCCTTGACCCGTGCCCTGGTGCTGCTGGAGCGCAATGACAGCCCAAAGCGCCGCCTGATCGCTGCCTTGAGTCAGGCCCTGCGTCGTGTGGCCGCCCAGGATCGCCCTTTCCTTGAGTAAGATTTAAGTTAGAAGTGAGAAGAACTCGTTTTTATCCTAGTCCGCTTTAACCTATATTCATCTTCACGGGGCCGTGATCGAACGAGGGGTTCGCTAGCGCCAAGAGGAGCTCCATTAGGGGCTCGTGGAGGGGAACGATGTTTCAGCTGACTGCCGATCAGAAGGACCTGCAGGCGCGCGCGCGGGCTTTCGCCGACGAACACTGCCGCCCGTCCGCAGCAGAGACCGACCGGACCGAGGCCTATCCTTGGGACGGCATTGCCGAGATGGCGGCGGCCGGCTTCTTCGGCATGACCATACCCAAGAGTCTCGGCGGCCAAGAGCGCAGCTACCTCGACGCCGTGCTGGTGGTGGAGGAGATGGCCAAGGCTTGCGGCATCAGCGGACGCATCATCGTCGAAGGCAACATGGGTGCGCTGGGCGCGATCCTGCGCTACGGCACCCCGGCGCAGCAAAGGCTTGCCGCCGATCTGGTGCTGCAAGGGGATAAGCCGGCGATCTGCATCACCGAGCCGGAGGCCGGCTCGGCGGCAACCGAGATGCAGACCACGGCGGTCAAGCAGGGTGATCGCTACGTCTTGAATGGCACCAAGCATTGGATCACCGGCGGCGGCGTCTCCAAGCTGCACCTGATCTTCGCCCGCGTCATCGATGACGGGAAGGAACAGGGAATCGGCGGTTTCCTGGCGGTTCGCGGCGAAGACGCGGGCCTGGTCGTCGGCGCGCGCGAGCCGGCCATGGGCCTGCGCGGCATCCCCGAGACCAGGATCCACTTCCGCGACCTCTCGCTGCCGGCAGACCGCCTGCTGCTACCGCAAGAAGGACTGCAGCGCGGCTTTGCCGCGCTGATGGACGCCTACAACGCCCAGCGCGTGGGTGCCGGCACCGTGGCGCTGGGTATCGCCCAGGGCGCTTACGAAACGGCACTGGCCTACACCAAGGAGCGTCAGCAGTTCGGCCGCCCTCTGGCGGAGTTCCAGGGCCTGCAATGGATGCTGGCCGACATGCGCATCCAGCTGGACGCCGCCCGCCTGATGCTCTGGCGCGCGGCTGCCAGTGCGGAAGAGACCGGCACCGGCTTCCCCGACCCGCTGCTGGCGGCCGAGGCCAAGATCTTCGCCTCCGAGATGGCGGTGAAAGTCACCAACGACGCCCTGCAGCTGCACGGCGCCATGGGCTATTCCCGCAACCTGCCGCTGGAGCGCATGGCCCGCGATGCCCGCATGTTCACCATCGGCGGCGGCACCGCCCAGATGCTGCGCAACCTCGTTGCCGGCAAGGTCCTGGGCATGAAGACCCCGCAGACCCGCGACGGCTATCTGAAATTGGCCACGCCCAAGGATCTGTCGGTGGCGGCGGAGTAAGATTGCTTTCGCGCGGACAGCGATAAGCGACGCGATGCGTCACAGCCTCTCCAAACGTGAGGTAGAGGCGTTACACCAATCGGCGTTGAGTGGAACTCATCGACGTTTGGCACGCGAGCCCGCAGCCAAGCGAGGATGAGCCTGCGTGGCGCTTGAGCTCATGAATGAGCTGACATGAGTCCGCATCACTGCCACTCGGTACTACATGAGCAAATAGAGTTCTATTCCAAGCTCATTCATTTGGAGTTCTCTTCGCGGACGAGAAGCGAACTTGTACGAACTCTCTTTTTGCTAGATTGCTCAAACCTGACCCAAGGCACAGCCTAATCTTCGGCAGTTTCCGTAGGCGACCCACGATGTTGGGGGCCGACGAAAGAGACTGACTCATTCCGAAACTGCAAGAGGTGCTGGGGGCCGGCACGGCGGGCGCTCGGATTCTCGATTTCGGCGCAGGTGACGGACAGACCGCGGCCCTGGCCCTGGAGACGGAAGGTCCACGTCAGAACATGTGGTCGGTATCGGAACCACAGATCATCCTCCGGATCACCCGGTCAGCGGATCCGCGCGCGTAACGCTCCAAGGCCGATAATCGGGCGAGGCTTGTCCCCTGTGCCAAGAGAAGCAGGACACCCCGGCCACGCGTTGGAATCCAATCATAGTACTTGAACCAAAATTGAACCATAACGCTGTAAGAGTTGTTTCCCGTTGCAATAAATCCCAAACAATGCGACGGTTGTCCCGCTTAAAAGCGCATTCGTGTCGCGCAAATCCAAGTAAAATGGTTCAACTATGGTTCAATCGTAGTTAAGGAGCGAGGCGATGTCATGCCGCTTCCTCCCGCGGTTTGAGACCCAGAAAACCAGACTAGGGAGAATGTTATGCTACCAAACGCCTTGATGAACGTGAGCCGTCGCAGTCTTCTGCGGGGTTCGGCCAAGCTCGCACTCGCCGGGGCTGCAGTCCATCTGCTGCAACCAATGTCCGCGCTCGCACAATCCTCAGCAGTCGCTGACTTGGTGCTGGAGACAGTCACTGGGCCGATCACCGGAGCCGACGTGGAAAAGGCCATGGCTCATGAACATCTCTATGTGGATTTCCATGGACCCAACGATCCGAAGTACATGGATGTCGATTGGCAGTCGGCCATCGGTGCCAGCATTGCCGCCGCCCAGGAGCTACGCGGCCAAGGCGTCAATCTCATCATCGAATGGACCAACATCGGCGTCGGTCGCAACGTGCTGCTGTTACGCGATGTAGCCCGGAAGACTGGCGTCAACATCGTCTGCCCCACCGGGATCTACAAGAGCCTCGTGCCCCCCGCTATGGCCGAAATGTCTGTTACTCAAATGGCCGATCACTTCATTGGCGAACTCACCCGCGGCGTTGATGGTACGAGCATTCGAAGCGGCTTTATCAAGATCGCCACCACCGAGGACGGTGCCACCGAAACCGACAGAAAGATACATCGCGCAGCAGGCATTGCCGCAAAGGAAACCGGCGCTACCGTAGCGCTGCACAGCCCGCATAGCGCCACGACGGAAGGCGTCGTTGGCACGCTTCTGGAGGAAGGCTTCAAGCTCGATCGCTTTGTCTGGGGTCATTCGCAGCCTTCGGGCCACGATGCGCATCTAGCCATGGTCGAGCGCGGCGCCACCGTGCAGTTCGATGCGATCGGTGCCCGCAGCGATCCCTTCTTCGAAGGGCCGACTGATGATGCTTCGATGCTGGATCGAGTCGAGAACATCGTTGCCAATGGTTTCCCGAACCAGGTGATTCTGTCTGCCGACGCATCGGTCTTCGTCAACCCCGCCGTATGGCAGTACGATCGCGATGCGACCTATGTCTATCGCTACTTCGAGGCCAAGCTGATTGAGCGTCTTGGGGCGGAAAACGCCCAACGGGTCTTGCGAGACAATGTCATCCGGGCGTTCAGGCGTGGTGACAAGGTCTAGCCTGAGGTCGGGTTCCGCTTGCTCTAGCTATAAACCAGCGTCCCGTCCTCCAGGTCGGCCGCGGGGATCTCTTTCTTCTCCAGATCGTACTCCTGGCTGAAGATCCAGGGTTCGCGGTCGCCCTGCTTGGGGAACTGGGCGATGGAGCGCTGGATGTAGCCGGCGCTGAAGTTCTCCGGTTCGACCAGCAGGCGGGGCTGCATCTGCTGCTCGTCCGAGCGCAGCGCCGGTGTCACCGTGCGGCAGCCCTTGTCGTCCATGTGCTTCAGCAAGCGGCAGACGAAGGCGGAGACCAGATCGGCCCGCAAAGTCCAGCTGTTGCGCAGATAGCCGAAGACCCAGGCCATGTTGGGCACGCCGGTGAAGAGAATACCGCGGTGCGCCCAGCAGCTGGAGAAGTCGATGGGATCGCCATCCTTGGAGAAGGGAATGTCGCCCATGACGCTCAAGGTCAGCCCGGTTGCGGTGACGATGATATCGGCTTCCAGCTCCCGGCCCGACCTCAAGGCGATCCCGGTCGCGGTGATGCGCTCGATATGGTCGGTTACCACCTCGACCTTGCCTTCGCGGATTCCCTTGAAGAGGTCGCCATCGGGCACCACGGCGATACGCTGCTGCCAGGGGCGGTATTCCGGCGTGAAATGCGGGGCGATGTCGTAGTCCTCGCCCAGATGGGCCTGGACCTCTGCCAACAGGGCCTCGCGCACCGGTTCCGGATTGTTCAACGCCAAGCGGGTGAAGGTCGAGCGCTCGTGCAGGGAGCTGCGACGCATGATTTCGTGAAACCATTCGTCCGGCAGCTTCAAGGGCTTGAGCAGCTTCGCCAGCTCCGGAACCTTCGGCCGCGCCGCGAAGAAGGTCGGAGAGCGCTGCAGCATGGTAACGGCCGCGCAGTCCTCGGCAATCGCCGGAATCAAGGTTGCCGCCGTCGCCCCCGAGCCGATCACGACGACACGTTTTCCCTTGTAGTCCAGATCTTCCGGCCAGGTCTGCGGATGTGCGACCTCTCCCTCGAAAGTCTCGATCCCGGGAAACTCGGGAAGATAGCCCTCTTCGTGCCGGTAGTATCCCTGACACATCCAAAGGAATCCGCAGGTTATCTGCCAAATCTCATCTGTTGCATGATCCTGACAGGTCAGAATCCAGCGCTGCCCATCGCTGTCCCAATCGGCGGCCTGGACGCTCTGTCCATAGCGGACATGCCGCGCCAGATCCTGTTCCTCAAGGGCTTCGCCAAGATAGGTCAGGATCTCCTCGGCCGTGGCCAGGGGCACGCCGGTCCAAGGCTTCCAGCCGAAACCGAAGGTGTAGAGGTCGCTGTCCGAGCGAATGCCGGGATAGCGATGCAGGCGCCAGGTTCCGCCGAAGCTCGCCTTGCGCTCCAGCAGCGCGAGGCTCTTGTCCGGACACTCCCGTTGCAAGTGGTAGGCCGCGTCGATGCCGGAGATCCCGGCACCGACGATGATCACGTCCAGATGTTGTGTTTCACCCGGTACTGCTCTCTCGCCTATCGGCTGGTGGCTGCTGTCCATGCCTCGTGTTGTGCCAGTGGGCGATCGCTAAGCCAAGTGTCTTGCGGGGCCTCGCTGCGGCCCCACTTCACCCGCGCCCAGAGCTTCTCGTGCACGAAGAAAGCGACGGTGCCGATGGCCGCGCTGGCAAAGGCAAAGCCGCCTGCGGTCTCGAGCGAGCCGGTCATGATGTAGCCGATCAAGCTCATGACCAAGAAGCCGGAAATCTGCCAGGTGGCTGCTTTCATTGCGGTTCTAAGGCTGCTGTCCATCGTGTCCTCCTCCGGGTTTTCTGTCTCGTCCGAGGCAAGAGATAGGCGGAATTTCGGCCCTTGCGTATCTTGAACATCCGCTGCATTCTTGAACGAATGTTGAGAAAAATCACCAAGAGTGAGGATTATGGATAAGCGTGCACGGGCCGAGATGTTCCGGGAACGGCTGGCAGCGGCGATGGCCTTGGAGGGGATGAACAGGTCATCGCTGGCCCGCGCGACGGCTGTCGACCGCTCGACCCTGTCGCAGCTGTTGATGCCGGGCGAAACCAGGCTGCCGAATGCGCAGCTGGTGGCGGAGTGCGCGGCGGCCTTGCGGGTCAGCACCGACTGGCTGCTGGGCATGACCGAGAGACCGGAGCGGCCGGGCGACCTGCTGGCCGCGGCCGTGGGCGTGACCAATGCCGAGCGCACCTCGGTCGACGAGCAGATCCTGGCCTGGCACCAGGAGGCCAAGGGCTACAAGATCCGTCACGTGCCCGCCACTCTGCCCGACGCGCTGAAGACGCCGGCGGTGCTGCGCTGGGAGTATGAAGCTTTCCTGGGCAAGACGCCCGATCAGGCGCTGCGTGCCACCATGGACCGGCTGGAGTGGGTGCGCTCGGGCTCGTCGGACTACGAGATGGCCGTCCCGCGCCACGAGATCGAGTCCTTCGCGGCGGGCGTGGGCTACTATCAGGGGCTGCCGCGCGATGTCCGGCTAGAGCAGCTGGAGTCCCTGAAGAGGGAGTGTGCGGACCACTACCCTGCCCTCAGGCTGTTCCTCTTCGATGCCCGCAAGCTGTTCTCGGCGCCGATCACCGTCTTCGGACCGATCCTGGCCACGGTCTTCGTCGGTCGCTTCCACCTGGCCTTCCGCAGCGAGGACCGCATCCGCTCTCTCACGCAGCACTTCGACTGGCTGGTCCGCGAGTGCGATGTCGATGCCCGCGATAGCGTGCCGTTTCTAGACTCCCTGGCCGTCCCTTAGCGCCGCGAAACGCTCCACGGCAGCCTTGGCGCCGGACTGCAGGAAGCGGGCGTCGGAAGCCAGAGTCACCAGCGAGAAGCCCTTCTGCCCCATCTCGGCGGCGTAATCCGGGCTCTGACAGTGGATGCAGGCCGGCACGCCGCGGGAGCGGGCGGAGACCAGGATGTGCTCGATGGCCGCCATGAGTTCGGGTTCGCGGCGGTCGAAGCCCGGCTCGTGGCCAAGTGCTGCCGAGAGGTCGGCCGGGCCGATGTAGAGGCCGCCCAAACCCTCGACCTCGAGGATCTGATCCAGCTGATCGAAGGCCGATCTGGTTTCGATCATGGCGATCGGCAGAATCTGCTGGTTTGCCACATCGCCATAGTCCTCGCCCCAGGCAAGCTTTGCCCGAATCGGCCCGAAGGAGCGCATGCCGGCCGGAGGGTAGCGACAGTAGGAGACGAAGCGTGCCGTGTCCTCCGGTCCTTCGATCATCGGGCAGATGATGCCAAGCGCGCCGGCATCAAGCGCCCGCATCACCTGTGCCGGATCGTTCCAGGGCACCCGCACCAAAGGCGCAGCGCCGGTCTGCTGGATGATCGGCAGCATGGCCAGCATGTCGGCATAATCCGCCGTGCCATGCTGCAGGTCGATGGTCAGGCTGTCGAAGCCGGCGCGTGCCATGGCCTCGACCGAGAGCACGGAGGGGATGGCAAGCCAGCCGTTGGCGGCCGTGCGTCCCTCCTTCCAGAGGCGCTTTAACGGGTTCTCGAAAGGCATGCGCGTCAGCTCCTGGCGAAGTGGGTGTGCTTCACGTTAAGACAGTCGAGGATGGCTTGTCGCCCCCTTCCCTGCCCTCGCCAGATTGCTCGGCGCCGCGGAAGGGAGTCGCGGCCGAGGGTCGCCCCATGTGGTTAGAGAGCCCCGTGTGGTTATGGAGGCCAGTGTGGTTATGGAGGCCCTTGTGGCTAGAGAATCGTCGGTTCGCTGGGATTGGCGCCAAAGCCGGTCTCCAGGAAATCGAAGTCGCAGCCCTCGTGCGCCTGGCGGACATGCCGCGCAAACATCCAACCATAGCCGCGCTGATAGTGGGCGTCCGGCGGGCTCCAGGCCTGTCGCCGCCGTTCCAGCTCCTCAGGCGTGACCTCCATCTCGATCAAACGCTTATCGATATCGACAGCAATAATATCTCCGGTTTGCACCAAAGCGAGCGGTCCGCCGATGTGCGCTTCCGGGGCGACATGCAGGACGCAGGCGCCATAGCTGGTGCCGCTCATCCGCGCGTCCGAAATCCGCAGCATGTCACGCACGCCGGCCTTAAGCAGCTTCTGCGGGATCGGCAGCATGCCCCATTCCGGCATACCGGGGCCGCCGTGGGGTCCGGCACCGCGCATGATCAAGGCCGTGTCGATGGTCACATCCAAGTCCGGATCGTCGATCCGCGCCTTCATCTCGGCATAGCTGTCGAACACCAAGGCCGGGCCGCGGTGCTTCAGGAAGCGCGGGTCGGCGGCAGCCGGCTTCATCACGCAGCCCTCCGGCGCCAGGTTGCCGCGCAGGACCGCAAGCGAGCCCTCGGTCGAGAGGGGGTTATCCAAGGGCCGGATGACATCGTCATTCCAAACCCTTGCCTTGGCGATCGCTTCTCCAAGGCTCTGCCCGCCGACCGTTTGCGTGGAGAGGTCCAGGAGCGCTCGCATGCTTGCCATCAGCGCCGGCAGGCCGCCGGCGAAGTAGAAGTCCTCCATCAGGTAGTGCGCGCCCGAGGGGCGGATGTTGGCCAGCACCGGAACGCGCCGGCTCGCCACCTCGAAGTCATCGAGGCCGATGTCATGACCCGCACGGCGCCCCATGGCGATCAGGTGAATCACGGCATTGGTGGAGCAGCCCATGGCCATGGCGACGGCAATGGCGTTGAGGAAGGCCGGCCTGGTCAGGATTTGCGCTGGGCGCAGGTCCTCTTCCACCATCCGCACGATGCGACGGCCCGAGGCCGCGCACATGCGTTGATGATTGGCATCGGGTGCGGGAATCGAAGAGGCACCGGCGAGGCTCATGCCAAGCGCTTCGCTAGCAGCCGTCATGGTGCTGGCCGTGCCCATCGTCATGCAGTGCCCATAAGAGCGCGCGATCCCGCCCTCGACGGCCTGCCATTCCTCCTGGTCGATGGTGCCGCCGCGCAGATCGTCCCAGTACTTCCAGACGTCCGAGCCGGAGCCCAGCACCTCGCCGCGCAGATTGCCGGAGAGCATCGGTCCGGCCGGCACGAAGATGGCCGGAAGGTCGGCGCTGATGGCGCCCAGAAGCAGGCCCGGTGTGGTCTTATCGCAGCCGCCCACCAACAGGGCGCCGTCGACCGGGTGGCTGCGCAAAAGCTCTTCCACCTCCATTGCCAGGAGGTTGCGATAGAGCATGGTCGTGGGCTTCACGAAGGTCTCGCTGAGCGAGAGCGCCGGCAGCTCGAGGGGGAAGCCGCCGGCCTGCAGCACGCCGCGCTTCAGATCCTCCGCCCGTTCGCGCAGGTGCGCATGGCAGGGATTGATCGCCGACCAGGTGTTGACGATGGCGATCACCGGCTTGCCGTCCCAATCCTCCTTGGCATAACCCATCTGCATGAGCCGCGAGCGATGCCCGAAGCCGCGCAGATCCTGGCTATCGAACCAGCGGGCGCTGCGGAGTTCTTTTCTGCTCATTGGCTGGCGGTGACTCCCCCGTCCACATAGACAATCTGCCCGGTCACATAGCTGCCGGCCGCAGCGGCAAAGGCGATGACCTGCCCCACCACCTCGATCGGATCGCCGATCCGGCCCATGGGATTGCGGCTTAAGATATGATCGCCGAACTCCGGCCGTTCCAGATGCGGGCGAATCCGTTCGGACTGGATGAAGGTCGGTGCCACGCCATTCACCGTTATGCTGTGCGGCGCCAGCTCCATGGCGTGCTGCTTCACCAGCATCAAAAGCCCACCCTTGGTCGCACAGTAGGCAGAGTAGCCGCGGTCGCGCAAAGCCAGGCTGGAGCGAACCGAGAGCAGATGGATCTGCCGTCCGCCGCGTCCCTGCGCAATCTGCTGGCGGGCCACCGACTGGGCCAGAAACATGGCCGACTTCAAGTTGGTCTCATAGACCGCGTCGAAGGTTTCCTCGCTGACCTCCAGCAAAGCCTGCTCGCGCTGAATGCCCACACAGTTCACCAGGATCTCGATGCCGCCCAGAGCCTCGACCGCAGCACCCACTGCCCGCTCGATCTCCTTTGGCTTGCGCGCATCGAGACCGAGGCCCACCGCCTTGCCGCCGTCCTTGCGAAGGGAATCTGCCAGGGCCTCGGCCTTGTCCTGACTAGGTCCGGCGATCGCCACGGCCGCCCCGAAGCGGGTGAAGCCCCAGGCGATGGCCTCACCCAAGGCGCCGTAGCCACCCGGTATGAAAGCCCGCAGCCCCTTGAGATCGAAGAGGCGGTCCATAGCCGCGAGGTCGATCTTCGGCGTGAGGTCGAGCGATGTATCGGTGACGTTCATGTTGCGCCCTCCCGTTCCGCAGCGCGGTGCGCGCGGGCTGGGCTCGTGGTTGGTAATTGCCTAGTCATCTGCAGCCCCCCAGTGGCCGTAGCCATAAAGCCAGACGCTGCCGCCCTTAGAGACGGTCTTGAGCGAATGGCGAACTCCCTTTGGTATGCGGACCAGATCGCCCGGCTCGACGATTGCCCGGCTCAATCCCACAGACACGTCCAGGCGTCCTTCTGCCACCAGGACGTATTCATCCGTGCCGTGCACGAAGTCGTTCCATTCCTGCCCCGGCGGATCGCGAAAGACGCCAAAGCTAAAGCCCTCACGCTGCCATTGGGCGCGCACGGCCGCCTGCGCCACAGGAAGTGCGAAAGCCTTGATCTGAAAGGTTTCACGCATCAGGCAGGCTCCTTGAGAAGTGGGCCCAGATAGCTGCGAACGGCGGGCGCGGCCAGCAGACCTGCAAAGTCCGAGTAGGGCGTCACCCGGCCCTTCTGGACAAAGAAAAAGCGCTCGCAGATCTCTTCCAGGATCTCGAGGTGAAAGGCCTCGTTGGGATGCAGGCAGAGGAAGACCAGCCGGCCCTCTGAACGCAGCCTTTGAAAGAAATCCAGCATGAAGCCGATATAGCCATCCTGGGTGTTGAACTGCGGTTCGTCGAAAAGGTGGACGATCGGATAGCGCCGGTTCGAGCGGCGCAACAGCAGGTTCGGCGTCAAGGCGCGAAAGCGGCGGACCTGGTAGGACTGGTGGTAGTGGATCGCCAAGCGGTCGCGTTGATCGGTGCGCACGCTATGAATGTCCTGCCCCTCGACAAGCACCCGGCCGGCGCTGGGCCGATTGGAGCCGGTGATCAGCTCGAACAGCGTCGTCTTGCCGGACCCGTTCGGGCCCATGAGCCCGACGATCCCCGGCCCTTCGATGGTGAAATCCGCTTGCAGTCGGAAGGAAATCCGCGGCGACAGCGGGGCTGCGCGATAGAGCTTCTCCAGAGCTTGGACTTGGAGCAGCGGCGCCATGGCTAGACCCCGATCAGCCGGCTGCGTTCGGCCGACTCCTGCAGAAGCGCCCTGGCCGCACCCTGATGGCGGATCTGCCCACGGTCCATGACATAGACACGGTCGGCGACCGACAGCGCTGCCAGCGCGTTCTGCTCGACCAGCAGGACGGACAGCCCCTCCTCCTTCAGACGGCGGATGGTCTGCATGACATCTTGCACCAGCTTCGGCGCCAGACCCTGGCTGGGCTCGTCGAAGAGCACCAGGCCCGGTGCGCCCAGCAGCGCGCGAGAGATCGCCACCATCTGCATCTCACCGCCCGAGAGGTTCTCGCAGTCTCGTGCCATCAGGTGTTCGAGGGCGGAGAAGAGCGTGAAGACCTCCGCCAAGGTCCAGGCCCTAAAGCGGGTCTTCTTGACTGCCAGCTTTAGGTTGCGGGCAACGGTCAGGCTGGGAAAGACCCGCCGGTCATCCGGGACCCAGCCGACGCCCAGGCCGGCAACCCTGTGCGTCGGCCAGCGCGTGATGTCCTGGCCCTCGAAGCGAATGCTGCCGTTGCGCGCCGGGCTCAGCCCCAGGATTGAGCGCAGGGTCGTGGTCTTGCCCGCGCCGTTGGGTCCCAGCAGCGCCACCACCTCTCCGGCAGCGACGTTCAACGACAGGCCAAAGAGGGCTTGGGTCTCGCCATAGAAGGTCTCTATGTCCTGAACCTCCAGCCTCATGAGACGGCCCCCAGGGAGGAGCGCTGCACCCACTTGTTCGCCATCAGGGCGGCCGGATCGCCCTCGGCGATGACCTGGCCCCAGTGGAGGACGGAGATGCGATCGGCCAGGCGAAAGAGAAACTCCATGTCATGTTCGATCATGACGATGGTGTAGTCCTCTCTCAGCTGCCCGATGAGGTCTGCCAGCCGCTCCCGCCCCTCTGCTCCGAGGCCTGAAGTGGGCTCGTCGAGGAACAGCATGCGCGGGCGCGCCGCCAGGGCGACGCCGATTTCCAGGGCACGACGGTCACCGTACGACAGCGCTGCCGAGGGCTCCCACGCCCGCCCTGCCAGGCCGACCTGCTCCAGCACGCCGCTGGCTTGCCGCAAGAGAGCGCGATCCTTGAAGACCGCCTGGGTCATGCGATTGCGGCGCGCCTGGAACGCGGGCAGAGCAATCAGCACATTCTCGATGACGGCTGATTGGTCGAAGAGAGTCATGATCTGGAAAGAGCGCGCAATGCCCAGCCGGGCGATGCGCTGCGGTGCCAGACCGGTGATGTCTCGGCCGTCGAAGCGGATGCTGCCGCGGTTGGGCTTGTAGCGGCCGGTCAGGAGGTTGAAGCAGGTGGTCTTGCCGGCACCGTTCGGCCCCATGATGCCACTCACCTGCCCCTCTTCGAAGGCCAGCGAGATGTCCTCCAGCACCACCCGCGCGCCGAAACGCTTGTGCAGGTTATGGGCTTCGAAGAGGGCCATGGCCGCTAGTCCAGCCCGAGCGCGGGGGGCGCCGCCCGCCGCTTCCCGCGCAGGTCGTGCAGCAGACCCGCCAAGCCCTCCGGCTTGAACATCACCACGGCCATGAAAAGGAGGCCGAACCAGAGCAGCCAGGTCTCGGTGAGGCCGCCCAGGACGTCGCGTGCGATAAAGTAGAGCAGCACACCCAGCACCGGCCCCCAGAAGCTGACCAGCCCGCCGCCGACCAGCACGATCATGACGACGAGGCCGGATTGCTGCACGCTCATGACATCGGGGTAAGCGCTCTGCTGCGCCATGGCGAAGAGACCGCCTGCCAGCCCGGCGAACATGGCCGAGATCACGAATGCGGCCCACTTGAAGCGCCAAACCTCGTAGCCGACGAAACGCGCGCGCAACTCGTTCTGCCGGATCGCCTGCAGCACCCGGCCGAAAGGCGCATTCGCGATGCGCCACAGCAGCACGAGGCTGAGCCCCAAAAAGACCAGAATGAAGTAGTAGAAGGTTCGGTTGTCGTTCAGGTCGATGCTGGCTGGGCCGAGCCAGAGCGCGGGCCTTGGGATGTTCTGCAGGCCATCCTCTCCGCCGGTCAGCCAGTGCAGCTTGATCGCCGAGAACCAGAAGACCTGTCCGAATGCGACGGTCAGAAGCGTGTAATAGATGCCGCGGCGATGCGAGACGCAGAGGCCGACCAGAGCACCGGCCAGGCCTGCCATCACGATGGCGGCCAAGAGCCCGCCCCAGAGGCTGACATCCAGGTGCAGTTGATAGAGGCCGAAGGCATAGGCGCCCACACCCAGGTAGGCGCCATGGCCGAAAGAGTGCAGGCCGCTGTAGCCGAACAGCAGATTGAACCCCAGGGCATAGATCAGCCAGATCGCAATCTCGATGCCGAGGTACTGGTAGAGGCCGACCTGCTCCAGCCAGAAGGGCGCGGTCACCGCAAGGATCGCCATCACAGCCATCGGCGGGGTCACCCAGGCTCCGCTAGCGGCAGAGATCTCGGAGAGTGCGGCCATGGCCTAGTTCTCCAAGACCGTCTTGCGACCGAAGAATCCACGGGCGCGAAAGCAGACGACGACAATCAAGAGAATGTACATGGACATCAAGGCCCAAGCCGAAGCGAAGGCGCCCGTGATCCCGACCGCCAGTCCGACGAGCAGCGCGGCGATCACGGATCCCCAGAAGCTGCCGACGCCGCCTAGGACGATGATCAGGAAGGCCGGAATCACGACGTCGATGCCCAGGTGCGGACGCAGGCCCCAAATCGGCGCCATCACGACCCCGGCGAGACCGGCCAGGCCGGCCCCGAAGCCGAAGACCAGCAGGCGCAAGCGTGCCAGATTGTAACCCAGAGCGCGCACCATCTCGTTGTCGTGCGCGCCCGCCTTGATGACGGCGCCATAGGGCGTGCGCTCCAGGAAGACCCAGACCGCCGCCACGGCCATCAGCGCAAAGCCGGCAGCGAAGAGCTTGTACTTCGAGAAGATGATTCCGCCCAGCAGCACCGCACCGTTGATGTCTTGCGGCAAGGGCAGGTGCTGCTCTCCGGTCCCCCAGAGCAGCCGAACCAGCTCTTCGATCACCAGGGCCGCACCGAAGGTAAGCAGCAGACCGTAGAGCGGTGCCTTGCCGTGGGTCGGCCGCAAGCAGACCTCCAGCACCATGCCGGCAAGCCCGGCGAAGAGCGGTCCGATCACAAGTGCGACGACATAGCGTCCGGCCAGCGGCAGGCCCGCCCACCACTGTCCAAACGCGGTCTCGGCCAGCCAGTCCCACCCCCCCAGAAACGTCAGCGCAAAATAGGCGCCCAGTGCGAAGAGCGAGCCATGCGCCAGGTTGAAGACCTCCATCACGCCGACGATCAAGGTAAAACCCAGGGCAATCAGGGCAAAGAGCAATCCCAGGGTCAGGCCATTGAAAAGATGCGGCAGCAGCAGGGTCATTACAGCGGCGGCTCGGTTTGGCCAGGAGCCCGTCCGGGACTTGCTTGTGCCCTGCACTGACTTATCAGGGTTTTGGGCAAGGAGAGCGGCGCGTGGCGATGCCGGGCGCATCGTAAGCGGCGCTCGACGCTGTCCCAAGGCCTTGATAAGTCAGCCCTTCGGGTCGCTGCCGGGCGCATCGTCAAGCCGGCGCCCCCCGTTCCTGACATGCGCGGCAATCGCGGCTCCGGCAGCGATGCAGGACACAAGCAATTCCCGGACGGGCTCCTAGGCATCGAAGCTTGGCGTCTCCTCATAGGATTCCAGCTTGCAGGCAGCGACGGCGTCACCGTCGGCCACGTCGCCGGGCGCCGAGTTCGAGAGGATCTTGAAGAGGTCCTCCTTGTCGCTGCTCTCCTGGTTTGCGGTTGCCAGATAGATGGTCTGCTGGACCTGGTGGGTCTCTGGGTCGATCCAGGCATCGTGATGCTGCATGCGGTCTTCGGCCGACATGCGATGACCTTCCAACTGCTTGATGATGGCGATGTTGTTGGTGCTGCCCGCGCGCTCGATCGCCGCCAGCAACTCCTTGGTCGCCATGTAGCCGTTGTAGAAGACATTGCCTGGGACCCGCATGGCGGTATCCGGATAGGCGGCCTGATAGCGTTTCACGAAGTCGGCGACCCCGGGCAGATCCAGCTTATAGTACCAGGTGGTGCCGAAGACGCCGAAGAGGTTGTCCTTCGGCAAGCCATAGATGTCCGGCCAGTCCTGCTGATTGTTGATCCAGGCCGGCTTCTCGCCCATGCCCAATTGCGCCACCTGCTGACGCATGGCCTTCTGATCGTCGCCGCCGACCGCGGCTGCGACCACGTCTGGTGCCTGTTGTTGGATCTTGATCAGTGCTGAGGAGAAGTCGCGCGTTCCCTGCGGCACCAGGATCTCCTCCTCGACCCAGCCGCCGGCATCGGTCAGCAGCCTGCGTGTCGAGGCCGCGGTGTTGTGACCCCAGACATAGTCGTTGGTCACCAGCAGCCACTTGGGCCCGAAGCTATCGATGGCGTTCTTCACCGCGGCCTTGGCGAAGTTGGTGCCGTTGCCGTCCCAGACGAACTTCACCCGGTGGCAGTTCTTGCCCGATTCGGTGGGCGAGCTGGAGTTGGTGTTGAGGTAGATAACGCCGTACTTCTGCGCCACCTGGCTGATCGCGTTGGCCACGCCCGAGCTGACGCCGCCGATCAGAAAGCCGCAGTCCTCGCGGCTGATCATGCGCTCGGCCACGCGGCTGCCGGTGGCAGGCGTGGTCTCGGTATCGATGTGCATGGTCTCGATGCGTCGGCCCAGCACGCCGCCCTTTGCGTTGGCCTCGGCGATTGCCATCGCCATGCCGCGCCGATCGCTGGCGCCGGAGTTGGCATATTGTCCACTCGCGTCGGAGGTAAAGCCGATCTTGATCGGCTTGTCGTCCTGCGCGGCGTAGACCCGGTTCACGCGCCAAGGACCATAGAGGGTGGTTACACCCGCAGTTGCAGCGCTTGCGCCCAGAAAGCCTCTGCGTGACAGCGTCTTCTTCATGGTCGTCCTTCCCTAGCCATCTAGGCCCTAGCCATGCAGGCGAGGACCGCCCGGGCCCGCCTTTGCCCTCCAAGTGGATCACAGATTCCTTTAAGACTTGATATTGAATTTTTTTTCTAGTAGGAATAATTCTTCGTGAAGTCAAGCGACAAACGACATTCATAGACCAGGAAAGCAGCCAGAGGAACCGATTGTGCTTGAAAGTGAACGAATCTTCGCACTTACTGAGGGGATGGAACCCGGCCACAAAAGAGATGCCGATTCGGCTGAGACTTTCGACGCCCTGCGCGAACGCATTCGCGACCGTTTCGACGACCTCAGCCCGCATCTGCAGCGCATCGCCCGCCTGGCTCTGGATCAACCCAACCAACTGGCGCTGCAAACCATCGCGATTATTGCGCGCTCGCTAGACGTGCAGCCTTCGACCTTGATCCGCTTCGCCAAAGAGTTCGACTACGACGGCTTCAGCGCGCTGCAGCAGGTCTTCAAGCTGCGCCTGATCGAGGGCGGACCGATCTATCGCGAGAAGGTCTATGAAGAGCGTGCGAATGCCGGCCGGCCGGAGGATGCCTCGGCGGCCCTGAACACCTGTGTCGATACTCTGATCACCTCGCTGGAGGCTCTGCGCCGGGACATCAATCCCGAGGAACTGCAGCGCGCCGTCCAGCTCTGCCTCTCGGCCCGGCACATCTATGTCGCCGGCTTGCGCCGCTCACGCCCGATCGCCACCTACTTCGCTTATGGCATGACACGGCTGGAACGCCGCTGCAGCCTCTTGGACTTCGCCGGCGGCATGGCCTCCCAGCAGGTGGCCAACATGAGCCACCAGGACCTGCTCTTCGTCACCGGATTCACCCCCTACTCGCCCCCGGTGGTCGACGTGGTGCGCGACGCCTATGTCCGCGGCCTGCCGATCCTGGGCGTCACCGACACCGCCGAAAGCCCGCTCTCCCGCAATGCCACGGTCGCGTTCCAGGTGGACAACGAGGCCGGCCTGCAGTTCCGCCCGATCTCGGGTGCCATCGGCCTGGTCCAGGCGATCATCGTGAGCGTCAGCGCGGCAATCTAGCGTCGTTTTGCAAAGCCGAATTTGGCTAGAGCCTGATGGATTTAGTTGGAAGCATAGCCTGAGTTAGCGAGGTAGTTGGCGCATTCTTGAGGTTTGAAGCGCGTGAGGATATCTGCGATGCGGTCGTAGAGGTCCTCTCTGGTCCGTTCGGCGGCTTTCCTGAGGA
>JAVJSY010000014.1:0-6331 GCA_040219175.1 Kiloniellales bacterium
CCGCACTGCAATCTCCCAGTCTGCTTCCGTCATCTGTGTTGACATCGCCGATCCCTCCAATGAGCATCGGCTCCTTACGAATCACAATTCCTCCGATCCGAGGAATCCCCTCTACATGAGTCATTTCGTCCACACCGCCTAGGCTGTGACTTGCTCGGACTGTCGATAGACAGCAATTTTGCGCATATCGCGTGGGTACGAAACATCGAGCAGAACTTCGGCGTGAAGATCCCGTTTCCGATCATTGAGGATCTCTCCATGAACGTCGCGAATGCGTACGGAATGATCCAGCCAGGTGCAAGCGACACCTCGGCCGTTCGGGCGACGTTCCTGATTGACCCGGAGGGCACGCTGCGGGCCATGGTCTATTATCCAATGTCGAATGGACGGAGCATCGGCGAGTTTCTGCGTCTTCTCGAGGCGCTGCAGACGAGTGATGCAAACGGCGTTGCTACGCCGGAAGGTTGGAAGCCCGGCGAGGACGTTATTGTCCCGCCTCCGCAGACACAGGAAGAAGCCGACAGGCGTGCGTCTAAAGGGTACGAGTACACCGACTGGTACTTCTCGAAGAGAAAGCTCAGCAAAACCGCAGAATAGCGGTTTGGTCAGCGCGGCCCGGCGGAGACGCTGGGTCGATGCTGGCTTTAAAAAGCAAGCTTACGCTTCACTGCGTAATTCAAGGAAGTTGGGAGTCTCAGATGGCAGAACCCGTGCGACGTAACCCCCTTTTGCCTTGGTTCATTGGCATAGCCATTGTCGGAATTATAGATGCCTATATCGGCTATCTCTTTTATTCGACGGAATGCCAGGCGCCGGGTATAGCCCAAGTCATGGTGCTTATCATCTTGCCCGGCGTCTATCTCGCGCTGATGTATCTGACGCTGAAAAGACAGCGCAATGTGCCTTGACGCCGGATGTGTTCGTCGCCGATAGGAGGTTAAAACACATGCCCGATTGCGCAACGATAGCCGCACTGAAGGAGGCCCTCGAGGACGAGTACAAGGCGCGCGCGACCTATCGAAAGGTGATAGAGCGCTTCGGTCCGGTTCGCCCTTTCATTAACATCGTTGAGGCTGAAGATCGACATGCCAAGGCACTCCTGAGGCTGCTCGAGCGTCGCGGCTCACCACCGTCACCCGACAGATGGCCGGAGCGTGTGTCGGCACCAGGCAGTTTACGCGAGGCCTGCGCGGCCGCGATCGAAGCCGAGATCGAGAATGCCGCGATGTACGATCGCCTACTAAGAGCGATCGACGACCCCGAGGCACTCGGCGTGATGCGCCGCCTGCAATATGCCTCCCAACACCATCATTTGCCGGCCTTCCGGCGTTGCCTGGAGAATAAGGGCGGCGGGAACGGCCGAGGTAGACGCCGGCGCAGTGGATGGGGATCATGAACCTCGACCTTGCCGGCGAATATCCGCTCCTACCCCCGTCCAAGAATCGCCAAGCCCAGCCGACGTGACAACCCAGCCGACTTGACAACATGAGGCGCAGAAAGGCATGGCAATCGAAGAGCTGTCCGACGAGACTAGTGGTGCATCCCAGAGGGATGGTTCCCATCCCTCTGGGTTGCACCACCAGTTCAACACGTTAGCGGGCCGATTCACCGAACGCTTGGGATCCAAGCGTTCGGATCGGACCACTAAGGACATGCACCAAGCGATAACATCGCTGATGGAAGAGCCGCGGGCAGTGGGTCGTAGATGAGCCGGACGATCCCGGCGATTCTTCGCACTCTCGAGCGGCGCGTCATGAACATGAGCAGCCTCGACGGTCGCCGGATACTTGCCGCGAGCCGCGGGGGGCATCGGCCCATCAGTTTCCTTTGCCGAGTGGTGTTCAGCATTATAATAGCGAGTCGAAAATATTGCAATCGAAATTTCGACTCGCTATCTAAAGACTGTGAAAAGCACCGCACCCCCACGCATCCGTGACCTGATCGACCGGCTCGCGCGCCTCTCGGCGGCCGAGGATTGGAACGATGGGCTCAACCCCGCGCAGCGCAGCGCCCTGACCTACCTGGCTCAGGCGAATCGCTTCTCCCGCGCGCCCTCTCATGTCGCTGACTTTCTCTGCACGACCCGTGGCACCGCCTCGCAGACATTGAAGTCGCTGGAACGCAAGGGGTTGATCGTATCGATCCCCTCTGCCGCCGACCGGCGCAGCCTCTCTTATGAACTGACCGCCAAGGGCACCGCGACCCTCAGCACGGCACGGGGGTTGGACGCAGCTGTCGCCACGCTCGAGCGAAACGAAGCCAAATCACTCGAGGAGGGGTTGGAGAGCATTCTGGAGAACCTCTTGGCGCAGCGCGGCTATCGATCGTTCGGCATCTGCAAGACCTGTCGGCACCACGAGAAGACCATGCTGGGTGCGCGCTGCGCCTTGCTTGGGGTTGCCTTGCGCAAGGACGACATCGACGCGCTCTGCCACGAGCACAGCAGTGGAGCATAACCCGGCCGACCTGCGGCTGCCGCAAGCCTCACGGCACCTCCAAGAAGCGCACCGGCCCGCCCAGAAACCGGGTTGCCAGTTGCGATACCACCGCGGGACTCCCCGTCGTCAGAAAACGGGTCTCGCCCGGGCCGCTGGAGCGTTCCGGGTGGCGTGCCAGATAGCTCTGCAGCGCGGCGGCCACCACCTGCGGCTGGGAGAGGAGGCGGGTTGTTGGTGGTAGGGCGGCGGCGAAGTGGCCGGCGACCAGCGGGAAGTGGGTGCAGCCCAGCACGGCGGCCTCGGGCGGGGTTTCGGCGTGGCGGGCCAGGAGGGCGTCGACGGCGGTGGCGATCATCGCCTGCAGGTCGGCGTCGGGGCGGTCCTGTTCGATGGCGCCGGCGAGACCGGGACAGGCCTCCTGGTCGATGCGCACGGCCGGACTGCGGGCTGCGACCTCGCGAGGGTAGGCAGCGCTCTCGACGGTGCGGCGGGTGGCGAAAACGGCAACGGATTCAGCACCGGCGCCCAGCATGCCGCCGCGCAGCGGCTGGCTGCCGGTCCAGGAGCGGCCGGAGAGCGCTTCGACCATGGGGGCCAGTACGCCCAGGACCCGCCGGTCGGGATGGTGGCGGGCGAGCCAGCCCTGCTGCAGGCGGCGCAAGGCGATGGCAGCGGCCGTGTTGCAGGCGATCAGCACCAGGCGGCAGTCGAGCGCGAAGAGCAGCTCCACGGCGGCTTGGGTGCGCTCATAGATCTCCTGCGGGTTGCGCTCGCCATAGGGGGCGGCGGCGTGGTCGCCCAGGTAGAGAAAATGCTCCCAAGGGAGGCGCCGGGTCAGCGCGCTCAGGATCGTCAGGCCGCCGTGACCGGAATCGAAGACGCCGATCGGTGCACCCCTGCTCACGGCGCACCCCTGCTCACGGCGCACCCCTGATCACAGCGCGGGCGCTCGCCCTAGGCCGGCTCGGCCGTCAGGCAGTCGTCGGCCAGGGCCTGGAGCGGGCTGTGGTCGCGATTGTTGTGATGCCAGGCGCGCTCCAGGTTCCGGCAGGCGTTGGAGATGGCGTTGTAGTTCACGTACCAGATGGCGCGGCGATAGGGTGTGATGTTGTTGGCCGAGCCATGCACGATGTTGCAGTGCAGGAAGCAGACCGAGCCCGCCGGGCCGGTCAGCGGCACCAGACCGCCTTCCGCGACCAGGCCGGCCAGGGTCGGGCGGTCGATCACGTGCAGCACATAGCCGGTGACCTCCTGCTGGTCGACCTGCTCGACCAGGCCGTGGTGCTGGCTGCCCGGCACGATCAGCAAGGGCGCGTTGGCGGCGGTCGCCTCATCCAGCAGGATCGCGGTCATCACCGCGCGCGGCTCCGGCATGGCATCGGCGCGGTGCCAGGAGCCGAAGTCCTGATGCCAGTCCCAGGTGCCGCCGCCGTAGTTTTCCTTGGGGTTGAGGCGGGTCTGGTGGATGTAGACCGCCTCGCCCAGCAGCTGGCGCACCGGGCCCAGCAGGCGGGGATGGCGGCTCATGCGGCCGTAGGCATCGGCGAAGGCATCGGCGCCATAGACCAGGCGCACCGCCTCGCTGTTCTCGGCTTCGCGCACGACCTCCGGGCCTTTGCGCGCCAGCAGGTCCGGCAACTCGGCCAGCAGCGGGGCCATCTCCTCGGCCGAAAAGAGGCCGGGGTAGAAGAGGTAGCCCTCGCGGTGGAAGCGGTCGATTTCCTGATCAGTGAGTTGCATGGCGATCTCCTTGGTGTTGGCGATCTTTATAGCGTCGGGAGGGGAAAGCGGAAGCGATCTTAGAGCGCAGGACATCATCCCATCTCGAATGGCGCCCCATCGACTGCGAATAAGCAGGTGAGGGCGATCACATTTCATGTCGCAGGGCGCAATCCAAGGTCTCGCCATCTTTCGGCCACAGCTCTGCCCTGCCGGGCTTCGAGCCTCGCCGGGCCTGAGAGGGTGGTCCCCTGGAGGCTTGCCGGGGAGCAGGCAGCAGGGGCCGAAAAGGTGAGGACCTTGAACAAATGCAAACGCCGAGCCCCCTCGAGCAATACATGTTGGAACTGGTCAACCGCGCGCGGGCCAACCCAGGCGCCGAGGCCGACCGACAGGATACCGCGCTCAGCTCCGGACAAGCCGGGGCCAGGCAGCCCTTGGCCTTCACGCCGGATCTGCTGAAAGCCTCGGGCGACTACTCCACCCGCATGATCGATGAGGATTTCTTCGACCACACCGCACCCGACGGCTCGACGATGAGTCAGCGGATCCTCGATGCCGGCTGGACCTCGGCAAACGGCGGCTACGCTCTGGGCGAGAACATCTCCTGGTACGGCAGCTTCGCGGCCGGCTTCGCCGGTCGCCCCAGCACCATCGATTCGCAGCATCGCGGGCTCTTCCGCTCTTCGGGCCACCGCAGCAACATTCTGGACGAGAACTTCTCCGAGATCGGCATCGGCCAGGTGCAGGGCGCCTTCACCGACGGGCAGACCTATCCGCACACCTCTATGATCACGCAGAACTTCGCCGACGGCGGGCGGGTCTTCCTGACCGGCGTGGCGATCGCCGATGGGGATGGCGACACCTTCTACGATCCGGGCGAGGGCCTGGGGGGCGTGCGGATCAGCGCCAGTGGGTCGGCCGGTACCTTCGACACCGCCACCTGGTCGAGCGGTGGCTACAGCCTGGAGCTGCCAAACGGCCTCTACCAGGTGACCTTCTCCGGTGGCGGTCTGCCCAGCCGTGTCGTCGAGTCGGTGCGGATCCAGGGCGAGAACGAGAAGCTGGATGTGATCTCGGGCGAGAGCGCCAGCGACGAGATTGTCGGCACTGGCGGCAACGACTCCCTGGTCGGCACCTCGGCCGGCGATCGCATCCTGGGCAGAAGCGGCGGCGACCGTCTGTTCGGTCAGGAAGGACCCGACGAACTGCTGGGCGGGGCCGGCGGCGACAGCCTGCGCGGCGGTGCGGGCGGCGACAGTCTTTGGGGCGGCTCCGCTGCGGACCACCTGGTCGGCGGTGATGGAAGCGACAGCCTCTTCGGCGGCGACAGTGCCGATTTCCTCAATGGCGGTGCCGGCGCCGACACCCTCTTCGGCGGGGCGGGTAGGGACACCTTCGTCGCCGATCGCCCCCAGGATCTGGTGCGCGAGAGTGCAGCCGGCGGGATCGACTGGGTGCGTGCCGGCAGCCACTACACCCTGCCCGAGGGCGGCAGCCTGGATCACGTCGAGCACCTGCGCCTGCTGGGCAGTGGCGATTCCACCGGGCGCGGCAACGACCTGGACAACAGCCTGGTGGGCAACGGCGGCGACAATCGTCTGCAGGGCATGCAGGGCGACGATCGCCTCTTCGGCCGCAATGGCGACGACATCTTGCGTGGCGGCGGCGGCGACAACCGCCTCTACGGCGGCAAGGGACGCGACTCCCTGATGCTGGAGGATGGCGATCGCGCCTGGGGCGGCGACGGCCAGGATCGCTTCTTCTTCGATGGCGACGAGGGGCTGGACAGCTTTCCGATCATCGCCGACTTCTCCGGCGTCAGGCTGAACAGTGCCGAGGATCGCGACCGCTTCGTCTTCTCCAGCGGGCTGGAGAGCGGCGACTTCTCCTATCGTGGCGGCGCGGCCTTCCAGGGCCAGGGCGATTCGCAAGCGCGCCATGCCGGTTCCGGCCGTGTCGAGGTCGACATCGACGGCGATGCCGACGCCGACATCGCCTTCAAGATCAGTGGTTTGAACCAGGCAAGCCAGCTAGAGCCTGATGGATTTAGTTGGAAGCATAGCCTGAGTTAGCGAGGTAGTTGGCGCATTCTTGAGGTTTGAAGCGTGTGAGGATATCTGCGATGCGGTCGTAGAGGTCCTCTCTGGTCCGTTCGGCGGCTTTCCTGAGGA
>JAVJSY010000015.1:0-45774 GCA_040219175.1 Kiloniellales bacterium
TCGATGGGGCGATCGGCAACAGCTTGCAGATCGGCTCGACCCCATAGCCCTGGCGGTGCGCGTCGATGAAGGCGATCATGGCTTGAACCGGCGGTCGAGCTCCGCCTGCGCGAAATAGGCTGACGCCTTGCGCAAGATCTCATTGGCCTGCCGAAGCTCGCGGACCTCGCGCTCCAAAGCCTTCAGCCGGACTTTCTCATCCGTCGTCGGACCCGAGCGCTGACCCTGGTCGCGCTCCGCCTGCCGGACCCATCTGCGCAAGGTCTCCGCCGTACAGCCGATCTTGGCTGCGATCGAAGAGATCGCTGCCCATTGCGAGGCATAGTCCTCGCTGTGCTCGAACACCATCCGGACCGCGCGAGCGCGTACCTCCGGTGAAAATCTCGTGCCGCTCTTGCTTGTCATCGCTCCATCCTCTCAAACTCTGGAGCCGCCGACAAATCCGGCGCGGTTCATTAATCACACGAACGAGCAGGAAAAAGCCCGCGAGAGCGGGCTGTAGAGTCATTGAAGCTGCTGGCACACTCCGTCGATGACGTTGTGGAGCCGACGAGTGACGATGGGGGATTCCGCTATGCGGCCCGCCAGTGAGTACGTGACGGCGTTGAAGAGCCGCCAGGCCGTCCTGTCGCCCCAATCCTCGTACTCCGGCTCCTCCCACTGTCGCACCACATCAGCGATCCGCGTGACGTTGATGATGCCATGGCGGTAGAGCTCGAGGATGGCGTGATCGGCCGCCAGGTTGTCCAAGTCCGTCCTCTTGTATGTGAGGAAGGTCTGGTGCTGCTTCTCCCGCTCTTCGGTGAGCGGTTCGATCAGCTCGCCAACGAGACCAGGCAGGTCACGCTTGGCATTCGCGGTGTGCCGGCGCTTGATGACGTGATCGGCGTGAAAGCTGAGATTGTCGCAGCAGAACACGCGGCCGCCGAAGCCGATACCGACGGGGAATTTCTTGTCGTGGCTGTTTCGAACGACAACCGTATCCTCGTAGTCACCATAGCCGCTCTTGAGGGACAGCAGACCAAAGTAGCGCATGCCGTCCTCGGTAACGCCGTGATGCTCTTCGGTGATCTCGTGACCGTAGAAGCCGAGCGTGTAGCGCAGCATGTCCACGACGCGGAAGTGCGGAATGGGAACATGCGACTTGGTCGCCGCAGGGACGTCAAGGGTGCGAAGAGCATCGTACTCGACCTCTTCTGCACCGCAGTGAAGCATGAGTGTCATGGGAAAGAACTCCTTCAGTTAAACCGCTTTAAGTATATCATCTTTGTTCAATATTTATTCTCAATGACCTTAGAGTCCGACTCTCGTAAAGGGTCCGTCTTGAGAAAGTGTGAAGGCATTGAAATTGGGGGATTCCGAAGCGATTCGAAGTGTTGGATAATGCTAGGAAGCGATGCCTGAGGCCACGATTTCTGGTGTTTTCCGATGCAGAGTTCGAAACGATCCCGCGGCGGCAAGGACCTCTTTCGCGAGCGTCTTGACGCCATCATCGACCTGAAGCACCCGCTGGTGCGCCTGTCGGAGTTGGTGCCCTGGTCTGAGTTCGAGGAGGGTTTCGGTCGCTTCTACAAGCCGATCGGCCGGCCTGCCAAGCCGACCCGGCTGATGGTCGGGCTGCACTATCTCAAGCACAGCTACGATCTCTCCGACGAGGAGGTGGTGACGCGCTGGGTGGAGAACTCCTACTGGCAGTACTTCTGCGGCTTGGAGTTCTTTCAGCATGAGCTGCCGATCGATCCCTCGCTGATGACCCGCTGGCGCAAGCGGATCGGGCCTGAGGAGATGGAGCGGGTCTTGAAGGCCACGGTCGAGATGGCGCTCGAGAGTGGCACGGTGAAACCCTCGAGCCTGGAGCGGGTCACAGTCGACACCACGGTGCAAGAAAAGGCGATCGCCCACCCGACCGACAGCCGGCTCTACCTCAAGGCCTTGCAGATCCTGGTGCGCCAGGCCAAGAAGGCCGGCATCACCTTGCGCCAGAGCCACACACGGCTGGCCAAGAAGGCCTCGGTGCAGGCCGCCCGCTATGCCCACGCCAGGCAGTACAAGCGCATGCGCCGCGAGTTGAAGTGCTTGCGCACCTACCTCGGCCGAGTCTACCGCGATGTCGGCCGCAAGATCGCCGGCGATGATGCACAACAGGCCCACTTCGCTCGCCTCATGGGCCTGGTCGAGCGCCTCCTGGCTCAGAAGCCGTCGGATAAGAACAAGCTCTACAGCCTGCACGCCCCGGAGGTGGTCTGTATCGCCAAGGGTAAAGCCCACAAGCGCTACGAGTTCGGCTGCAAGGTGGCGTCGCGGCGACCAACCGGGAAGGGATCTTCCTCGCTGCCAGGGCCTTCCAGGGCAATCCCTATGACGGGCACACCCTGGACGCCACCCTCGAGCAGGCCGAAGCTATGAGCGGTGTGGCCGTCGAACGCGCCTATGCCGACAAGGGCTATCGCGGCCATGGCTATGCTCTCAGGGCACAGCCGGGGCCTGACGCCCACCATGAAACGCGAGCTCAAGCGACGATCGGCCATCGAACCCATGATCGGTCATGCCAAAAACGACGGCAGGCTCGGCCGAAACTACCTTCTCGGACACGAGGGCGACAGGATCAATGCGCTCCTGGCCGCCGCCGGACACAACCTGCGCCTTATCCTCAACAAACCGAGGCTTCGGCTTGTCCAAATCCTATCCGACCTCCTCAGCGCGGCCGCACATCTCGATACTTCAACACGTCGCCCCACCCGCACTGTTTCAATCGCTTAAGCGTTTTTCAGGGCGAACCAATGAGCACAAGGCGATGGCGACGGCGTTCGGCTGTGTCGCCGCCTAGCCGGTCTGCGGCATGCATTCCTTGCTCTGAAAATTAGCTCACTTGTCGCCAGCCACGATCGGAATCCTGCAAATTGGCACGGGATCAACGGATTAGCACGTTGATCACTGGAGTGGCCAGCAATCGGGCCGTTGTTAGCCTGCGCAACAAGATAGCTTTGCGAGGTCGTCGCGAAAGCCTTGAGCTGCGAGCTTCAAACCCTCGACCGTCGTGAGGTACGGGAAGATCGTTTCCCCGAGAGCTTTCGCTGTCATGCCGTGCTTGATTGCAAGTACGGCGGTCTGGATGCTGTCCGCACCCTCCGGCGCCAGGATTTCTGCACCGAGCAGGCGATCGGTCTCAGCGTCCGCGACCAGCTTGATGAGCCCTCGCGTGTCGCGTGCGACGAGCGCCCGCGGAACTTTGTCAAGGGGAACGATCGAAGTCTTGGGCTCGAATCCGGCGACCCGGGCGGCCTTCTCGGTCAGCCCCACGCCCGCGACCTGTGGGTCGGTGAACGTCACCCACGGCATGGCCGTATTATCATAGGCGAAACTGTCGCCGTTCAAGGCATTGAGCGCGGCGAGCTTCGCGCCGTAAGCCGCCATGTAGACGAACTGGTCGCGGCCGGTAACGTCGCCCACGGCGTAAGTTCCCGGTTTTGATGTGCGCATCCAGTCATCGACGACGATGCCGCCATTTTGGGAAAGCCTTACCCCCGCTTCCTCAAGCCCGAGGTCGGCAGAATTAGGCCTGCGGCCGGTCGCGAGGAGAGTATGCTGCGCCGCGAGAGATTCTGGCTGACCGTCGCGCTCGATGGTCAACTCTACGCCGTTCTCAATGGCTTTGATCGCCCGGTAGGAGAGCTCAGTCAGAACCGAGATCCCGTCGTCTGCCAGATACTGGGTCAATGCTTCAGAAACTTCCGGCTCGGCCTCGGGCAACAGGCGGGAGCGGGTGACGAGGGTGACCTTCGTTCCCGCCCGCGCGAACATCTGCGCCAGTTCGCAGCCGATATAGCCGCCGCCAATTATCACCAGCGAAGCGGGCTGATCTGTCAGCTCCAGGGCGGTGGTACTGGTGAGATAAGGAACATCCGCGATGCCGAGAATGTCCGGCAGACCCGGCGCAGACCCCGTTGCCACGATGATCTTGTCCGCCGCGATGGCGGCGCCGTTGACGAGAACGCCTTTGCCGTTAAGGCGCGCCGCGCCTTCGAAATAGGCGACGCCGTTATATTCGGGCAGCAGGTCGATATATTTCTTCTGGCGCAGCGTCGTCACCAGATCATCCTTGGCCCCGATCAGCCGGCCCCAGTTTACGACATTCGCCTCGCCCGTAAGACCGGGAAAGCGGCCGGCTGCGCGGGCGCCGTGCAGCGCCTCCGCAGCACGGATCATGGTCTTGGATGGCACGCAGCCGACATTGACGCAGGTGCCGCCGATCAGCCCATGCCCGATGAGAGCAACATTCGCGCCTTGTTCGGCCGCAGTGGTGGCCGCGGAGAAGCCGGCCGAGCCGGCGCCAATGACGGCCAGGTCGTAGCCATTCTTGCTCTTGTTGTCGTTCGTCGAGCAGCAATCGGACATGTCAGGCACTTTCCTTATTGGGATGGGTCTCGCTTGAGCAGCACGCCGCAGCCCGCTGCCGCCGCCATAGGCCATAGACGGTCAAGCCTAGGAAGATTGCGAGAGCCACGAAAAGCACATAGTCGATCCAGCCTAGCCAGGCCGAGAGGCCGACAGCCCCAAGCAGAATAACGAGCGCAGGCGTAAAGCAGCAGACCGCGGCGATAATCGAGCCAGCGACACCGGTCTTGAGGACGGTTGCGTCTTTCACCGGACTCAGCCTCTCACTACCGCCAGGTATCCGGCATTGGCTGAAGCGGCGGAAATGGCATCGATCGTCGTCTTGGCCGGATCGAACACCACGGTCGCCGTCCTGGCATCGAAATCAACCGTCACAGACTTGACGCCTGCAACGCCCTCCATCGCCTTTCTGACCGTGACGGGGCAGAGCGCACAGGTCATGCCCGGCACGTCGAACGTGGCGGTCTGTTCAGTCTCAGCCGCCTGCGCCGCCGAAACGAGAACCGGCGACGACTTTGCGGCGATAAGGGGAAGGTCGGACGCACCGATGGCAAGCAGTCCAACAACGATGAGAAGTCGTTTCATGTCAGTTCTCCTAATAGAAAAGCGGCGCCCACCAGTTGATCGTCAGCGCTAGAACGACCAGCACGGTCGAAAGCCACAGGGCTGATTTGGTGATGAGGGTGGATTCGGGACGGGCGCAATAGGACCCGTCTTCGCAGACCGGCTGGGCCTTGAAATAGACCTGCCGGAAGCTGAGCCCGATGAAGACCAGCGCCACGCCGGCGAAGATCGGCTTGTAGGGCTCGAGCGCGGTGAGGTTGCCGATCCAGGCGCCCGACACACCGAGCATCAACAGTACGAGCGGCGCAATGCAGCAGGTCGAAGCCAAAATCGCGCCGACAACGCCACCGGCGGCAAACCACCTCTTCTTCCGATCCGGCACTTGCGCCGGCCCGTCCAGCGCCATGGTTTCGATTTCTGTGTCACTCATGCGGTTCGCCCTCGAATTTCAGTCGAATGCACGCTACGGTCTGTAGCAACTACAGGCTCAAGGAGAAATTCGAACCATGGCCGATCACGTTTCCGGGAAGCGATTGCAGCGCGCCGAAATGGCCCGGCGCACGGGCTGCAATCTCGAAACCATCCGCTATTACGAGAAGACCGGCATGATGCCCGACCCGCCGCGCACGGCGTCCGGCTATCGCGTTTATGACGAAACCCACATCTCGCGGCTGCGATTCATCCTTCGTGCCCGCGAACTCGGCTTTTCCATAGAGCAGATCCGAGGCCTGCTCAACCTTGTCGATGGCGGCACGCAGACCTGTGCCCAGGTGAAGGAGCGGACGGAGCGGCACCTCGCCGATGTTCGAGCCAAGATCGCCGACCTCAAGCGGATCGAGAAAGTATTGGCAGCGACCGCAGCGAATTGCTCCGGCGAGGACGTACCGGAATGCCCAGTGCTAGAGGCGCTGGCATCGTGATGGCAACACTCACGATTTACATCGGCGCCGCACTGGCGGAAATTGCTGGCTGCTTTTCCTTTTGGGCTTGGCTACGCTTGGACCGCTCGCCGCTCTGGCTGGTGCCGGGCATGGCCAGCCTTGTCATCTTTGCTTGGCTTCTCACACGCATAGACAGCGATTTCGCCGGCCGTGCCTATGCGGCCTATGGCGGCATCTATATTGCCGCATCGCTCTTGTGGCTTTGGTTAGCGGAATCCCAACGACCCGACCGCTGGGACGTGACGGGCGCTGCGGTTTGTCTGGTCGGCGCCGCAATCATACTGTGGGGTCCGCGATCCATTTGATGGTTGGAAACCAAATCGATGGCCAGTGCCGCCGGCCCGCCGAGTTCATGATTCTCCGCAGTCCCAGGTTCCGGCCAGATCGCGGTAGGCATCGATCAATGGGCGACTTTCTGTAGCGGAATTCTCGCGTTCGCTCTCCAGTTTCTCCAGTGCTTTGAGCAGGAATTCGGCGATGTCCGGCCGGTCTTGCCGGCAGGCACATCTGAACACGCGGAGTATATCCCGTTCCAACCGCTCAGTATTCGAGATCATCGTCGTCGCCTCCTTGCTTGAGGTCAAACCTGCGCTATCCAGAGATGGGAAGGTCAAGCCAAAATTTCTTCGACGCCCGTCCTCCGTCAAACTCAGCCGATCGAAGACAGTATTGGAAAGGTTTCCAGGAGCCAGAAGGCGAACGCGGACAGATATCCCGTCATCATGGCGATGCCCATGACGATCAACGCCACTCCCGCCAGCATCCGTAGAACGCGCCCAAGGCCTCCGAAGGCCTTTAACCTGGCAAACAACGTGTCGGTGAACAACGCAACCAGCAGGAACGGCACGCCAAGGCCCAGCGAATAGATGGTGAGCAGCGCAACACCGTCAGCGAGCGTCGCCGATGCGGCGCCGACCGTCAGGATGGCGCCGAGGATCGGGCCGATGCACGGTGTCCAACCAAAGGCGAAGGCCAAGCCGAGGACATAGGCCGAAACGGTCCGTCCACCGGGCAGATCGAGGTGGAAGCGCGCCTCGCGCATCATCCACGCCGGTCTGATAGTCCCGAGCATGAACAGCCCGAACAGCATGACGATACCACCGCCGACGATATTCAACTCGAACCGGTAACCGAGCAGCAACTGGCCGAGGGCCGACGCGCTGGCTCCAAGGATAACGAATACCGTGGTGAAACCGAGCACGAAGCAGAGGGTCAGGCCGAGCGTCGCGCTTCGGGCGACAGCAACCTCACCGGACGGCGAAGCAAGAGTTGACCGGCCGGCGATAAAGGAAACATATCCTGGTACCAACGGTAGCACGCAAGGCGACAGGAACGAAATAATGCCGGCCACGAATGCGCTGAGGATACCGATACTGGAGAGTTCAGGCATTTGGACAAACTTTCAGAGGCCACTCTGGTTTCAACGATTCTGATACGTCCGGGCTTGATCGATCAGCCGCTGCATGGTTTGTAGGTCGGTGGCGCCACGCAGAATCTCCTCTCCGATGACGAAACCCGGCGTGCCGTTTATCCGCAGTGCCCGGGCAAGCGCCATGTTGCGGTTAATCTCGGCGTCGATCGCTGGATCGGCCATGTCGGCACGCAGTCGCTCGATATCGAGGCCGATCTGTCCGGCGATCGCCGTGACCTGCTCCTCGTCAGCCGTGCCTGAGACTTGCATCATCGCCTTGTGGAACTGCGGGTAGAGATCCTGCGTGCCGGCCGCCAGCGCTGCCCTGGCCGCGAATACGGAGTTCGGTCCCAGAATGGGGAACTCCTTGTAGACGATGCGCAACTGCGGATCGTTTTCTTCCGCCGCCGCCATGATGGGCGCGACCTGGCGACAATAGGGACAATTGTAGTCGAAAAACTCGACCAAGGTTACGTCGCCTTTCGGGTTGCCGCCGACCGGGCTCTCCGTGCTGTTGAGCAGTTCGTCACGATGGACTGCCAGGGCTGCTTGCGCTTCCGTGTGCTCCGCTTCGCGCTGTTTCCGCTCAAGGTTCTGTATGGCCTCGACGATGACTTCAGGATTGGCGACCAGATAGTCGCGTACGCGTCGCTCAAATTCGTCCTGCGGCAGGGTCTCCGAAGTGACCGCAAGGGGCTGGTCTGCCCTGAAGCCGGGATCGATTAGATACCAGGCGCCCGCCGCGGTGATAAGCACCAGGGGCAGGAGAAGAAAGCCGAAGCGGCGCCCCGTGAACCTTGAAAATCGCGTCAATTCCCTACTCCCGCTGTTCAGACCCAGCCTGTCAGCCATTCCCACCTTCGCTATTTGGTAGGCGGCTTTGGCGCATGCGCGTTGTTGATGAGTTGGTTGATGTAGAGGGTCAGATTTGTCTTGCTGAAGCTGGAACCATGAAAAATTGCAGCATGCCGACCGTTGCGGTCGATGACATGCGCCATCGGCAACTCTTGGCCGCGGCTGCTAAACGCGGCAAATCGATCCGCCGCAGCGGCAGTTGTCTCGTCGTCCGATGGGATCACGAACCGCCAGTTCGCCTCGTTCCACGGCGCGTCGATCGAGGCTGCAACCTCCCCGACCGTTACAAACGTGACCATCTCCTTCATCGGCGAAATATTCACCTGTGCTTGTACTCCTGCCAGAAGGGCCTGCTGTTTGGCGCATGGACTGTCACAGGTCTGCGGAACAAAACTCAGCACGATGATCTGATCCTGGAACTCGCCGAGGTGCAGGACGTCGCCGCCTGGTTCTTGGACATCGAGATTGGGCGTGGAAGGGCGATCCACGGTCTCGAAGGCCGGCTCCCGCGCGGTCATCACCTCGTCGATGCGCTCTCCGGGATGATCTGCAAACGCCGGCTGTGCGACCAGCAGGAGGGCCAAGGTCAGCAAGCGCTTCATTCTGCAGCCTCCCGTGGCCCCTCGGCCGCTATTCCAAGCACGGAAACGCCAACAGTAACCTCTCCAGCGTTCTCGAAGCTGAGCGTCATGGGGAATGTCGCGCCCTCTTCAAGCTTTTCATGTAACCCCGTTAGCATCAGGTGCATGCCGCCGGGCGCGAGCGTGACCCGTTCCCCTGCCGGCAGGTCGAGCGTTTCGACGTGCTTCATGCGACTTATGTCGCCGTACTTTTCCACTGCGTGAATCATGATTTGCTCGGCGACGGGCGTGCTTGCGCCATTCAGCGTATCGTCCGACGGGCTTTCGATCGTGACATAGGCGGCACCGGGACGGGAGGCGAGGACAGAGGCCCGCGCCCACGCATCCAGAACGCGAACACTCTCCTCCGCGAGCGCGGGTGATGCCATCGCGCAGGCCACTACGATTATTGCAATCAATTTTTTCATCACTATTTCCCGTTCATTCTTGCAATAACATCGACGGCCATTTCTTTCCCCGACTGTTCACCTACGCGGAAAGCAGTCACAAAGCGGCCTTCAGGCGTCATCAGGTAGATGTGCCCGCCGTGCGCCATCAGGTAGCCATCGGAAGCGGTTTCCTCTTCCACTTTCTCGTAGTAGGCGCGGAAGGATTGGGCGGCCGCGACGATCTCGGCTTCCGATCCGGTCAGACCAACCAGCTTGGGGTGGAAGGCCTGAACATACTCCGCCATCACTTCCGGCGTATCGCGTGTCGGATCGACCGTAATGAAGATCGGTGCAACGTGCTCGACCTCCTCGCCAAAGTGATCCAGCACATTCGCCACGTAGGCGAGCGTGGTCGGGCAAACGTCCGGGCAATGGGTGAAGCCGAAGAACACGAGCTGCCAGCGCCCGAGAAAATCGACCTCGGTGACTTGGTTCCCGTTGTGATCAGTCAATGAAAACTCGGTGTTTATTGCGGATTCACCAACGCTAACAGCACTCGGTGGAGCGCGAAAACCGACCGTCCGCACGAAATAGGCTCCGCCGAGCGCCAATACAGCGACGGCTACCAGGATCCAAAGGCTGAAGCGTATGCGTCTCAGCTGCGTTGTTTTGGTAGATGTCATATCAGGCACCTTCGGAAGGCACCGCCCGAGCACTGCCCGTCGCGATACGGCCTCTCGATTGTCTGGGAACGTTGCTATGCAAGGCTGTGACCGGCCCACCCTCCGGGATGGAGAGCGGGCCGGATTTCGGCGGCTTAGCCATTCGTTCCTGGGGCGTTGTTGTTGTCGGGCGATCTCTCGCGCCACTGCTTGTTGGGCCGTTCAAAACCGTCATGGTTTGTGGACTGCATCATTGAGTTACAGTCCTCCATCATCTCGTTCATCTTGCCCATCATGTTCATCATGCCGCCCTGGCCCATCATGCCGGAGCCCATCATGGAGCCGCCCGACTCCTCTGAGTCATGGCCGTAGAGCGCAGTTGCAACCGCGAGGTTCGCGATGACGGCGGAAGCAATGGCGAGCGCTCTTGTCGATTTACGCATGGGTCGGTCTCCTTCCCTTGGAGGGTTGCGGATCGGGGATTGCCAGCACGGCGGCGTCGCCGCTGATTGGCTGTTCGGGCGACGCCCGGTCAGGCGGACCGTCGAGGGCAACCGCCTTTGTAACTGACCCTGCGCCGCCGAGCGTGGCCGGATCGGAATTGCTCGCGGTGGTCGAGCAGGACTTGCCACCTGCCCGGTTCATGCACAGACCGAGCGCACACATGGCAAGACAGGGCAATACACCGATCAGGATCGGCGCGATGCCGGCGGCAGCCAGCCAGCCCCAATTCAAAGCCAGGCCGGCCACGATTGCCAGCCCGGCAAGGACGAGCAGGCCGCGGCGGCCGCTCAAGTGGTAACGAAGTGCAAAGAGCAGGTCGCGACCGAGCGAACGGTCTTCTGCATTGGGTTGTTGTGTCGTAGTCATGGATACTCCTTTTCAGTTTTTCAGTTCGAGGTCAGATGGGGCTTGAGGAAAGCGATCATCTCGGGTGCATCCCATTCGGCCGAACCAACGAGCCGACCGAGTTCCCGACCTTCAGCGTCTATGAGGAGCGTCGTTGGCAGCCCTGGCGCTTGGAGGTCGAACGTGGCCCGCATTGAGGAATCGATGTAGAGACCGAGGTGCCGGACGCCGATTTCGGCGTAGAACTTTCGGACCACCTCCGGTCCGGCCCGGTCGACGGAAAGCGGCACGACTTCGAAGCCGGGACCACCCAATTCGGCTTCAAGGGCATCAAGCGTCGGCATTTCCTCGCGACAGGGCACACACCATGTCGCCCAGATGTTGAGCAGCACGGTCCTACCCCGGAAATCGGCGAGGGTGAGCGGTTGACCGTTCTCCCCATCGAACCTGATTTCGGGAAGGGAGCGCGGCGCCTCGTGTATGACGAAAGAGCGAGACGAGGCCGTTGTGGTCTGTTCGCCTCTTTCAGGGGCACTCGTTGGCGTGGTACCACCGAAATTGTTCACGCCAACCATCGCGACCGCGGCCAGTAGGAGTGCCCCTGCTGCCAGAAATGCGATTGCCGTACGTCGTCCCTGCAAGAGACTCCTCATAGGCCGCCTCCTAACGCGATATCACCTTGCGCCTCTTGGCGCAGCGCTTCCACAAGCGGCAGGATGGTCCCGGCAAGCACCTCCTCGTTCACCGCTCCGATATGCTTGTAGGCAACGCGTCCGTCGGTGCCGACGACGAAGGTCTCGGGTACGCCGTACACACCCCATTCGATTGCCACGCGTCCGCTGAGGTCGGCCCCGGTGCGTGCGTAAGGATCGCCAAGACTGTCCAGCCACCGGGCCGCATCATCTGGCCGGTCCTTGTAATTCAGACCGTGCAGCGGCACGGTGCCTTGCGCCGCCAACTGCATGAATAATGGGTGCTCCTCGCGGCAGGCTATGCACCAGGAGGCGAAGACATTGACCAATGACACCTCGCCCTCAAGATCAGCATTTGATAACCCAAGTGTCCGTCCCTTGACCGGTGGCAGTTCGAACTCGGGTACCGGCTTGCCGACGAGCATGGATGGGAGAATGCTTGGATCGCGAGTCAACCCCCAGGCTAATACAACAGTAAAAAAGGCTGCTAGGGCAAGCGGCAGGAATGTCAGGACTTTGCGGTTCCGCATTGGATTGGTGGGGTGTTCCTCGATCCTGCTCATGAACCGCTCCCGTCGTGGGCCGATATTCTGGCCTGCATAACCCGCTGGCGCTCAGGCCAGCTGCTCTTGATAAAGGCGAGCACAGCAGCAATCTGGCCGTCGCTCAGAATGTCCCCGAAGGCCGGCATGTCGCTCTCATAACCTTTGACGACACCTCCTACGCCGAGCTTGGTGATGGCGAACAGGTCCTGGTCCGAGTGGTGCCAGGTGTGACCGCTCTCGTCGTGTGGCGGTGCCGGCATGCGGCCGTTGTCTAGCCTGCGTCTCCAGTTCGGTTGTCCCTCGAGGTTTGCGCCGTGGCAGGAGGCACAGTATTCGGCGTAGACCGTCTGGCCGTGTGCGACCTGCTCGGCCGTCACCGGCGCGCCGAGGAACGTCAACCCGACCGGTACCACCTGCTCCTCCGCCGAGACGACCCACACGGTCATGCCGAGGCCCAAAGCGAGACCGGCACTCGAGACAAGTCTGACGCGCGTCATGCGGGCCCCCGCAGATATTTGATCAATGCGGCGACCGACAGGCCGAGCACCACGATCAACAGCAGAAAGGCAAGTCCACCGCCCACCAACATGCCGATCATCGGCCCGCCAATCATTTGGTCCATGCAATCGCCCATCAGCGCGCCTCGCTCGTGTCATCACGCCAGGCCACCACCCAGGCGGCGACCAGCGCGAAGAGAACATGGCCGGCGAGCGCGACCCATGTGATGCCGGTGAAACTGAGAAAGGCCGGATTGCCGGCGATCAGATGCGCCATGATGTAGAGCGCAAAGACCCAGAGCAGGACGCCGTAGACGGCGGCGGGGACAACCCAGCCGAGAGCCGGTGCGAACGTGCGCGCGACGGGCCGTGCGAGCACCATCCAACCCAGCGGATAGGCGACCATTCCCGCAAAATAGTGCAGGAATTCCGCGCCTGGTCTGTAGGTGGCGCCGAACAGCGTCTGGATCACGTTGTTGGCCAGCGGAACCGGCGCGAGGTTGGCGAAGCCCAACATCGGACTGAGGCTCTGGCCGAAGAAGTCGAAGGCAACGGTGGCGCAGGCGCCAGCCAACAGCATGGTGATGAGGCCGGACAGCCTGAACAGTGCTTGGACGGCGTCCGCGATGGGAACGCCCAAGGACTTCCGCGGGTTGGTTGCAGTTTCATTCATCGGAATAGACCTCCACTCCGTTGGATCCGAAGGCGTAGGTCTTTAACGTGCCAGTCTTTGCCGGCGCCATGCCGGGGGCGTTGCCGGGCATGCCCGGCAAGGTGATGCCTGTGATGTCGGGGCGTTCCTCAAGTAAGCGCTCGATGATCTCGGCGGGCACGAGGCCACTGACCACGTAGCCGTCGATCTCGGCCAGGTGGCAACCAAGTCCCTTCTCAGGAACACCGGCCTCGATCGAGCGCTGATCGAAGTTGGCGTCATCGACGCGCGTCACCTTGTAACCGGCACCCTCAAGATAGTCTGCGTAGGCATCGCAGCACCCGCAGCCCGGATCACGGTAGATGGTGATCGCCTTGTTGGCCGAGGCTGCCGCGAATGATGATCCTTGCAGAGGAGCGTTCGCTGAACCCATTGACCAGTAGGCGATGCCTGCAACGGCAACCACGGCGACCAAGGCTGCGGCAATTGTTATCTTGCTCATGACATTCTCCGTTACGCGCGTGCGAGCGCGGTCCAATTTGCGCCACCATCGTGGCTCTCAACGAGGTCATCGCCGGTGATGGCGACGACATGATCGGCACTGGCGGGATGGACAGCGACGGCCAGCGCGCTTGTGCTTGACTTTTGCGTCCACACGACTCCGGCGTCCTGCGATTCCCAGATGCCGGAAGGCAAAGCAGCGTAAAGCCGAGTGGGCAGCGAAGCCGCACTGACCAACGCGTTGATCGTCTCGCCTTCCGGAAGCGGCGCCTCCGAGGGAGCCGGATTCCCCGAAACAAGCGCATCCATCGCATCGCCCGGCTGCACGTCCTGCCAGCGGCAGAAGCAGTCGGGAACCCGGGTGAGACCCAGTTCGGTTCCGGCGTAAATCCAGATGCCGCCCATACCTGTTGCCAGATCAACCGAGGCCAATGCCGTCAGATCACGCTCAGCGTCTGCGAGCCACGGCCGGTCCATCGCGAGGACCCATGATCGACCGGCATCCTCGCTTTTCCATAGGCCGTCCCCGCGAATGGCGGCATAGATGGTATCCGGGTCAGCCGCTGCTACGGTCACTGCTGTTACCGGGGCATCGGGCAAGCCTTGGCTTCTCGCCTTCCAACCGTGCCCTCCATCTTCCGAGAGGGCGACGCCGCCACCCGCGAGACCCGCCGCTATCCAGCCGGGCCGGCCGGGATGCGTCGCAAGCGAGAGGATGCTGCACGCTGCCGGAGCGGACAGCTCTATCCAACCGCCGGCACCATCTTTGCGAGAAAGGGTGTCTTCGGCCAGGATCAAGGCATTGCCATCGAAGGCGATTGCGGGACGGGTTGTACCGGGCGCGGCGCGAAGGCTGAACGGCAGGCCGGCCAGCCCGGTGCCCGCCGCCACCATCGCGCCAAGAAAGCCACGTCTGGAAAAACGAGTGGACTGTCTGGGCGTGGTTGTCGTGTTGGTGTCTTTCATGTTCAGCGCGCCTCACAGCGCTCCGTGACGAGATGATCGAGGTCGGCGAGGCTCCCGAAGATCACCGAGAAACGGTCACCGCCCATGCCGGCTTCAAGGATCACGGCGACGCCGGATGGCGGACCGGTCTCGACGCTGTCGATCTTGAGCCGGATGTTCTTCTCCCAATAGGGCGTTTCCCGCCCGTCGCCGGTAGTGATGAAGTAGCTGTCGCCGCAATGACGGATTGCCGTCACAAGCACTTCTGGCGGCCTGTCCTCGATCGGCTCCGGCGCCCCGGCCCGCAGCCAGCCGGCCGGAATGAGACCTTCGTCGACGACCTTCTCGCCGCCGCTGGGCTGGCCGGCGATTTCAAGGAAGGCGACGAGGTCTGCGCGCGCCCGAGGGTCGTCGATTCCTCGGAACGTCATGTAGGTGTCGGGAATCATGCCCACCGGGTCATTCAGCCAACCGTCGAGCGCGGCCTCGTTCCAGAAAAAGTCCGCGTCCCGCAGTCCGCTTGAATAGCGGACAAATCCCTCCGCCGTGCCAGCAATGCGCCCCATGAAGCCGTCAAGGCTCGGACCACTGAGATGCAGGCCGGGTTCGAGTGCATGGCAGGCAACACAGGCGCGATAGACCTGTGCGCCACGCCTCACGTCCCCGTCGGCAAGTGCGGCCGAACTGACCGAAAGGCCGGCCAATGCGGCGAGGCAGAGTATCTTCCGGCTCATGTCTGCTCCTCCCTCTCGGATACGCGGATGACCCCCATCATCCCGGCGGCCTGATGCTCGAGGATGTGACAGTGGAACATCCAGTCGCCCGGATTGTCGGCGACGAAGGCGATCTCGACCTTCTCGCGCGGCACCATCAGCACCGTGTCCTGCCACTCGCGGTGGGCTGTCGGCTGGCCGTTCCGCGACAGGACGCGGAAGGAGTGGCCGTGCAGGTGGATGGGGTGATGCCAGACGGTCGCGTTGGTCATTGCCAGGACGCAGGAGCGGCCACGTGGAAGCGTCAGCAGCGGATCCATGATATGACCGGTTGCGGCCTTGCCGTTGATGAACCAGATGCCCCGCCCATGCATCATGTTCATCATGTTGCCCATCATGCCGCCGGACATCCCGTCCCCCATGCCGCCGCCCATTTCGGCCATGGCCATTTGACCCATCATGCCGCCGTTAAACATGACCTCGTGGCGGATCGCGTCGCGCAGGTCCGGCTCGGCAAGCGGATTGGCGGGTAGTTCGACGGGCCAGTCCAGAGGCCCCTCCCTCAAAGCTGTCTCCGCATATGCGAGATCGACCAACCGGTACTCCAGTCCCTGATAGAACTGGTCCACCACGGTGATCCGGCTACCAGGCCGACCGGTCATGTCGAGGATCAGGTCCATGCGCATGGCGGGTCCGAGTATGACGCGCCCGTTCGCCGGCGCATGAGGCGTCACAGGCTGCCCGTCGAAAGCGATCACGACCGGCTCGAGACCGGCGAAGTCGAGGCCGAAGATGCGGGCATTGGCGGCATTGATCAGGCGCAGCCGGACCCGCTCGCCCGCGCGGACCGCAATGCTCTCCGGCACCCGGCCGTTAATGGTGACCGTGTTACCGACGCGGCCGTTGTGCATCAGGTCATGCGGATTGTCGAAATCGTTGCTGATGACGGCGGCCTTGGTCAGCCGCCAGTCGTCCAGAATCCAGGTCAGCTCACGATCGACGCGCACGGGCTCGACTTCCTCGATGATCAAGGGGCCATAGAGACCGCGCCCCACCTGCACCGTGCTGTTCTGGTGCGGGTGATACCAGTAGGTGCCGGCATCGACGCCGTCGAACTCGTAGGTGAAGGTCTCGCCGGGAGCGATCGGCGTCTGCGTCAGATATGGCACGCCGTCCATGGCGTTGGGTGTGCGCACACCGTGCCAGTGAACCGTGGTTTCTTCATCGAGGCCGTTTTCGACCACGATGCGCAGGCGCTCGCCCTGGCGGACGCGGATTTCCGGGCCGGGTACCGCATCGTTGTAGGCCCAAACCGGCGTTTCTCCGTAAGGCTCCGGAACAAGGTGCGTTCGTCCCGGTGCCGCCTTCAACCGGAACTCCTCGACCGAAGCGGCGTAGGCACTCCGACGACCCGAACCTTGAAGCACCGCGCTGGTCACGAAAGCCGCACCGGACGTGAGAAAGGACCGACGCGTCAGCGTCCGCAAATGATGTATCATGACGCTCAAACCATTCTGAGAGAACGTTCAGCCTCGCGAAGCTTTTCGCGCGATGCGAGACAGGAACAGAGGCGGCTGAACTAACCGCGAATGCCGTGATACGCCGGTCGCCGGACGGAGTCCGGCCGGCGTCAACTCAGAATGATGGTTCGGGGAGGATAAGGATCCGGCGGTCCGGTGCGCCCGGTCACGCTTTGGAGAACCGGGCTTTCCGTCGTCGTCTCGGCCTCCGGCAGGCTGGGCTGGGCCGACGGCACGACGGCCAGGATAGGCGATACGCAGGCATTGTAGCACGACGGCATATCACCGTTACCTTCCAGGCAGTCCTGGCAGTCGCCCATGTCCGCGCTATCGATCGCGGCAAGCGCCATCGTCGTGCTCATAGTAGCCGAACTCACCACATTCGCGACTAGCCCCGCCGCGAATGCCCAAAGCACTACGACCATGACGACCATGACAACGCGGAAACGCCTTTCCATAAGGTACGCCTCTATCCCAACACCCTGTGTCCTGTCGACATGCTTTCTGTCGCACCTTGAACCGCCCCGCGTTCATCGGAGACCGTTTGGTGTGAGTCCCGCCACCATGCCTTGCTGCAGCAAGGCATGGTGGCGTTCCTCGGCTTCAGCCGGCGGCATGTAGCCGATGGGCCCCAGGAGCCGGCGGGTGTTGAACCAGAGGACCCATTCCAGGGTGGCGAACTCGACGGCTTCGAAGGAGCGCCATTGCCTCTCCGGCCTCGTCGAGGTCGACGAGACCTCCATCGCCTACCGCCGCAATCACACCTGCCACCTACAAAACGCTGATCGCACCGGAAGCAAAAGGATAAGCCTTTGCCTTTAATAATATTGAAGCTATCTATCTTGACATAGAAAATTTTGTTTTATGCGGCCGAATAAAAATTTGCAAAAAGTATTATGGTCTTGGACAAAGCAAGTTCCTGAAATACTGATCATATCGTCCGATGGCCTTGCGCATCTCCCCGAGGTAGGTATGTCGGTTGTACACGGCAGCGACACCGGAGATCGTCCCGGAGGAGTGGTTGAGCAGTCGTTCGGTCACGTGCAGGGGCGTGCCAAGTTCGGCGTGAATGGTCGAGAAAGTGCGCCTAAGATCGTGCAGTGTCCAGGGCTCCAAGGCGAAATTCGTATCCAAGCGTTTCTTCGATTTGCTCCAGCCGCTGAACACAGTGCCTTTATGGTTGGCAAAGAGATGGCCATCGCCGTCGAGGAGCCGCCTGGCAAGCGAGCAGATCGGAAATGTGTGCTCTCGCTTGTTCTTGGTGACAGACGCCGGAATGGTGATGGTGTCGTCCGAGATCCAGTCGGTGTGCAGAGCAGCGATCTCGCTTCTGCGCTGTCCAGTGAGAATGAGCAATTTCAAGATGTTCGAGAAGGGTGCGTCTTCGTAGCGATATAGCCTCACGAGTTCATCGGGAGAGAGAACGCGACTGCGCGGCTGCAGGGTGGTGCTCTTCTCACCGACCAGGGGATGCTTGTCGGTCAGCTCAGTGCGGACCGCCCAGTTGAAGAAGACCTTAAAGGCGGTGAGTGCATGACTGCGAGCCGTGGGATGCCCTGCATAGCCATCGAGATGGGTAAGGATATCTCGACGCGCGACATCGGTGAGGAGGCCCGAGAACGCCGGAGCGCGCAGATAGCGGGTGTACTCCGTGACGGTCTTCGGACGGTTCTTCTGGCCTGATGCCTCCAGGAAGGCTGACACGGCTTGTGCGTATGTGATGGCTGTTGTTGTCTCGGACGGCCCCGTGGCCAGGAGCAACTTGGCTTGCTGGCGGGCCTCGGAGAGGCCGAGCGTAGGGTAGGTGCCGATGGTCTTGAGGCGGCGCTCTTTGCCATACATGATGATGAACGACTTCGACCGGGTTGAGACACTGAGCCCGAACGCCGGGGTGCTCTCGTCCCAATATCGCACCTGTCCGCGCTCTGGGTGTTTCAGCTTGCGGATGGCGATGTCGGTCAATCTCAATTTCACTTCAGTCTCTTTTCAGTCTCTCGAATCGCGGGCGTAAGGGGGTTCCAGCATGAGCAGCCATGTTCATATCGTAATCCCCTTATATTTAGAAATCAATAAGGTAATGGTTCATATGTTCAGCTATAAGATATAGGGGCACCTAGCTCTTAATCAGCGGGTCCAAGGTTCGAGTCCTTGTGCGCCCACCAAAGAGATCGATTAAGTCAAAGCATTACCCATTCGGGCCTGAAACGCGTCGATCGACTTCCATCAAGTGATCAAAGCGCTTGTGCCTGCGCCGTTCCCGCGCCTCCTCAATCTTGGCTACAGCACAGGCTGCGGCGCGGTGATCACGGTCCGCAACAGCTGCACATGCACAAGCCCTTGTGATCTCGGATATCCCGGCACGAGCGCGCGCCGAGCTTGTCGCGCTCCGCGCAGCGAACCGCCGCCCAAGCGAGGTTGAGAGACGGCTTGCCAGAATGGTCGGCTGATCGGCAGCTGCGCTGTTCTGCGACTGGAATTCTGCCGCGCCACAGGCCTCAATGGCGTTGACTGGCACAAAGGGCTGGAGAGAGGGAGAAGAGAAGGGATGTTACGCGCGCTCGTGCTGGCAGGACTGGTCTTGGCCGCGACGCCGCTCGCCGCCGAGCCTGTGGTTGTGATGGCCTACAACGTCGAGAACCTCTTCGATACGCAAGACGATCCGGCCAATCGCTTCGACGATCCCTATCTGCCGAAGGCGGTGAAAGATACCCGTCTTGGCCACGATGCCCGCTGCGCGCAGACCATGCGCAGCCCCGCCGAGATCAAGTCCTGCCAGGACCTGGACTGGAATGCGCTGGCACTGCACAGGAAGATGCAGGGCATCGCGTCCGTCGTCGAGGCCGTCTCCCCCGACGTGCTGGTGCTGCTGGAGACGGAAAATCCAGAGGTCGTCGAACTGCTGCGCGACGACTATCTGGCCGACCTGGACTTCCAAACCCTGGTCCATCTCGACGGCAGCAGCATCATTACCGACACCGGGATCGACGTCGCCATCCTGTCTCGCCTGCCCCTGGCGGAGCGGGAAACGGCCCATATCGTGCGCTACACCGGCCGCGAGGATGACGTCTGCGTCGCCACGCGCGACATCGTGCAGGCCCCGCTGGCGCTTCCCGACGGTGCGGTGCTGCATGTCTTCGGCCTGCATCTGCCCGCCGGCGACTATCCCTTCTTCTGCCGCCGCGTGGCCATGCAGACCCTGAATGCCGCCGCCGGCCGCCTGCCGGAGAATGCCCTGAAGCTCGCCATTGGCAGCTTCAACTTCACCTGCTCGGAAGCACAAGGCGACGCCGTGACCCGGCTACTGCTCGAGGGCGGATGGCAGATCCCGCCGGAGGTACAGAGCGGCTGCCGGGAACCGGGCACGAGCAAGGACCGCCAGCCTGGCTACGACAACTGGAGCAGCTGGTCCTTCCTCGACTTCGCGCTGGTCTCGCAGAATCTGCTCGACCGGGCAAGCAAGAGCGGCTGGTATGCCAACCTGGGCAGCTTTCGCACCCTGGTGGTCGATGAGCGGCAGATCGATGCCGACGACAGCGGCGCCGTTTCGCCCCGACGCACGAGCGCAGGCGGCATCTCGGACCACTGGCCCGTGGCGATCGATCTGATACCGCGATCGTCAGAGTAACAGCCTGGACGGGAGGACCGCTCTGGAGCAACAGCTAGACCCCTCCCCCAAAACCCGATAGCTTTTGACTGACGAAGAACCGGTCATTGCCGCTCAACAAAGAGGAAGCGGCAGATGACAGATCTATTCATGAGCTTGACGGTTCGCGACAGATCAAAGCTTCGAGAGATCAGACGTGAAGAGCTATGCTGGACGTACAGCAGGGTTCAGCAGCCGTTAGAATAGACGGGAACTCTTCATTCCCGCGGTAACGGGGTGACCTGAACGAAGGACGAGAGGATGCTGAGCATCACTGTTTCGGCGGAAGCAGAACCTCAGGCCACGGCGGTCACGACCAAGGGGCTGGAGAGCAGCAGGCCGGGTCCAAGGCAGGCGGGTTTTGGCGTCTTCGGCGGCCAAGCGAACCCGCGCACGCAAGGCGCAGCATCGCCGCGCAGTGCGAACAAGACGGCACGTGGGTCCACGACCAACTCCACCCCAACTGTGCGGCCCTTTTCCGATGTTCCCCTACACCCGAAGAGCTCTCCGCTCCCCCAGTTGAAACCGCTGATCTCCACACCCGGAGACCGCTACGAGCAGGAAGCCGACCGGGTTGCCCAGGAGGTGACGGCGAAACCGGCGCAAGGGGCGGCCGGCGCGCCGCCACCGACCATCACCCGGCTCTCGGGCCCCTCTCATCGCTTCGGGAAGCCACTGCCTTCGGCGAGCCGACAGGGCGCCCTTCACTCCGGACGTGCGCTCGGGCCCAGCCTGCGAGGGGACATGGAACGTCGCTTCGGTCATGACTTCTCGAGCGTTCGCATCCACACCGGCGACCAGGCCGATCGCTCCACCAGGGCCTTGGGCGCGCGCGCCTATACGCAAGGGCGAGACATCGTCTTCGGCTCCGGCCACTACGCGCCCGAAACAACGGCCGGGCAGCGACTGATCGCGCATGAGCTGGTGCATGTGGTGCAACAGCAGGCCAGGCCCCAACTGGTGCAGCGCGACGAATACACACCCGCCGAACGCGAGGCCATGGCCGAGGGGCAAGCCGGCGGCACGCAGGCCGATCGCGACATCGCCCAAGACTGCGGCTTTCAACCCGGCGACATCGTCTTCCGGCTGGGCAGCGCGCAGCTGGCCGAGCGCATCGGCGAGCCGGTGACGCATGGCGGGATCTATCTGGGCGACGGCCTGATCCACGACATGGTGGGTTTCGGCAACCGCAGCGTCCCGATCACCCTCTTCTATAACGAGGCCGCAGATCCCAGCGCGGTCAGGATCGTGCGCTTCGCCGGCCCGCTGCGCGACCTCATCGTCCGCCGTGTCGTCGCCAACGTCCGTGCACGTGACTTCCACCTGCCCACCGACCCCGTGCCCTTCAACCTCTTCAGCAGCGCCGACAACTACGATACGGCGACCTGTCTGGAGTATTCCCACGCGCAGTTCCTCTACGCGATCAAGCAGCTGAACGAAGACACCCCGATCACGCTGGACACGCTTGCAATCCTGCGCAGCACCTATTTCGCAGGCGCCAGCGACACCCCGGATCCCTTGATCCAGCCGAAGAACCTGCAAGGCAGCTGGCCGGTCCTGACCCTCGAACGCTGGCTCCTGGTCGCTGCGGCCGACTACCTTGCCGAGGACGTCGATCCCGATCGTTTCGAGAACCGCTGGGAGGGCAATGCCGACGAGTCGATCGATTCCTTCACCTACAGCTCCTTCGTCGATGCCACGCAGTTCTTCACCGAAGCCAGCTGTGCCGGCGGCGGCCCCGGCGCGACCGTCGCGCGCTACCGCAGCCAGGTGGGGCGGATCACCGAGAGACGGCAGACGAATGTTTCGGACCCCGTCGATCGGACCGTCGTGCGGCAGACCGGGCTGGTCTGGGCGCAGCACAGCAATGGCCGCTCCTATCTCACCCTGGTGTCGATCACCAACTCCAGCCAGCGCCGGCCACCGCTTACGGTGATCACCTTCCAGGACTTCGTCGACGAGGATCTGCGCGAACTGGCGATCCGTCGCGCCACGCCGCTGCAGCCACGCGGCTTTCAGACCATACCCTGGTCCGTCATCAACCAAATCCCCACCAGCGCCGACGCCACCACGGCCTGGCAGTAGGCAGCTCACTTGCTAGAGCGGACGCAGGCCTTGTTGCAGTAGGGAAATCCCATTGCCCGGCTTCTGCCACCAGGACTGCATATCCGGACTCAAGCGGCCGCCGCGCGCAAACATGATCGGATCGGCGACCAAATCTGCCTGCAAGAGCCGTGTGCCGAAAGCCCCCTCCATGGCAAGCGGGGGTACCCGGCAGCAAGCAGCAACGGCGAGCGCGGCGCGGGTGAGAAGGCTGGTCTCTCCGACATGGGCGCCGATGACGACAGGGATGTCGTGCTGGGCTGCTGCCTCCGCGATCTCCAGAGAGCGCAGGATGCCGCCCATCTTGGAGACACGCAGGTTGATCACCCAGGTCTCGGGGTCTCTGGCAAGGCCCTCCAGCTGCCCCAGACGGCAGCAGGACTCGTCCAGGATAATCTTGATGTCGAGTGCCGAGGCGATCCTGCGACAGCCAACCAGATCGCCGGCGCGAAGCGGCTCTTCGACTGCCCAGATGTAGCGGCAAAGCGGCCCCAGCTGCTCGATGCAGTCGTGCGGATCGCACCAGAGGTTGTTGGCATCCACGCGCAGCCGCAAAGGCCTGCCGAACAGGCGGTGCAGCCATTTGGCCTTGGCAAGGTTCAGCGCTGCGTCCCGTCCAAGCTTCATCTTCACATCGAAGAGGCCGGCTGCGCGATAGGCCAAGGCCTGGGCCAGGAAGCCGGCAAGGCCGCCGGCGCCGATGACGGCGGAATAGCGGAAAGGACCGCAGCGCCGGGTCCCGCCAAGCAGTCGCTCCAGCGGCTGGCCCCGCATACGGCCAAGCCGGTCGAGCAGGGCCATATCCAGCGCGCCGAAGGCCGCGGGGTTGGCATCGATCAGCGCCCGCTGGTCCTCGCAAAATGTCCGCAGATCATCGAGGCTTTGCAGGCCGGCAGACAGGCCGTCGGCGTGCTCCCGAAGGAAGGCGGTCACGCTCTCCAGTGTCTCCCCGGTCACATAGGTGCGCGGGCAAGCCTCGCCGTAGCCGGCGTCCTGCCCGGCGCCCAGGGCGAGGATCACGTTCTCGGCCCGGCTGCGGCTTGCCGAGGCATGGCTGAAACGCCAGCGGAAAGCGACCGGGAAGGTCGAGAGGCGGACCGGATGGGTCATTGCGCGCCCTCCGGCAGCTGGAAGGCGGAAAGGTCGAACGACCAGTCGCCTGCTTCGGCCAAGCAGACCGGCTTGTACTGCGCTTCCCGTTGAGCGCGGGCCAGCGCCTGGCGCTTGCAGGCCTCCCCGGCACCGCGGATCAGCGGCACCAGCTGCAAGGGCTTGAGCCGTCCGCTGGCACGCTTTGCATCGTATTCGAGGTTGCGCGCCCGCAAGGCCGCATCGATCGCAGCAGCATCCCGGTCGGCAACGCGGCCCTCGAGCTCGATCAGCAGCCGGTACCCGCGCGAACGCGGATCGGCAAGCGCGACGAAGAAGGGCGCATGCCGGCCCTTTGCGGTCAGCCAGGCCGTCACCGCGGCGATCACATCCTCTTCGGCCAGTTTCTCGCCGGTAATGCTGGTGACTCCGCGCCCCTTGCGCAGGAAGGCCAGGGTCGGCGTGCGGCCAATCCAACCGGTGACGCGGACCAGATCGTTCATGTCATAGCGGTAGAGGCCGGCCGCGGTGGTGACGAAGACGTAATAGGCCGCCCCTTCCTCCAGTTCCGCCAGAGTGCGGAAGTCCGGACGGCCATCCTCCCAGGCTGCCCGCTCGACGAACTCGAAGACCGTGTGGTTCAGGGTTGGCAGGCAGCCTTGGCCGGGGCCGTCGAGATTGACCGTGGCGATGACCTCGCTGGCGCGATAGCCGATGTCCACGATCTGGCAGTCCGCCGGCAGCTGCGGGCGCAGGGCCTCGAGCGCCACGGCACAGCTGCCGCCGGTCCAGGTGTAGAGCGCGCCCAGATCCGGCCAGAGTGCGTTCAAGCTCAAGGGCCGATCTCCTGCCAGCAGGTCCCTCAGGCGCGTCGGCAAGGGGCGCGATCTCTTCAACCTGCGGCGAACCTCGGAGGCGAGGCGCGGCTGCAGTTGATCCAGCAGCGCGCTGTTGCGGCAAGAGAGATCGGCCAGCAGCCGGTGGCGCAGCTGCTGCACGGTCTCGACCAGCTTCAGAAAGGTCGAGGGATTGGCGGCTGCAAGACCCGTCAGCTTGCTGGAGGCAAGACCCAACAGCGCGGCCAGGTAGTACTTCTGCTCATAATCCTCGATTGCCGAGGCGGCGTCGGGCAGAACGAAGAGCGCCTTCACCAGACTGGAGAGACTGGCCTGTGCCTGACCCGTCGCCGAGCCGAAGGCGATACCGCAGCCCTTGCGTCCCTCGACCGCAGCGCCGGTGAAGGCCAGCACCTCGCCTTCGAAGAAGCGGGTCCGGCGGTAGAGTGTCAGGGCGGAAAGCTGCTGTGCCTCGCTGTTCTGCCGGATGATGCACGCAGTGACCGGAATGTCCTTGGGTTGGCCCGTCGTGCCGCTGGTGCGGGCATAGCAAAGCGGCTGGGCTTCAGTCAGCAGCGGCCGGCCGTCGCGCGCCTGGCGCTCGATCGCCTGGCGCAGATCTTCGTAGCTCTGCACCGGGACGGCATCGCGAAAGGCCTGCCAATCGGCGATGGCGGCGAAGCCGTGCCTGCGGCCGAAGTCGGTCTGCTGATTGGCGCGGAGGATGGAGGAGAGCAGCTGCCGCTGCGCCGTCTCCGGGTCCTCGGCCAGCTTGAGCAGCGGCCGCCGGTAGCGTGCCTCGATCCGGCGCATGGCCAGCGGCAGGACCAGGCGGGCGAGTTTCTGTTTCAGCGCGCGCATCACTTGGCACCCCCATGATTGGGATCGACGAGGAAGGGCGCCAGGGTCTGGCCGAGCAGATCGCGTGGATAGGCCGGATTGCGCAGACCCAAGGCCCCGACCGCCGCCCCTCGCGGCAGCCAGCGCGTGCCGAAGACGAGGTCCCACAGGATCAGATTGTTGCCGAAGTTGTGATCGGAGAGCGCGGGCCTGCGGGCGTGATGCCAGCGGTGCAGCTCCGGCCCGCTGACGATCCAGTTCAGCCAGCCCAAACGCAGGTCGACATTGCAGTGCTGGAGGAAGCCGTTGATGGCATAGAAGACCAGGTAGGCGGCCAGCACCTCCGGTGCCGCGCCCAGCAGCAGAAAGGGCAGGCTATCGACGCCGAACTGCAGCAGCTTCTCCAGGGGATGGAAACGGCCGACGTTCAGCGCATGCAGGCCTTGCGGGGCATAATGGACGGCATGCAGTCGCCAGAGCAGCGGCTGGGCATGGGAGGCCCGATGCAACCAGTAGCGCGCAAGGTCGGCCAGCAGCAGCAGCAATAACACCTGCGCGGCCAGGGGCCAGGCCTGCGGCCAGAGATCGAGCCCGCTGGACGGCAGCTCTGCGGCCAGGAGCAGCAGTGCGGCCGAGAGGCCCGCCGGGAGGGCTACCTGGACGCCAAAGAGATAGAAGAGATCGCCCGAGAGATCGCGGCCGCGCGGCTGCCAAGACCCTCGGTAGGGCAGCAGCAGCTCGGCGATCACCACCACGCCACCGCCCAGCAAGACCGCATGATAGGCGGCAAAGGGCGCGGCGACGCCGCTGTCGAGCGACCAGACGAAGAACAGCAAGCCCCCGCAGAGGGTTGCGGGATAGAGCAGGCGGCGCACAGAAGCGGCTATAAATCCCTCGGTCGACCGCGCCCCGGCTCGTCGCCAGTGCAGGCCGAGAATCACCAGAAAGCCGGCCAAGACCAGATGGAAGGACGTGGAGAGTGGCGCCTGGTACCAGCTGTCCCCCATCAAACCGCTCGCGCCCAAACCGGCACGCAGCGCCATCGCCGCGAAATAGACTGCTCCGGCAAGGCTCAAAAGCAAACCCGGGACCGGTCGGGCGCGACCATCCACGGTCCTGATCAGCTGCACCATGGCGGCCAGCAGAACCAGCTGCGTCGTCAGCAACCAGCCGTAGGAGAAAAGCCCGCTATCCCAGTCGGCGGCGGCTGGAAGAAACGCGACCGCGCTCAGCGACTGCAGGAACTGCAGCAGGACCCGGACTGCGAAGAGGGCGGCAAGGAGACCAAGGGCAAGCCGCACCGCTTTGGCCTCGCCGATCCGACTGGCACTGCCTTGAACCGAGGAATGGACGGACCGCTCTGCACGCTCACTTGAAGCCATGAGGTTTCTCCCCAAACCGCTACAGCTCTTATTGAACATTGTTCAATTCATATGGAAAGTAATGAACTGTGTTCAATTAGAAACTTGCATAACGGCCGGACTTCTGGCCATTTGCGGCTTGCTAGTCGGAAGAGGAGATGGGCGATGGCACGCAGGTCGGACCACTCGCGCCGGGAGCTCACGGCCATGATGGTGGCGGCAGCGCGGGCGATCATCGCCGAGGAGGGCGTAGAGGGGCTAACCGCGCGCAAGCTGGCAGCGGCCGTCGGCTATTCCCCGGGGTCGATCTATAACCTGTTCCAGAACTTGGACGGTCTCATCGTAGAGGTGAACGGCGAGACCCTGGACCGGCTGATCGCCGACCTGTCCGAAATCTCGATGCAGGGCGATCCGGAGCAGGATCTCGCGACGATCGTCGAGCACTACCTGGCCTTCGAGGCGGAAAACCCCACCCTCTGGTCGGCTCTCTTCGATTACGACCTGAGGCAGGGCAGCAGTTGGCCGGACTGGTACCTGGCCAAGATCGCCGAGGTCTTTGCGCTCGCCGAGGCAGCCCTGGAGCCGATCTTCGGGGCGGCGCCGAACCCGGAGAAGCGGCGCGCCATCCAGACCCTCTGGGCCGGCCTGCACGGCATCACCTCGCTCGCCCGCTCCGGCAGCCTGGGCAGCGTTGCCGATGAGGACGCCAGGAGCCTGGCACGGCACCTGAGCAGGACCTATCTGGCCGGCCTGATGCAGGACAGGCGCAATGCCTAATCAGCCCGCGCCACCCGCATAGGCCGCGCGCGTGACCCAAGAGCCATGCAGACCCTGCGGCACGCGGCGCGGTAGAGCGACCACGGCGACGGGATCGGCCTCCAGGTCACGGGCGTCGAGCAGCAGGAAGTCGCTGCTGTCGTGCTCCGGGTCGTAGCGGAAAAGCGCCAGATAGCCCTCGTCCTCGCCGCTGCGTTCCGGGTCGGGGACAAAGACGGCCTCGCCGATTAGAGACTTGCCGAAGTCACGGACCTGCTGCTGCCCGCGCTCGCCATCGACGCGCATCAGGGCGTGCGTACTACCGGCAGCCTCCCCCTCAGTTGCCGCCATAGCCGGCGCATAGGTGAAGCGGGTCTGTCGCGACTCCAAGGTCTCGTTGCCGCGCGGGAACTCGCAGAGGAGGTCGCTGAGGCGGCGATCCTCGATACGGCTGCTTGCCAGATCGATCTCCATGCGATGCAGATGCGGCCCCTCGTTCGGCACCGGATCGGCAACGCCGAAGTTGAGGCGCGTATGGCGCACATAGTCCACGACGATACGGCCACCGGCCCCTCCGGCAGCCTCGAAGCCGTTGGCGAAATGGAAGATGAAGAAGGGATCTGTTTCCAGCCAACGGATCTCGCCGCCGTCGAGCGGCACCAGTGCGATACGGGTGCCAAGCTCCGGCCGCCACTGGATCAGTCCGCCGCCGGTCTGGGCCGCGGCCAGGTCGAAGACCACGGGGCCGGCGACGATCACGGCATAGCGCTCTGTCAGCACGAAATCGTGCAGCATGGTCGGTGCCGGTAGCGCGAAGCGCCGCGTCTCGCGAAGCCTGCCAGAGGGATCGATGGCGTGGAGCGAGACCTCAGGGCTATCGATGCGGTAGGCGATGGCATGGCGCCAGCCGCTCTCAGGATCGACGCGGGTGTGCGGGCTAAGCGGCAAGGGTGCATCGCCGCCGGCGGTCCAGGGGCCCAGGGTCTCCAGCTCCCAGGTCATCGCGGTGGCGTGGCTTGCCTCGTAGAGCGCCAGCAGCCGGCCGCCCTGCTGGACGATGTGGATGAAAGCGCCGTTCTTGATCGGCCCGGGATCGTCGCCTGGCCGCAGCAGGTCGCTGCGGGTCTGGCGTGGATCGGCGATGCCGCCGTAAAGCGCCCTGCCCTCGCGCCGTTCTGCCAGCAGGCCTGGTGTCTGGACGAAGCGGTTGCGATAGCTGGCCTTTCCGCCCCGCAGGTAGACGCCGTGCACCATGCCGTCGCCGTCGAAGGGGTAGGTATAGCTCAACGGCTCGAAGGCAGGATTGGCGCCGTTGCGGAAATAGGCGCCATCCAGGCTCGGCGGGATCGCCCCGGACACCACCTCGAGGTCTGCGACCGTCAGCTCATCCTGGACCGGTGCGAAGTTGCCGCTGAGATGCGGATTGTCGGATTGCCAAGCCATGACGTCAGTCGGACCTCCTCTCCTGCACCCAAAGACTGTGCAGGCCCGGGGTGCGAAGGATCAAGTCCCATGCCCCCTCCGGCCGCCATCCGCCTGGCAGTCGCTGCTTGGTATCCGGGTCCGTCTAGCAGCGGGTTCCGACCGCCCGAGAGACGGGCTCTCGAAGAAGACTCTCGTCGGCTAGGGCTGTCTCCTCTACAGTGGCTTTTGGCTGGGGTGAAGGGCACTCCAGGCCGCAATCGGGCGAAGAGCGCTCTCTTCTAGCCAGAACAACGATAAGGAAGGGGACCGCCATGCCCGATTACGCCAGGGTCATCGCCATCATCGAAACCTCTGAGGATCCCGATCAGCTGCGGCAGTTCATGGAGAACGCCAAGCGCATGGAGGCACCCAACGTCTACGAGGCCGCCTTCCGACGCCTGGTCGAGATTCTGCCGAACGAAGCGCCGGAGCCGATGGCGCAAGAGTTCTGGCGGGCGATCCATGGTCTGGAACAATGCCTGCGCGAAGAACGCGGCAAGACGGTGCGCCTGACCCGGACCCGGCAGAAGCTCGATCGGGTCGGCGCGGTGAAGACCCTGGCCGACCTTGCCTTGAGCGCCACCCCCTCCGAGGGCTTCGAGATGCTGATCCAGCGCGACATGTCCGACCTGACAGCCGAGGCCGTCATTCTACGCCACGAAGGCGAGTTCGAAGCCGAGGTCGTAACCGCCGCACGCAAGCGCCTCGAGGCCGCCGAAGCGGCGAACGAGGACGAGGCGGAGGCCTAGTCGGGCCCCCAGCCTACCCCTGGCCTGCCCTCCTAGCCTGCCCCCCTTGGCCTGCCCCTGCGAATTGCCTGCCGTATGGACGCGCTCTTCACCTTCATGCTGGCGGCCATCGCGCTGATCGGCAGTCCTGGCCCCAACACCTTGAGCCTGGCCGCCGTCGGTGCCTCCTTCGGCCCTCTTCGGGGCCTGAACTACATGCTGGGACTGAATCTGGGCATGGTCCTGGTGATCGCGCTGGTGGGCAGCGGTGTCGCCAGCATGGTGCTCGCCGTGCCGGGCATCGCACCTGCGGTGACCCTCGTGGCCGCCGCCTATTTCCTCTATCTGGCCTACAAGATCGCCACCGCCCCGCCGCTGTCCAAGTCGGACAGCACGCAAGCCAGCGCCGCCCCGCGCTGGTACGTCGGCACCGGCCTCTCGCTGGTGAACCCCAAGGGCTACGCGGCAATGGCCGCCCTCTTCTCCGGTCACGTGCTGGTGGAGGGCGACGGTCTGGCCGACAGCCTCTGGAAAGCCGCCCTGCTGCTGACCACGATCTGCGTGGTCAACATCCTCTGGCTGTCGCTCGGCGCCGGCATGGCCCGCCTGCTGCACGAACCGCGCACCGCCAGGATCGTCAACATCTGCTTCGCGATCCTGCTGCTGCTGTCCGTCGCCCTTGCGGTCTTGGGGTAGTGTCGGGACCCCATGTCCAAGGCAGGGGCACAACAAATCCGCCCGTCAATGTGACTGGCAAGAAGCAAACAAGATTGTGAGAAAACTGGAGCGGGCGATGAGATTCGAACTCACGACCCCAACCTTGGCAAGGTTGTGCTCTACCCCTGAGCTACGCCCGCGCTCCAAAGCGAGGAGGGGGTGATAGCGAAGACGGGGGGGCTTTGCAAGTGCTTCTTTAGCGCGCTTGGCACGGAGGCTTCGCACAGCTCTCCCGGCAAGACTTGCAGCACAGCCGATCGGGCCGCTAGGGTCCGCGCCCGATGGCCTCGAGAGGGGCTCCCAAGAGGGTAGTAGACGCGATGGGCGAAGAGAAGCAAGCCGACAGCGCGCCGGCGCTGCTGGCCGACGGCAGTGCGGCAACCACGGCCGAGGCGCTGTTTCAAAGGCTGGAAGAGCTGGGGATCGCAAGCCAGACGGTGGACCATCCGCCGCTCTTTACGGTCGAGGAGTCCAAGGCCTTGCGCGGCAGCCTGCCGGGTCATCACGTCAAGAACCTCTTCCTGCGCAACAAGAAGGGGGTCATGTGGCTGCTCACCTGTCTCGAGGACCGCGAGATCGACCTGAAGCGCCTGGGCGCGGTCTTGAATGCCGGTCGCTTCTCCTTCGGCAGCGCCGAGCGGCTGATGCACTATCTGGGCGTGCGTCCGGGCGCGGTGACCCCCCTGGCGGTGATCAACGACCGGCAGCACAAGGTCACCATGGTGCTGGATTCGGCCCTGACCGACGGCCAGCCAGTCAACGCGCACCCGCTGGTTAACGATCGCACAACCACCCTAGGCGGGCGCGATCTGCTGCGCTTTCTGGAGGCCGAGGGTCACGCGCCCCGCCTGCTGGACTTCGAGAACCTTTAGGTCTCGGATCCGTTGACACGGTACCGGCCCGCTCCCCCTCCCGACCACCCAAGCCAGCATCCCAATGGGTGGCCGGGAGGGGGGCAGTCCGATGCCTACCACCCAAGGGCCGACAATCCGCAACACCGCCACCCTTGTCCTGAGGCGCGTATGCGTCCATTTAACCAGCGGTGATCGAGGCCGCGCCGGCCCCGGCCGGCGCGCAGCAGTGGGAAAAAGAGAGAACCATGGAATTCATGATCGGCGAAGGCCAGTCAAACGCATCCGCCTCCATCAAGGATAGCGACACCGAGAAATTTGCCGAGGATGTCATCCAGGCCTCGATGCAGGGGCCCGTCATCGTCGACTTCTGGGCGCCCTGGTGCGGCCCATGCAAGCAGCTGACCCCGGCCTTGGAGAAGGCGGTCACCGAAGCGCGCGGCGCCGTCACCCTGGTCAAGGTCAACATCGACGAGAACCAGGCGCTGGCGCAACAGCTGCGCATTCAGTCGATCCCGACGATCTATGCTTTCTTCCAAGGCCGCCCGGTCGACGGCTTCCAGGGCGCCCTGCCGGACAGCGAGATCAAGGCCTTCGTCAAGCGGCTGATCGAGAGCAGCGGCGGCGAGGGTGGCGACCCCGTAGCCCAGGCGATGGAGGAGGCAGAGCAGGCGCTCGCCGACGGCGACCACGCCACGGCAGGTGCGATTTTCGGCCAGGTGTTGCAGCACGACCCGGAAAACATAGAGGCCATCGCCGGCCTGCTGAAAGCGCTGATCGGTGCCGGGCAGGTCGAGGACGCCAAGACACAGTTCGACCAGCTGCCGCCCGAGGTGCAGGCCAAGCCGGAGCTGGCGCCCGTCAAGGCACAGCTTGACCTCTTGAATGAGAGCGCGAAGACAAGCGGTCAAGTGGCTGACTTGATGGAGAAGGTCGCGCACGCGCCTGACGATCACCAAGCGCGCTTCGACCTGGCCCAAGCGCTCTATGGAGCCGGCAAGAAGGAGGCCGCGGCAGGGGAGCTTCTGGAGATCGTGCGCCGCGACCGCAGCTGGAACGAGGACGGCGCGCGCAAGCAGCTGGTGAAGTATTTTGAGGCCTGGGGGCCGACCGATCCCTTGACTTTGGACTCTCGGCGCAAACTCTCATCCCTGTTGTTCTCATAATCTCACCCAGTGCCGCGAGGCGACAGGAGGCCTGATGGCCCGTTCCCCCTTCGATCCCAGTTTCGAGTGCCTGCCCAACGACCTGCCGATCTTTCCCCTGCCCGCTTGCCTGCTGCTTCCAGGCGGACGCTTGCCGTTGAACATCTTCGAGCCGCGTTACCTGGCGATGATCAACGATGCGCTTAGGGGCGACCGCCTGATCGGCATGGTGCAGCCGCGCGACGCCATGACGGCGTTGGGGCGGCCGGAGGTCTATGAGCTCGGCTGCGCCGGTCGGATCACGACCTTCTCAGAGACCGAAGACGGTCGCTATCTCATCACACTGGATGGCCTGGTCCGCTTCCGGATCAGCGAAGAGCTCGATCCGGCCGAGGGTGGCTACCGTCGGGTCCGTGCAGACTTCTCCAGCTTTCGCCGCGATCTCGAGGAAGAGGAGACCGAGATCGACCGCGAGACGCTGCTGGCGACCCTGCGCACCTTCTTCGACCGCCAGGGGATCGACGGCGATTGGGATGCGATCGAGAAGACAGGCAATGAGCGCCTGGTCACCTCTCTGGCCATGCTCTGCCCCTTCTCGGCCGGCGAGAAACAGGCCCTGCTGGAGGCGGCCGACCTGCCGGAGCGCGCGAGCTCGATGATCGCCATGCTGCAGCTTGCAGCCTACGAGGGGGCCGACGAAGGCGCGGCACCCCGACACTAACGAACCCAAACCGGAAGAGGTGCCGACCTCCCATGGCCTTAGACAAAACCCTGCTCCGCGTCCTGGTCTGCCCGCAGACCAAGGGTCCGCTGGAGTACGACGAGGAGAAGCAAGAGCTGATCAGCCGTAAGGCCGGTCTCGCCTTCCCCATTCGCGACGGCATCCCGATCATGCTGGTGGAAGAGGCCCGCGAGCTCGATGAGTGACGCCGACCACAGCCTCAAGCACCGCGCCACCGAACTGCGCTATTCCAAAGCGGACAAGCAGCTGACCGTGACCTTCGAGGACGGCCAGGCCTTCGCCCTTCCAGCCGAGTATCTGCGGGTCGAGAGCCCCTCGGCCGAGGTGCAGGGCCACAGTCCCAGCCAGAAGACCACCCTGGGCGGCCGCCGCCACGTCGGGATCATGCGCATTGAGCCGGTCGGCAGCTATGCCGTGCGCATCGTCTTCGACGACATGCACGACACCGGCCTCTACACCTGGGACTATCTCCACAAGCTGGGCCGTGAGCGCGAGACCATCTGGGCCGACTACCTGGCCCGCTTGGAAGAAAAGGGCCTCAGCCGCGATCCTTAGAGCAGATCGCGATCAGTTGGAATCACCTGTTCGCGTGAATCTGCTCTATGTTTCAAACCTGTTTAGCAGGATTCAGATGGCAAATCGCTTCGATTTGACATCATCTTGCTATAGAGCAGGATTCAGACCAACCCGCGTTGAGTGGAACGCATCGGGGGTTGGCAAGCGCGACCGCGCGCCCGCAGCGCTGCGAGGATAAGCCCGCGTGGCGTCTGAACGCTAAAAACAGATGCAATGAGTCTTCATCTCTACCGTGTGGTATCTGACGACACATCGTTTCGATCTCACGTCAACCTGCTCTAGATCGCCTCATCGCGGAAGGGACGCGAGAGCAGACCTTCCACCGCCTCTTCGATGCTGCTGCGGCCCTCCAGGACAGCGACCACGGCAGCGGCAATCGGCACTTCCAAGTCGTTGTGGGCTGCCAGGGTCAGCAGGGCCGCAGCGCTCGCGGCCCCCTCGGCCAGCGCCAAACCGGGAGCCACGCCGCGGCCGATTGCCAGGCCATGGCTGTAGTTGCGCGACTGCGTTGACGTCCCGGTGAGGATCAGGTCGCCAAGACCGGCCAGACCCATCAGGGTTTCCGCCTCGGCACCCAGCACCCGACCGAGCCGGCTCATCTCCGCCAGACCGCGGGTGAGGAGCGAGGCGCGGGCATTCTCGCCGTAACCGCGGCCGGCGACGATGCCCGCCGCCAGGCCGATCACGTTCTTGGTGGCGCCGCCCAGCAAGGCGCCGGTCACGTCGGCTGTGTAGTAGGGACGAAAGGTCGCCGAGCCGATCGCGCTCACCAGTGCCTCACCAAGCGCTCGATCGCGGCAGGCCAGCGCGATGGCGGTCGGCAGATTGCGGGCGACCTCGATGGCGAAGGTCGGGCCGGAGAGGACGGCAAGCGGGCGCCCCGGCAAAACATCGGCCACCACGCGATCCAACAGCAAACCGCTGCCGCGCTCGATCCCCTTGGCGCAGATGACGAGCGGCAGACCGGCTCTCGCTTCCCCGCTCAAGCCTTGGAGCGCGCCGCGCAAACTCTGCGCCGGTAGTGCCAAGAGCCAAACATCGGCCTCGGCGAGACGCCGGCTGTCGCCTGTCACCAGGATTCCGGCGGGTAGGGTAACCTCGGGCAGCCGGTTCAGGTTCACTCGCCCGGCCTCCATAGCAGCCGCGGCCTCAGCGTCTCTGGCCCAGAGCGTGACCGTCCGACCGGCTCTGGCTGCGGCAAAGGCCAGTGCCGTGCCCCAGGCCCCGGCACCGACGACGGCGATATGCTGGATCGTCATCGCACCCCCCTAGATGCTCAGATTGAAGGCGATGGAGATGCGCAGGCTGTTGCCGCGATAGGGGCGCACCTGATGCAGCAGCCAGGCCGGAAACAGGATCAGCAGGCCACTGCGCGGCTGCAGGGTCTCGCTGCTGCCGGGCGAGAGCCCCTGCGGCATGGCATAGGCAAGGTGGGGGGCGTAGAGCGCCGGGCCGGGGCCACGGGGATCCATCATCTCGAAAGCACCGCCCATCTCGGGATTGCCGCTTCCCCCATCATCCACATAGTAGGCACCCGACCAGAAGGACCCCGGATGACAGTGGAACTCGTTGGAATCGCCCGGTCCGTTGACATTGGCCCAACAGTTGCAGCGCCAGGCGATCTGGGCCGGCTGCCCGTCTCTGCGGACCGTCAGCTTGTCGGCCACTGCCTTGGCTGCCTCCAGGACTGCCTTGGTCTGCGGGCCGCCCCAGGCCTCCATATCCCAGCCCGATTGCCAGCCGCCCAGGTTGGACGCGCTGGTCTGCGGGCCGGCCTGGCGGCGTGCCAGAATCAGACTCTTCAGCGCCGGGTTCAACTGCGCCGCATCGGGCAGGGGTAGCGCTGCCACCGGCGTGGGGAACAGCGCCGAGACTTGAACCTTCAGATCATTCTGCATCAGGACGCGGTCTCCAGGTTGAGGCTTTCCAGGGGCCAGCGCGGACGCGCCGGCGTATCGAGCGGGCTGACCAGGCCAAGCCTCAGGCGCTCCAGTCCGGCCCAAGCGATCATTGCCGCGTTGTCGGTGCAAAGACGCGGCGGCGGGGCCACCAGGCGACTGCCGGCTGCTTCGGCCGTAGCCGCTAGGCTGGCACGCAGACTGGCGTTCGCTGCGACGCCGCCGGCCACGACAAGCGGGCCCGGCAAGCCTGTCTCTTCGCGGAAGCGCTGCAAAGCCCGCGCGGCCCGATCCGCCAGGACCGCGGCAACAGCCGCTTGGAAGGAAGCTGCAAGATCGGCCTTGCCTTGCGGGTCCCCCTCCTCCAGCTGCTCTGCCTGGCGTCGTACCGCGGTCTTCAGACCGGAGAAGGAGAAGTTTAGGTTTGCCTGACCCAGCAGCGGCCTGGGCAGGTCGAAGCGTCCCGGGTCGCCCTGGTGCGCAGCCGCCTCGACGGCAGGCCCGCCGGGATAACCCAATCCCAAGAGCTTCGCCGTCTTGTCGAAGGCCTCGCCCACGGCGTCATCCAAGGTGCCGCCATAGCGGCGATAACGGCCGACCCCCTCCACAGCCACCAGCTGGCAATGCCCGCCCGAGACCAGCAGCAGCAGATAGGGAAAGGCCAGATCGTCGGTCAGGCGGACCGTCAGCGCATGCCCCTCGAGGTGATTGACCGCCAGATAGGGGATATCGCGGGCGGCAGCGATCGCCTTGGCCAGGACCGCACCGACGAAGACCCCGCCGATCAGGCCTGGTCCGCTGGTTGCGGCAATGCCGTCCAGGTCGGCCATGCTGTGTCCTGCCTCCTTGAGCGCGCGTTCCACCATCGGTGCCAGGTGCTGCAAATGAGCACGCGCCGCGATCTCAGGCACCACGCCGCCGAAGGGTCTGTGCTCGTCGATTTGCGAGAGCACCAGATTGGCATGGAGCCGCCGCACGTCGTCCACCAGGGCGACAGCGGTCTCATCGCACGATGTCTCGATACCCAGAACCAGCAAGAAAACGACCCTTTCATCTACAGCAGCCAACCTCTGGCCGACGGAGCAGCGGGGTTTTGCGCTTGTCAAGCGCCCCCTGCAGGCGGCAAGTCTTGGCTACGCGCAGCTGTGCCGCGACGACGGACGAGATTACCTTTACCTATGACGTCTAAGACTTCGATCCAAGACAAGGCTGCCGGCAGCAGCTCAGTCCCGCGTAGGTGGCCGTTGCGCCTGGGCACCCGAGGCAGCGCGCTTGCCCTGATCCAAGCCCACGAGGTGGCGGCCAGATTGCGCGCGGCCTGGCCCGACCTGGCGGCCGAAGGGGCGATCGAGATCGTGGTGATCAGGACAACCGGCGACCGGATCCGCGACCGGCCCTTGACCGAGATCGGCGGCAAGGCCCTCTTCGCCAAGGAGATCGAAGCCGCCCTCCTGGGCGACCAGATCGATCTGGCTGTCCACTCGCTCAAAGACCTTCCCAGCATCCTGCCCGCCGCGTACGAGCTGACGGCGGTCTTGCCGCGCGAAGACCCGCGCGACTGCCTGATCGGCGCCGAGAGCCTCGGCAGCCTGGCCGGCGGTCTTGCCGAGCTTCCCGAAGGCAGCGTGGTCGGCACCTGCTCGCCGCGGCGCAAAGCCCAGCTCCTAATGCGGCGTCCCGACCTCTCGATCGTCGAGCTGCGTGGCAATGTCGGCACGCGGCTGGACAAGCTGAAAGAAGGCCCGATGGTGGCAACCCTTCTGGGGCAGGCCGGACTGAACCGCATGGACATCAAAACCGGCCGGACCTTGAATCCGGAAGAGTTCCTGCCCGCCGCGACGCAAGGCACCATCGGGCTTGAGATCCGCAGCGGTGATCAGGCGACGGCAGAGCGCGCTGCTGCGATCAACCACCCCGAGACCTGGCTGCGCGCGCAGGCCGAACGTGCTTGCCTGGCCGCTCTCAACGGCAGCTGCCACACGCCGGTCGCAGCACTGGCGAACGTCAGCGGCAAGCAGTTGACCTTGGATGCGCTCTTCCTCCTGCCCGACGGCAGCGAGCCACTGCGCGGGTCGATCGAGGGCTCGGTGGCGCAGGCAGAGACGCTTGGTCGCAAGGTCGGGGAGCGCATCATGGCGAAGGCAAGCCCGGCACACTTGGCGCTGCTGGAGGCCTGATGCGTTTGCTGGTCACAAGACCGCAACCGGAAGCCGCCAGCTTTGCCGACGCACTAGCCGCTGCCGGGCATGAGGCGGTGCTGGCGCCGCTCTTGACCATCGAGGGGGCCGGAGAGGTACCGCAGGCGCTCTTCCAGGACGTCGACGCGATCGCGCTTACCTCGGCGAGGGCTTTGCCCTTCCTGGTCTCCCCTGAAAGTCTCGCGGTGCCACTCTACGCCGTCGGGCCGGCAAGCGCCGAAGCGGCCCGACGGGCCGGCTTTTCGCAAGTAATCCAGGGCGGTGGCGACGCGGCGGCGCTGGCCGAGACCCTGCGCGGGAACCTACCCGCTGGCAGCCTTGTTCTTCACCCCAGCGGCGCACAGCAGGCGCGCGATCTTTCCACCTTGCTGGCCGGCAGCAACATCGAAATCAGGCGCCGAATCGTCTATCGTGCCGTGACTGTCGAGCGGCTGCCGGAGACGGCCGTGCTAAGCCTTCGTAGCGGCGCCTTGGATGCAGTGACCTTTTTTTCTCCCAGGACGTCCAAGACCTTTGTTAGGCTCACCAATGAAACGGGGCTTGCCGCAAAGACCGCCGCACTTGTCGCCTTCTGTTTGAGCCCTGCCGTCGCGGCGGGCTTGACCGGCAGCACCTGGCGAGAGATTCAAAGTGCGACACGACCGGATCGGGCTGGGATGCTAGAGATGATCGGGTCGTGACCCCGCGTAGGTAGTCCCCTGTAGGAGGGAGTGTATGACGAGCAAAAAGTCGAGCCGGAGCAGGCGCTCAACTCCGACCAGCGGACAGAGCCGCAACAGGCGCCCAAGTTCGACCAGCAAGGCCAGCACGACCGCGGCCGCAGGCGACAGCAAGAGCACACCCAGAGCTGAAACGCAGCCGCCGGCCGAAAGCCTGCCAACGGCCGAAAGCCTGCCAACGGCAACGGCGAAAGACAGCGTCGGCGATGCCGGCGCGGCGAAGGAGGCTCTGGCCAGCGCAGACGGCGGCGATGCCAGCAGCGAATCGACCCTTTCGACGGCCGTGGGCGACAGCTTGAGCGACAGTGGCTCAGGCGATGGCGCTGCGGACAAAGACAGCGCGGCTGCCAGCGCTGCGCAGGAAGACACCAGGACGGAGGTCATCCCCCCGGCAGCACACCGCCTGACCGCGAAGGATATCCTGAGCGAGGAGTCGGTGTCGGGCGACGGCGGCCCGGACAGCCTGGTCACCAGCGGCACCTCCGCCCCCTTGATCGAGGTGACGGCCAAGGAGGTTATCGAGCCTCCGGAGGAGCTGCCAGAGGAGAAAGCGGCAGCGAAGCCAGAGGAGACGGCAAGCGCGAAGGCCGGCAAGGCAAGCAGCGCTGGCGACAACAAGGAGACCGGGAGTTCCTCAGGCGGAACCACGTCGGACAAGTCAAGGTCGAGCGGTTCGGCCACCGGCGGCGGCAGCGGCGGCAGCGGCGGATCGAGCAGGCCCCCGGCTGCACCTCCGCCCTCACCGCCTCCGGGAAACCGGCGCTCTGGCTTGCTGAAGGGTGTGGCCCTGGGCGGTGTACTGGTTGCGGTCGGCTATGTTCTGGCGGTCGGCACCAGCGACCTCTGGCTTGGCAAGGTCGTGACCCCCGATAGCTGGGCCAAGCAGAACCAGAAGATCGAGGCGCTGGCCAAGCAGGTGGATGCGCTGGCCAAGAAGCCCGCCGACGATCAGTCCGGTGCGCTTGCCGCCTTGTCGAAGCAGGTGACGGATCTGGGCGGCAAGGTCACGGCACTGGCCAAGAGCGCCAGCGATGATGCCGCGGATTCCACTGCAATCAAGAAACTGAACGACGAGATTGCCGCGGCCAAGGCTGCGGGCGCGGCCCTGCAGAAGCAGGTGAGTGACGCGCTCAAGTCGGCAGCCGACAGCGGCAAGCAGGGCATGACCGCCATCCAGAAGGACCTGAGCGATCTGCAGGGCAAGGCCAGTGCGGCTCTGGACGGCTTGAGCAAGCGCCTGAAGACCCTAGAAGCGGCCAAGGGGCCCAGCAAAGAGGTCGCCCAGGAGATCGAGGGCATGCGCGCTGCGGTCTCGCGCCTGGAGACCCGGACCAACACGCTGATCACGCGCCTGACCAGCGACCCCAAGGCCGTGGAGGACGCCATCAAGGCGGTGAAGAACCAGGCCGACAAACTGGCCTCGGATCTGGGTGCGCTGGGCGACAAAACCTCCGGCGCCCTCGCCGAGTTGAGCGAGAAGACCGGCAAGGAGGTATCGGCGCTATCGACAAAGCTGGCCAACGATCTGGCCAGCCTGCAGTCGCAGGCCAAGCAGACCAGCGATGCCCTGATCGCCAAGGTCGAAGGCGAGGTTGCCAAGCTCAGCGCGTCTCTCTCGACTGCCGAGACCTCGCTGAAGGAGCTGAAGACCTCTCTGGACAGCGAAGTCTCCGGCCTGAAGTCCAGCCTCGAGACGGAGGTCACCGCGCTCAAGGCGGATCTGGAAAAGCAGGTCGCCTCCCTCAAATCCAACCTCGAGACGCTCGGCACCTCGCTTGGCAGCACCGGCGAGACCGCCAAGAACAACAAGGCGGCGCTCGACTCGCTGAGCGGCAAGATCGCGGAATTCACCAAGACCCTGCAAACCCGGATCGACAGCGAGATCGAAGCGGCTCTGGCCAAGGATATGCGCCCGCGCGCTGCCGCCCTGGCCATGGCATCGGCCTCCTTGAACGACGCGGTGCAGCGCGGCGGCGCCTTCACCGCAGAGTTCGGTGCGGTGGAGAAGCTGGCAGGCTCTGCACCGGAACTGCAGAGCGACCTGGCGAGCTTGAAGCCGCTGGCCTCGGCCGGTGTCAGCTCGCGTGGCGGACTGCTCGCCAGCTTCCGCGCGCAGATCCCGAAGATTCTGGCCGCGGCCGACGGCGAGGCACCGCAGGACGGCGACCTGCTGGACGATGCCTGGGGCGCCGTCTCGAGCCTGGTGGAGGTCCGCCCCGTCGGCGAGATCTCGGGCGACACGGCCAAAGCCATCGTCGCCAGGGCCGAACAGCGCCTGCAGGCCGGCAATCTGACCGAGGCGGTCAGCGAAGTCGCCAGCCTGCAGGGAGCCGCGGCTTCGGCGGCGGCACCCTGGCTGACCGAGGCCCGTGCGCGCCTCTTGGCCTTGCAGGCGGCTGAACGGCTGCAACAAGCAGCGTTGGCCAGCCTGGCCGCGCAGCAGAATTAGCGGGGAGAGAAACAAGCCCCATGCTGCGCTTTCTCTTCATCCTCCTCTTCATTGTGGTGGCTGCCCTGGTCGCCTCTTGGGTCTCCGCTAGGCCCGGCATCGTCGACGTCGTCTGGCTCGGCTACGAGATCCGGATCGACATGCGTCTGCTGCTGGCCGCTATGGCGATCCTGCTGGTGGCCTACACGATCGGCCTCTTTATCCTGCGTCGGATCTGGCGCAGCCCCAGAGCGGTCAAGGAGAGCTGGCGCAACAGCAAGCGGCGCCGCGGCTACAACGCACTGACCCAAGGCATGGTGGCTGTCGCGGCCGGCGATCCGGACGAGGCCCTCAAGTGGTCCAAGCGCGCCGGCGACCTGCTGGACAATCCGCCGCTGACCCTGCTGCTCGCCGCCCAGGCTGCAACCCTCGACGGTGATGAGCAGGCCGCACAGCGCTATTTCAACGTCATGCTGGAGCAGCCGGAAACCCGATTCCTGGGGCTGCGCGGTCTGGTGCAGATCTCGCTGCGCCGGGGCGACGAAGAGGCGGCACTCGACTACGTGAAAGAGGCCTACGACATCCGCCCCAACACGCCCTGGGTGCTGGATGCCCTCTTCGACCTGGCAGAGCGTCGCGGGCGCCTGGAAGAGGCCGTGCGGGCGCTGAACGAGGCCAAGCGCCGCAAGGCCCTGCCGCGCGCCGATGTGGATCGCAAGCGCGCGGTCCTGCTCTACGAGGAAGCCAAGACGGCGCAGCAGGAAAAGGAACCCGGCCGCGCAGTGGATCGCGCCAAGCAGGCCTTGAAGCTGGCGCCGGACCTGATTCCCGCCGTGGTGCTCTTGAGCGACGCCATGGTCGCCTCCAACCGCCAGAAGGATGCCGAGCGTGCGCTGCGCCGGGCCTGGGCCGTGCATCCCCATCCCGACCTCTATGGCGCCTGGAAGCGGACCCGCCCCACCGCAGAGCAGCCCGATGCACGCAAGAAGGCGCTGCTGCGCTTGGTCTCCGGCCAGCCCGAGCACATCGAAACCCGCCTGATCCTGGCCGAATCCGCCCTGGAGAGCGGCGATTGGGCCGAGAGCCGCAGCGAGCTGCAGGCCGCCGAGAACAAGGAGGCCGATGCCCGCGTTGCCGAGCTGCTGGCCCGCCTGGAGCAGGCAGAGCACGGCGATGCAGCGGCCGCCCGCTCGTGGCTGGAGACTGCGGCCGGGCGCCCGGCCTCGCCCTCCTGGTTCTGCAACACCTGCCAGCACGAGGCCGACAGCTGGACGCCACGCTGTCCCGCCTGCGGCACCTTCGACAGCCTGCGCTGGCGTGCCGGCAAGCCCCTGCCGGATAGTGGCCTTGCCCTCTCCCCGGCCAGCGATGACCAGGACGCCGCCGACAGCTCGCTCTTCGCACCGATTCCGACCGCCGAGGAAAAGCCGGCCGAGACAGCCAAAGCCGGTGCCGAGACAAGGGCGGCTGCTGGCGACAAGGGCGAAGCCGCGGCAACGCCCCCCCCGCCTCCACCGGCAGGCCCGGCCGCCGACAAGGCTTCGACCACGCCCGAAGAGGCGGCCAGACGCGGCGCCTAGTCACCTTGGATTGGCCCGACCGCCGTGCGCCATTGATCGCAACCGATCAGGCAGATACCCGCTCTGCGCCATTGATCGGAACCGATCAGGCAAATCCCCGAACTGCGCCATTGATCGGAACCGATCAGGCAAACCCAAGGAGTCGTCTCTCATGCTGTTGACCGTTCCCGGGCTGATCGCGCCCGAACAGGCAGCCCAGCTGCGCGCCCAGGTCCTCGCCACACCCTTGCGTTCTGGCCAAGAGACCGGCAGCGGGCACCTGAAGAACAACCTGCAAGGCGGGGCCAGCGAGCCCAGCCTGGCAGGCGCGACGCAGGTCGTCATCCAGGCCCTGTCGCAGAACGTGGACTTCAACGTCTTCGCACTGCCCAAGACCTACAACATGATGTTCAATCGCTATGACCCGGGCATGCACTACAAGGCGCACATGGATCAAAGCATCATGTACCCCGGTACCGCGAACATGATGCGCACCGACCTCTCCTTCACTGTCTTCCTGACCGAGCCCGGGGACTACGAGGGCGGAGAGTTCCGCGTGCAGACGCCCTTCGGCGACAAGCTTTTCAAAGAGCCCGCCGGCACCCTCATCTGCTATCCCTCGGACATGCTGCACGGCGTCGAGCCGGTGCGCAGCGGCAGCCGCATCTCGGCCATCGGCTGGATCCACTCCCTGATCCCCGACGCCAAGCATCGCGAGATCTTCAACGCCTTCGACAAGCTGGGCCACGACGTGCTGGCAGCCCTGCCGGAACCCGAGCGTTTCCACGACCGCTTCGCCTGGCTGCGCGACAACCTCTTGCGCGACTGGTCCAGAATTTAGGGGGCGCGCAAGCCAGCCCTTTTGCGCCCCAGGCAGGGCCCAATTGAGCGATTGACGGACGCGGACGGCTCGACTAGGTTCCCGCGTCCTGTCGCTCAGTCGCGCGCGAGGCATGCCGGTGTAGCTCAGTGGTAGAGCAGGGCTTTCGTAAAGCCAAGGTCGGGAGTTCAAATCTCTCCACCGGCACCATTTTGCACATACCCCCCTGAAAAATCGCCTAACACCTTGAAGGGAAAGGCGGTTTTTGGTGTTCTAAATCCTTCATTCCGGCAGTACGCCAGATGCTCTGAGAACACCAGTGTCAGCACCTGCCTTTGCGCTTCAATGCGACCGAATTCCCTTGGTTTACAAGGACTTTGAGAGAAAGCGCATAGAGCGTTCAAACCTATCGTCACAGGTCCTTGGGGGTCTTCCGACCTGAAGCACCTTCTCCTGGAGGACCAGCTTCTCACGCTCCGGCTCGTCGATAGGTTTCTCGAAAAGAGCCGATCGGCCGGAGACTGCAGACTGAAGCCGGGTAACGCTATCACGCCCTGCCGCAGCAGCGCGTGATAACAGGAGTCATACCAGACTGTTTCCGATGAGAACCGGGCTGTTCGAGGTCTTGCTTCGGCGCAGGCCGCAGGCCGCAGGCGCGGCTTACAACCAAACGAAGTCCGTGGCGGTCAGTAAGTTGGCGGCAGTAACGCCGTCAACGAGGAAGGCTTGATCGACCGCGCCGTCGCCGTCCTGATCGACCTCGATCTGCCGCGGTCCGGCGAAGCGGGCTTCCGAGTTTCCTCCGCCACTGAATGCGGCGGCACCAAGGTAGGCGAAGTTGCCGGCCTCGAGCCCCGTGGCAAAGACCAGTTTGTCGGCGCCGTTGCCGGCATTGACCAAAGCGCCGTCCAGATCGCGCACCACCGGACCGTCGGCGCCGTTGCTGCCCAGAGCCTGGCCGTCGAAGAGGAAGCTGTCCATTCCCGAGCCTCCGAAGGCCGCATCGCCGCTTTCCATGAAAAGCGTGTCGTTGCCACTCTCCCCGTCCAGCCGGTCCTCTCCGCTGCCGCCGTAAAGCAGATCATCCCCGTGCCAGCCTTGAACCCTGTCATCGCCGGAAAGCCCCGACAGCCTGTTCGCGCCCGTATTGCCCTCGAGTGTGTTGTCCAGGTTATTGCCGGCGCCGTCTATGTTGCCGAATCCGCCCTGCATACGCAGGTTTTCGATGAAGCCGTCCGAGCCGTCGGGTAGAGTGTAGTCCACCTTAGCCCGCACCAAGTCGGTCCCTTGGTTGTTCAACTCCCGCACCCTGTCGTCGGCGGTGGTGACGATAAAGGTGTCGTCGCCGCTGCCCCCGGTCATGGTGTTGGTGCCGCCTTGGCTGTTTAGACGGTCGTCGCCCGAAAGGCCCCGCAGCCCGTTATCGAAGGCGTTGCCGATCAGGAGGTCGTCGTTGGCGTTGCCGATCATCCTGGCCGCCCCGGCACCGCTGTTGAGCTGCACACGCTCCACCAGGATCTCGCTCGCCGTGCCAAGGGTGTAGTCCAGGGCGTTGGAGAGCAGCACGTCGCTGCCCTCACCGGTCCCATCGAAGATGCGATCGGTCTCGGTGTCGATGATAAAGGTATCGTTCCCCTGGCCGCCGTAGGCCGTATCTGTGCCCGCGGCGCCGTTCAGGCGATCGCGCCCCAGGTCGCCGAAGATGACATCGCTCCCCTCGCCACCGACCATCTGGTCGTTCCCCGTATCCCCGATCAAGAGATCGTCACCATTTCCACCGAAGAGCGAGTCGTTGCCGCTGCCTCCTGAAGCCGTGTCGTCGCCGTCCTGGCCGCGCAACTGGTCGCGACCCTCATCGCCATAGAGCAAGTCGTCGCCGCTCAAGCCCCGCAGCAGATCGTCGCCGCTGCTACCCGAGATGCTGTCATTGCCAGTTGAGCCTGCGTCGTTGCCGGGGTCTTCCGGGTTGGAGCCTTCGCCGATTGGTGTGCCGGTGTATTCCGGCTGGCTGTGATAGGGCGCACGGTCCACGAGCCCGGCCATCGCGACACTCTTGCCGCTGAAGACGTTCTCGCTCACGTACTCGAAGCCGTCGATCTCGTCGGACAGGCCCATGCGGCCGGCGATGTTGTCCTCCAGCTGATTGGCGCGCCATTCGAAATGCGAGCTGTCCAGTTCCGAGAAGGAGACGCCACGCAGTGTCATGCTCTGCCCCGTGAGTGGGCTGTAGAACCGGACACCGTCTGCCGTTTCCTCGACTGAGAAGTTGAGACCGCCGTCCCCGCGCACACTGAGGTAGAAGAAGCTGATCTTGTCCGTCGCGGGGTCGAAATCCACAGTCTCCTCCAAACCCTCTTCATGGGAGCGGATGTAGACTGTGTTCGCTCGGACCAGCCCGCTGCCGTCTTCCCAGGCCAGGGCCGCGCTCAGATCCTGCTGCAGATGGGCGTCTGAGATGGGCGCGAAGTTCTCCGGATGGAGGTCGGCGAGCTGGACGCCCTCAAGCAGCAAAGACTTGCCGGCATCGAACATGTGCAGGAACTTCAGGCC
>JAVJSY010000016.1:0-39272 GCA_040219175.1 Kiloniellales bacterium
GACACCATCGTCTTCGCTGCCGGCCTGGAGAACGGGACCTTCGACTACATCAAGGGGAAGGCCTTTCAGGCCGCCGGCAACAGCGAGGCCCGCCACGCCGGTCAAGGCCAGATCGAGGTCGACAGCGACGGCGACGGCACCGCGGACCTGGCCTTCGTCGTCGACGGCATGTTGCAGGCAGCACAGCTGACCGCGACCGACTTCCTCTGGATGTAGCGGCCCAACTCTCGGGAAGGCAGCAACGGGAGAGACAGCTTGGTCGGCTGGATGGGGGACGACACCGCAAACGACAGAATTGGTGACGATTTCATTCTGGGCCTCAATGGAGATGGCAGCATACGCGCCAAAGCTGGGATGACCGCATCTTCGCCGGTGCCGCCTCATACCAGGAAACCGATTGGGTTCAGATCCTCTCCCTCTACGATCAGCTCTTGGAGATCTGGCCCACGGCTGTCGTGCGCCTCAATCGAGCGGTCGCGCTGGCCATGGTCGAAGGTGCTGCGGCCGGCCTTGCGGCGCTGGCCCCGCTGCGAGACGAGCGCACGCTCGCCAACACTTACCTGCTGCCCGCCGTTCGCGCCGACCTGCTAAGCCAGGCGGGTCGCAAGCAAGAAGCCATCGTCGAGTACGAACGCGCGATCGCGCTTGCCCGCAACGAGACGGTGTGCCAGTTCCTCCTTGCGCGCAGAGCCACCCTGCAGCGCAACTGAAGTTTTTATCTCTTCCGCCGTCGACCGCTCGTCTCGCGACCGGCGGCGGCATTCCGCTCTCGCGTCAAAGGAGATCAAGGCATGTCCAAAGTACAGGTGAACTGGTTCGAAATCCCGGTGCACGACGTTTCGAAGGCGGCTGCCTTCTACGGCAAGGTCCTCGGATGCAGTTTCAAGGAGTTGGAGGGTCCGGCCGGCCCGATGCGTGCCTTTCTGAATGGCGACGATATGGTCGGCTGCCTGGTCCAGGGCGATCACCTGAATCCCGGCGGCCAGGGCATCGCACTCTATCTCGATGCGGTCGGCGACATCGACGGTTGCCTCAGCCGGGCGGAGGCCAATGGCGGCAAGGTGGCGCTGCCGAAAACCTCGATCGGGGAACATGGCGCGATTGCACAGATCCTGGATCCCGACGGCAACAGCGTCGGGTTGCACAGTCTGTAGGAAGTCGCCCCCGCGGGCTTTGCCTCGCGGGGCAGCAGTCCCTATCTGATCGTCGAGAAGGTCGATGCGACTGCCGCTCGCGCCGAGCAAGCAGGCGCCGAGATCACCCGCGCGCCGCAGGACGAGCCCTATGGCGGCCGCGGCGCTTCGCTACACGACCCGGAGGGCTATCTCTGGAACATCGGCAGCTACGACCCTTGGGCAGAGGCCTCGACCAGCCGATAGGCCTCGATCGGCAACTGGCGCCCTCTGACCTCGAGCGCGCCGACCGGCTCGAAATCCTCCGGTCTGCCGGCCGCCTGCCAAGTGGTGCTGCAGATAAGAACGCCGCAATTGGTATGCTTGTTCGCCTCTTCCAAACGCTGCGCCAGGTTCACCGTATCGCCATAGACGGTGTAGCTGCGCTGGCTACCGCCGATGCTGCCGGCGGCCAAAGGTCCGCTGGCCAGTCCGATGCGCAGCTTGAAACAGGTGTTCTCGTAGCGGGCCGTCGCACAGAAGTCGTGTAGCGCCTTGGCCGCAGCGATCGCATCGCGTGCCGCTTCGGCGCGCGGACGCGGCACGCCGAAGGTTGCCAGCATCGCATCGCCGGCGAAAGAGAGCGCGGTGCCGCCGTGGTCGGAGACGAGGCGTGCCGCATCGGAGAAGAAGGCATCCAACGCAGTCATGACCAAAGCGGCCTCGCGCCCCTCTGAGAAACCGGTAAAGCCTTCGATATCGAGATAGAGGACCGTCGCCTCCTGGACCTTGGGTTTCAGCGCGTCCGGTTGCGCCAGTATATCGGCGGCGACGTCGGTCGGGACGAAATGGCCGAAGATCTCCTCCGCTCGCCGGCGTCGATGTTCGGCTTCGGCAAAGGCCAGGACGGCGTGGCGCGCCCGCGCGACCGCCAGTGCCAGAAGCGCGGCCGAAGCCAGCAGCACGACGCTCTGTTCGTAGCGCATCCCCCAATTGATAAAATCCACACTGGTCAGCAGCGCGATATAGGCCTCTGCCGTCGGCGAGGGCCCGAGATCGGACCAGGAGCGAACGGCGCCATGCTCGCTGACGACGACGGCGATGACGATCCAATAGGCCAGGGTCAGCGCTGCCCCGGTGAAGAGCACCAAGCCCGGCATCAGCGAGAGCGCGGTCATGGCCAAGAGCAGAAACAGCAGATGCGTGCCATAGGCGCGAAACATCAGGATCTTCGGCACGGATTCGCCGTCCATCAGCGGCAGGACGGACGCCGCCAGGGTGATGGCCGAGATGTCGAGGGCGAAGAGGGCGAAACGATGCCAGCGACGCTCGTGGCGCGTGTTCAGCGCGAAGAGGACCAGAAGACCGACCGCCAGCATCGCCAGCACCAAGCCGACACCCGTCGGGTTGCCGTGAATCGTGAAGGCATAGCCCTGCCAGCAAAGCAGGACAAAGAGCAGGAGCGTGCGGCCCAGCAACAGCAGCTGAAAGCCGCGGCGTTCGGCTCCGGCGAGAACGCGCGCCGCGGCCTCCTCCTGACCGGTCCGATTGCTCCGGGAGAAGAACGCGCGCGCAGCCGCGCTCAAAGGCCGGGTGGCGCGCGTTTTGGTCTCCAGGACCGTTTGGCTCATGGCATCTGCCTTCCCTTGCCTCGACTCCGACCTCTGGCCTGTGCTTCGCTTGGCAATCTCGTCAGCCTTCCTGTCCTGCTGGCAAGTCCGGTCCCAAGTCTGGTCCCAAGTCTGGTCCCAAGTCTGGCTGCACGTTTGACCATCGCAGCGGCGGCAAGACTAGAGATGGAGCGAAAGTACAGCCTGTCATGGCCCAGTTTCGATTTTTGCACGCCGCCGACATCCATCTCGACAGTCCCTTGCGGGGATTGTCCGGTCAGGGGGGCAGTGCAGCCGAACGCATCCGCAGCGCCACCCGCGAAGCGCTGGAGCGTCTCGTCGGGCGCGCGATCGACGAGACCGTGGGCTTTCTGGTGCTGGCCGGCGACATCTATGACGGCGACTGGCCCGACTACAAGACGGGGCTCTTCTTCAGCGCCCAGATGGGCCGGCTCAAGGCAGCCGGGATCCCGGTCTTCCTGCTGCACGGCAATCACGATGCCGAGAGCCGCATCACCAAGCGGCTGGAGCTTCCGGACAATGTACGGACCTTCCAGGCCCGCGCGGCCGAGACCTTCCGGCTCGAGCACCTGGAGGTTGCCTTGCACGGCCAAAGCTTCCGGCAGCGCGATGTCACCGAGAACCTGGTCCCCGCCTACCCTGCCCCGCTGTCCGGCGCCTTCAATATCGGCGTTCTCCACACCGGCCTGGGTGGACTGGGCGGTCACGCCAACTATGCGCCCTGCACGCTCGATGACCTGGTCAACAAGGGCTACGACTACTGGGCACTGGGCCACGTGCACAAGGCGCAGGTCTTGCACGAGCGGCCGCATGTCGTCTTTCCCGGCAATCTGCAGGGCCGGCATATTCGCGAAACCGGGACCAAGGGCGCCTCACTGGTCACGGTCGAGGACCGGGAGGTTACCGCTATCGAGACGCTGCCTTGCGATCTGGTGCGCTGGGCCGAGCTCCCGGTCTCGCTGAACGGTGCGACCAGCCTGGAGGGCGCCATCGACCGCCTGCGCAGCACTCTTGACCGCGCCGTCGACGAGCTGGCGGATGGACGGCTGCTGGCCTGCCGCATCCGGCTGGAGGGGCAAACCCAGGTCCATGGCCAGATCCTGGCCTCAGAGGATCATCTCTTGGCCGAGGCGCGCAGCGCTGCACTCAGTCTTGGCGAGGAGGTCGCCTGGATCGAGAAGCTGGTCATCGCCACGCAGGCGCCTCTCGACCCGGAGGCCTTGGCCCAGCGCGACGATGCCCTGGGCGCGCTTCAGCGTATGCTGCAGGAAGCGGGCGACGACGAGAGCCTGCTCGGCCAGATGGAAGGCGACATCGGCCAGATGGTTCGCAGGCTGCCGCCGGAGCTGCGCGCGGAGGGCGAGGATCCGGTCCTGCGGGCCGCCGCCACGGGCGACTATGCAGCCGTTATCGCCGCGGTCGCACCCTATCTCTCCGCCCGCCTCTCGGCCGGTCAAACCGGCGGGGAGGACTGACCTTGCGGCTGGAACGGCTCGACCTCCTGCGCTACGGGCACTTCACCGACCGCTCGGTGGCGCTGCCGCGCGGAGAGGCGGACCTGCACATCATCTTCGGCCCGAACGAGGCCGGTAAGTCGACCAGCCTGGCGGCGATCGAGGACCTGCTGTTCGGGGTACCCAGACGGGTCTCGCCCTACGGTTTTCTGCACGGCTACAAAGAGATGCGGATTGGGGGTCTCCTGGAGGGCGATGGCGCAAGTATTGAGGTCGTGCGACGCAAAGGTGACAAAGATACCCTGTTGGACACCGACGACACGCCGCTCGCCGGCGGCGAGGCGAGCTTGCGGCCCTTCCTCGCCGGTGCCGACCGTTCCTTCTTCGAGCGCATGTTCAGCCTGGATCATCAGCGCCTGCGCAGCGGCGGGCGGGAGATCCTGGAAGCCAAGGACGACATCGGCCAGATGCTCTTCGCCGCCGGGTCGGGGATCGCCGGGCTTCGCACCCAGCTGGCAACCCTCGCCGAGGAGGCCGACGGCCTGTGGACCGCGCGCCGTGCCAAGGACCGCAGGTTCTACAGCGTCAAAGACAAGCTCGATGCAGCCCAGAGCGACCTGCGCGCGCAGACCCTGACGGCGGCCAAGTGGCAAGAACTGAAGCGCCTGCGCGATCAGGCCGATGCCGCCCAGCAGGCGCTGAGCGAAGAGATCAACGAGAAAACGCGCGAGCGCAATCGTCTAACCCGCATCCGCCGCGTCTTTCGCGATCTGCGCAGAGTGCAGGAGGTTCAAGACGAACTTGCCGAACTTGATGAGGTGGTGAAACTGCCGGAGGACGCGGGCCGGCGGCTGGAGGATGCGGAGCGTAAGGACAGCCAGGCGACAGCCCGTAGGACGGCACTCGAGGAACAGCTGCAGCAGGCTGAAGAAGGCCTGGCGGCACTGAATTTCGACGAGACCCTGGTTCGCCACGCCGCCGCTGTCCGGCGTGTCGCCGAGCGCGAGATCGAGGTCCGTGGCGGCAAGGCGGATCTGCCGAAGCGTGAAGCGCAGCTAGCAAAGGACGAAGACGAGTTGCGCTCACACGCCAGGGAACTGGGCTGGCCGGAGTCGGACACGGCCGCTTTGAGTGCGCGCATTCCGCCCCGCGGCAAGGTCCGCAGCCTCCGCAATTTCCTGGCGCAGCGAGGCAAACTGGAGACGGCTGCCGAGGGGCATGCCACGCACCTGGCAGAGAGCCGCGGGACCCTGGAGGAAAAGACCCAAGAGCTGGCGGAAGTCGAGCCCGTCCTCGATGTTTCCAGGCTCGCCGCCACCATCAAGGCCCTGCGCGAACAAGGCGACCTCTCAGGCCGGGTGCGCAGCGCCGGCAAGGCCTTGAAAGAGGCCGAAGGACGGGTCGAGCGCCGGCTCGCTGCTCTGAATCCAAGTGTCGCCGATGAGGATTCGCTGACCGTCACGCCGCTTCCGACGGCAGCGGAGGTGCAGAGCGTCCGGGACCGACAGCGCGATCGGGAGCAGGGCTTGAGAGCTGCCAAGCAACAGCTGCTGATCCACAGACAGGAGCGGGATGCGGCCCGAGCCGCCGTCGCTCAGCGCGTGCGGGACGAGCAGCTGATCACACTGGAGGAGTTGACAGAGGCCCGCGAAAGACGTGACCGGCTTTGGGCGGCGGTCAAGGTCAAGCACCTCGAGGGTGCGCCCATCCCAGAGGAATCGGCGCACAGTCTTGACGCGCAAACAACCGATCCGGCGGCTGCTTTCGAGCCGGCGGTTGCCGCCGCCGACGCTCTGGCCGACCGCAGGTTCGAACAGGCCGAAGCGGCCGGCCAGGTCGCCGAGATCATGCGCAAGATCGGGGAGCTGGAGACCCTGCTGGCGCAAGCCGGAGAGAAGGAACAGAGCCTGATCACGCAGGGCGAAGCGCTGGCAAGGCAATGGTCGGAGATGTGGAAGGCGGCCCCCTTCCAGCCTCTGGCGGCCGATACAATGCTGGTCTGGCTCGAGGACCGCGAGGAGGTGCTGCAGGCGATCGAGGCAAGAGAGACGGCACGGCTCGATTGGTCCTCCCTTAACGAGCAGGAGCGCAATGCCAAGGAGGTCTTGCTGACCGAGCTCGCCGCCATCTCTTTCGATATCGTCGCACTGCAGAACGATGACCTGCCCTTCGTCATCGAACAGGCTGCCGATGCTCAAGCGCGCGAGGAGGCCAAGGCGCGCCGCAGGAGCGAGCTGGAGACCGCAGTCAAAGCCGCCAAGCGCGAGGTGGCGCGTCACGAACGCCAGCGCGCGGAGGCCGAGGCGGCCCTGGCGAGCTGGCAGGACGACTTGAGAACCGCACTTGCGGAGCTCGGCCTGTCGGAGGCGACGGCACTCGATACGATCGATCCGGCGCTCGACCTGATCGAGGATTTGCGCAAGACGGCGGAGCAGATCCGCGCGCTACGCCATGACCGCATCGACAAGATCAAGAAGGATCTGGCCGACTTCGAGCTGGCAGTCGAAGAGCTGGTCCGAAGCCTGGCGCCAGACCTGCAGGACCGGCCGGCAGAGGCTGCACTGATGGAACTGGTGACACGCCTGGACGAGGCCGAGGAGCTGCAAAAACGCCGCCGGGCTACCGGCAAGACAGCAGAAGAACTGAGGGACCGGATCAAGGCCCTCGACCTGGAGGTCAAAGAGCGGGCCGCCTCGCTCTCTCACTTGAAGGACCTGGCCGGGGTAACCACGGCCGAAGAGTTGAAGCAGGCGATCGAGCAGTCCGACCGGAAGCGCAATTTGCAGCGCGAAGCCCAAAACATCGTCGAGCACTTGCGCGATGACGGCGACGGCCTGTCGCTCGAGAACTTGGCAGCCGAGTGCGATGGCGTCGTCTTTGACGAGATCCCCGCCAGGATCGCGACGATCGATGCGGAGGTAGCGGACCTCAGAAACCGTGAGCGCGAGGCCATCGAAGCACGCTCGCAAGCACGCGCAGACTTCGAGGCGATCGGCGGCGACGATGCCGCGGCACAGGCTGCCGGCGAAAAGGAAGAAGCGCTGGCCGAGATGCGCGAGGTCGCAGAGCGCTATGTCCGCGTCAAGACCTCCGCCCTGCTCCTACAGTGGGCGATCGATCGCTATCGGCGAGAGAAGCAGGCGCCGCTGCTGAAGCGCGCGGGCGCACTCTTCCAGACCGTAACCGGCGGCTCCTTCGTCGGCCTCCAGGTCGCCTTCGACGAGCAGGACCGCGCGGAGTTGAGAGGACTGCGGCCCGAGGGCGCAGAGGTCGCCATCGATGGCATGAGCAGCGGCACGGCCGATCAGCTCTACCTGGCCCTCAGGGTGGCGGCGATCGAAGACTATCTGGAGCGCGCAGCGGGCCTGCCCTTCGTCGCCGACGACCTCTTCATCAACTTCGACGACGCGCGCGCAGCAGCCGGACTGCGTCTGCTGCAGGGCCTCAGCCGCAAGACCCAGGTCCTCTTCTTCACCCACCATCGCCACCTGGTCGATCTGGCGAAGGAGGCTCTCGACGGAGCGGTCAATCTGGTCGATCTATCGGAACAGCAGACCTCCTCCGCCTGAGACGGCACGGGCATGCGTCAGGCGCTCGGTCGCTGCTCGAAACCGGCCAAGGGGCGCGGGTCCGCTTCCCTGCTCTCGACATGCGTCACCTGCGCCATCGGCGGGCCGCGACGCAAGCGCCGCAGCATATCCTGCACGGCTTGCTCGGTGCCGATCAGCAAAGCCTCAACCCGGCCGTCGCGTCGGTTGCGGACCCAGCCCGTCAGCCCCAGCGACTCCGCCTCCTGACAGGTCCAGCCGCGGAACCAGACGCCTTGGACGCGGCCGCTCAACAAGACGTGGCGGGCAATCTCTTTCATCGCCGGCGCGCGCTGCTGTCGCCCCGCCCCCAGACATAGAGCGCCTCCATGGCCAAGTCCGTGGCGCGCTTGGCCGAAGCCTCCCACTCGGGCCCACGCAGCCACTGATCTTCCATGGTAATCGCCGGCGCACCCTGCTGTTCGTGCATCAAGCGGTTCCTGAGGCCACGCAGCCAGGCCTGGTCTTCGCCGCGGGTGTGTTCGGGAAAGCCGCTGTTGAAGGCCTGGGCGTCGACGATGGCACCGGCCAGGATCACCACGGCCGCCCATCCGCCGCTGCAAAAGGCGCGCTGCAGCTCTACCATCAGCGCGGCCGCCTGTTCCGATAGGCGCCCGGCACCGCCCGCGGCATAGCCCTCTTCGCGGGTGGCAAGCCAGTCGTGCCGCGCCTGCCAAAGGCTTTCGCTGGGGCGTTCGATGAGTTCCAGCACGGAACCGGCCGGGCTATTCGAACTCGACGATGGCCTGGTCGACGGAAAGCGATTCGCCCGGCGCGCAGTGCAGCGCCTTGACGGTGCTGTCGGCGGCTGCGCGCAGCACGTTCTCCATCTTCATCGCTTCCACCACGGCCAGCTCTTCGCCGGCCTTGACCATCTGGCCGACCTCCACCGCGATAGAGACCAGCAAGCCCGGCATGGGCGACAGCAGAAAACGAGACAGATCCGGCGGTGCCTTGATCGGCATGAGGCGCAGGCGCTTGGCCGCCATCGGCTGCAGCACCAAAGCCTCGATCTGCGCACCGGCGTGCGTGAAGATCCAGCGCGGTCCTCGGCGATCGACCTGGATAACCTTGGTCACGCCATCGATCTGGGCCTCGATCAAGGGCGCACCGGGCTGCCAGGCACTCTCGATCGCACCGTCACCCAGCGCTGTCGTCGCCGAGAAGCCGCTGGAGTGCGGCTGCAAGCGGACGGCATGCTCGTGGCGGCTATTGTCTCCCTCGAGGCAGACCACCCAGTCATCCAGATGCCGCGGGAGCTGGCTGACCTGGCCGGAGATCAGGCCTTCGCGCTCGGCTACCCGGCGCCCGGCCATCGCCGCTGCGAGCACCAGGCTGCGCAGCACCTCGCCCTCCGGCTCACCGGGGCGATAGCCGTCCGGAAACTCTTCGGCGATGAAATTGGTGGTCATCTGGCCGGCACGAAAACGCGGATGGCGCACCAGGGCGGTCAGGAAGGCGGCGTTGTGGTTAATGCCGCGGATGTAATAGCTGTCCAGGGCCTGGGCCAGACTGTCGGCGGCAGCATCGCGGGTCTCGCCATAGCCGATCAGCTTGGCAATCATGGGATCGTAGTAGATGGAGATCTCCGAGCCCTCGTTGACGCCGCTGTCGATGCGCACACTGGGACCCTCGGCCGGCGGGATGTAGCGTGCCAGGCGCCCGATGGAGGGCAGGAAGCCGCGCGCAGGATCCTCGGCATAGACCCTGGCCTCGACCGCCCAGCCCTTGATGGCGATATCCTCTTGTTCCAGGGTCAAGGGCTCGCCGGCGGCCACCCGGATCATCCACTCGACCAGGTCGATGCCCGTGATCAGCTCGGTCACGGGATGCTCCACCTGCAGGCGGGTGTTCATCTCCAGGAAGTAGAAGTTCTTGTCCTTGTCGACGATGAACTCGACGGTGCCGGCGGAGTGATAGTCGACCGCCTTGGCCAAGGCGACGGCCTGTGCACCCATGGCAGCACGGGTCTCGGGATCGAGGAAGGGCGACGGCGCCTCCTCCAGGACCTTCTGATGGCGGCGCTGGATCGAACACTCGCGCTCGTTCAGATGCACCACCTTGCCGTGCTTGTCGCCCAGCACCTGGATTTCGATGTGCCGCGGCTCTTCCACGAACTTCTCGATAAAGACGCGGTCGTCACCGAAGCTGGAGCGCGCCTCGTTCTGTGCCGAGCGAAAGCCCTCGCGAGCCTCCTCGTCGCTGTGCGCGATCCGCATGCCCTTGCCGCCGCCACCGGCCGAGGCCTTGATCATGACGGGATAGCCGATGCCCCTGGCGATCTCCACGGCCCGCTCGGCGTCGGGAATTGCCTCCAGGTGACCGGGTACGGAAGAGACCTTGGCGTCTTGGGCCAGCTGCTTGGAGGCGATCTTGTCGCCCATCGCTTCTATGGCACCGGCAGGCGGGCCAATGAAGACGATGCCGGCAGCCTCCAGCGCTTCGGCGAAGGCAGCCTTTTCCGACAGGAAGCCAAAGCCCGGGTGCACGGCCTGGGCGCCTGTATCTTTGCAGGCCTGGATGATGCGATCGGCGCGAAGGTAGCTCTCGGCCGAAGGCGCCGGGCCGATGGCCACAGCCTCGTCGGCCAGGCGCACGGCCAGGCTGTCGGCATCGGCGTCGGAATAGACCGCAACGGTCTTGATGCCGAGACGTTGGCAGCTCTTGATCACCCGGCAGGCAATCTCACCACGGTTTGCAATCAGGATCTTGTCGAAGAGTGGCATGGCGCTCTCTGCTCTCCCTTGCCTCAGGCCTTGCAGCCCTAGAGCGGGATGTTGTCGTGTTTCTTCCAGGGATTGGAAAGCTGCTTCTTGCGCAGCATACGCAACGCCATGCCGACCCGGCGACGGGTGCCGTGGGGCATGATCACATCGTCTATGAAGCCGCGGGAAGCGGCGACGAAGGGATTGGCGAACTTCTTCCGGTACTCTTCGGTCCGCGCCTCGATCTTCTCCTGATCGTCGGCATCGGCGCGAAAGATGATCTCCACAGCCCCCTTCGGCCCCATGACCGCAATCTCTGCGGTCGGCCAGGCGTAGTTGACATCGCCGCGCAGATGCTTGGAGGACATGACGTCATAGGCACCGCCATAGGCCTTGCGGGTGATCACCGTCACCTTCGGCACGGTCGCCTCGGCATAGGCGAAGAGCAGTTTGGCGCCATGCTTGATGATCCCGCCGTATTCCTGCGAGGTACCGGGCAGGAAGCCCGGAACGTCGACCAAAGTCACCAGCGGGATGGAGAAGCAGTCGCAGAAACGCACGAAACGCGCGCCCTTCTTCGCGGAATCGATGTCCAGACAGCCGGCCAGGACCAAAGGCTGGTTGGCGACGATGCCCACCGTGCGTCCCTCGATCCGGCCGAAGCCGACGACGATGTTGGCGGCGAAGTCGGGCTGAATTTCGAAGAAGTCGCCATCGTCCAGCAGGCGATGGATCACCTCTTTCATGTCGTAGGGTTTGTTCGGGTTGTCCGGCACCAGGCTGTCCAGCGCGAATTCCTCACGCAGCAGGGTGTCGTTGGTCGGCCGCTCGGGCGGCGGCTCGCGGTTGCTGGCGGGCAGGAAATCGATGAAACGCCGCAGCTCCAGCAGCGCCTCGACATCGTTCTCGAAGGCCAGATCGGCGACGCCGGACTTGGCGGTATGGGTGACCGCCCCGCCCAGTTCTTCATGCGTCACCTTCTCGTGCGTCACGGTTCTGACCACGTCAGGGCCGGTGACGAACATGTAAGAGCTGTCCTTCACCATGAAAATATAGTCGGTAATGGCCGGCGAATAGACTGCCCCGCCGGCGCAAGGCCCCATGATCAGCGAGATCTGCGGCACCACGCCAGAGGCCAGAACGTTGCGCTGAAAGACCTCGGCATAGCCGGCCAGCGAAGCCACGCCCTCTTGAATCCGCGCACCGCCGGAATCGTTGATGCCGATCACCGGCGCGCCCAGCTTCATGGCCTGATCCAGGACCTTGCAGATCTTCTCGGCATGGGCCTCGGACAAGGCGCCGCCGAAGACCGTGAAGTCCTGGCTGAAAACGAACACCAGCCTACCGTTTACGGTCCCCTGGCCGGTCACGACCCCGTCGCCGACGATCGAGGTTTTCTCCATACCGAAGTCGCTGCAGCGATGTTCGACGAACATGCCCCACTCTTCGAAGGAGTCTTCGTCGACGAAGAGTTCGATGCGCTCTCGCGCCGTCAGCTTGCCCTTCGAATGCTGCGCATCGACGCGCCTTTGTCCACCGCCCACGCGCGCGTTGGCACGCCGACGCTCGAGTTCTTGGATGTTCTCGCTCACGCTGGATGTCTTCCCTCTCGCCGCTGGCCCGGCAGTCGCTCTTGGTTAGCACGCTGCGCCGCACAATCCAACCAAGCCGGTCAACTAAGCCGCGCCAACTGAGCCCGGCGTTGGCTCCAGCTCAGCTGCGCGGAACGATGTCAGCTGTGTGGGTTTGCCAGCAGGCGCATGAAGCGTTCCGCCGCCATGAGGTCGCTGAGACGCAAGGCACGCTTGCGGACGGCCTCGGCATCCTCGCCCCACTGCTCCAGCTGAAAGGCCTCGTCCAGTTCGGCGCGCTCGAAGGCTGCCTTGGCGTCGAGTTCCGCCTCCAGGAGGGCCAAGCCCAGTACCAGAGAGCCGGTGATCCGCACCGTCTGCGAGAGCGCTGTCAGCGTGAAGTCGTCGAGCGGCAGCAAGGGCGCGCGCAAGGCAGCCAGACTGCTTTCCGGCTGGTCGACGGAGAGGATGGCGCTGGTGATCTGCAGCGGGGCGTCGTAGCGCAGGGCCGCCCAATCGAGCAGCGGCTGCCAAAGGTCGTGCTGGCGCTGGCGCAATGCCGCCGGGTACTCCACGCGATAGCAGAGCAGGTCGTTCCCGGCATAGGCCGCCGTCTCTTCCAAGGTTTCCTGCGGGCTGCTCCTGGTCTGATCGATCGCCGTGCAGGCCAGCTGGGTCAGCGGCATGGAGGGCGGGTGCACCTTCGCCTCCTGCGCCTCCCACTCCTCCGCCAAAGCCTCGGCCAGCCTTGCGTTCGGCAAAAGCAATCCCTGCTTTGCCGGTGTGCGCACCGGCTTGCCGTCGAGCAGGATCGTGTGGCCGCCCTCGTCCTCGCGAACAGCGACCTCCTTATAGAAACGTTTCATGCCGTGCAGGTTACCTCAATTGCCGAACAGACCCTTGATGCCGTCGGCCGCATCCTCGACCCCGCGTTCGACTGCGCTGCCGGCCTCACCGACACCTTTGCCGATGGCCTCGCCGACAGTGCCCACGGTGTCTGCCGCCCCCTTCAGGACCCCAACCGCCGCATCGCCGCCCTTCTGCGCCCAGCGCGCCGCAAGCGAGGCCATACCGCCACTCGACTCGATGGTCTTTATGGTTGCAGCACAGGCCTTCGCCGGATCGCCGACCTTGCGCAGTTCGATGTCCAGAAGATCGCCGGCCAAGAGCGGCGGATAGAGCACCATGCCGGCCACCTCAGCAGCGCCCAGCGCAGTGCCCGCAGGGTCTGGCAGAACGGTGGGATTGGCAAGCGGACCCGTCACACGCACCGGAACGACAAGTGCCGACAGGCTGATCCCGCGACCGCTGGTGTCGACATAGAGGTCAAGCCGCTCGCTTAGAATATCGATCTTGCCAGACACGGTGCTTACGAAGTTGTCGCCGGCAAGCGCTGTCGCTTCGTTACGCCCGGTACCTCCATACCACATTACGTCGCTGACCAGACAGGTCAGTCGCAAGGCGTTGCCACCGCCGAACAGCGGCGAGTAGATATGCACCAGACCATCGCCGAGCAGGGCGAGAAAGTCGTCGCGTATCACCGTATCCGATGAGGTTATCCGCGTGCGCCCGCGCATCGAGGCGACCATGGTACGCAGGTCTTGGCCCTCGCCCTTCAAGTCCCAGCTGCCGTTAAGGTGGCCGCGCAGCGGCAAGCCCAAGAGCGGCCCGTAGTCCAGCCCGGCAAGGCTCCCCTTGGTCTCGAAGCGGGTCGGGCCCTGGCGTCGGTTCACATGCAGGCTGCCATCGAAACGGCCCTTGCCATAGGTGAAGGTCAAGGGCGCAAGCGTGAGTGCCCTCTCGTTCAGGACAGCCTTGGTCTTGAGATCCGCGATCGCCGTGCCGTCCGGGAAGGCGACCGCCCCGACGGCCAGGTCGAGCGAAAGGTCGGCCAGATCAATCGCCGCCATGGGAAAGGCGACATCCGGCACAAGCGGCGACGCGCCGGCAGCCGCCGAGGTCGGCGCCCAAGGTCCGCTCAGCAACTGGTCGGGCGCCAAGCGCTTGGCTGTCAATCCACCCGAAATGCGTGGCAAGTCGCCGGGTCGGTCGAGGGTGAGCTTACCGGCCAGATCGCTCTCTCCCAGCGTGACGGCAAGGTCGCTAAGCGTCAGCACCTTGGGTGTCAGGGTCACGCTGCTCGCCAGATCCAGTGGGCCGACATCCGGCAAATCCGCGCCCAGCAGAGAGGAGAGTTGCGTCAGTTTGCCGGCCTTGAGCGCGAGAGTGAAGTCGACCTTACCTGCACCTTCGGTGTGCCCGTCGATCTTTAGCTCCGCGCCGGCCAGCTGGCCTTGCAGGAAGAAGGGAAAGCGCCCGTCCGCCAGCATCTGCCGCATACTGCCCAGCTGAAAGAAGATCTCGACCACGTCCCGCTCGAGCTTGCCCTTCATCTCTCCGGAGAGGGCGTCGTCCAAGCCCTCGGCGCCTGCGTTCAAGCTCTCTATTTCGAAGCGGCGCGGCTTGGCACCGGCTGCGGCCTGCAACTCGACGACCGCTTGACGGACGCTGATTTCCTTGAAGGACGGCAGAGCATCGGCGGCACCGCCCCTGCTGCCGCCGATCTGCCAGTTCCCCTCGCCGGAGGCATTGCGCACCAACGTCACCTTGGGCTCGACCAACGCCAGGCGCTCCACGGCGATCTCGCTGGAAAGCAGCGGCAGCAAGGCCAGCTGCAACTCCAAGCGCTTAACCTGAACCATAGGCTTACTGCCGGCCCAGGGCGCATTGGCCAAGCTGACCTCTTCCATCACGATGGCCGGAGAGAGCGACACCTCCATGGAAACGTCGCCGGATATCGTCAGTTTGCGCCCGCTTGCCTTCTCCGTCTCCGTCTCGATCAGGGCTTTTAGATCCTCGACCGGAAAGTTCGAAAGCGTCACATAGCCCCCGACCAAAACAGCGACGACCAAGGCACCGAAGCCGATCAGGAGCCACTTCAGAAGTTTCATCCGCGCCTCTCTCCTTCTTGCCCAAAGGGGCTGCGTAAGCTAAGCGCCGCGCGCCTCCAGCTGGCTTCGCGCTGCCTCCACCCGCCCCAGGTCCAGACCCATGCGTTTGCAGGCCTCGACGAAGTCCGCCGGCGGCGGCGCTGCAATCCGAAGCGTGGTCTCGTCCTCTGGATGCGGCACCGCAAGCTCTGCAGCATGTAACATGAGGCCTGTTGCACTGCCCTTTGGCCCTTTCGTCGCGCCATACTTCGAATCGCCCAGGATCGGATGACCGATAGCAGCCAAATGCGCCCGGATTTGGTGCGTCCTTCCGGTCAATGGCGCCACCACGACCAGGGCGGCGCGGGTGCCGGCGGTGGCGGCAACGGCGTAGAGCGTCTCGGCTGCCTGCCCCTCGGGGTCGGTTCGCATCTTCTCCTGCCCATCGCCGCCTGCCTTGATCAGGGCCTTGTCGATGCGCCCGGCCCGGCGCTTGGGAACGCCTTGGACCAGCGCGAAGTAGAGCTTGCGGGCCGTGCGCCCCTCGAAGCTGCTCGCCAAGGCCCTTGCGGCCGATGCGCGCTTGGCCATCAGCAAGACGCCGCTGGTGTCGCGGTCCAGGCGGTGTACCAGGCGCGGTGCGGGCTCGCCTGCGGCTACCAGGCCGGCTGCGATGCGATCGAGGGAGAGGCTTTGGCCCGTACCGCCCTGGACAGCCAGCCCGGCCGGCTTGTTAAGCGCCAGGACCCAGTCGTCCTCGAACAGCAGGCCATCGCGCAAGCGCTGCAGGGCTTGTGGATCGGGTGGCGGACTGCTGCGGTCCGGCTCGGCTTGCTGAAAACGCGGCGGCAGACGGACCTGCTGGCCTTCGACCAGGCGCGTGTCGGCCTTGGCCCGGCTGCCATCGACGCGTATCTGCCCGCTGCGCAGCAGCCGCTGCAACAAGGCTTGCGGCACGCCCGGGTAACGCTTTCTTAGCCAGCGGTCCAGGCGCTGGCCGGCGCCTTCGGAATCGACCGCATCGTGACGTGCCGCACCCTGGTTCATCACAGTCCTTTCAAAAATGACATTCACGTTTAGAGACGACAGTTATCGCCTCTCAGCTAGATTTGCCCCCGCAGTCGACACTCCTTGGTGGAGACGCAAACGCATGCTAGCCTCATTCCTGAGGGAGCAGTTTAACAGCTCTTGGCGTCGCGATGCGTTGGGCGCATCGCAGAACAGAGGCTGGAGCACCACGGCTATGTCTAGTCCGGGTCCTGGGTCTGTCCAAGAAGCACGGCCAGGCCTGTTCGGGTCGATCAATGATTTTGCCCTGCAGCTTTTTAACATTGGCTGCAAGAAAGATCTCTACTGGTACGTCGCCCGTAAGGTTGTCGGCAACCTGGGCTTCGGCGATTGCGTCATCTATGACCTGGATCGGACCAACAACACGCTCATTCAGGTCGCCGCAATCGGGTCCAAGAACCCAGACGGCGAGAGCATCGCCAACCCCCTGGAGATCCCGATCGGCGCAGGCATCACCGGATCGGTTGCCGCCAGTGGCCAAGCCGAGGTCATCGCAGACCTCACTCTCGACCCACGCTACATCCCCGATTTGGAGCCGGCCCGCTCCGAGGTCTGCGTGCCCTTGGTGATCGACGACAAGGTGGTCGGGGTGATCGACTGCGAACATCCAGAACCCGGCCATTTCGGCGAGAACGACCTGGTACTCCTGACCAGCATCGCCGCCATGACCGGGGCGAAACTGCGCCTGCTGGAGAATACCGAAGAGGCGCTGCGCCGCAACCTGGAACTCAGCGAGATTAACCAGCGCTTGCAGGCAGAGATGGATGCGCGGCGCACAGCCGAGAACGCTGTACAGACCCGCGACGTCTGGCTACGCGCGATCCTGGAGAACGCACCGATCGAGATTGCCTTGAAGGATCGCGACGGCCGCATCGTCGCGATCTCTCAAAACGTCGCAAGAGACCAAGGACGCCCCCTAAGCGACTTCATCGGAAAGACCACCGAGCAGCTGATTCCACCTGAAGTGGCGGCCGTTTACATGGCCGCAGACCAAGAGGTGGTTACCCAGGGCCAGCCCATCCAGCAGGCCGTGACCGAAGAGTGGGAAGGCCGCGCGCGCCACTTCCTGAATGAGAAGTTCCCTCTGCGCAACGCCGCCGGAGAGATTATCGGCGTGTGCAGCCTGACCTCGGACATGACCCAACTGAAGGAAGCCGAAGAGCACCTGCACCAGGCGCAGAAGATGGAGGCCATCGGCAAGCTGACGGGCGGTATTGCGCACGACGTGAACAACCTGCTGGCGGTTATCCAAGGCAATGCCGAGTTGATCCTGGACGAGGAAGGGGAGGTCGATGACTATGTCAACGCCATCGTCCAAGCGACCGAGCGTGGTGCGGATCTGACCCAGCGCCTGCTCGCCTTTGCCCGCCAGCAACCCTTGCGGCCAAAGACCACGTCGATCGATCGCCTGGTAATCGCAGCGACGAACCTTTTGAGGCGCACCCTGGGCCCTGCCATCAACATCGAGATCAATCTACCGGACGACCTCTGGACCACCTCGGTCGACCCGGGCCAGATCGAAAACGTCATCCTCAATTTGGCCCTGAATGCGCGCGACGCCATGCCCGACGGCGGCCGGCTCTCGATCAGCTGCTTCAACTATACCTTCGAGAACGACCACATCGATCAGAAGGAGGTCGTGGCCGCTGGCGACTATGTCTGCCTGGACGTCGACGACAACGGCTGCGGCATGGAGGCCAGCGTCGCCCAGAACGCATTCGAACCCTTCTTCACCACCAAAGGCGTGGGCAAGGGCAGCGGGCTCGGCCTCTCTATGGTCTATGGCTTCGCCAAGCAGTCCGGCGGTCATGCCACGATCACCAGCATGGTAGACGCGGGCACCAAGGTACGCCTCTACCTGCCGCGCACCGAGGGCGAAACGATCCTCACACAGCGCGAAACCGAGCAGCCCTCCAGACAGGGTAAGGGCGAGCGGATTCTGGTGGTGGAGGACGAGGACGAGATGCGTGCCTTGGCAAAGCGGGTCGTCACCGGACTGGGCTACGAGGCCACTGCAGTTGCCGACACGGCAAGCGCGCTTGCCGCCCTGAAGAGCGACGAGCCCTACGACCTCTTGCTGAGCGATATCCTCTTGGGCGAGATGAAGACCGGATTGGATCTCGCGCGCCAGATCCGCAGCCTGCACCCGGATATGGCGCTTGTCCTCATGTCCGGCTACCGGGCAGGCGCGGAGGGCGCGCCCGACGGCAGCATCTACCTGCACAAGCCATTCCGGCGGAACCAACTGGCAGAGGCATTGAGGGATGCGCTAGACCGAGGGGCGCAGCAGCCAGAGCATTAGGAAGACGCCGGCGACGCAGAGCAGGACGGAGGAGAGCGCGTAGAAGAGCGCCAAGAGATGCTCGTTACGCTCAAATAGCAGAACCACCTCCAGCGAGAAGGTCGAGAAGGTGGTAAAGCCGCCAAGCAGCCCGGTCGTCAGGAAGGCGCGCAGATGCGGATCGCGCAGCTCGAAGCGCAGCATAAGTGCGATGAAGCTGCCCATCATCAAAGCGCCCAGGATGTTGGCGGCATAGGTTCCCCAAGGAAAGCCGCTGCCCAGCCAGCGCAGCATCGCCACCCCCAAGAGATGGCGAAAGCCGGCTCCAATCGCACCACCGGCCGCGACCGCCAGTAAGGTCATCAGATGAACCTGCATCGCCCCCCGCTCATTCTCTGCAGCACGCTCCGGGCAGGAACGCGAATGTCGCCATCTGACCATGGGCGCTTGCGGAGGCCAAGTGGCCTAGAGCAGATCGCGATCAGGTGGAATCACCTGCTCGCGTGAATCTGCTCTACTTTTCAAAGTTGGAGAGCATGATTCAGACGACAAATCGTTTCGATTTGACGTCATCATGCTCTAAGGCAGATCGCGATCAGGTGGACTCACCTGCTCGCGATCTGCTCTATGTTTCAAAGGTGTATAGCGGGATTCATACCGAGCGGCAGAGATGAAGGCTTATTGCATCTGTTTTTAGCGTTCAGACGCCACGCGGGCTTATCCTCGCTGCGCTGCGGGCGCGCGGTCGCGCTTGCCAACCCCCGATGCGTTCCACTCAACGCGGGTTGGTATCAGACGGCAAATCGCTTCGATCTGACATCGTCCTGGCCGCTGAGGCCAAAACCCGGTGTTAGGCTGCCACCCGCTCTCCCGCACCGTCGAGCCAAGCCATGCAGTGATCGACATTCATCAGATAGACACCGATGCGGCCCAGTTCGCGCAAGGATTCCTCCGACGCGTTGGAGACGGCATCGCTGGCCAGCACGACCCGAAAATCGCGCGCACCGGCTTCATAGATCGTGGCGCGGCCGCTGGTGGTGAAGTTAAAGCCGCAAATCACCAGGGTGTTGACGCCAAGCCCGTCCAGGTGCGCCTGCAGTGTGGTGTCGTGGAAGGCACCCCAACGCGGGCGGTACATCGCCCACTCCTTGCCGCCAAGCTCTTGAAACTCACCGGCGAAGAGGGCGTCGGGGACAAGGCGCGGTGCATCTTTCGGTGCGATGTCAGCGGCAATTTCTGCGCCCTTCGTGCCGGGCATCAGGACGCGCATCCCCTCTTCCACCATCTGCCGGCGGCAGATGTCGACGTTGGAGCCGTCGGGCCGATAGAGGCGCAAGCAGTGCACGATCGGCAGATCGTAGTCACGAAAGCCCTTCGCCAGGCGCTGCACCTGCACCCGCGCAGCCTTCATACCCGCTGTCCGCAAGGGCGAGTCAGGCTGTAGGAAATCCACCTGAGCGTTGATCGTCAACAAGGCGGCACGACCGCGTTGTGGTGCCGTGTAATCCTGTGTCGGACCGTTTTCCATGGTGGCTCCTTGGATCATTGTGACGGGTGGGTTGTCGACGCCTAGGAATACGCCTTACTTGTATCGCCACAAGCGAAGCCGTCTCATGGCAGCCGCGCATCTTCTGCAAGACGCGCTATTTCAGGGGTACAGGGGCAAAGGAAACCTCAGTTCTCATTTCCCTCGGATCGCTCGGTGCGCAGCCTTTGCCAATAGGCCATGCGTTTGCCCAGCTCGCGCTCGAAGCCGCGCTCGACCGGCTGATAGAAGCTGTGCCGCGCCATGCCTTCGGGAAAGTAGTCCTGGCCGGAGAAAGCATCGGGGGCATCGTGATCGTAGGCATAGCCCTTGCCGTACCCCAGATCTTTCATTAGCCGGGTCGGCGCATTCAGGATGTGCGCCGGCGGGGCCAGCGAGCCGGTCTCCTTCGCCGCGGAGAGCGAGGCCTTGAAGGCGGCATAGGCGGCATTGGACTTCGGTGCACACCCCAGATAGATCACCGTTTGGGCCAGCGCGAGATCCCCCTCCGGGCTTCCCAGGCGCTCGTAGGTCTCCCAGGCGGTCAAGGTCTGGGTCACGGCTTGCGGATCGGCCAGCCCGACATCTTCGATCGCAAAGCGCAGCAGGCGGCGCGCGATGTAGCGCGGATCCTCGCCACCATCCAGCATGCGCGCCAGCCAATAGAGCGCCGCATCGCAATCCGAGCCGCGCAGTGACTTGTGGAGGGCGGAGATGAGGTTGTAGTGCCCCTCCTGGCTCTTGTCGTAGAGCGGCGCCCGCTTCTGCGTCACCTTCAACAGAGCGGCCTCGTCCAAGGGCGTCTTGGCCCCGAGCGCAAAGAGCGCCTCGCAGAGGTTCAAGAGGTAGCGACCGTCGCCATCCGCCATGGCAAGCAACTGACTGCGCGCGCCTGGCGTCAGAGGAAGCGCCGCCTCTTCGGCGGCCTCCGCGCGCTCTGCCAGCAGCTCCAGCGCCTTGGCGTCCAGGCGCTGCAGCACCAGAACCTGACAACGCGACAGCAGAGCCGCATTCAACTCGAAGGAGGGATTCTCGGTGGTCGCACCGACCAGAACCACGGTCCCGTCCTCGACATAGGGCAGGAAGCCGTCCTGCTGGGCCCGGTTGAAGCGGTGGATCTCGTCGATGAAGAGCAGGGTGCCCTGCCCACCGGCGCGGCGTTGCTTGGCGCGCTCAAAGACCTTGCGCAGGTCGGCGACACCGGAGAAGACGGCCGATAGCGGCTCGAAGGCCAGATCGGAGACCTGTGCCAAGAGGCGCGCGATCGTGGTCTTGCCGCAGCCCGGCGGCCCCCAGAGGATGATCGAGGTCAGCCGCCCGTTCGCCACCATACGCCCCAAGGGCGCATCGCTTTCCAGCAAGGCGCCTTGACCGACCACGGCGGCAAGCGTTTCCGGCCGCAGACGATCGGCCAAGGGACGCGGCGCGAGCGAATCGAAGAGACCAGCCATCAGCGTCTTCTAGCGTGCGACGTCGATGCGGCGCTGGACGCCTTGCCGCTCGATCACCATGGCCCAACGATCCACCGGCTCGGCCAGTCGCTCCTGCAGGGCAGCGGCGTCACTGACCTCCCACTCGTTCAGCGTGCGCAGGATGTCGCCCGGTCGGAAGCCGAAACGACGCGCCATGGAGTTGCGCGGGACCTCCAGCACCACGACGCCACTCCAGACATCCTCCAGGCCGAAGCGTGCAGCCAAAGCCGGCGAGAGGTCGCCGACAACGGCGCCCGCCAGCGGCTGCTTGCCGGCGAGACGGCGTGGCGAGAGCGGCGGTGTCTCCGGTGGTTCTTCCAAGCGCATGACCAGGGTCAGGCGGTCCAGCTTGCGCATCACATCCAGGCGCGCCTCTTTGCCGATGCCGACCGTCGCCAGACGAAAGCGCAGCGCGCGCTCGTCCAACACCCGGTAGCCCTCGACGGCAAGGATGACATCGCCGGCCTTCAATCCAGCGCGCGCGCCCGGTCCGTCGGGGTGCAGACGTTCGACCACGACCCCGCCCGGACGCTCCAGCCGCAAGGAGCGCGCCAGTTCGGCAGTGACCGTGGTGCCGCGGAAGCCATGCCAAGGCCGGGCAACATGGTCGCCCATTTCCGCCGAATCGATCACGGTGCGGACCATGTTGGCGGGAATGGCGAAACCGATCCCGACCGAGCCGCCACCACGCGAGTAGATCGCCGTGTTGATGCCGATCAGGCGCCCATCGACGGTGACCAACGCGCCGCCGGAATTGCCGGGATTGATCGCCGCGTCGGTCTGGATGAAGAAGCTGTAGTCGGAAACGCCGATTTGCGTGCGCGCGAGCGCCGAGACAATCCCCAGGGTCACGGTCTTGCCGACGCCGAAGGGATTGCCGACCGCCATCACCAGATCGCCAACCTCCAGATCGTCGGAGTCCCCAAGACTGAGAAACGGCAGCTCTTCCTCGACGTCGATCTTCAGGACCGCAAGGTCGGTGCTCTCGTCGGTCAGGAGCACCTCGGCCGAAAATTGGCGCAGATCGGCGAGCGCGATGGTGATCTCGCGGGCGCCGCGAATGACGTGATAATTGGTGACGATGAGACCATCGGCGGCCACCAGGACGCCGGAGCCCAGAGCGGTAGACTGCTGTTGAGGGCGCCCGAAGCCCGGTCCGAAATCGCCACCGAAAAACTCGCGCAGGATGGGATCGTCGAAGATCGGCGAGCGCGCGCTCTGCGGCGCCGTAGTGTAGACGTTCACCACGGCCGGTGCGACCAGCTTTGCCAACGGCGCGAAGCTCAGCTGCACCTCGGCCAGCGAGTCCGGAACCTTGATTTCCTGCGCCTTGACCGCCAGTCCCGAGAGGGCTAGTCCCGAGACCACCAGTCCCGAGAGGGCCAGCAGCAGGCAAACAAAAAGGCCGAGCCGGCTCACCATCCCCCGCCGGAAGATCGAACGAACCTGCTCGGCCTTTGTGAGCATCATTACTCCAAGCTTAGGCGACCGGCATGCCCACGTCTTCTTCCTCGACGACCTCGGGCTTCGGACCGGAGTCCAGGCCCTTGGCTTCGGGGTCGCGGTCAACCAGCTCGATGACAGCCATAGCGGCCATGTCGCCGTGCCGGAAACCGGCCTTCAGCACACGGGTGTAGCCGCCGTTGCGGTTCTTGTAACGCTCGGCCAAGCCATCGAAGAGCTTCTGGGTCAACTTCTCGTCACGCAGGACGGAGAGAGCCTGACGGCGGGCGTGCAGGTCGCCGCGCTTGCCAAGCGTGATCAGCTTGTCGACCACCGGGCGCAGCTCTTTGGCCTTCGGCAGCGTGGTGCTGATCTGCTCGTGCTTCAGCAGTGCGGCGGCCATGTTGGCGAAGAGCGCCTTGCGGTGCGAGGAGGTGCGGCCCAGCTTGCGGCCTGACTTGCGATGACGCATCGACTCTGTCCTTCCTTGTTCCTTTGGCCTCGCGCACGAGACCGATTGCCAGTGAGTTTCGGACCGCGATCCAGGGGCGGATCATGTATCCCAAACCTGCGGGCCCCTTGCCCGACTTTCGTCCCTTCCGGAAGCGCGCCTAGTAGGGCTCTTCCAGCTTTTTCGCCATCTCTTCGATGTTGTCCGGCGGCCAGCTGGCGATCTCCATACCCAGGTGCAGACCCATCTGGCTCAGGACCTCCTTGATCTCGTTCAAGGACTTGCGGCCGAAGTTCGGGGTCCGCAGCATTTCCGCCTCGGTCTTCTGCACCAAATCGCCGATGTAGACGATGTTGTCGTTCTTCAGGCAGTTGGCCGAGCGAACCGAAAGCTCCAGCTCGTCCACCTTGCGCAGCAAATTGCGGTTGAAGGGGACCTCGGAGGCCTCCTCGCGCACTTCGCGGGTCTGCGGCTCTTCGAAGTTGATGAAGAGGCGCAGCTGGTCCTGCAGGATACGGGCGGCCAGCGCCACGGCATCTTCCGGAGAGATGGCGCCGTTGGTCTCCAGATCCATGGTCAGCTTGTCATAGTCGGTGACCTGGCCGACGCGGCTGTTGTCGACCTTGTAGGCAACCTTGCGCACCGGCGAGAAGACGGCATCGACCGGGATCAGGCCGATCGGCGCATCCTCGGGTCGGTTCTGAGCGCTGGAGACATAACCCTTACCGGCGGAGACGGTCATCTCCATGTCCAGGCGTGCGCCGTCGTCCAAGGTGCAGATCACGAGAGTGGGATTCATCACCTCGATATCGTGCGGCGTCTCGATCATCTTGGCGGTGACCTCACCGGGCCCCTCGGCACGCAGACGCATGCGCTTGGGACCTTCGCCGTACATGCGCAAAGCGATCTGCTTGATGTTGAGGACGATGTCGGTCACGTCCTCCCGCACACCAGGGATCGAGGAGAACTCATGCAGCACGCCATCGATCTGCACGGCGGTAACCGCCGCCCCCTGCAGCGAGGAGAGCAGCACACGGCGAAGCGCATTGCCCAGAGTGAGGCCAAAGCCCCGCTCCAAAGGCTCGGCGACGACCTTGGCAAAGCGATGTGGGTCGTGACCTGGCTGTACGTCCAGCTTGTTCGGCTTGATGAGCGCGGTCCAGTTCGTCTGCAACACGGACAAACCCTTTCTCTCGTCTGCTGTGGCAAGGAAATGGCGCCACAAAATCCGTAATATCTATTTCCGCAATCGTTTGGCCCGGGGCAGGCCCGCCTCAACACCCCGAAGCCAAACCCAGAGACGTCGGTCCCGAGGTCAGGCCCAGTCGCCGCTAGACGCGGCGACGCTTCGGCGGACGGCAGCCGTTGTGCGGAATTGGCGTCACATCGCGAATGGCGGTGATCTGAAAGCCCACCGACTGCAGCGCACGCAATGCCGACTCACGTCCCGAACCCGGGCCCTTCACGTTGACCTCCAAGGTCCTCATGCCGTGCTCTTGTGCCTTGCGGCCGGCGTCCTCAGCAGCCACCTGGGCCGCATAGGGCGTCGACTTGCGCGAACCCTTGAAGCCCTGCGATCCCGACGAGGACCAGGAGATCGCATTCCCCTGCACGTCCGTGATCGTGATCGTGGTGTTGTTGAAGCTGGCGTTCACATGCGCGACGCCGTTGGTGATGTTCTTTTTCTCGCGGCGACGAACGCGCGTTTGAGCTGGCTTGGCCATATTCGACTACTCGATCCCTATCTCTTGAACGACCATGACTCTTGATCGACCGGTTTTTACTTCTTCTTACCGGCGATCGGCTTGGCCGGGCCCTTGCGGGTGCGGGCATTGGTGTGGGTCCGCTGACCGTGCACCGGCAGCCCCTTGCGATGACGCAGGCCGCGATAGCAACCCAGATCCATCAGGCGCTTGATGTTCATTGCGACATCACGACGCAGGTCACCTTCGACCAGATAGTCCTGATCGATGGTCTCACGGATCCGTACGACCTCGTCGTCGGTCAGCTGGTTCACCCGGCGCTCCTGCGCGATGCCGACCTTCTCGCAGATCTCCCGCGCCTTGCGCGGCCCAATTCCGTGAATATAGCGCAACGAGATCTCTACCCGCTTTTGCGTCGGGATGTTCACACCTGCAATACGAGCCACCTGCTCACTCTCCTTGCATCAAGTCAGCGCCTGGGCGCCCTAGCCAATCTATCAACGCGGTTCCTTGCCGATCGTGGCGACGAACCGGGGCCGCAGCCCGCTTAACCTACCTGCCGCGGCGAAGAGCCTTCGCTTGCGCCAGCAGCAAGAGACGGCTCACGCTTCTGTGAACCGTCCAAAACCTCAGGCCCGGTCGCCTAAACGCCGGGGAGCGCGGAGTATAGGACCGGCTTCCCAGCTGTCAATGCCAAAGCATAGACGCCCTGTGGATGCCTGATCCGCGCTGACCGAAGGCCGAAGAGGCCCCCTCTTCAGTCCCGTCGGTCGAGAATGGCCGCGATGTCGCTCGTGACCTCCTCGATCCTTTTCGTCCCATCGATCACATGCAGCTTTCCGATCCCTTCGTAGTAGGGAATGATCGGTGCGGTCTGCTCGTGATAGACGGCAAGACGCTTCTTCAAGGTCTCGACATTGTCGTCGCTGCGGGCCCCGCCGCTCTCTTTCGCCCGGGTTTCGATGCGATTGAAGAGCTCCTCGTCGGGGACGCGGACCTCGATCACGGCGTCTAGTGACATATTGTGGTGATGCAGCATCTGGGCAAGCCCTTCGGCCTGCGGAACGGTCCGCGGAAAGCCGTCCAGAATGACACCCTTGGCGCATTCCGGCTGCGCCATGCGGTGCGCGATCATCTCCAGCATTAAGGTGTCGGGCATCAGCTTGCCCTCATCCATGATGGCCTTGGCTTCCTGACCCAGCGCACTGCCGGATGCCACCTCTGCCCGCAACATGTCGCCGGTCGAGAGCTGCTTGTAGCCGCGCTGGTCTTCGAGGATCTTCGCCTGGGTGCCCTTGCCGGCCCCCGGCGGGCCCAAAAGAATGATATTCATCCGCTCTTTCCCCGCTTTTTCTGTCTCGCCCAGTCCACCCGCCCCGCAGCGCCAACCTAACCGGCGGGGCGCGTCAACCTAGCGCCGGCCCTTCAGCCGGGATTTCTTGATGAGGCCTTCGTACTGCTGCGCCAGAAGGTGCGAGTGGATCTGCCCGACCGTGTCCATCGTCACCGAGACGATGATCAGCAGGCTGGTCCCGCCGAAGTACATGGGCACAGTCGGAAACTCGAGGCGGACGAACTCCGGCAGGAGACAGACCGCAGCGAGGTAGAGCGAGCCGACGGCCACCAAACGGTTGGTCACATACTCGATATAGTCAGCGGTGTTTTTGCCAGGGCGCAGGCCCGGGATGAAGCCACCGTACTTCTTCAGATTGTCGGCCGTGTCGTTCGGGTTGAACACGATCGAGGTGTAGAAGAAGGCAAAGAAGATGATCATACCGGCGAAGAGCAGCATATAGAGCGGCTGTCCCGGACCCAGGTAAGAGGTCACGTAGGAGAGCCACACCGGCCCGTCGTTACCGGAGAAGCTTGCCACGGTCAGCGGCATCAGCAGCAGCGAAGAGGCGAAGATCGGCGGGATCACGCCCGCCGGATTCAGCCTGAGCGGCAGATGCGAGGACTCTCCGCCAAACATCTTGTTGCCCATCTGGCGCTTGGGATACTGCACCACCAGGCGCCGCTGCGAGCGCTCCATGAAGACCACGAAGGCCACAACGCCGACCGAAAGGGCCAGCACACCAAGGGTCACCAAGCTGGAGCCAACCGGGGAGGAGGAAAAGCCGCCACTGCCGCCCAGCTCGAAAAGCTGCGCTATCGCCAGCGGCATGTTCGCCACGATGCCGGAGAAAATGATGAGCGAGATGCCATTGCCGACGCCACGCTGGGTAATCTGCTCGCCCAGCCACATCAGGAAGATGGTACCGCCGGTCAAGGTGATGACGGTCGATAGGCGGAAGAAGGGTCCGGGTTCTATGACGACGCCGCCCAGCCCGCTGGTCGTACTCTCAAGCCCCACGGCAATGCCATAGGCCTGCGCTGCTGCCAGCACCACGGTGCCGTAGCGCGTGTATTGATTGATCTTCTTGCGGCCCGACTCGCCTTCTTTCTTCAGCGCAGACAGCTTCGGCGAGACCGCCGTCATCAGCTGCATGATAATGGCAGCCGAGATGTAGGGCATGATGTTGAGCGCAAAGATGGTCATGCGCTCCAAGGCCCCGCCGGCGAAGAGATTGAACATCCCAAGCACGCCACTGGAGACCTGGCTGTAGGCCTGCGCAAAGGCAGCCGTGTCGATACCGGGAATGGGGATATAGGTGCCCAGGCGATAGATCACCAAGGCGCCTAGGGTAAAGAGCAAGCGTCGCTTTAGCTCGGTCGCCTTGCCGAAGGCCGACAGACTAAAATTTGAAGCGAGCTGTTCAGCGGCTGATGCCATGTTCTCTCCTTAAAGCGCGTGCGCTTGCACGCCCAAGACGGGCGGCTAGCAACCTCCGCCCGCGCTTCAATAACCCAGCCTCAACTGCCCGCCGCTAAACATCCGGGGGCGCCGCCGTCGTGCTTAGGCCGGTTCCTGGGCTGCGTCTTCGCCGCCCTTTTCGCCCGCCTTCGCCTTGGCCAGGATCGTCACGGTACCGCCGGCCGCCTCGACCGCCTTCACGGCCGCGGGCGTCGCACCGGTCACCACCAAGTCTAGCTTGGTGTTCAGGCTACCCGTTGCCAAGAGCCGCACACCGTCGTGTGACTTCTTGAACACGCCCGCCTTAACCAAGGCTTCCGCGTCCACCGACTGGCTTGCATCCAGGCGGCCGCCATCCACGGCACGCTGCAGGCGCACCAGAGTGACCTCGGCATAGCGCGCCCGGTTCGGCTTGTTGAAGCCGCGCTTGGGCAGACGCATGTGCAAGGGCATCTGACCGCCCTCGAAGCCCTTGATCGACGAGCCGCTACGCGACTTGGCGCCCTTCTGACCTCGGCTGGAGGTCTTGCCCATGCCCGACGCAATGCCGCGTCCGACGCGGCGCCGCGGGCGGCGCGATCCGGCGTTATCCGATAACTGATTAAGGCGCATCTCGTGTTCCTTACCGACCAAGCGCTGCCGCTATTCGCCTTCCACCCGGACCAGGTGGGAGATCTTGTTGATCATGCCACGAACGGAGGGCGTATCCTCCAACTCGCGGGTCCGGTTGATCCTGTAAAGACCCAGCCCTCGCAGGGTCGCGTGCTGATCTTCGGTGCGCCCGATCGGACTGCGGATCTGCGTCACCTTCAGCGTCTTCTTGGCCATTATGCCTGCTCCTGAGCCTCGGCGACCTCACCGGTCTCGCGACGGCCCAGCACCTCGGCCACCTTCAGGCTGCGGCGCTGCGCCACCATCCGCGGGCTAGAGCAGTTCTTCAGCCCGGCGAAGGTCGCCTTGATCATGTTATGCGGGTTCTGGGTCCCAAGCGACTTGGCCACCACGTCCTGCACGCCCAACGCCTCGAAGACGGCACGCATCGGCCCACCGGCGATGATACCCGTGCCGGGCTCGGCCGAGCGCATGATCACCCGTCCAGCACCATAGTGGCCCTGGATGTCGTGATGCAGGGTGCGACCCTCGCGCAGCGGCACGCGAACCATGCCGCGCTTGGCCTGCTCGGTCGCCTTGCGGATTGCTTCGGGGACCTCGCGGGCCTTGCCGTGACCGTGACCGACGCGGCCCTTGCCGTCGCCGACCACGACGATCGCGGCGAAGCCGAAGCGACGTCCGCCCTTCACCACCTTGGCGACGCGGTTGATACCGACCAGCTTTTCGATCAGTTCCGGCTCGTCGTTATCGCGATCACGATCGCGGGACCTACGGTCCTCTCGCGGTGCTCGTGCCATCTTGTCTCCAGTCCCGACCTGTTAGAAGTCGAGGCCCGCCTCGCGGGCCCCCTCGGCCAGCGCCTTGACGCGACCATGAAAGGGATAGCGTCCACGGTCGAAGACGACCTGGCTGACGCCGGCCTCCTTCGCACGCGTCGCCACCAGCTTGCCGACGGCTTCCGCCGCTGCCTTGTCGCAGCCCTTGTTCCCCTCGCCGCGCAAGCCTGCATCCAGGCTCGATGCCGCCGCCAGGGTCACACCCTTGGCGTCGTCGATCACCTGCGCATAGATGTGCTTCGAGGAGCGAAAGACCGACAGGCGTGCCCGCCCGCCAGAACGCTGGCGAAGTCGGAAGCGCGAACGCTCCTGGCGCCGCGCATGTAGCTTTCTGTTGCTCAGCATGGCCTTACTTCTTCTTGCCTTCCTTGCGACGGATGGTTTCCGTCGAATACCTGACACCCTTGCCCTTGTAGGGCTCGGGTGGACGATAGCTGCGGATCTTGGCGCAAACCTGGCCGACCTGCTGCTTGTCAGCGCCGCTGACGGCGATCTGGGTCGGCTTCTCGCACTTCATGCTGATCCCCGCTGGGATCGGGAAGTTCACGTCGTGGCTGAAGCCGAGCTGCAGGTTCAAGGTGTTGCCCTGAACCGCCGCACGATAGCCCACACCGGTGATCTCCAGCACCTTGGTGAAGCCACTGGACACGCCGGTCACCATGTTCGCGATGTTGGACCTGGTCGTGCCCCACAGCGCGCGAGCCTTGGCGCTCTCGTTCACCGGGCTCACTTTGATCTCGTCGCCCTCACGGCTGACCTCTACCTCGTCCGGCAAAGAATACTCGAACTGGCCGAGCTTTCCCTTCACCGAAATCCGACCATCGGCGATGGCGATATCGACGCCGCTTGGAACCGCGACCGGATTGCTGCCCACGCGTGACATGCTACTTCATCTCCCTCCTGCTGCCGCCGGTCTTAATAGACGCGGCAGAGGATCTCTCCGCCAACATTATGCAGCCGAGCCTCGTGATCCGACAGGACGCCACGCGGCGTCGAGAGGATCTGGATGCCCAGACCATTGTAGAAGCGCGGCAGATCCGTGATCTTCGAGTAGACCCGGCGTCCAGGCTTGGACACGCGAGAGATCTCGCGAATGACGGGTGAACCCTCATGATACTTCAGCTCGATTTCCACCATCGGCCGCGGACCGTCCTGGTAGCGGCGGAAGTCGCGGATAAAGCCTTCGCGCTTCAACACATCCAGCACGTTCGCGTGCAGCTTGGACGCTGGCGCGGCAATCTTGCCTCTTCCGATCCGCTGCCCGTTACGAATACGGGTCAACAGGTCCCCAAGGGGATCATTCAACGACATGGTCGGGGCCTCTCCCTTCCCTGAATTACCAGCTCGACTTGGTCACGCCGGGGATCAAACCCTGCGAGGCCAGCTCTCGAAGCGCGATGCGCGAGAGCGCGAACTTGCGATAGTAACCGCGCGGACGGCCGGAGACCGTACAGCGATTGCGGATGCGGACCTTGGAGCCGTTGCGCGGCATCTCGGCCAGCTTCAGGTATGCCTGAAAACGATCCTCCGGAGAGGCGTTGCGATCGCGAGCCTCGGCCTTCAGACGCTCGCGGCGCGGCGCGCTGGTCTCAGCCAGCTTGCGGCGACGCTTGTCCTTCTCGACTGCAGACTTCTTAGCCATCGATTAACCCTCTACGCTTGGGCTTGGAACGGAACGTCGAAGGCGCGCAGCAGTTCTCTCGCCTCATCGTCCGACTTCGCCGTTGTACAAATCACGATGTCCATACCGCGGACCGTATCCACCTTGTCGTAATCGATCTCGGGGAAGACGATCTGCTCCTTCAGGCCCATCGCATAGTTGCCGCGGCCATCGAAAGACTTCGACGGCACGCCGCGGAAATCGCGCACGCGCGGCAGTGCGATGGTCACCAGGCGATCCAGGAACTCGTACATCCTGGACCGGCGCAGGGTCACCTTGCAGCCGATCGGCATGCCCTCACGCAGCTTGAAGCCGGCAATAGAGGTGCGCGCCCGCGTCACCACCGGCTTCTGACCGGCGATCAGGGTCATCTCACCGACCGCAGCCTGCAGGCGCTTAGAATCCTGCACGGCATCGCCGACGCCCATGTTGATCACGATCTTGTCGAGCCGCGGCACCTGATGCAGGTTGCTGTAGAGCTCACCCGAGAGCAGCTTCGGCCGGATCTCGGTTTCGTATCGCTCTTGAAAGCGGGGCTTCATCGTCTTTCGCCCTTCGTCTTCACTTAAGTGTCGATCGCAACGCCGGAGCGGCGCGCGAAACGGATCTTGCGACCATCGTCGTCCGTGCGATAGCCGACCTTGGTCGGCTGATCGCTCTCGGGATCGATCAGGGCCACGTTGGAGATATGAACAGGCGCCTCGCGCTCGACGATCCCACCGGGATCGCGCGGCGTCTGACGCTGGTGACGCTTCACCACGTTCGCACCGGCAACGACAACGCGTGAGCGCTGCGGCAGCACCGAAAGCACCTCGCCGCGCACGCCCTTGTCCTTGCCTGTTATGACGACCACTTGGTCGCCCTTCTTGATCTTTGCCATCGTTTCTCTCTTCGGCCCCTATCTATCCGCACTGGCGCGCTAGAGCACTTCAGGTGCCAAGGACACGATCTTCATGTAGCGCCGGGCGCGCAACTCACGCGTGACCGGGCCGAAGATACGGGTGCCAATGGGCTCGCCCTGCTTGTTGATCAGGACCGCAGCATTGCGGTCGAAACGGATCACCGTTCCATCGTTGCGCTTGATGTCCTTGGCCGTGCGCACCACCACTGCACGGTGCACATCGCCCTTCTTCACACGGCCGCGCGGTATAGCCTCTTTCACCGAGACGACGATGATGTCGCCGATGCCTGCATACTTGCGCTTGGAGCCGCCAAGCACCTTGATGCACTGCACACGGCGCGCACCGGAGTTGTCGGCGACCTCGAGGTTGCTTTGCATTTGAATCATAGATCGCTCCTCCGCGACCCCTTAAGACCCGACAGGCGTTTGCCCGTCGGCCTCAATCAGGTCGCTGCTCCCTCATTGTCCGCCACGACGCGCCAGTTCTTCGTCTTGGAAAGCGGCCGACACTCCTCGATCTGAACCGTATCGCCGGTCTTGCAGGCGTTGGCCTCGTCGTGCGCGTGATAGCGCTTCGAGCGGCGGATGAATTTCTTGTAGAGCGGGTGGCGCACGCGACGCTCGACCAAGACGGTCACCGTCTTGTCCATCTTGTCACTGACCACCAGACCTTGAAGCACGCGGCGCGGCATCGTCTCTAGTACTCCGTCAAACTAGCCCTGCAGCTTTTCGCGCAGGATCGTTTTGGTGCGCGCGATAGACCGGCGGACTTCGCCGACGCGCGATGTGTTCTCCAATTGGCCCGAGGCCTGCTGGAAACGCAGGTTGAAGGCCTCTTTGCGCAGCTGCACCAGCGAGTCTTTCAACTCGTCCGCGGTCTTGGCGCGCATGTCTTCCGTCGTCATGACCTCTAGCCTTCCTCGCCGCCGATGCGGGCGACGAACTTGGTGCTGATCGGCAGCTTGGCGCCGGCCAGGCGAAAGGCCTCTTCGGCGACTTCGCGCGGCACGCCATCCAGCTCGAAAAGGATGCGACCCGGTTTCACGCGGGCTGCCCACCACTCGGGCGTGCCCTTGCCGGACCCCATGCGCACTTCGGCCGGCTTGGAGCTGACCGGCACATCCGGAAAGACGCGGATCCACAGCTTGCCGACACGACGCATGTGGCGCGTGATCGAGCGGCGGGCCGCCTCGATCTGGCGCGCCGACAGGCGACCGGGCTGCTGCGCCTTCAGGCCATAGGCCCCGAAGGTCAGATCGGTGCCGCCCTTGGCAGTGCCGTGGATGCGGCCCTTATGCTGTTTGCGGTACTTGGTACGCTTCGGCGACAACATGACTTAAGCCTCCGCTCCACGCCGCTGTCGGCGCGGTTCACGATCGCGATCTCGGCCGCCGCCCGGAGGGCCGCTGCCTTGCAACTCGGTCATGCGACGCTCTTGGGCGGTCGGATCATGCGCCATGATCTCACCCTTGAAGATCCAGACCTTCACGCCGCAGGTGCCGTAGGTGGTCTTTGCCGTCGCCTCGCCGTAGTCGATGTCGGCACGCAGGGTGTGCAAGGGAACCCGTCCCTCGCGGTACCACTCCATGCGCGCAATCTCGGCGCCGCCCAGACGGCCGCCGCAGTTGATGCGGATGCCCTCGGCGCCCAAGCGCATCGCGTTCTGCAGCGCGCGCTTCATCGCCCGGCGGAAGGAGACGCGTCGCTCTAGCTGCTGGGCGATGTTCTCGGCCACCAGGGTGGCATCGATCTCGGGCTTGCGCACCTCGACGATGTTCAGCGCGACGTCGCCGCCACCCAGCTTCTGCAGCTCGACCCGCAGCTTCTCGATATCCGCGCCCTTCTTGCCGATCACCACACCCGGACGGGCCGAGTAGAGGGTGACGCGGGCACGCTTGGCCGGACGCTCGATGATGATGCGCGACAGGCCGGCGGACTTCAGCTTCGGGTGGTTCTGCAAGAACTCCCGAATCTTCAGGTCTTCGGCCAGCATCTTGGCGTAGCCGCTGTCTGCGTACCAGCGGCTATCCCAAGTGCGGTTGATGCCGAGGCGCAGGCCGATGGGGTTGACTTTGTGACCCATGGTCTTCTCGTTTGCTCCCCTAGTCGTAGGCCGCGTCGGCGGCTTCACGCACAACCACCGTCAGCCGACTCCAAGGCTTCAGGATCCGCGCGCCGCGGCCCCGTGCACGGGCACGGAAACGCTTCATGGTGAAGGACTTGCCGACATAAGCCTCGGCGACGACCAAACGGTCGACGTCCAGTTGATGGTTGTTCTCGGCGTTCGCGATCGCCGACTGCAGCGCCTTGCGCACGTCGCCGGCGATGCGCCGCTTCGAAAAGGCGAGTTCTGCCAGTGCCCGCTCGGCCGTCATACCCCGGATCTGCTGGCAGACCAGGTTCAGCTTCTGCGGCGAGACCCGAAGATTGCGGGTCATGGCCTTCGCCTCGTTCTCGGCACGCATATCCAGTGCCTTGGGCTTACCCATAAGCCTCGTCCTCCTAGCGCCGCCGGGCCTTCTTGTCGGCCACGTGTCCATGGAAGGTCCGCGACGGCGAGAACTCGCCGAACTTGTGACCGACCATGTTTTCCGTAACCAACACCGGCAGGAATTTCTGACCGTTGTAGACGCCGAACGTCAGGCCGACGAACTGCGGCATGATGGTCGAGCGTCGCGACCAGGTCTTGATGATCTCGTTTCGGCCCGATCCGCGCGCGGTCTCTGCCTTCTTCAGCAGATAACCATCGACGAAAGGACCCTTCCAGACAGAGCGTGCCATTCGAGCGGCCCCTTACCGTTTCTTCTTTGCGCTTGCACGGCGCACGATCAGTTTATCCGTCCGCTTGTTAGAGCGGGTGCGGAAGCCCTTGGCCGGCTGCCCCCAGGGGCTGACCGGCTGACGGCCACCCTTGGTGCGGCCTTCACCACCGCCAAGCGGATGGTCGACCGGGTTCATCGCCGTGCCACGCACCGTCGGGCGAACGCCCATCCAGCGCTTGCGGCCGGCCTTGCCCAAGGACTCGTTCATGTGGTCGGCGTTGGAGACCGCACCGACGGTCGCCATGCACTCCTGGCGCACCATGCGGACCTCGCCGGAGGCAACCCGCAGCAGCGCATAGCCCTGATCGCGACCGACCAGCTGAATATAGGTGCCGGCCGCGCGCGCCATCTGTCCGCCCTTGCCGATCTTCATCTCGACATTGTGGATGATGGTGCCGATCGGCATACCCGACAGCGGCATGGCATTGCCCGGCTTCACGTCGACCTTGGCGCCGGCCACAACCGTGTCGCCAACGGCCAGCCGCTGCGGCGCCAAGATGTAGGCGCGCTCGCCGTCCTCGTACTGGATCAGCGCGATGAAGGCGGTCCGATTGGGATCGTACTCCAGACGCTCGACCGTTCCCGGCACATCCCACTTGCGGCGCTTGAAGTCGATCCGACGATAGCGCTGCTTGTGGCCGCCGCCGCGATGGCGCACGGCAATGTGGCCTTGGTTGTCACGACCGCCGGACTTCTTCTTGCCCTCGGTCAGTGCCTTCTCCGGCTTGCCTTTCCAGAGATCGCTGCGGTCCACCAGGACCAACTCGCGCATCCCAGGCGTAACCGGATTGAATTTCTTCAGGGCCATCCGACTAAATCCCCGTGGTTATGTCGATCTGCTGGCCTTCGGCCAGAGTGACATAGGCTTTCTTGCTAGCGACCCGACGGCCCAGCTGGCCGCGGAAGCGCTTCACCTTGCCGTCATTGCGCAGCGTGTTCACAGCCTTGACCTTGACCTTGAACACGCCTTCGACGGCGGCCTTGATCTCCGGCTTGCTGGCGTCCAGCGGCACCATGAAGACCACTTGATTGTACTGCGAGGCCAGGGTCGACTTCTCGGTCACGACCGGGCGGCGCAGCAGCTCGTACATGCGCTCGTTAGAGACCTTGGTCGCCGCCGAGCGACGTGCATATTTCCAGCTCATTTCAGGCGCGCCTCCAGGGCCGCAACGGCATCGCGGGTCAGCACCAGGGTGTCCCGGCGCAGGATGTCCCGCACGTTGGCGCCCTGCTGCGGCAAGACATCCACCAAGGGGATGTTCCGCGCAGCGCGGGCAAAAGCCTCGTCCAGATCGCTGCCGTCGATAACCAGGACCGAGTTCCAGCCGAAGGCGTCGAACTTGGCCCGCAGCGCCTTGGTCTTGGCGTCGTCCAGTTTGGCCTGGTCCAGGACCACCAGCTGCCCCTCGGCGGCCTTGACCGACAGCGCGGTCTTCAGCGCCAGGCGGCGAAACTTCTTCGTCAGATCGTGGTTGTGGGTGCGCACCACCGGCCCATGCGCCTTGCCGCCACCGCGTCGCTGCGGGGTGCTGGCGTTGCCCATACGTGCGTTACCCGTGCCCTTCTGACGAAAGAGCTTCTTGGTCGAACCGGCGATTTCGCCCCGGCCCTTGATCTTGTGCGTTCCCTGGCGGCGCTTGGCCATTTGCCAGTTCACGGCACGCGCCAGGATGTCGGCCCGCGCCGGCAGCGCGAAGACCTCGTCGGCCAGCTCAATGTCGCCGACCGCCTCCTGGTCGAGGGAGTGAACCTGTAGCTTCATCTCAAGCGCCGTCCTTCTGCTCGCTCTCGTCCGCGGCAGCCGTCTCTGCCACGTCGCTTGCTGCCGTCTCTTCAGCCGGCGCCTCGGCCTCCGGCGCAGTCTTGACCGCACCCGGATAAGGCAGGTCGTCGCGTCCGGTCCCCTTGACCGCGTCGCTGACCAGAACCCAGGCCTGCTTGGCGCCGGGGATCGCGCCACGCACGAAAATCAGGCCGCGATCGTCATCGGTGCCGACGACGGTCAGGTTCTGCTTGGTCACCCGCTCATCGCCCATATGGCCGGCCATCTTCTTGTTCTTGAAGACCTTGCCGGGATCCTGGCGCTGACCGGTGGAGCCATGCGAGCGATGCGAAATCGACACACCGTGGGTTGCCCGCAGGCCGCCGAAGTTGTGACGTTTCATAACGCCGGCAAAGCCCTTGCCCTTGCTGGTGCCAACCACGTCGACCTTCTGGCCGGCCTGGAAGTGCGACACCAAGAGCTCAGCGCCGAGGTCGAGGATCGCATCCTCGCTCACCCGGAACTCCGCCAGCTTGCGCTTGGGCTCGACCTTCGCCTTGGCGAAGTGGCCGCGCTGCGGCTGGGTGGTGTTCTTCACCTTCGCCGTGCCGACACCAAGCTGGAGTGCGGTGTAGCCGTCGGTATCCTGCCGGCGGACAGCCACCACCTGACAGTCTTCAACCTTCAGCACCGTCACCGGCACATGCTCTCCGCTCTCGTTGAAGATACGGGACATGCCCAGCTTTTGCGCAATCAAACCGGTCCGCATCGCCTTAGCCCTTGAGCTTGATCTCGACGTCGACACCGGCAGCCAGGTCGAGCTTCATCAAAGCATCAACCGTCTGCGGTGTCGGATCGACGATGTCGAGGAGCCGCTTGTGAGTCCGCATTTCAAACTGTTCGCGGCTCTTCTTGTCGATATGCGGCGAGCGGTTCACGGTGAACTTCTCGATCCGCGTCGGCAGCGGAACCGGCCCGCGAACATTCGCCCCGGTACGCTTGGCCGTCGACACGATCTCCCGGGTCGAGGCGTCGAGCACACGATGGTCGAACGCTTTGAGGCGAATTCGGATATTTTGTCCGTTCATGGATAGTGTCCTTGTTTGGCGGGGTGCGACGGGTTTGCCGCGCCCGCGCCAGACCGGTTTTTTGCCTTATTCGGTGATCGAGGCGACGATGCCCGCGCCCACGGTGCGTCCGCCCTCGCGGATGGCGAAGCGCAGCTTTTCTTCCATGGCGATCGGCACGATCAGTTCGACGTCGACCGTCACATTGTCGCCCGGCATCACCATCTCCGTGCCTTCCGGCAGCGTCACAACACCCGTCACGTCCGTCGTGCGGAAGTAGAACTGCGAACTGTAATTGGTGAAGAACGGCGTGTGGCGACCGCCCTCCTCCTTCGTCAGGATATAGGCTTCCGCCTTGAACTTGGTGTGCGGCATCACCGAACCCGGCTTGCACAGGATCTGCCCGCGCTCAACGCCCTCGCGATCAACACCGCGCAGAAGCGCGCCGATATTGTCGCCCGCCTGGCCCTGGTCCAGAAGCTTGCGGAACATCTCAACGCCCGTCACCGTCGTCTTCGTCGTCGGCCGGATGCCGACGATCTCGACCTCCTCGCCCACCTTCACGATGCCGCGCTCGACGCGCCCCGTCACCACCGTGCCGCGGCCCGAGATCGAAAACACGTCCTCGATCGGCATCAGGAACGGCTGGTCGACCGGACGCTCCGGCGTCGGGATATAGGCGTCGACTTCCTTCATCAGCGCACGGATCGCGTCCTCGCCGATCTCCTTGTTGCTGTCCTCAAGCGCGGCAAGCGCCGAGCCCTTGACGATCGGGATGTCGTCGCCCGGGAACTCGTAGGCCGACAGAAGCTCGCGAACCTCAAGCTCGACGAGCTCCAAAAGCTCCGCATCGTCGACCTGGTCGACCTTGATCAGGAAAACCACGATCGCCGGAAGGCCGACCTGGCGCGCCAGCAAAATGTGCTCGCGCGTCTGCGGCATCGGGCCGTCGGCCGCCGACACAACCAGGATCGCGCCGTCCATCTGCGCCGCGCCCGTGATCATGTTCTTCACGTAGTCGGCGTGCCCGGGGCAGTCGACATGCGCATAGTGACGCGCATCCGTCTCGTACTCGACATGCGCCGTCGAAATCGTGATCCCGCGCGCCTTTTCCTCCGGCGCCGCGTCGATCATGTCATACGCCTTGAACTCGCCGAAAAACTTCGTGATCGCCGCCGTCAACGACGTCTTGCCGTGGTCAACATGACCAATCGTGCCAATGTTCACATGAGGCTTATTACGCTCGAATTTACCTTTTGCCATGTGACTTCTCCATTTCCTTCCACCCGCTCGCGGGCATTGTTGACTTCGACGTCAATCCCTCGGGACTACGCGTATTTTTTCTGAATTTCCTGCGCGACCGCAGTCGGAACAGGTTCGTAATGATCGAACAGCATCGTGTACTGGGCACGGCCCTGCGACATGGAGCGCAGATTGTCGACATATTTGAACATGTTGGCCAACGGCACCATCGCGTTGATCACCGTGGCGATACCACGGGCTTCCGTGCCCTGGATCTGGCCGCGCCGCGAGTTCAAGTCGCCGATCACGTCGCCGACATAATCTTCCGGCGTCACGACCTCAACCTTCATGATCGGCTCCAGCAGCTGCGCGCCGGCCTTTTGCGCACCTTCGCGGAAGGCGGCGCGCGCGGCGATCTCGAAGGCGAGCACCGAGGAATCGACGTCATGGTAGGCACCGTCGATCAGCGTCGCCTTGACGCCGAGCATCGGGAAGCCCGCCACCGGACCGGAAGACAACACGCTCTCGATGCCCTTCTGGACGCCGGGGATGTACTCCTTCGGCACCGAACCGCCCACGATCTTGGATTCGAAGACGAAGTCCTCGCCCTCGGCGTTCGGCTCGAACACGATCTTGACGCGGG
>JAVJSY010000017.1:0-256405 GCA_040219175.1 Kiloniellales bacterium
CACGAACGAGCCGAACACGAAGATCATTTGAAATCGCTCTTGCCATGGAACACCTCCTGACGACGTGCTCCAGAGAATCACGCTTCGACCCGCGTCGGGAATCCCCCCCTAAGATTCTACCTTCCTGCCCGATGCTCTAGCCCTGCATCAGCGGGCCTGCGCGCTCAACCTAGCCTGCATCTTGAAAAGGCGATCATGAGAGTGGTCCGATCCGAACGCTTGGATGCCAAGCGTTCGGTGAATCGGCCCACTAACGTGTTGAGCTGGTGGGGCAACCCAGAGGGATGGGAACCATCCCTCTGGGTTGCACCACTCGGGTGACACCTTCACCGCCTGCACACCATACCCTGTGCCAGGTCCGGTCTCGTAGAGGGGCGATCCTTCTTTAACGCGGCCCGCTTTGCGGCCTGCCAGACGAAGGATCCGTCCGGCCTGCAGCGCATCTAAGCAAATGCACCGCCCAGCATATCAGACAAGCCAGACGAAGTCTGTGGCGGTCAGCAGGATGGCGGCGGTGAGACCGTCGATCAGGAAGGCGTTGTCGGTGGTGCCGTCGCCGTCCTGGTCGACCTCGACCCGGCGAGTGCCGGCATAGCGCGCCTCGGAGTTGCCGCCGCCGGTAAAGGCAGTCCCGCCGATGTAGGCGAAGCTTCCGGTCTCCAGACCGGTGGCGAAGACCAGCTTGTCCTCGCCGTTGGCGCCGTTCACCAGACCCCCGTCGAAATCGCGGATAATGGGATTGTCGGGGCTAAGGCCGCCCAGGGTCGAAGCTCCAAAGCGAAACGCGTCCATACCGGACCCGCCAAAGGCAACGTCTCCGATGCCCATCGCAATGGTATCTGCACCGCTGTCGCCCTCCATACGGTCGCCGCCGCGCCCGCCGAAGAGGGTGTCGTCGCCCGCCTCTCCGGTCAGGCGGTCATCGCCCTCGTTGCCACGCAGGCGGTTGTCGGAGTCGTTACCGAGAAGTTGATTTTCCAGGGCATTGCCGACCAGCGTTCCGTCACCCGCGGTTGCGACCAGCACCGCCTGCTCGACGAAGGCCTCAAGGCCCGTGCCCAGCCTGTAGACAACCGCGTTGGAACGCAGCATGTCAAAGCCTCCACCTGCCGTCTCCACCACGAGATCGGTCATGGTATCGACAATGATGATGTCATTGCCGGCACCGCCGTAGGCCGTATCCCCGCCTGAGCCTCCGTTCAGCCGGTCCTCGCCCGGACCACCGAAGAGGCTATCCCCGCCGCTGCCGCCAACCATGCGATCGTCGCCGATGTTGCCGGCGAGCCGATCCGCGCCCAGCCCGGCAAAGAGTACATCCAATCCGCTGCCTCCGACCAGGCTGTCGTCACCAAGTTCGCCGCGCAGCTCGTCCTCGCCGTCATCGCCATAGATCTTATCTAAGCCAGAGACACCATGGAGTACATCGTCTCCATTTCCGCCAAAAAGTTGATCGTCATCATCATTGCTAATGGCATAGTCGGGACCGCCGCCGAAGAGCGAATCGTCTCCGTCACCGCCACGCAACTCGTCGTTTGCACCGGCCCCGTATAGCCAATCAGAGCCAGAATCGCCGAAAACGACATCCTCACCAAAAGCGCCGTTGGGAAACCCTTGATTTCCAATAATGACGTCGTCGCCGCTTCCGCCGGACACGAGCGAACCACCGCCTTGTCCGACATTGATCGTATCGTTGCCGTCACCTCCGATCAGCTTGTGGTCACGAGCACCGCTTCCAGCGATCGTATCATCGCCACTTCCGCCATAAAGAGCATCGGGTACCGGGGTAGGAAGCAGGTAGCCAGGGGCATTCCCATCGCTGACCGAGATCGTATCGTCTCCGCTACCGCCAAAGATGCTGTCGCTACTTCTGCCCCCACTCAGTACGTCGTCTCCTGCCTGACCGTAAAGGTGATCGGAGCCACTTCCGCCAAAGCCCTCATCGTCTCCGGCGCCTCCGAAGATCAGATCATCTCCTCTCCCCCCGACGAGCGTGCTATCGTGGCCATCGCCGCCAAAAATCGTGTCATTCCCGCCAGAGCTATAGTAGTCATCGCTGTCTCCAAAGAGGCCCTGATCGTTGCCAGATCCTCCATAGATCACGTCGTCCCAATCAGATCTGTAATTGAAGCCGTAATAGTAGGAGTCACCGAACAAATCGATATCATCTCCACTGCCGCCAAAAAGTGTATCGCTGCCTGCTCCCCCGCGTAGGGCATCATCGCTGTCTCCGCCATACAAGCGGTCGCTACCTTCTCCGCCATTGAGCGTGTCAACCGCTGTGACGCCGAAGAGACGATCGTCTCCACTCAACCCAACAATTGTATCGACCTGATCCGTACCCGTGAGCGTGTCGTTCAGATCGCTGCCTAGGATGATCGCCATGCTTCTCTCCGACGTTGGTTCCGCTGGTCCTGTCCCAAATTGGCTTCCCAACCCAGAATGTATGAGGCTTCCCCCGCCGTTTTGATTTTCATCAAGGCAACCGGAAACTTCCGACTTGCGCTCCTCCCCACGATCATGATCTCAGCGAATTCCCTGCAAGCTTTTAGAGGTGCGACCCAGACGGATCGTTCCCAGCGGCCTGGATCGGTTGCTCCACCAGACCAATCAGCTAGCGGGCCGGGCTCTAAGACATGAGCCGCCGTGAGTTCTCGAGGCCCCGTCAGGCACAGCCGATGCAGGATATAGGCGATCGTATTTCGACCTTTGCGGTGCCGGTGCGGCTTGCTGTAGTCAGGCAAGAGGCCATTCCATCGGCCGCGCACGTTGTCCAAAACTCGAGGTGTCTTGTCCCGGCGTTCGAGCGCTGCTTTGCGGTTTGCAGGCGAAAGAACATGAGCTACAAGGGACCTGGTTGAGCAATGGTGCTTGGCGAGACTGTTTAGAACAGAGGGATCCCTAGATATGGCGAGCGAAGGCTATCATGAGCCCATCGACGAACTCTCCGATGAGACGAGGGACATGCATCGGGCGATCGTGTCCTTGATGGAGGAGTTGGAGGCCGTTGATTGGTACAATCAACGGGTCGACGCGTGCAAGGATGATGACCTGAAAGCGATTCTTGCGCACAATCGCGATGAAGAAAAAGAACATGCTGCGATGGTTTTGGAGTGGATTAGGAGAAGGGATCCAACTCTTGATAAAGAACTCAAAGACTATCTCTTCACGACAAAAACTATTGCGCACGGCTAACCCGGAAAACGCACCGGAATAGGGTCGGCTCGTATCGCCCGCCCGAAGCGATGACGGCCCCATCCTGGTGCGTTTTCCGGGCTAGGGTGCTGAGCGCCTTCCGCAGAAGAGCAGAGGAAATCGCGTGAGTTTGACGTAGGTCAAAATGGGCCGGTGCCAGGCGTTCGAGTCTAGCGTGATGTACTGGTCCAACAAGGAGAAGAGCGATGCTCCTACCTCACGCAGCCTGGGTCGTTGTCGCCGACGGCGAAAAGTATCTTGTTCTGGAGAACCGGGGCACGCTGGATCGTCCCGAGCTACACGTGCTGGCCGCCGAAGAGGCGGCGCTGCCTCCCACCCACGAGATTGGCACGGAGCGGCCCGGACGCTATCCTGCCAGTGGCGCTAGGCGGAGCGCTGTCGCCCAAACGGACTGGAAACTGCTGGGAAAAGCAGAGTTTGCAAAAGAGCTGGCGCGCCTTTTGGACCGAGCTGCAGTGTCAGGTGCGCTGCCACGGTTTGTACTCATGGCCGATGCTCGAACGCTAGGCAACCTGCGTGCGGGGCTTTCACCTGCCGCTCGCGCGCAGCTCATGATGGAGATCTCCGGCGACTTTGTGCACCATCAGATCGCCGATATAGCGTCGGCGATTGAGATGGCACTGCCCATACGCAGCCCGCAATGAGCGGATGCGGCACGGGCGATAGTGGTCCCAATAGTGGTCCCAGTGGCGGTGATGCGGCCTCATGTCAGCTCTTCAAGCCTTCAGACGCCACGCGCATCCTGCCACTCTGGCGCCGCGAGTCAATTCTGGCCGGTGGCGCGTAGTGGCAACTCCAAGCCCTCTGCCGTTGCCAGTACAGCGGTGCCCAAATCGCTGCAGATCGACATCATGCGCTGCTTGATCTGGTCTTTGGATTTGCCGGTTGCCAAGCCCAACCTCACGGAGTCTTGGCGAACGGGCACCATTCGCAGGCGCCGCGGCTGCTGATCTTCGATATCGAGCAGGAACACGAATGACGACGTCGTGTCACGGAAGGGAAACTTCCAATAGTCGTCTATGCAGTTGCCGGTGTCATAAAGGATGACGCCGTTCCGGTAACGCTCGACCGCCTGTACGACATGCGCGGAATGGCCGTGAATGACCGAGACGCCGCGCTCGATTGCAGCATGGGCGAAACGGCGAAACCTCTGCGGCGGCTTGGTCCGCATGTTTGGCCCCCAGTGAAGGGTCAACACGAAGAAATCGGCGCCGCGGCTCCGCATCTCGCACATCGATCGGTCAATCCACGCCATCGTTGCGGCATCGTCGGAAAATCTGACGACGTGCGTTCCGGGACGATCGTGTCCGGCAGCGAAGCCACGCATAGTGTCCGTTGCAGCGATCAGCCCCACCGTCATTCCAGGAAGCCGCAATAGTCTGGGCGCTGAGGCTTCACTCAGATCCCGACCCGCGCCAGCATAGGAAATGTCGGCGCGATCGAGTACAGCCATAGTATCCAGCAAACCGGTTTCGCTGAAGTCCAACATGTGATTGTTGGCCAGGCACACAAATCGGACTCCTGCGCACTGCAAGATGCGGACTGCCGCGGGAGTGGCGCGGAAGTGGTACATCTTCCAACCGCCTTTCCAGCGCTCCTTGCTCTCCGTTATGGGACCCTCGAGGTTGGCGAAGACGCCATCGGCTTGCTGCACGATCGGCAGAACATCTCCCCAGAACCATTCGGGCTCGTGGAGACGGAGGGTCAAGCTGACATCTCCACCGAGCATCACGTCTCCCAGGAAGGCAAGGGTGACGGACTTTCCGCTTACGCGTGAGCGGCAGTCCGTCTCTACTCTTGAGCCGCTTTCATTCATAAACCTAAGCTGACCTGAGCCCCGTAGCTTCTTCAGTCAAAAGGAGAATCCTTGGTTCTTATAGCGCATCGTTGAAGGTTGTGCACCTGCGCCGGCACGCTCATCGCCCTTTTCCGCCAGGCCCATCATCAGCTCGATCTCCGGAGCGCTCTCGGCCTCCAGCGCGTGGTCTCAAGCAGGCGAGGCTGCCGGGCGTTTACCTGCAAAGGCGTCCAGGGGGTGATCGGGGCTTCGCCCGGCGATGGCATCGGCGATCAGCCTGCCCGAGTAGGCGCCGGCTAGGTTGCCGAAGAAGTGACCGACGTTCACGGCCAAGCCCTCCAAACCGGGGGCGGCGTCGATCACCGGCAGGCCATCGCTGGTTTGCATGACGATGCCTGCCCAGACACGTTCGATCGCCAACCGGGCCAGGCCGGGCAGGTTCTGCGCCAGAATCGAGCAGGCCATGGCTTGCCCTGCCACGCTCGGACGATCGGAAAGGCTGCCGGCTTCGTAGGCGCAGCCGAACTGCAGCGAGCCGTCGGGCAGGCTGGCCAGTTGTTCGGTGAAGCCCAAGGCGGGATCGAGCCTTTGGCTCGGATCGCGCGGCAGGCTCTTGGGATCGACGCCGGCTGGCGTGAAGAAGTCGAACAGCGCTTGGCCGGCCATGACCGGACCCAGGCGAAAAGGCGCGGGCGCAGTCGCGGCCGCTTCGAAGCGGATCGGCGTGAAGGGGATTTCCAGACCCAGGGGTGACAGCAGTTCATCGCACCAGGGACCGTTGGCGACCAGAACCAGCGGCGCCTCAATGGACCGGCCATCGGCCAGGCGGACACCGCTGCAGCGCGAGCCAGAGGCCTCGAGGCCGACGACCGGGCACTCGGTCATGATCGTTGCGCCGGCTGTCGCAAGATCCTGGGCAAGGCGCTTCACAAATGCGGCGCTGTCCTGATGGGCATCGAGTGGGTTCCAGACCGCGCCGGAGACCGCCGGCCCAAGCTCCGGCACGAGAGACAGCACCTCGGCCCGATCCAGCAGGGCCACCGGCAGACCGGCTGCTTGGCGATCGGCGACGAAAGCCGTTGCAACCTCCTCGTAGACCCGATCGCGATAGAGCAGCAGCCCGCCGCAGGCCCGAAAGCTCTCGTCGCCACGCTCTCGGGCGAAACGCTCGGCAAAGTCGCGGGCGCGGAGAGAGAACTGCATCGCCAGACCTGCGGCCTTGGTTTGTAGCCAGAGGAATCCCGGATTGCGGCCCGAAGCGCCCCAGCCGGGCGTCTGGCTGTCGATCAGCAGGACCTTGTGGCCCTCTGCCGTCAGGAACCAGGCCGACGCGACCCCGGCGATACCGGCGCCGACGACGATCGCATCGAAGCCTTGGCTCACCGGTTCAGCCGAAAGACCGGCAGTGGCGGCAGCTCCGCCTCGCGTTCGCGCCACTCGAGTATGACAGGCTCGCCGATCCGCGGAACTTGGTCTGCGTCGCACAGGATGTTGGTCAGCAGCCGCGGCCCCTCCTCGAGATCGACCAATGCCAGGTGGTAGGGCGGCGGCAGGGCCTCGATCACCGGCAGGCGCATGGTGGTCAGCGCATAGATGACACCGCCGCCGCCGACGGCGACCAGACTCAAGGCGTCGCTCTGGCAGGCAAGGCAGAAGGGGCGGGGATAGTGCTGGTGGTGGCCGCAGTCTTGGCAGGCCTGCACGGTCAAGCGTCGCTCGGCACAGGCGGCCCAGTAGGCCTCTGTGGTGGGGTCCGCGGCGCCGCGGTCGGAGAGGGGATAATCAGTCACGGGCAAGAACCACTGTCGATGCTGTGGAAAAGGCGAGGCCGCCGGTGCCGTGCACCAGGCCAATTTGGGCATCGGGCACCTGCCGCCCCTCGGCCTCGTGGCGCAGCTGGCGCACCGCCTCGACCAACAGCAGGATGCCCAGCGCGCCGGGGTGGCAGTAGGAGAGCCCACCGCCCGAGGTCATGCTGGGAAGCGCGCCTCCGGGTCTGAGGCGCCCGTCGGCGACGAAGTCTCCGGCCTCGCCCTTGGCGCAGAAGCCCAGGTCTTCCAGGTAGAGCAGCACGCCATGGGTGAAGTTGTCGTAGGGCTGAAAGACATCGACCTCCGAGGCGGTGACGCCGGCCATGCCGAAGGCCTCGCGGCCGGAGACGACGCCGGGCGTCACGGTGAGGTCGGGGCACTGGGCGACCTGCCATTGGACATGGCTCTCGCCGGCGCCCAACACCCGGACCGGACGCTTGGCCGCATCGCGCGCGCGGTCGCCGCGGGTCAGCACCACGGCACCGCCGCCGTCGGTCACCAGGCAGCAGTCGAGCTTGCGCAAGGGATCGGCCAGCAGTGGCGAGGCGGCCACCTCCTCCAGGCTCAAGGGATCGCGGACCCAGGCCTTGGGATTGAGCGCGGCCCAGGACCGCGCCGCCACCGCGACCTCGGCCAAATGTTCGGGCTTGGTGCCGAACTGATGCATGTGTCTGGAGGCGCTCAAGGCATAATGGCCGATCGGGAAGTGGATGCCGAAAGGCGCCTCGAACTGGGAGGAGAGCGACCCGTCGAGCTGCTCGCTGGCCCGCTTGCGGTTGCGCCGGCTGCGCTGTCGCGAGGCATAGGCGATCAGCGCGACATCGCAGCGCCCGGCCGCCAAGGCCAGCAGCGCGTGATGCACGAAGAACTCGAAGGAGGCGCCGCCCATGTCGGAGGATTCCGCCCAGCGCGGCTGGATGCCCAGATACTCGCCCAGCTGCACGGAACCCTCTTCGCCCATGTAGTTGGTGAAAAGCGCATCCACGTCGGCCAAGGTCAGACCGGCCTCGTCCAGGGCTGCGCGCGCGGCAAGGGCGGCCATGGAGAACTCGCTTTGGTCGAGGACCTTGCCGAGTGCGGTCTCCGCAACCCCGGTTATGAAGATCGGAACGTCGGTTAGAGCTGTCACGAGGGGTCCTCCGTCTGGCTTGGAAGCTGGCCTGCAGTCCATGACGCCTGCACGACACCAGGCCGATGCGTAGTTATTGAATCTGATGTCATTATCATAAATTGCCTCCTGGCGGGCGCCGGTCTAGGCTTGCACGAAGAGACGAGGAAGCAGTGCTCTTGCAGGAGGAACCCGCGTGGAAGCCGAACGCCAAGTGTTGGCCGGTCGTCCGGAAAGCCTCCCGCCGCGACTGGCTGAGGCGCGCTATGCCGACTACCTGCGCCAGAGGCTTGCGACGGGGGCCTTCTCGTCGAAGGGGGAACGCACGCGCTTTCGTCTGCGCATCGCGGCGGCGACGGCGCTGGAGGAGGGCGGGTTTCAGGACCTGAAGGTGTCCGATGTCTGCAGTCTGGCCCAGGTCGCGCTGGGCACCTTCTATGTCTACTTTCGAGACAAGACGGAGATCGCCATCGACGTGGTGATGAGTTTCATCGACCTGATCTACGAGCAGGCCCGCGACGCGGCACGGGGCGCCGAAGAGTATGACGCGATCTATCGCACCAACCTTTTCTTCGTGCTGGCCTATCGGACCAATCCCGGTCTGGTGCGCTGCCACGTGCAGCTGCAAAGCCAGGTGCCGGCCTTCCGCTCCCACTGGGAACCGCGGCATCGCCGTTGGCAAGAGACCCTGGCGCGCTCTATCCTGAGGAGCTCCGCCGACCCGAGCCTTACGCACGAACGTGCGTTGAAGATTGGGGCGGCACTGGAAGGCATGGTCTTCAACTACCTCTATGCGGCTGCCGTTACCCGTGAATCCCTGATCGAGTCCGAAGACAGCGACCCGGCCGAGATGGCCGAGACCCTGTCGGTGCTCTGGTATCGGGGCGTGCATGCCAAGGATCCCGATCATCTCTCGACGCGTGCGGGTGACGCGGCTGCCGTCAGTGCGAGGTCGTAGCGCAGGAAGTCGCTTCTGAGCGCGAGTTTGTCGTAGAGCCGCTGTGCTGTATGGTTGTCGGCCTGCGTCATCCAGAAAATCTTGAACCACCCGGCCTCCCGACCCATTGCCGCCAGGCGCTGGATCAGGGCCTGGGCGTAGCCGCGGCCGCGCGCTTCCTCTTTCACATAGAGGTCTTGCAGGTAGCAGACCTCGCCCTTGCTCCAGGTGAAGGGGAAGGCCAGGTGCAGCAGGAAGCCCTGCGGGCGATCGTCTGCATCGACGGCGACGAGGCAGCCAAGCGCGCAGGCCGGATCGTGGATCCGCGTCCAGTTGGTCGCACCCATCGCGCGATCGCCCGGTTCATTCGGATCGGTCGCGACGAAGGCATCCCACATCTCCAGGAAGACCGCACGGTCCTTGGGCATGGCCGTGCGAACCCTGCTTTCTCGTGTTGTCATGACGGCACCTCTTCGGACAGGCGCAGGCTGGCGGTGGCAGCCAGAACCAACTCGTCATCGCCACGGCTGAAGGTGACCTTCACCTTGGCGCGGCCTCCTTCCAGCTCTTCTAGCTCGTCGCAACGCGCGACCAGCCGGTCTCCGGGCCAGACCGGGGCGCGAAAGCGCACGCGGTAGGAGAGCAGGCAACTCTGCCCGAACCAGCGCTCCAGCGCGCTGGCGACAAGGCCTGCCGAGTACATGCCCTGAGCCATAACATCCGGCATCCCGGCCGCTCTGGCGAAGGGAACATCGTGATGGATCGGATTGAAGTCGCCCGACGCACCGGCATAGCGAACCAGGTCGGTCCGGGTGATCGGCCCCCAGCAGAGGGTAGGGGTTTCGGGTCGAACGGTCACCCTAGGTCTCCTTTTCGATGGTGGTCATGGTTTCGCGCAAGAGCACCGCGCCGCTGGCGGCATCGCTGTAGTCGATCGCCACGGTGACGACGCGCATGCGGCCCCCTTGGCGCCCGCTCTTCATCTGGTCGGAGAGGATGCGTGCCTTGCAGGCAAGGGTCATGCCGGCCCGGATCGGCGCGATGTATTCATAGCTCTGCTCGCCATGCAGCGTGCGCTTGCGGTCGACTTTCAGGATGTCGGTGACCAGCCTCTCGACGAAATCGGCGGCTGCGACCACGGTGAAGGTCGGTGGTGCGATCGTCGGGTCTTTCAGGTCGGCGCCAAGGGCGCGGGCGAACTCGGCGATCTTGCCGGCCTCGACGCGAAAGCGCCATTCGCCGATGATGCGCTCGTCGGATCCCGTCATTTGCGTCCCTCCAGGGCGAGCCCGCCTCTTCGCGAAACCATGACCAGCAGGCCGAGTGCGACCAGGTTGCAGAGCACCAGCAGGGTGGCGACTGCGGTGATCGTCGGGTTCACCTGGATCGTCAGCTCGTTGAACATGCGCTTGGGGATGGTCAGGTGGGTGCCGGAGACGAAGATGGTGATCACCACCTCGTCGAAGCTGAGCACGAAGGAGAAGATCCAGGCTGCGAGCGCGCTGGGCAGGACGTTGGGCAGCGTGATGCGCGTCAGCACCTGCCAGCGCGAGGCGCCAAGCGTCGTTGCCACCTGTTCGATGCGATGGTCGAAGCCGCGAATGGCGGACTGCATGATCAGGATCACGAAGGGGATGACGATGATGGTGTGGCCGAGGATCAGGCCGCCGAAGCTGCCCAGGATGCCGGCCCGGGCGAAGAAGATATAAAGCGCGACGGCGGTGATGATCGGCGGCACGATCATCGGCGCAATGAAGTTGGCCTCCAGCAGGCTGCGGCCGGCAAAGCGGCCGCGCACCAGCACATAGGCCGCCATGGTGCCCAAGGCCAAGGCGACGCTGCTGGAGGTGACGGCCAGGATCAGCGAGTTCCAGGCGGCGTCGATCCAGATCGCACTGCCGAAGAGCGCTTCGTACCAGCGCAAGGAGAAGCCCGGCGGCGGAAACTCCAGGGACTGCGCCGAGGAAAAGGACATGGGCGCCACGATCAGGACCGGCAGACAGAGGAAGATCAGCACGCCGATGCCGTAGATCGGCAGCCATAGCCCGGTGGCGCTCTTCATGACTGCCGCTCCCTCAGGCGCTGGTAGAGCAGATAGAGCGAGATGGTGATGGCCAGCAAGACGACGGAGACGACAGCCGCCATCTCCCAATTGGCGAAGCGGTTCATCAGAAGGTCCATCATGTTGGCGATCAGCGGCACGCGCCCGCCGCCCAGGACGGCCGGGGTGATGTAGAAGCCAAGGCTCAAGATGAAGACCAGGATCGAGGAGGTGACGAGGACGGGGACCGTGAGCGGAAAAAACACCTGCCAGAAGATGCGCAGCGGTTTTGCCCCCATGGTCTCCGCCACCTGCATCAGGCGCGGGTCGATCTTCGACATGGCGGCATAGAGCGGCAGCACCAGGAAGGGCAGCAGCACGTTGACCATGCCGACCAGGATGCCGCCCTCGTTATAGAGGAACTGCACGGGCTTCTCGATCAGGCCGCTTGCCAGCAGGCTGCGGTTGACCAGGCCGGCGCTGCCCAGGATGACGATCCAGGAATAGGTGCGCACCAGGATCGAGACCCAGAAGGTCATGACCACCAGGCCCAGAACCAGCAGCCGCTTGCGCGGCGAGAGCTTGGTCGCCCAATAGGCCAGCGGATAGCCCAGCAGGATCGTCAGCGCGGTTACCTCGGCCGAGATGACCAGGGTGCGCCAGATGATCCGCATGTAGGCCTTGGATTCCCAGAACTCCTCGAAGTGGGTCGTGGTCAACCGGCCGGTCTCTTCGTCCAGGATGCTCCAGTAGATCGTGTTTAGGATCGGGTAGTCGAAGACGACCACGACCAGGAGTGCTACCGGCAAGATCAGCAGCAGCAGCTCCGGCCGCCGTCGCCGCCGAGACTTGGGCGCAGGCGTGGGGTGGGGCGAGGGGACCGCTTGGCTTGGCAAAACGGTCCCGCTCGATCCCGAGGAGGGTGCTTGGGGCACGCCGCCTGCTTCCGTTCAAAGGCCTACTGCAGCAGCTTGAACTCGTTCCAGCGCTTCTCGACCTCGTCGGCATTGTCGAACCACCACTGGCCGGGAACCAGCCACTGCACGGCCTTGTTCTCCGGCGTGGTCGGGAAGGTCGCCGCCAGCTCTGCCGAGACATGCTTGGCCAGGTCCGGGCTGGGTCCGGGGTAGGGCAGAAATGTTACCAGGCAGGCCTGCTTTTCGGCATTGGTCTGCGCGCGCAGCCAGGTGTAGAGCATTTCGCGCTGCTCGTCGGTGATGCCCTTGGCCACCACCCACCAGGAGATATCCAGCATGCCCTGGTTATAGGTGGCGGTGATGCCGTCGTGACCGAAGACGCGGCCAGACCAGGCGATGGCGTACTGCGCCTCGTTATCCTTCAACAGCTGGGCGGGTTGCGCGCCGGACTGCCACCAGATGACGTCGTCCTTGATCTTGTCCAGGGTCTCGAAGGCGAGGTCCATGTCGATGCCCTGTGCCACCTCTTCCGGCGTCATGCCGCCGCCCATGGCGGCAAAGGGCAGGACGAAGTCGGGATAGTCGGGCAGTGCGCGCACGCCGGGAAAGTTCTCGGTATCGAAGAACTCCTGGAAGTTGGCAGGCGCCTTCGCGTCGTCGCGCCAAGCCATGATGGTGGAATAGTAGCTGGCGCCGAAGCCGTACTCGTTCATCGCCTCCTCGAACATGGGCTCGGGGTTCACCTTGGCCCAGTCGATCGGCTCTATCAGGTCGGCTGCCTCCATGCGCAGCAGGTCGCCGGTAGAGGCGTCGGTGGAGGTATTCGTGATGACGCCGGAGCGGCCTTGGGCCTGCAACTTGGCGAAGCCGCCGGGCGATTCCATCACCACGGTGATGCCGCTGTCATCCAGCAAGGGCTTGTTAATGCAAGCTTCCAGCGAATCGCCATATTCGCCGCCTGAGTTCATGACGTTTAGTGTCCCTTCCGCCAAGGCGCCGGCTGGCAGCGCAAGGGCAAGAGCCGCCGCGGAGCAAAGGTGCGTGAGAGGCCTCAAAGACTTCATTGTGTCATCCTTTCTTTCTCTTGGTGCAGATTGTCTGCCCGATCTGCCGCGGGATCGTCCCCTGCCCCGCCCGTCGCCTCGGTGGAATCCGGCAGGAGCCAGACCCTCTCGGGGTCCCAGGTGAGATGGACTTGCGCACCTTCCTTATGGCGCGCATGCTGCCCGGTGACGTGGGCACGCAATTCTTGGCCTTGGACGGTCTTAAGCGTGTAGCGCACGACCTCGCCCAGGAAATCGACATCGACGACGCGGCCTTCCAGTGCACCCGGTCCGGAGGCGAGGCAGACCTCGTCGGGGCGCAGCAGCCCGGTGACGCGTGCGCCGGGAGAAAGCGCCTTGGAAAGCGCCTTGCCGTGGCTTGGAAAGATCTCGCCCCGCTCGGAACGGATTGCACCCTCGCGCCAGGTCCCCTCGAGGAAGTTCGCGGTGCCGAGAAAGCCGGCAGCGAAGCGCGTTGCAGGACGGTGATAGAGCTCGTCCGGGGTGCCCACCTGTTCGATCCGACCGTCTGACATCAGGACCACGTGATCGGAGAGCGACATGGCCTCTTCCTGGTCGTGGGTCACCATCACCGTGGTGATGCCCAGGCTGTGCTGCAGCGCCCGAATCTCGATCCGCACTTCCTCGCGCAGATTGCGGTCCAGAGCCGCCAGCGGCTCGTCGAGCAGCAGGATGTCCGGCTTGAAGACGATGGCGCGCGCCAGAGCCACGCGCTGCTGCTGGCCGCCGGAGAGCTGATGGGGCTTGCGGTCGGCGAAACCCTCGAGGCGCACCTGGGTCAAGGCCTCGCCCACGCGCTGCCTGATCTCGGCGGCGCTGGCTTTGCGGATGCGCAGCGGGAAGGCGATGTTGTCGAAGATCGTCATGTGCGGGAAGAGCGCATAGCTCTGGAACACCAGCCCGGTGTTGCGTTCGGCGGCCGGCAGATGGGTGATGTCGCGATCCCCCACCTCGATGCTGCCTGAGGTCGGCTCGATAATCCCGGCGATCAGCGACAGGATCGTCGTCTTGCCCGATCCGCTGGGCCCCAGGATCGTGGTGAAGGCGCCTGAGTGCATCGAGAAGGAGATATCGTCGATGGCGCGCACCGAGCCGTAGGACTTGGTGATCCCCTTGAAGCGGACGGCGGTCATGAGGCCAGCCAGCGGGGTGCGGGCTTGAGGTCGGCACGCTCCGCCAAGTCCAGTGCCGATCTGCGGGCCTCGGCCAGCAGGGCCTCCAGATCCACCCGGACCGGCCGCCCCTCCTGCACGACGACGGCGCCGTCGCAGATCACCCAGGCGACACCCTTGGTGCGCTGGATGAGGGCCAGTTGGCGCAGCGGATCGAAGCCCGGCGCGAGGTCGGGACTGTCGGCGCGGCGGACCACGAAGTCGGCCGCCCTCCCGACCGCAAGGCAGCCCAGCCGATCGGCCAGCCCCATCGCCCGCGCCCCGCCCAGGGTGTAGATCTCAACCATCGCCTCGGCGGAGAGGTAGTCGCCCCAGGTGCGGCTGGCGAGATAGGCGATGAAGCCCAGATCGCCGAAACTGAAGGCCTTGGCGACGTCGGTGCCGAAGGCGATCTCCACACCGCGCCGCTGCAACTCGGGGAAGCGATGCGGTGTCTTGGAGGCGATGCCGTAGTAGAGCGCGTTGCCTGGATGCCAGACCAGCGCCATGCCGCTCTCGACCACCGCGTCGACCTCGGCCTCGCTCAGCACGTTCATGTGGGTGAAGACGCACTCGGGTCCGATCAAACCCTGCTCGGCGAAATGCAGCAAGGGCGGCTTGCCGAAGCGCTTGTGATCCTCTTCGACGTCGTCCGGCGTGAAGCTCTGGTGCTGATGCAGGGGCACCCCGGCCTCTACGGCTTTCGCCTTGGCGGCGCGCATGAGCTCGTCGGAGGCGCTGGCGAGGCCATAGACGGCGATGTGGCCGCGGGCCAAACCGCCCTCCCGATTACGCCACAGCTCGCCGCCTAGGTTTGCTTCGGCACGGGAGCGCTCGCAGGGTGCGCGCGGGATCTGTGTCGGCATGGGATCGACGGTGGGCCGGTCCCAGAGCATGCAGTCGGCGACCGAGACGCGCAGGCCGACGTCGGTCGCCGACTCGGCGACGGTGTCGGGGTAGAAGGCACTGCCGCCCTCGACGAAGCCGGTAAAGCCGTTCATCGCCATCTCGCAGGCAGCGACCTTGGTGGCGATGGCCTCGTCTTCTTCGCTCAAGGCATTCAACCAGCGTACGAAGGCACCGGGCCCGCTGCCGTCACCCGCCGATTGGGTTGGGTCGTCGGGCAGGGCGCCGCGGATCAGATGCAGGCCGGCGTGGTAGTGACCATCGATGAAGCCAGGATGGACAAGCCCGCCGCGCGCCTCGATCCGCCTGTCTGCCGTCCAGGCCGCGGTCACCTCCGCCGTCGGACCGATCGCCGTGATCTTTCCGGCGCGCACCGCGATCGCGCCGTCGGCAAGCACGCGGCGCTGCGGATCGAGGGTCAGGATGTGCCCCCCGACCAGCAGCAGATCGCAGTGTTCGGGCGCGCGCTTGTTCACTTGCTGCCGCCTTCGGGATGCTCGCGGTCCCAGGCGCCTTCGGTCAGGTCCGCCGTCTCCGCCTTCAGGCTCTGCTTGTCGACCTTCATCGAGGGCAGGCGCGGAAAGTCTTCAGCGCGGTAGGCGATGTAGCGCGGCAGCTTGAAGCCGGCCAGTTGCTGGCTGCAGTGGGCGATGACCGCTTCGGGCGGCAGATCCGCGCCCTTGGCCAGCAGCAGGTAGGCCTTGACCTCTTCGCCGCGCATAGGGTCGGGCACCGGCACCACGGCGGCTTCGGTGATCAGTGGGTGCGCGCCCAGGACGGCCTCGACCTCGGAGGCCGAGATGTTCTCGCCGGACCGGCGGATGATCTCTTTCTTGCGGCCGACGAAATAGAGCAGACCGCGTTCGTCGCGGCGCAGCAGATCGCCGGAGTGGTACCAGCCGCCGCGGTTGGCTTCCGCCGTAACCTCCGGCCGGCCCAGATAGCCGCGATAGAGGTCGGGACCGGCGATCAAGGCCTCGCCGGCCTCGCCAAGCGGCACGTCGCGGTCCTGATCGTCGACCAGGCGGATGGTGACGCCGGGCGGCTCGACCCCCAGGGTGCCGGTGCCGATCAACGCGTCTGCCAGGGCGTGCGGCACGCGGGTCATGAGCCCGCCCTCGGTGCTGCCGTACTGGTTATGCCAATGGAAGCCGTAGCGCTCGATCAGCGCTCTGTGTAGGTCCGCGGGCAGACCGGCGTGGATTGCCAGACGCATCCGATGGTCGCGCTCTCCAGGGCCGGGCTCTCCGGTCATCAGAAGCGCCGGGATCGAGGCGATCGACAGGATCTCGGTCGCATCGTAGGCGTTCACCACCTCCCAGAAGCGCGAGACCGAGAAACGGCGCATGGCGATCAGGGTGCCGCGGGTTGCCAGCGAGGTCAGCAGCTGGATGGTGGGATCGGCGTAATAGAACGGCAGCACGCAGAGCTGGCGATCCTGCCAGCCGCGCGGAAAGAGCCGCAGGTCGCTGTCGATCACCCTGAGCCACCAGCCGTGATGCAGCATGCAGCCCTTGGGCGCCCCGGTGGTGCCGGAGGTGTAGTAGACCGAGATGATGTCGTCGCGTTCGCAGGCATTGGCGCCGAAGTCGAGCGGGCTGCCGTCATAGGCGGCCAGGCCCTCCGGCTCCTCGCCCGCCAAGGCGATCACCTCGAAGTCCTTACCGGCGGTAATCTCCTCGACCGTTTCCTGCTGCGCCGGGCCATGGATCAAGGCCACGGGCTGGGCGTCTTTCAGGATGTGGCCGGCATCGAAGGCCTTTGCGGTCGGTGCGATCGAGACCAGGGTGCCGCGGTTGGCCACGATCGCGAAGAAGACCAGCATGAACTCCAGCCGGTTATCCAGCATGACCGCGACCCGATCGCCTGGCGACACGAAGCGGCTGAGGTGGCCGGCGAAGGCCTGGCAACGGGCCAGGAAGTCCCGCCGGGTCATGACCGGCCCGCCGTCGATGATGATCGCCGGACGCTCGGGGTCTTCTTTGCAGCCCTCGGCAACCAGGGTGATGATGTTGTCTTGCGTGATCGCCGACCAGGCCGGCGCGACCTCGCCGTGGTCGATCCAATCGGCCGGGCGCGGCGTGGCGACGATGCGCGAGGGACTGTCCGGCTGGGTCATGGCGATACCTCGGCAAAGCCGCGGCTGAGGACAGGGTTGCCGTTGCGGTCGGTCGCGGCGAAGGCGACCCGGCCGTGGGAATCCTTGCTGTGCGCGACCTCCAGCGTCTCGCCGTCGCGGCTGAACAGCGGGTGCGAAAAGCGGCAGCCCAGGCGGCGCAGCCGGGTGCTGTCGCCAGCGGCTGCTCTCTCGACCAGGGCAACGGCGGCCAACGATAGCGACAGCATACCGTGCACGAGCGGCGCCTCGAACCCGACGGCTCTTGCCGCCTCTGCGTTCAGGCAATAGGCCGAGTAATCCCGCGCCGCCTCGGCATAGGCGCGTGTCTTATCCGGTCCGATTGCAAAGCTCTTGTGGCTGGTCTCGCTTGCCTCTGCTTTCGGCGCCTCGGGCGGCCCTTCGCCATGACTGGCGGGTTCGGCGCTGCCCGGCTGGAGGCAGGTGATGTACTGGGTACAGACCGCTGCACCCTCATGCGTTGCGGTCTCCGCGCGCAAGACCAGCAGCATGCCGGCCTTGGTGCTACGCACCCCGACAAGCCGCGAGCGGGAGAAGAGCCGCTGCCCCGGCACGATCGGCTGATGAAACAGAAAATCCTGCTCGCCGTGCATGACGAAGGCGGTGGTGGCCTGCTGCAGAACCTGAACCATCGACTGCATGACCGGGATATGCGCGAAGGTCGGCAGGGCGATCTGACCGGACAGGTGGGTCGGATTGCAGTCGTCGCAGGCGGCTGCGAACTGGGCAAGGCGGTGCGAACTGGTCCGGAATTCCTCCGAGCGCAGTTCGGCGCCGATCCTGGCTACGCAGTCGGCAAGGCTGAGGCTTGGGGCCGTCACTCGCCCAGTTCCGGCACGAAGTCGGCGAGCGTGGGGGTCGCCGGCAGCCGACCGTCCAGCGCCTTGGCGATGGCGTCCGGCGTCCAGCGCTCGCCGTTGCGCAGGTCCGCCGCTATGGCAGCCGGGGCCAGGACCTCGATCCGGTCGCCGTAGGCTTGGAAGACCTGTCCGCTTGCCGGGCAGTCGGCGCGCGCCAGCCAGCAGACCAGCGGCGCGACATTGCCGGGGTCGAAGACATCGAAGCTGCCTTCCGGTGCCGGCTGCAGCGATTCTTCGATCCGTGTGCGCGCCGAGGGCGAGATCGCGTTGGAGCGGACGCCGTAGCGCGCGCCCTCGCGGGCCAAGGTGTGCGAGAGGCCGACCACGGCCAGTTTGGCCGAGGCATAGTTGGCCTGACCGAAGTTACCGATAAGGCCGGCGAGCGAGGTCGTGTGGACGATCGAGGCCGCGACAGAGGCGCCGGCTTTCGATCTTTGCCGCCACCAGGCCATGGCATGATGGGCAGGCGCGGCATGACCCTTCAAGTGAACCCGGATCACTGCGTCCCAATCGTCCTCGGGCATGTTGGCAAAGAGCCGGTCACGCAGGATGCCGGCGTTGTTGACCAGGATGTCGAGCCCACCGAAGGTCTCGACGGCCAGTGCAACCAGCTTGCCGGCCGCGCTCCAGTCGCCGACATCGTGGCCGCTGACGACGGCCTTGCCGCCTGCCTCTTCGATCTCGCGCTTCACCGCTTGGGCGGGCGCTTCATCGACCCCATGGCCGCCAAGGTCGCCGCCCAGATCGTTGACGACGACGGCGGCACCTTCGGAGGCAAGCGCCATCGCATAGGCCCGCCCCAAGCCACGGCCGGCCCCGGTAACAATGGCCACCCGCCCCTCGAGAGCGCGCCTTAACACCTCACCGCCTGCTGCCATGCGCCCGCTCCATCCACTGTCCAGATTTCAGTCAAGAATTTAATGAAAATGATGTCAACCTCATTTTTGACTCCGGAGGCGCGTGAACGATCGCGGTGTCCCGCCTCTCGACAGGCGGTCCAAGCGCGCTTTCGGTCGGGTTCTGCGGCAGCCGGCTCGGCTGTTCGGCTGGCTAGCGCAGGGCGAAGGGGTTGGGCACCTCGGCATTGCTGTCGATCCAGACGCTCTTGGTCTGCAGATAGCTTTCGATCATGGCTTGGCCGTTGACCCGGCCGAGACCGGACATCTTGTAGCCTCCCATGGGGGAGGTGACGGAGACCGCGCGGTAGGTGTTTACCCAGACGGTGCCCGCTTCTAGCCGTCGGACCATCTGCTGCATCCGGTTGATGTCGTTGGTCCACACACCGGCGGCCAGGCCGAACTGAACGTCGTTGGCGATGCGGATCGCATCTTCGCTGTCCTTGAAGGGGATGATCGACAAGACTGGCCCGAAGACCTCCTCCTGGGCAATCCGCATCGAGTTATTCACATCGGTGAAGATCGTCGGCTCGACGAACCAGCCATCGCCGCACTCCGGCCGCGTCGCCGGAGCGCCGCCCAGCGCCAGTTTGGCGCCTTCGCCTTTGGCGATCTCGATGTAGTCCAGGGTCTTCTGGTACTGCGGCGGGGTGGTGATCGGCCCGACCTGGGTCGCGCTGTCGCTCGGATCGCCCATTCGGGCCGTCTTGGCGAAAGCCAGCAGGCGGGCGACGAAGTCGTCGTGGATGCTCTCCTGCACCAGCAAGCGCGAGCCGGCGATGCAGGTCTGGCCGCTGGCGGCGAAGATGCCGGAGATCGCGCCCTTGACCGCATTGTCGATGTGGGCGTCGCCGAAGACGATGTTCGGCGACTTCCCGCCTAACTCCAGGGTGACATGCTTCAGCGTCTTGGCGGCCGCCTCGTTCACCCGCTGACCGCTGGGGACCGAGCCGGTGAAGGCGACCTTGCGGACCAGCGGATGCTCGACCAGGGCCTGTCCGACCTCGGGGCCGAAGCCGGTAACCACGTTCACCACGCCCGGCGGGAAGCCGGCTTCCTCGAAGAGCTTCACGAACTCCAGGCTCGAGGCCGAGGCGAACTCAGAGGGCTTGATGATGACCGTATTGCCGGCCGCCAGCGCCGGCGCGATCTTCCAGCAGGCGAGCAGCAGCGGCGAGTTCCAGGCGGTGATCGCCAGACAGACGCCCAGCGGTTCCATAAGCGTGTAGTTGAAGACGCCGGGCTTGTCGGAGGGGATGACCGCACCCTCGATCTTGTCCGCCAGTCCGCCGTAGTAATAGAACCACTGCGGAATGTAGCGGGTCTGGCCCAGCATCTCGGCCTTCAGCTTGCCGTTGTCGCGCACCTCGCAGTCGGCCAGCGCCTCCGCGCGCTCGGCGATCAGATCGCCGACCCGGCGCAACAGCGCGCCGCGTTGGCTGGCGGTGAGCGCCGGCCAGTCGCCGCTGGTGAAGGCCCGGTGCGCGGCTGCGACGGCACGCTCGGCATCTTCGGCACCGCCGCGCGCCACCTTTGCCCAGGGCTTGCCGCGGAAGGGATCGTCGGTCTCGAACCAGGCACCGGACGCTGCCTCCTGCGTGGCACCGCCGTAGTACATCGGATAGCTTTGCATGGGCTAAGGCTCCTGTTCTTGAGGTTTGCCGGTGGCGCGCCGGAAGAGGCGCGCCAAGAGAGGGCCCGCGCCGGCCAGACCGCCGGGGAAGAAGCGCAAGACCGCGACGATCATGACGGCGATCACCAGATAGCGCGCGGGGCCGAGGTCGGCCATCAGTTCGGAGACGACGGTCAGCACGGCTGCACCGATCAGCGGCCCCCAGAGCGTGCCGATGCCGCCCACCAGCAGCATGCTGAGGCCAAGCGTGATGAGCGAGAAGCCGAAAAGATCCGGGCTGGCGGAGCGCACATAGAAGGCATAGAGCGCGCCGACCGCTCCCGGGAAGAGACCGCTGGCGGCGAAGATCAGCAGGCGGTTCTGCGCTGCCGCCACGCCGCGGCTGACGGCATAGGTCTCGTTGTCCCTGAGCGCGATGACGCTGCGCCCGAACTCCGACGCGATCAGGCGCTTCACATAGGCGGTCGAGAGCACCAGCAGCAGCAGGGCTGCATAGTAGTAGCCGAGGTTCAGCTTCTCGGCGAAGGAATAGCCGAAGAGTTCCAGCGGCGGGATCGAGACGATGCCGAAGGTGCCGCCGGTGATGTCGCGCTGATTGAGCACGACCTGATAGCAGAGCTGGCCGAAGGCGAAGGTGACCAGCACCACGTAGATGCCCTTCAGCCGCAAGACCGGCAGGCAGACGACGATGCTGGCCACCAGCGAGCTTGCGATCGCGATCGGAAAGCCGATCCAGGGTGAAAGGCCGAAGGTCTGGGTGGTGATGGCGGCCGCATAGGCGCCGATGGCGAAGAAGGCCATGTGGCCGAAGTTGAAGAGGCCGGCGACGCCCAAGGTCAGGTTCCAGCTGGAGACCAGAGAGGCGTAGAGCAGGGCGACGATGACCACATGGCGCAGATAGCTGTCGGCATTGACCAGCGGCAAGGCGGCCAGACAGAGCAGGACCAGGGGCCAGATGAGCCTCTTTGGCTGGGTCATCAATCGCGTCCCATCAAGCCGCGCGGCAATGCGACCAGGATCACGATGAACAGGCCGAACATCACCGCCTGGGTCCAGTAGGCACCGAAGAAGTAGGTTGAGATCGCCTCCATGAATCCGACCAGGTAGGCAGAGACGATGGTGCCGCCGAAACTACCCAGCCCGCCCAGGATGACCACGATGAAGGCCTTCAGCAGCGGCTCGGTCCCCATGGTGGGGGTGATGAAGCGGATCGCGCCGAGCAGCACCCCGGCACCGCCGGCCAACGCCGCCGAGATGGCGAAGGTGAGTGCGTAGATGGCATTCACCCTGATGCCCAGGAGGAGCGCGCTGTCGCGGTTCTGACCGACGGCGCGGATCGCCGATCCCGGCCGCGTCCACTTGAGGAAGGCCCAGAGGGCGAGCAGGACCAGCGGCGCCAGGATGACGATCAGGAACTCGTGCAGGGAAATGGCGCTACCCATCAGCTTGATGTTGCCGGGCAGGATCCGCTCCAGCTGCTTGATGCGCGGTCCCCAGGTGAGCAGCGCGGAGTTCTCCAGGAAGAAGGCCCCGGCCAAGGTGGTCATGACGGCGACCAGCACGATGTCCTTGCGGCCCAGGAAGGGCGCGATCAGCACCCGGTTGAAGAGCACGCCAAGGCCGGCCAGGGCGGCGACGGAGACCGCGATCCCGACAGAAAGGCCCAGCCCGTATCCGCGCGCATCGGCAAACTGCCAGGCGACGAAGGCGCCCAGGGTCATGAAGATGCCGTGCGAGAAGTTGAAGATGCCAAGCGTGTTCCAGACCAGCGCGAGCCCGGTCGCCATCAGGGCGTAGAGAGAGGCCAGCACGATGCCGCTCACCAGGATCGGCTGGGCGGCTGCCAGGATCGAATCAATCCAGTCCAAGGTACATGTCCATGATCTTCTGGTTGTCGAGCGATTGGTCGGCGCGGAACTCCGCCGTCACCTGGCCTTGGTGGATCAGGTAGAAATAGTCGGTCAGCCGCAGCATGAAGTTGATGTCCTGCTCGACGACGATGGTCGGCACGCCGCTTTCCGAGATGCGCTCGATCGCCGAGCAGAGCTCTGCTTTCAGCTTCGGAGAGAGGCCGAGGGTCGGCTCGTCCAGCATCAGGATCTCAGGTTGCGCCATCAGGGCCGCGCCGATCGAGACCATCTGGCGCTCGCCGCCGCTGAGCGTTCTGCAGTCCTGCCCGCGACGCTCACGCAGCTTGGGGAAGAGGGCGTAGACCTGCTCCAGGGTGTCGCCACTCTTGGCGCGTGCGCGCTTGTTATAGGCGCCGAGCCGCAGGTTCTCCGCCACCGTCATGTGCGGGAAGAGGGCATTGGCCTGCGCCACGTGGATCAGGCCGGCCGATACGATCTTGGCCGGATCGGCACCGGCAATCGAGTTGCCGTGCAGAAAGATATCGCCGGACCAGGGGGCAATCAGGCCGGAGATCGCACGCAGAAGCGTGGTCTTGCCGTGCCCGTTGGGCCCGATCAGGCCGATCCGCCGGTGCTGGCCCAGCTCTAGCGAGATCTCGTGCAGGACCGGGGTACGGCCGTAGCCGGTCGAAAGCGCGCGGACTTCAAGCAGCGGCGCCGTCATCGCGCGCCTCCGCGCCCAGATAGGCTTCAACGACCAGCGGGTCGCGGACCACGCGCTCGGGCTCGCCCTCGGCCAGCTTGCGGCCGAAGTTCAAGACGATCAGGCGCTGCGAGACCGACAGCAGGAGCGGGATCACATGCTCGATCAGCATGATGGTGACACCCATGGCGTTGATCTGGCGAATGACATCGGTGGTCTTCTGCACCTCCGGGCGGGAGAGGCCCGAGGCCGGCTCGTCCAGCAGCAAGAGCTTGGGTTTGAGTGCGAGCGCACTCGCCAGCATGAGGAGCTTGCGATCGAAGATCGAGAGTTCGCTGGCCGGCCGCTGCAGATCGCCGGCAAGCCCGACCAGGGCGCAGGTCTCCTCTGCCAGCCTCAGGCGCGCGCCGTGGCTTGCCCCTGTCTTGGCGGCGATCAAGGGGATCATGGCATTGTCCAGCACCGACAGGGTCTCGAAATCGGTTTCGGTCTGGAAGGTCCTGGCGATGCCGGCGCGTGCGATCCGATGCGGGCTCAGCCGGTCGATGCGACGGCCGCAGAAGGTGATCCGACCGCTATTGGCGGGGTAGGGGATGGCGGTGAGCGCGTTGAACAGCGTGCTCTTGCCGCTGCCGTTCGGGCCGGCGATGCCCAAGACCTCGCCTTCGCCGACCTGAAAGGAAATACCGTCCACCGCGCGCAAGGCGCCGAAGGTCTTCGTCACCTTCTCGACCGTAAGCAAGTCAGCCATGGCGCGATCCCGGATAGGAACTCTGCTCTATGAAGACGGGCGGCACCCGGCGATGCCGCCCTACCTCACACGTTAGTATTGCCGATCGCGACAGTTTCTGTCGATCACTCAGAGTCGGTTCAATGGGGCATCCAGGGCGGAAGCTGTGCGTCTCCGGTCGCGTACTGCGAGGGATAGATGGTGATCCGATCGCCTTCCCAGATCTGATAGAACTGAATCGGCAGATAGTCGCCACCCTGCAGCGAGAGGTGGGTTTCCGGATCGAACTTGACCCGGCCGTGCACCATGACCTTGTCGGTCTTGGCCAGTTCGGCAGAGATCGCCGCATAGTCCTCGGGATTGCCGACCTGCTTCAGCACATCGGCATAGAGATAGACCATCTCATAGCAGATAAAGCCGTAGATGCTGCTCTCGTAGCCGTACTCCTCGACGTACTTCTTGCCGATCTCGAGCGTGCGCTCGCTGACCCGCTCGCTGATCGGGCCGCCCAGCATGTTGTAGAGCACGCCGGTCGAGTTCTCCCGCGTCAGCTCGACGAACTCCGGCACCGAGGGGGCGTACTGGATGAACAGCAGAGAGTCGGTCGGATCCTCCATGAACTGGTTCATGAAGCTGGCCGCGTTCGAGGAGGAGGCCTCGGTATTGACGATGACGGCCGGCGGGTTGGCCCTGATCTTCGACAGGAGGATCCGCCAGTCGTTGATCTCGACCGGCGGGACGATGTCGTCGAAGGTGACCGTCCAGCCATACTCGCCCATGCTCTTCTTCAGACCCTCGTAGATCGGCATGCTGTAGGGGTTGTCGGAGCCGATGATCGCCAGGGTCTTTTCCTTGGGTGCGAAGGTGCCCGCCTTGATCATCTCCTCCAGAACCACCGGCAGCTCCGTCTGGTAGGCGTCGTAAGAGGGCGCCAGGCTCCAGACGTTGCTGTACTTCGCCGGGTCTTTGCGGATGATCGAGCGGTACTGGTTGGAGTTGGCGGCGACCATGTAGGGCACGCCGATCTCGGCGACATAGTCCATCTCGAAACCGGAGAGGCTGCCGAAGGGCGTGACGATGGCGCCCAGGTCGTCTTCCGCCTTCAGGCGTTCGACCGCGGAGAGCACGTTGTCCGGCGTCATGTCCTTGGTGTCGAACTTCTCGACGTCGAACATGAAGCCGTCGATGCCGCCAGCCTCGTTGATCTCCTTGGCGGCGAGCAGGGCGCCGTTGTAGCCCTCGACGGCATCGGCCGCAAAGGGGCCTGCGAAGGCACCCAGGACGGCCAGCACGACGGTCTTGTCGTCGGCTGCGGCCGGTGCGCTTGCCAGGCTTACCGAGGCAAGGCCCGCCGCGGCCAATGTCAGAAGTCTGCGTCGACCGACGGTGCTCAGGATCTTGGTATCTTGCATGGGCATGGTCCCTCTTCCTGTTCTGGTCCGGCTGAAGGTATCCTAAACTGCGCTCGGCTCGATGCCGCTAGCGCACCGCAAGGATGTGCCAGCCGCCTGCAGCGGCAGCTTTGGCCCTTCGCCAACTGGGCTACCATCAGCCTAGAAGTGCGATCACTTCGCTCACAAGCCGGCAAAAGCGGATAGTGCGATAAGTTTTTGCTATAGTGAGCCTCCTGTCACTGGCGTTTCCTGTTTGGCCTAGGCCTCATCGCAAAAGCTGGCGCGCCAATGATCCTTCTTCACCAGATCGACCATCAGTTCGCGCAGCAGCTTACTGATGCGCAGTGCCGCCAGCATCGCCGGCCAATCGCCGCTGCTGGCGAGTTGAATGCGCCGGGTGACGCTGGGCTCGACGATGCGTTGCGCGCGCAAGACACCGGCCAGGCACTCGCGGCGCACGGCCGGCCAGGGTAGGACCGAGTAACCATAGCCGGACGCGACGACGTCCTTGATGGCCGTCAAGGAATCCAGTTCCGTCTTGATCGCAAGTTTGGTCTCGACTGCGCTTGCATGGCGTTCGATCAACTTGCGAAGGCCGTGGGCGGTCCCGGTGAGGACCAGGGGAAAGCGCAGCAGTTCGCTAAAGGCGATCTCGTCGCCCTCGCCGGCCTGGCCTGTGGACGGGCTGATGAAATAGAGGTCCTCCTGCATTACCGAGCGCAGATGGACGGCAGGCGATTCCTCGGCGTCGAAGACGATACCCAGGTCCAGTCGGCCGGTCTTGACCCACTCGAGCACATAGCCGCTGTGGTTCTCGATCACCCGGACCTCGATGTTGGGAAAGCGCCGTTCGACCTCCATCAAGAGCGGGACGGCCATCACCAGCGAGACGCTGCTGGGCAGGCCGACCGAGACGCTGCCGCTGGGGTCGTTCGCCTGATTGCGCACCGCCCTGGCCGCGTTCTCCATCTGCCGCAGAATGGCCTCTGCATGACCCAGAAGTGTTTCTCCGCATTCGGTCAGGGTGACGCCCTTGGTGCTGCGGCGCAGCAGCTGCACGCCAAGCTCGGCCTCGACATTGGCGACGTGCTGGCTCAGTGCCGGCTGCGCCACGTTGAGCTCGCTCGCCGCCCGCGAAAAGCTACCGCATTCGGCGATCTTGACGAAGTAGCGAAGCTGACGAACATCCATCCCAGATTCCTCGGCTATACCAAATTGCTCTAAAGCTAGAAGATTTCCCTGATTGCGCCCACAGGAGATTTTCGCCAGCCTCGAGCAGAATTCGGTCTGGCGGTCGAGCGATCTCTGTTCATTTTGCCGGACCGAGATGACTGTTGCCGGACCGAGATGACTGGCCGCGCGAGCAACGGCAGGATCGAGAGGCCGATTTGGAAAGACGCCCACCCCTAGCGGACGTCCGCGTTATCGATGCGGCGACCTTCATTGCCGCCCCCTTTACCGCATCGATCATGAGCGAGTTCGGTGCCGAGGTGATCAAGGTGGAGCAGCCCGGCAAGGGCGATCCCTTGCGCAACTTCGGTACGCATTCGGCGCGCGGCGACACCTATTGCTGGCTCAGCGAGGCGCGCAACAAGAAGTCGGTGACCTTGGATCTGCGCAAGCCCGAGGGCGCAGAGCTCTTTCGCCGCCTGGTCGCCGACGCCGACGTGCTCTGCGAGAACTTCCGGCCCGGCACCTTGGAACGCTGGGGCTTGAGCCTGGAGTCCCTGCAGGCGCTCAATCCGCGGCTGGTGGTGCTGCGGATCTCCGGCTATGGGCAGACCGGGCCCTATCGCGACCGGCCGGGCTTTGCCCGGATCGCACATGCCTTCGGCGGTCTGGCGCATCTGACCGGCATGCCCGGCGGCCCGCCTCTAACGCCTGGGTCCACCTCCTTGGCGGATTACATCTCCGGCCTCTACGGTCTGGTCGGCGTGATGATGGCCTTGCGCGAGCGCGAGCGCTCCGGCCTCGGCCAGGCCGTCGATCTGGCGCTCTACGAGCCCGTCCTGCGCCTGCTGGACGAGTTGGCACCGGCCTATGCCAGCGAAGGGGTGACCCGTGGCCGGCTGGGTCTCGGCACGTCGAATGCCTGTCCGCACGGCCACTTCCAGACGGCCGAAGGGCAGTGGGTGGCGATTGCCTGCACCAGTGACAAGATGTGGACGCGCCTGGCCGGCCTGATGCAGCGTTCGGACCTGGCTCAGCCGGAGACCTATGCAACGGCGGTCCGTCGTATTGCCGACAACAGCTTCATCGACGGCCTCGTGGCCGCTTGGGTCGGACAGCACAGCCGTGACGAGGTGATCGCGGCCTGCGTCAAGGGCGAGGTGCCTTGTGCGGCCGTGAACACGATCGAAGACATCTTCGCCGATCCCCACTACCGCGCGCGAGAAAACCTGGTCTCGCTGCTCGACGCGGTGGTCGGTGAGGTGGTCGTGCCCGCATCCTTCCCGCGCCTTTCCGAGACGCCAGGGCGGGTTGACAGCCCCGGCCCGGCGCTTGGCAGTGCCAACGAGGAGGTGTTCGGCGGTATGCTGGGCCTCGACGAGGCGGCCTTGTCGGCCTTGCGTGAGAAGGGGGTCATCTGATGGACGAGGCGGCGCGCAGAAGGGCCGATCAGCGGGCTGCGATCGCAGCGCTCGGCAGTTCGCCGGCCGAACTCTATCGCGAGTTCGCAGAAAATCCGGTGGGCAAGCACAGTCCCAACCTGCAGCTGGTGCTGCTCTACATGCGTGGCGCGCCGGTGCCGGGTAAGTACGTGCTGCTGGCCGAGGAAACGCACAAGAGCTGGGTCCTGGGGGAGCTGACCGGCAGGCGTGGCGACCCGGTGATCGTCCACGAAAAGGTCCGCTACAGCGACCTGGCAGACGCCGAGCGCGACATCTATCGCCGCCGCTGGCGCGCCTTGATGGGCGAGGAGGTCTCTTGAACCAGGCACGACCCTACCTGACCGGCTATGCCGACGAGATTTCCGTAGCACCGGGAGAGACGCTGTCCTTCATGGCCAGCAGCAACTGCGCGACCCGTGTCGAGGCGCAGATCGTGCGCACCATCTGCGGTGACCGCAATCCGAACGGCCCCGGTTTCAAGGAGACGCCGGTCGCGAGTGGCCTCGCGGCCTCCTATCCCGTCACCGAACAGGTCTGCCGCTCTGGCTCGCACGTCTTGGTGCCTGGTCATCCGTTGTTTGCTGCGCTCGATAGCTTCAGCGCGCAGGCGGTCATCTGGCCGACCACGCCGACCAAGGGGCGGCAGGGTCTGCTGACCTGCTGGGACGCAGAGAGCCGGCGTGGCTTCGGCATGATCCTGGCCGAGGATGGGTCGCTCGGTCTGATCCTGGGTGACGGTCAAGGCGAACCGGTCTTGGTGACCAGCAAGCAGCCGCTGATAGGCCGGGTCTGGTGCTTTGTCGCCGCAAGCTACGATGCCGCCAGCGGCACCGTAACCCTGCTACAGGCGCTGCTCGACGGCTCGCCGGAACACGAACTGGTGCAGTCGGTGCGTGTGAAGAGCGCCGTCTCCTCTGACTGCGCTCTGGTCATGGCCGGCTGGCAGGAGGGGCGCGAGGGCCAGAGGGTCCTGGTCGAGGGGCACTACAACGGCAAGATCGAACGGCCGCGACTCGGCAATCGCGCCTTGGACCGCGCCGAGTTGGAACGGCTGCGCAGCGATCGGCTGCCAAGCGGCCTCTTGCCCGCGGTGGTCGGCGCTTGGGACTTTTCGCAAGACATCTCCGGCACCGCCATCATCGACGTCTCGCCCAACCGGCTGCATGGCGAGGCCGTCAACCTGCCGACACGCGCCATGACAAGCTCCGACTGGCAGCCGGAGCACAGCAACTGGGTCAAGGACCCGGAGCGCTTTGCCGCCATCCACTTTCACGACGACGACATCTACGATGCGGCCTGGCAGCCGACCGTCACCCTGACGGTTCCGGACGACCTGCCGAGCGGCCTCTATGCCTGCCGCTTGAGCGGCGGCGGCAAGGAGGACCGGATACCCTTCATCGTCAGGCCGCCGCGCGATCGTGCGACGGCCGAGATTGCCGTGCTGGCTTCGAGCGCGACCTGGCTGGCCTATGCCAATCTCAATCCCGTGCCTTTCGACATCGCCGAACTGCTGTCCAGCCGGGTCATCGTGCTGGACGAGCCGAACCTCCTGATCGACGCCCATCCGGAGTGGGGCCCCTCGCTCTACGACCAGCATTCCGACGGCAGTGGAGTCTGCTATTCCTCGCTGCTGCGGCCGATCTTGAACATGCGACCGGGCTACGTCAGCTCCTTCGGCGGGGCGGGATCCTCCTTACGGGAATTCAATGCCGATACGCACCTGCTGGACTGGCTGGAGGCCAAGGGCTTCGCCTACGACCTGATCAGCGATCATGACCTGGACCGCGAGGGCCTGGCCTTGCTCAAGCGCTACCGCACGGTGATGACGGCCAGCCATTCCGAATACTGGTCGACCGCCATGTGGGATGCGGCTAAGGCCTACAGCGACCAGGGCGGGCGCATGATGGTGCTGGGCGGCAACGGCTTCTACTGGCGCATCGCCTTTCACCGCAGCCTGCCGCACGTCATCGAGGTGCGGCGCAGCGGACCGGCGATCCGAACCTGGGAAACCGCCCCGGGCGAGGATTTTCAGAGCTTCGACGGGCTGCGCGGCGGCCTCTGGCGCGCTGTCGGCCGGCCGCCGCAGTCGATCCAGGGGACCGGTTTCGTCGCCGAGGGCTTCGACGTCTCCAGCGGCTACAGGCGCAATCCCGACAGCCGGGACCCGCGCGCCGGCTTCGTCTTCGAAGGCATCGGCCCTGAGGAGGTCATCGGCGACTTCGGTCTGCAGGGTGGCGGTGCGGCCGGTGTCGAGCTGGATCGCGCCGACAAGGATCTGGGGACGCCGCAGCATGCCCTGGTCTTGGCGACCTCGACCCCGCATTCGGAATCCTACCGCCTGGTCAATGAGGAGGTCAGCATCATGATCCCCAACGTGACCGGCCCGACCAACGAGAGGATCGCCGCCGACCTGGTCTTCTTCGAGACCCGCGGCGGCGGTGCCGTCTTCACCACCGGCTCGATCGCCTGGTGCGGCAGCCTGAGCGCGGGCGACTATGCCAACAACGTGTCGCGCATCAGCGAAAATGTTCTGAGGCGCTTTCTCAGTCCCGAGCCCTTCGAAATGCCCACCAGCAGTCTGTAGCAGCGTGTTCCCGCAGCCCCCCAAGTCCGGCGGGGGTGAGGGCCGGTGCCGTGCTTTTCCAAAAGAACGCTAGACCAAGATGATCGCAGATCGAAACGACCCGCGGTCTGAATCTTGGTCTACTTTCAAACAAGTAGAGTGCGATTCAGACGATAGATCGATTCGATCTATCGTCATCGCGCTCTAGACCGCCTTCCCGGCCGCCTTGTCGTACCAATAGCGGGTGATCTCTTCCAGGCTGCGCCCCTTGGTTTCCGGCAAGCTGCCCCAGAGGTAGAGGGCGCCCAAGAGGTTGATCGCGGCGTAGCTCACGAAGGTGAAGCCCAATCCGAAGCTGTCGATCACGAAGGGGAAGGTCAGGGTGAACGCAAAGGCGAAGAGGCTGCGCATCCCGTGCAGCAGGCTGGTGGCCGCACCGCGGATGACCTGCGGGTAGATCTCGATCACCAGGATCTCGCCGACCTGGCCCAGGGTCAGCGCGAAGACGCCGACGAAGACGGCAAGGGTGGCAACGAAGCCCCATTGGGCCAGGCCGCCCAACAGCTCGGACGCCCACGTCAGGCCCGACATCACCGCCAGGCAGGCCGACATGATCAACAGGCCGCTGATCAGCATGGGCTTGCGGCCGATCCGATCGATCACCGTCAGCGAGACCAGGGTCATCAGCAGGAAGACGACACCCAGACCCAGAGTCGCCATGAAGGAAACGGTGGTGCTTTGGAAGCCGATCTCCATCAAGACCGTAGGGGCATAGAACAGCACCATGTCCCAGCCGCAGAAGACGATCAGGAACATCAGGGCGAGGCCGACCCAGAGGATCGGCCGGTGTTCGGGCAGCATAAGCTTGGACCAGCCGCCGGCCGCGTCCTCCTCGGGCTTGCTGCGGGCCAGATCGCCGATCAGCCTTTCGGCGTCGGGCTCGTCCAGGCGTGCCATAACCCGGCGGGCTGCATTGGTACGGCCGTTCGCCGCCAGCCAGCGCGGGGATTCGGGCAGCGGCAACAAGGCCAAGCCGTAGACCGTGCTGGGGATGGCGATGAAGGCGAACATATAGCGCCAGCCGTCGGCAACCGCCTCGAAGACCAGGCCCACGCAGTAGGCCAGGATGGCGCCCAGGCCATAGGTAACCGCTTCGAAGGACAGCAGGCGCCCGCGGATCGCCGTTGGCGCGATCTCGGCGACATAGATGCCTGTGGTCGGCGAGGTGATGCCGATGGCCAGGCCGACGAGCGCGCGGGCAACCAGCAGCCAGGCAAGCGAGGGCGCCAGGGCGGAGCCGAAGGCACCGGCCACGAAGAGCACTGCGGTCGACATCAGCACATAGCGGCGCCCGAAGCGATCGGAGAGCGAGCCCGCGAGGAAAGAGCCCACGGCCAGGCCCAGCACCAGACTGCTGGCAAGCGCACCTTGCTCGAAGGGGCCGAGGCTCCAGTCCTTGGCGATCAGCACCAGGGTCGCTGCGGTGATGGCGAAGTTGAAGCCGGTCAGCAGGCCGCTGGTGGTGGCCAGGGTGGTCACGGTGTAGTGCACGAAGCGGCTGTTGCGCACGCCCGCGGCCCAGGCCTGGGCTTCCTTTTCTATGTCCAGCAGGCTCTTGCCGCGCTGCTCGGGAAAGATCGCGCGGAACAGGAACAGGCCGGCGATGGCAAAGCCGGCGTAGAGCACGAAGACGACGGTGCGGGCCAGCTCGTGCGTCAGCAGCAGGCTGATCGGCGCGGCCAGCGCATCGAAGAGCCAGTGCGAGGCGGCAATCAGGCCGACGGCCAGGCCGCGAACATGAATCGGGCTGACCTCCGCTGCCGCCAACCAGGCAATCGGTCCGAGCCCGACCGCAAAGGCGGCAACGAAGAGGAAAGTGCCGATCCCGGCAACAGCCGCGCCGGCAGGATCCTCGGCTGTCAGCAGTCCGAGACCCAGCGCAATGATGACCAGACCCAGCGCCGTGCCGGCGAGGCTGATCAGAAGGAGAGGGCGCCGACCGACCCGATCGATCAGCAGCAAGGCAACCAGGGTCATCAGCACATTGACAACCGCGATCGGCAGGGCATCGCCGGTCTGCAGGCCGCTGCCGAAGCTGAAATCAACGCCGGTCAGAAGGTTCGGTGCGAAGTAGAGGACTGCATTGATGCCGACGAACTGTTGAAAGAGGAACAGCAGGACGCAGAGAGACAGCGCCCGGCGCCCGGCGATGGAGAAGAGCGCGGTGAGGCTGTCTTTGGGGGCCGCGCTGGCATCGGGGGCCAGATCGCCAAGCCTCTCGGCGTCGCGACCGAGCGCCGTCATGACCTCTCGGGCCGCCTCGTCGTCGCCCTGCAGGCGCAGCCACAGGGGCGACTCCTTCAGCAGCAAGGCGGTCACACCGAGGAGGATGCCAGGCAGCGCCCCCAGCCCCAGCTGCATGCGCCAGGGGTCGCTCTCGGCCTCGCTGCCGAAGACCTGATTGATCAGATAGGCGGCCAGGATGCCGAGCGTGATGGCCAGCTGAAAGCCGGTCACCAGTGCGCCGCGTGAGCGCGCAGGCGCGATTTCGGCAAGATAGAGCGGCACTGCGACGGAGATCGCACCAACCGCGATCCCCACCACGATGCGCGCGATGACGAGCACATAGATCGAGGGCGCGATTGCGCTGGAAAAGGCGCCGAGGGTGAAGAGCGCGGCCGTTGCCATGATGACATCGCGGCGTCCGACCATATCGCCGAGCCGCCCACCGGCCAGCGCCCCGAAGAGCGCCCCCAGCAGGGTCGCGCTGCTGAGCAAGACGAAGGCCTCTCCACCCAGGCCCCAGCTCTGGTTGGCGGCGCGCAAGGCCCCGGCGGCGACGCCGGTTTCATAGCCGAACAGCAGTCCGCCCAGAGAGGCGATGATGGCCAGACGAAGGATCACGTGCTTGCACCGGGCAGAAGAGGGCCGGACTGCCCGCGAAAGTGGGCGACGCCCTCCATCACACCCCAGGCATAGGGTCTCTCTGCGACATGGCAGTGCGCCAGGTCCGGCAGTCGGTCCAGGTCATCGCAGAAGTTGGCAACGATGATGCCTTGCGCGGATGAGCGCAGCATCTCGCGGTCGTTCCCCGAATCTCCGGCCACGATCACTGCTGCCTTCTCCAGGTTCAGTTTTCGGCGTAGGAAGGCGACGGCCGCGCCCTTGGAGGCGCGGGCCGGGAGGATGTCGAGATAACGGCCATGGCTGAAGATGATGCTGCAGCGCAAGTCCGCGCGTCGCAAGCGTTCTTCGACGGCCTCGAGCAGCGTCTCGCCCTTGCCGACCAGATAGGAGATCTTGAAACGACGCTGTTCCAGGGCCGCCTGCGGGCGGAGGGCCGAAACGTCGCTCAGGGCCTCGACGATGGCATCGCGATCCCATTCATGATCGATCCAAGCGGCCCAGGCCTGGTCCGCCTCATAGTTGGGGCCCTCGGCGGCGCGTATATAGATCTCCGAGCCGACCGAGGTGATCATCCAGTCGGGGAGGGGGGCGGATTCCTGCTCCAGGACCGAAAGCGCGCTATGGAAGCTGCGCCCGGTCGCGACCGCAAGAAGAGTGTCTCGCTGCCGTGCGTGCCAGGCCGAGAAGTCCGAAATCGCCTCCTTCGAGCCGACGAGGGTGTTGTCGATGTCGCACACCAAGAGCTCTCTGGCGCGAACCTCCCTTCTGCCGCGCTTGGCGATCACCGCTCGGACCAGCCGGTGGTAGCGCAGCGCATGCGAGGTCCAGTCGAAGCGACCAACGGCATCGGCGCCGGCCGATGCGTAGCGCTGCCACAGGTCTGGCTCACCGAGGATGCGGAGCGCGGCCTCGGCGATTGCGCCGGGTTCGTTGGGGTTGATCAGCACGCCGTTCTGGCAGAGTTCTACGATGTCGTTCGGTCCACCGTTTTCGGTCGCGATGATCGGCAGGCCCGCCGCTGCCGCCTCCAAGAGGGTCAGGCCGAAGGGCTCGTTCAGGGCCGGATTGACGAAGATCCCGCGCCGGGCGCGCGCATAGGCATAGATTGCCGGGACATCGTCCGGGTCATGCGCCTTGGGATAGGCGATGGAGCCATAGAGATCATAGAGGTCGATCAAGGCCAGGATCTCGCGCAGGCAGTCCGCGCTTTCCGCTTCCAAAGCGGCGATGTCGGTCCTCGTGCCGGCGATCAACACCAGGTTGGCACGGTCGCGCAAGCCCTGCGATTGACCGAAGGCATGCAGCAGTCCTGCCAGGTTCTTCTTCTCGACCGGGCGGGCGATGGCCAGCAGGACCGGCTTTTCCGGCTGTCGCAGGAATCGCCCGATCATCTCCTCGACCTTGGCACTGGTCACGGCCGGGCCGAAGACATCCAGCTCCGCACCCGGCGGGATGACCCGTACACGGCCCGGATCATAGGCCTCATAGCCGGCCCATTGCTGCTCGGCCTCGTCGCGCGAGCTTGCGATGACGAGCGCGGCCTTCGCCAAGGCGCACTCCTCCGAGGCTAGGCGCCGTGCAGTCGCTTCGGCGCCGTTCGGGCCGGTATCCCTACCCTGCTCTTCGAAGGCCTGCATCTTGACCCGCCCCAAGGAATGGGCAGTGAAGAGGAAGGGGATTCCCAGACGTGCGCGTACAGCCTCGGCCACCACGCCGGCGTCGGCGTAGTGGGCATGCAGGATGTCGGGCTTGCGTTCCTGCGCTTCGATCCAGGCGATCAGCGCCTCGGCGTAGGCCGGTACCTCACGCCACAAGGCCTCTTTCGCCAGATAGCCGGGCTCAACGGTCGGAAAGCGGACAATCTGGGTCTTGGCGGACAGGGCTTCGATAGGGCGGGCATAGTCGGGCCCGAACTCACTCTCGAAGGCGCGGGTCGCAACAACGATGCGTTCGATCTCTTTGCAACGCTCCGTCGCCTCGATCAGACCGAAGAGATAGCGGATGTGCCCTCCGGTATCCGCTGTCACCCCATACTCGACGTTCTCTCCGCGCAAGCAGCCCTGTAGCGCGACATGAAGCACGAACAACGGCTGCATCCCCTCAAGAGTCATCGCCCATTCGTAACACAGACCAGTCTATGGTTTGCCAGAGCCTCTGTCGAGCGGCCAATGAGCCGGACCCTCAAGGAGGCGGGGGCACAGCATCGGATCGTGGTCCGCTGTCCTTTGCGGCAGCATGATCGGCATCGACCAGATAGGTCGCCAGGCGGTGCGCGAGCGCCATGATGGTCAGGGTCAGGTGCTTTTCCGGCAGACGCGGGATGACGCCACCGTCGCAGACAAAGAGGTTCTCCAGGCCGTGGCAGCGCAGGTTCCGATCGACAACGCCCTGCTCTCGGCCAAACGACAGGGCAGTGGTGCCGGCGTAGTGGATGCCGGTGCCGCGGTCGCTGCTTTGCCCGGTGATGCGGGTGGCCGACGCCCGCCTCAGCAAAGCACGCCCCCAATGCTCCATAGCGGCAAGTTTGGCCTGGGTCTTGGGCGCGGTTTGATAGGCAATCTCTACCTGGGGCACGCCAAAAGCATCGCAGGTCTTGCCCGCTTGGACGCGGTTGGCCGGATTGGGGTCGCCGCCGCAGAAGAGGCCGAGCGTCACGTAGCTGTGGAAGAGCACGCGTGCCAGCTGGCGCTTCAGCCGCGGTGGAAATCCCTGCAGGCCGGAGAGGTAGTAGGGAACCGAGGGAACCAGGTGGCTGTCGTGACCGATGAAGCGAAAGGGCTCTCCGTCGGGCAGGCGCGCTTCGGCCAGCAGCAGCAGCGGGTCGCCATAGCCGATGTCGTAGCTCCGGCCCTTGCGGCCAAGCTGCCAGAGCTTCCAAAGCGAGGTCGAGAGCACCGTCTTGGGATTGTCCTGCAGACGGCGTCCGACCTGATCGTTCCGATTGGCAAGGCCGTGGGGATGAGCCTCGCTTGTGGAGTTGAAGAGGATACGCGGGCTCTCCACCGCACCGGCCGCCAAGACGACCAGTTTGGCCTGTAGTCTTTTCTCCGTTCTGCTCTTGCAGTCGAGATAGGCCACCGCCTCTACCCGGGCGCCCCCTCGCGTGGTGAGCAGACGGGTCACCTTGGCCTGGGTTATCAGGCGATAATTCGCCAGTCGCACGATCCGCGGCAGCAAGCGCCTGGGGAAATTATAGACCGCGCCCACCGGACAGCCGAACGCACAGGCGCCGTTGGAGATGCAGTCTTGCGCGTGACCCTGCCGCCAGAGGATGGCCTTGCGGTTCTGGATCGCAAGGGCTTTCGAATCGCCCATCCGGCCGAGCGCCTCCGACAGCAGCCGGTCGACCGGCCGCAGCGCCATCGGCGCGCTGTAGTGTCCGTCGGGAAGCACGCTCAAGCCATCGCGGCTGCCGCAGACCGCTATCAACTGCTCGACGGCTGTGTAATGGCGTTCCAAGGCGTCGTAAGAGACCGACCAGTCAGCCATATCCTCGGCCGAAAAGCGCAGGCTGACGCCGTTCCAAAGGGTTTGCAGGCCACCCACGGCAAAGACCTGATACTGCAGGAAGCCATCCGGTCGACGTCTTGCCGACGCGTGCTCGGGCGGCGCAAAGAGCCGGTTGGCAAAGAAGGCCTCATGCGGATCGCTGGGCCAGCGGCTGTGCGCTCGAACACCGAAATCCTTGGTCGCGCCGTAGGGGTCGATGTGGCTGAAGTGATCCTCGCGCAGCAGCGACCCCTGCTCCAGCGAGACGACCTTCAAGCCGGCCCGGGCCAGCTCGTAGGCCAAGATGCCGCCGCCGGCACCGGTGCCGACGATACAGACATCGCAGCTCTCCGCTTCGCTGGTGCCGCCCTCAACCACGGCGCCCTCAACCACGGCGGCCTCGCAGCGGCCACTCGCCCACTGAGGCAAGGAAAGCCGGAGAGGCAAAGGCGACATGTTCCAGGTAGGCCAGAACGATCTGGCCTTCGGCAGAGCGGCTGGCTTGCCGTGCCGGTCTTGCCGGCTGGCTTGCAAGACCTTGCAGGGCTGTGCGGACCTGATCGTTCAGAAGCGCGACGCGCAGAACGTCGGCTGCGATCGGCTGCAAGAGGTCACGATAGGCCGACGCGGCGATCATGCGCTGCAGGACCTCGGCCGCCCCGCCGCTGTCGTCCGCATCAGGCAAGGAGCACCCTTGCGACCTTCCGGAAGGCGGCGATGATGTCATCGACATCGCCCTCGCTGAGCGTCGACCCGATCTGTAGGATCATCCCGCGCCCGCGCAGATCGTCGGCAAGCGGCAAGGCCCCCTCGCCGTAGTCGTAGCCGGCGGCAAAGGCATTGGCCGGGTGGCTCCAGGGAAAGCCGTCGCGGGCGTTGGAGCGGCGCCGGACCAGGCTTGGAATGTTGCAGGCCCAATGCAGGCCCCAGTCGCTGAGCGGTACGCAAAGATGACTGCCCGGCGGACCGGCGATACCCTCGGCGCGGAGCGCATCGACGAAGCGCTGCGGCATCGTCGGCGTCTCGAACAAGACGATCAAAGCCGCCCCGCTGTCGCCAGGTTCGTCCAGCTGGTGGCGCAGGCTTAGACCCGCTATCGCGTCGACTGCTTGGCCTATGCGTGCCTTGGCGTCGCGCATCGCCGTGGTGATCCGCCCCAGCTTGTCCATCTGGGCGCAGAGCATGGCACCGGTCAGCTCCGACATTCTGGCACCGACGCCCCACAGCTGGCAGGCTTCATCCTCGGTCATCAAGCGACCCTGGGCGTTGCGTGCATAGCCCAGATCGTGCAGCGCTTCGATGCGTGCGTAGAGCGCTGCATCCTCGCAGACCAGCAAACCGCCTTCGCCTGCCGTGATGGTCTTGTTCAGCTGGAAGCTGAAGACGCCGATGTCGCCGAAACGCCCGACCGGCCGGCCGGCAAAGCTGCTGCCGGCGGCCTGTGCGCAGTCTTCGATCAGGGCCAGCCCCTGCGCACGGCAGATCTCAGCGATCTCACCGATCCGGCAGGGCGCACCGCTCATGTGGACAGCCAGCACCGCCCGGCTGTGCGGCCCGATCTTGGCGCGGAGATCCTGCGGATCCATGCCGAAGCTGGCGTCGATGTCCACCAGGCGCGGAATCGCTCCGCAACGCACCACCGCAGCCACGCAGCTGACCCAGAGGCATCCCGGCAACAAGACCTCGTCGCCCGGCCCCAAGCCCAAGGCCGAAAAGGCAATGGAAAGCCCGGCCGTCGCCGAGGAAACGCCGAGAGCATAGCGATGTCCGAAGGCAGCGCACCAGGCGCGCTCGGCACGCTCGACCATGCCTTGCGGTGCTTCGCCATAGTAGCGAAAGGGGCTGCGCGCAGCGATCACCTGCTCCACCAGCGCCTGTTCTTCGGCACCGATCCAGTTGGCTCCGGGCAGTTCCCACGGCAGCGGGCCAGAGCGCACCGGCGCTCCGCCTTCAACTGCCAAACGATTGGAAAAGCTGCCTTCTTTCGACACGGGAGCCGCCCTCGGGTTTCTGCACGAGCCTACAACAGGCGCCCCGGAGGCGAAAAGCATTATCGCCTCTTGCCGGGCGCGCTCAGCGGCGCGCAGCTGGTGATCTCCGCTGCCCATGCGATTGATGACGCTGTCGCCCGTGTCCTGGGTGCCGCCTGGCAGCGCTGCCGGGTGCACTTCATGCGCAACAGCAGAACGACGAATGGGCAGTGCAGCGTGGCCGTTACATGTCGCTGGAAAAACGCGCCACCCTCAGCGATGATCCAACCGTCAGCCTGACCGCTCCGGTTGCCTGACCGGACCGGCCCTCATGCCAGCCACCGAGAGGCCTCCTACACCACGCGGCGGGACACGATCCCTTTTCGATGCCCCTTTTGGGGCGCTACGGGACTGGCGGATTCTCGCTTCTCTACAGTGCTCCTGTCAAAAATGAGCGCGCGCCAAAGGCAAAATCACGGTGTCAAGAAGCCGGCGCTTGCTTCGATGATTATTTATCATTAGATAAACTATTACGCAGCAGCTGTCAATCTGCAGCGTGTCGTGCGCTTGTCTGTTGCGAGGGCGAAAGTCGGTCGTGACCGTACGGCGCGTCGAGCGAAAAAGAGGATTGCAGCCCACTAGGTAGGACCGTGAGAGTGGCCGAAGCAGCTACGGTCCCTAGACCTGAAAGGAGAGGCAGTGACAGGTCAAGACGGTAAGGGATATCGGCGTGCGATCATTTGCGGAGGCTCGATGGCCGGCCTCTTTGCCGGACTGCTGTTGCGCCGACAGGGTTGGGAGGTCGCGATCTACGAACGCTCCGGCGAGGAGCTGTCCAGTCGCGGCGCCGGTATCGCGACGCACAAAGAACTCTTCGAGGCCCTGGACGCCTGCGGCCTCAATCTGGACCGTTCGCTGGGGATCGCCTTGCCGGGGCGCTTGACCCTGCGGCGCGACGGCAGCGAGCTTGGCCGGCATCCTCTGCGTCAGGTCATGACCTCCTGGGATCGGCTCTATCGCGTTCTGCGCGATGGCTTTCCCGACGCCAGTTATCACGAAGGCCGCCGCGTGCTTGGTTTCGAGCAAGCCGAGACAGGGGTTAAGGTCTTCCTCGATCAAGGCCAGAGCGAGCAGGCCGATCTTCTGATCGGTGCGGATGGTTTCCGCTCCAGCCTACGCGCTCAGCTTCTGCCCGCGGCAGTCCCCAGTTACGCCGGCTATGTCGCCTGGCGCGGACTTCTCGAGGAGCGGAGATTGGCGCCCTTGTGCTCCAAGGACTTCATGGAGTGGTTCGGTTTCTGCCTGCCGGCCCGCGAGCAGATGCTGGGCTACGTCGTGGCCGGCGCCGACGACGACTTAAGAGTGGGGTACCGGCGCTACAACTGGGTTTGGTACCGCCCGACAGATGTCAATGGCGGCCTCGAGGATTTGCTGACCGACGCCGAGGGCCGGCGCCACTCCATGGCGATTCCACCCAACAAGGTCCGAGCCGAGGTGGTGCAACGCATGCGCGAGGCGGCAGACCGGCTGCTGTCGCCGGCTTTTGTCCATGCCATTCGCCTGACCGAGCGTCCCTTCTTTCAGCCGATCTATGATCTGGAAAGCCCGCGGCTGGTGTTCGGCCGGGTTGTCCTGCTGGGCGACGCCGCCTTCGTCGGGCGCCCGCATCTGGGCATGGGTGTGACCAAGGCCGCCTCCGACAGCGTGGCCCTGGCCGAGGCCCTCAGCCGTCACGATGGTGACATCCCAGCCGCGCTTGCAGACTGGGAGGAACCGCGGCTTCGCTATGGCAGGGCCATCGTCCAGCGCAACCGTGAACTGGGTGCCGACATGGGCAACGGCCCGACGCGCTGGCCGGAGCCCGACAGCGCCGCCAGAGCCCAAGAGGTCATGACCAGCGTCGCCGTCACGATAGACCCCCTGGCAGGCGGGCAGCCTGCAGCATCCTGAGGCCGCTTTCTCAGGCTCTCTCGATAACGAAGCTATACGGTCGTTAGCGCCACTGCTTTTCTTCCACCGTCCAGGCGCCGCCCGGCAAGGCGCCCTCCTTGATGAAGGCATTGACGACGTTGGCCAGCAGCTTCGAGGCGGTGTTGTCGTAGCCGTTGGCAGGCAGCGCCTGGCCGAAGCCGATGGCACCGGTGCTGAGCACGGCACCGTTGTTGGGCGCGGTGAAGTAGGTGATGTCGCCGCGGATGCGATAGTCGAGCGAGCCGACCAGGCCGGCGTAGGCGTAGAGCAGCTCCTCGGTCACCAGGACGTAGTTGTCGGAATGCCCGCCGGACGCGGCGATGATCTTGGTGTGCGGTGGGGTTCCGAGGTTCAGGTCGTAGCGATCCAACTCGATGCCGGCAGCGGCACCATAGGCCAGGCCCTCGTCGCCGATAATCTCCCCCTCGATGCCTTCGGTGATCCAGGCGACGGTCCGGTGATAGGCGTCCGGCATCTTGCGATAGGGCATGGCCGTCTCGAAGCCCTCGGCGATGAAGCCCACCCCGGTCAGCTTCTGTGGCGCGCGGCCGCGATTGCGCCACAGGCCGCTCTTCTCGCCGGTGGTCTGCAGATAGTGCTCGCCGGGTTTGGCGGCCCAGGCACGCATGCCGGAATCGAGCTTGCGTACCTCCATGCAGGCCGGATCGTCCGGATCGAAGCCCACGCACCAGTAGTAGCCGTTGCCGCCCATGTAGATCAGGCGGCCGCCGTCCTGGACCCAGTCCTCCTGCGCATCCAGCATCCGTTCCGACACATATTCCGGATGGGTGCCGGTCATGACGCACTTGTAGGGGGCGAGCGCAGCCTTGCCCTCCCGGTGCAGGTCCTCGTCGGTGATGAAGTCGCAGTCGTAGCCCTGCTTCTCGATCCAGGCGACGATCGAGAGGTCGGCTGGAAACTGCCAGGTGATGTTCATGCTCGACATGCGGTACTTCGGCCGCATGTTGATGATCGGCCGCTTGTAGGAGCTGAAGCAGACCCCGGCGCCGTCCTCGAAACTGTCGTAGGTCGAAAGGCCGAACTCGCGCGTCTCGTAGGTCTCGATATCCAGGTCGGTGACGACCGGCGGCTGGCCGGTCATCGGCTGGATGATCTGTGCATCGAAGCTGAGGCTCTCGTTCGCATAGGCGAGGTAGCTGGCGGTCGGCACCAGGAAGCAGAGGGCTGCCTTGGGCTTTGCCGGACGCACGACGAAGACGATGTACTCTTCGGAGATGCCCTCCCCCGGGCCGATGCGCAGGCGCACCGCATAGATCCCGCTTCGCAAGCCCTCGGGGATCTGCATGCGGTTGGTTTCTTCCCAGCGGCAGTCGGTCACCGCATCGGGATGTAGCTCGATGCCGCCATACTGGTCGGGCGCCAGACGGAAGCAGTCGTCGCGTCCCTTCCAGTTGAAACCGGTCATGCCTCGGACCGGGTGATTGATTCCCTCGGCATGCAGCCCTTGCGGTCCCTCGTCGGCAAGGGTCCAGCCGATCCCCTGGTCGCTGTAGCCCTTCGTCGTGTCCCAGTAGGCCAGGATCGCATCGGCCGGCGGCTTTGCACCCTCCTGGCAGGCCTTCAACTCGTCGCGCGATAGGGTGCGCCCGCACAGGCAGGGCCGGTCGATCTTGCCGGCCAGAAGGTCGTTCACGAAATCGCCGCGCAGGATGTGCGAATCCAAGGCCCCGCCGATCAGGAAGGGGACGTCGTCGCGATTGTTCGGCCGGAAGCGAAAGGTCGTCTCGATGTGAGAGCTGAATTCGTAGGGCACGACCGGGCCGATCCGCGAGTTGTAGCGGTTGAGCACCCCTTCTTGATAGAGCGCGACTTTGCCCGAAGCCGGGTCGTAGGAGACGCCGACGAAGTACCAGACCTTGGGCACCAGCGGCAGTTCCGCGGTGACGTAGTCGATCTCCTTACCGTCGCCGACCCAGAACTCCAGATAGCCTTGCGGGCTGATACCCAGGGCATAGCCGTGATTGGACTTGCAGTCGAAGCGGCCCATGATGGTCTGTCGGGAGCCGTGCCGCGGGATGCTGGGCCAGACGTGGCAGAACATCGAGAGCGGGCCGTCGATCTTGGTCTTGCGCTCGGGATCGGCGACCTCGAAGTAGTTGCCAAGCTGGGTAAACTGCTTCTTGACCGACCAGACGCCGTTGATCGGGTTATCGATCTCTTCTTCCTGGTAACCCGGTCCCGCTTCGTGATGATCGCCATGGATCAGGCGCACCAACTGTGCCTCGGCCTCTTCGGCACCGTCGGCATTGACGTGGAAGGCGATGTCATCGCCCGGCTTTACCGAGATCTTGTCGGCATATCCGAAGATTTTTTGCTCGGCCATTCTACTTCTTTTCCATCAGTTCGTCGATTTGGCGCAGGAAGATGGCGTGATAGGCCTCCTCCAGCGTCCGATAGTCTGTGTCGTCCACGGCCTCGGGCGGCGTCCCACGAACGCCAGACAGCCTGACGATCTTGAACGCACCCTCGGTGGGACGCTTGACGGCGTACTGCTCCGACAGAGGAAGGCGGCGAAAGTAGGCGAGCAGCCGTTCCAGGGGTTCGCTATGCCGACCCACCGGTCGCTGGCGGTGCTCTTCGATCAGCCCGTCGTCGATGACGCTCTTCAGGTAGCTGCGGGTCTTGGCGTTGAAGTGCTCATAGACATGGATGTCCGCGTCTTCCCACATCTCGGATGGTCTCCCCATGCCCGGCCTCACGATTCCAGCAGGTCGTGGACGCGCCGCATGAAGACGCCGTGATAGGCCTCCTCCACGGTCTCATACTCACGATCCTCGACCACGCGCGGCGCCACCCCGCGCGCGCCGGCAAAGGCGATGATCTTGTAGGGGCCGTCGGGGCCGGCGCGGTGAAGGGCGTACTTGTCGTCCATCGGCGCGCGGCGGAAATACAGCAGCAGCCGTTCCAGCGCCTCGCTGTGCTGGCCCAAGGGCTTGCGGCGGTGCTCCTCGATGACCTCGGGGCAAACCAGACGCTTGAGATAGTCGCGCTGCATCTTGTCGAAGCGGCGGTGGTAGATCGCATCCTTGTCTTCGATCTCTGTCGCTTCTTCGGGCAGCGCCTCGCCGCCCTTCTCGCTTCTGGACGAGCGCCACTCGCCGCGTTTCTTGTCGCGCCAGGCGTTGAACTGCTTCTTGATGCCGAAGAAGCCCTGATTGAGGAACAGGACCGCAAACAGCATGATGGCGCCGATCATGAAGTGTCTGATCGGTCCCCACTCGATCAGCACCTGGTCCAGGGCGACGACCACCAGGGTTCCCAGAACCGCACCCTCCGCCCGGCCGATGCCGCCGATCGCCAGCATGGCAAGGCCCAGCAGAACGGTGTCGAAGGTGAAGATCGAAAAGCCGACGCCGCTGTAGTGGGCCGCATAGAAGCCGCCGATGAAGCCCAGCGCGCCTGAGGATACAAGGAAGATCGTCACCCGCGCGCGCTTGTAGTCGACGCCGCAGGCCTCCGCGAAGGCCTCCCGCTTCTCCGGCGCCATGCGCAAGATTCGCCCGAGGCGCTTGCCGGCAATGAAGCGGAACAGCAGCAGGGATGCCAACAACAACAGGTAGGGCCCGTAGTAGGCGGCCAGGGACTGGACCTCCGGCGACCAGCTGTCGGAGATGTAGGTGGAACCGCCGTAGAGCCCCCCCGAAGCCGACCCGAAGGCCTTGGAGGTGGTGAAGAAGACGCGGCAGAGCTCGTTCAATCCAAGGGTCAAGAGCGCATAGTAGAAGCCGTCCAACCTGAGTGCGGGTGCTGCGATCACGCCGCCCATGATGAAGCCCAACGCCAGGCCGATGCCCGGCAGATAGAACCAGGGGAGGCCGTAGTTGATGGAGAGGTAGGAGGTGATGAAGGCGGCCGATCCGACCACCGCATAGCTTGCCAGAGAGAAGATGCTGGCGGTGCCCAGGATGAGGGTCCAGCAGACATTGATGGCGGCGAAGATGCCGAAGGTGGCGCCTGCGGTCAGCAGGGTGTTGCGCATGCTGTCGGGGAAGAAGAGAGGCGCGATTGCCAGAAAGATCAGGCAGATCGCCCAGTAGATCGGCCGACGATCGAGGATCTTCTTCTCCGCCTTCAGGGTCTTGCGATTGTAGAGGCCCTTGATGTGCAGGGGATAGCGGCGCGTCGGCCACCAACGCATGCGGTTCCAGGGTCGATCGCCATGGGCCGACCAGATGTGAAAGTGCTTGAGGCGGCCAACCTTGTAGAGCGGTACCTTGTAGGCCTGGTTCTCGTCCCAGATCGACCGCGGGTCGGGCACGCGAATGGAGGGGGCCTCGTGATTGCCGCCCTTGGCGTCCCAGGCCGCCAGCGGATTGCGCCAGGTGTAGTCGCTCTTGCGCTCGTCTTCGCTCATTGCTCGCGTGCCTTGTCAAGCAGACCCGAGATGCCTCGTGGCCGTATGATCAGGATGGTGATGATCAGCAGGAACTGGGTCATCAGCACGTACTGGCCGCCCAGGAAGCGCGAGGTCAGCGCCTCGGTGAAGCCCAGGATGACTGCGGCGATGACGGCACCCTGGACCGAGCCGAGGCCGCCGAGCAGCGCGATGCTGACGCCCTTGATCAGGGGTGTGATGCCGCTGAAGGGGCCGATGTAGTAGGTCTGCGACAGCAGGACCGCGGCCAGGCCCGCCATGGCACCGGTCATCGCCATGACGTAGAAGCCGGTGCTTCTGACACCGATACCGACGATGGAGGCCGCGTGCGGGTTCATCATCATCGCGCGGATTTCCAGCCCGCGCCGACTGCCGCGCATCCAGAAGACGACGACGGCCAGCATGACGATGGAGCAGACGACGACGCCGATCTTGTCCGAGGTGACAACGACATCGCCCAGTTTCACCTGCCAGTAGCCGAAGAGTTCGGGCAGGTTCTTCGGTCTGGGGCCGAAGTGCATCAACAGCGCTTGCGAGCCGATCAGGCTGATCGCCAGGGTGGCGATCATGCCGCGCGTGGTGAAGTTCGGTTTGTCGTGCAGGGGGATGAAGACCAGCAGGCAGATGATCAGGCCACCCACCGCCCCGGTCAGGATACCGGCAGAGGCGACCAGGATCGGCGAGTCCGACACCATTCGATCGAAGAGATAGGCGCCGAAGCCGGCGAAGGAGAAGACGAAGCCATAGCCCAGATTGATGAGCCCCAGGCTGGACCAGGTGATGGATATGGCGACGGCGACCAGGCCATAGATGCAGGCGACGACGACCGCATTGACGAGAATGAAACTGATGTCCATCGGATGCTATCTTCTCACAATGCTAAGGATTGCCGGCTGGCGGCCGAGGCTTCGCCCTTGAGCTTGCCTGCGTGCATTCCGATCACCCGGTCGACCCGCTGCTCGAGCAGCGCCACGTTCTGCTCGGCGATCAGCATCGCGCTGTCTTCCAGCTCGATCGAAAGCAGGGCCTCCATCACGCTGAGACCGATCTTCGGCGCAAGCCCGAGCGAGGGTTCGTCGGCGAGATAGAGCTTGGCATCCGTCATCAGCCCACGGCCGATGGAGACCATGCGACGCTCGCCGCCGGAAAGCCGCCCGACCGGCGTTTTCATCAGCTTGCGTAAGGGTTCGAAGATGTCCAGCACCCGCTCTTTGCGCTCTTTGCGGGTGCGCCAGGACTCGCTGGTGAAGGCGCCGCTGTCGAGGTGCTCTTCGACGCTCAGGCCGTTAAAGATCTCGTCGCCTTGCGGCATGATCGCGAGGCCCTGGCGCACGATGCGGTGGGTATAGCGGCCGGGTCCCTGGCTGCGCGTGCGTCCGATCTGCTTGCCGTCCAGCATGATAGAGCCGCGCTGCCAGCCGGTTAGCCCGGCAATCGCATAGAAGAGAGTCGTCTTGCCGTGCCCGTTCAGGCCGACGATGCCGACGCGCTCTCCGGAATTGATGACCAGGTCGAGGTCGTGCAGAACCCGAAGCGGCCCGTAACCCGCCGATAGGCCCTTCACGTTCAAGATTTCCGCCATGATCGATCCGCCCCCTCGGCGCTAGGTCGTCTCGAAATAGGCGGCACGGACCGCCGGCGAATGGATGATCTCTTGCATGTCGCCCCGGGCGATGATTTCGCCGGCGTCCATGACGATCACGCTGTCTGCAATGGTGTCCAAGAGCTCCATGCGATGCTCGACGATCACGACGGCGATGTTCATCTCCTTCGACAGCATGCGCAGGATATGATCGATCTCGTCGATCTCGGAGTTGATGAGCCCCGCTGCCGGCTCGTCCATCAGCAGGACCTCGGGCTGGCGCATCAAGAGGCAGGACAGCAGCAGCTTGCGCCGCTCGAAGGTCTTGAGGCCGGCGTTCGCCGTGCTCTCGTCCGTCGCGAAGTGGACCAGGGCTGCTGCATATTCCGCATCGAAGCGGGTGAGGTAGGGCTTGTAGGCCTGGCGTGCGGCCTTGAAGGTCTCGCCGACAGTCAAGTCTTCGCAGACGATCGGCGTCTGGTAGGTGCGCCCGACACCCAGACGCGCACGTTCGAAGAGATGCTGCTTCGTGATGTCCTTGTCTTTGAAGAGGACTTTGCCGGACTTGGGCACATAGCGGCCCGAGAGGATCTCCAGCAGGCTGGTCTTACCGGCCCCGTTCGGGCCGATGATCCCCAGGACCTCTCCGGCATGCAGTTCGAAGCCGATGTCGGTCAGAACCTCTCGCCCGCCCAAGTCGAGCGAGAGGCCATGACACGAAAACACCGGCGGCACGTCTGCTTGAGCCACGGGTTCTTCCTCTATCCGATCAGCTCCACCAAGGTGCGGGCCGGAGCTTCGATTCGGCGATCTCGTTCGGCCAGATGATCTTGTGCTCGCCGTCCTGAACCTGAACGAAGAGCTGGCTCATGCCCTTCTCCAACTCGTCGGCCTGGTTGCCGAAGCCGTTGTCGGGGTAGTGCAGTGCTTCCTGATACTCGTTGTTCATGTTCATCAGGCCGCAGACACCGCGGAAGGGATTGTTGCGGATCCAGGACACGTTGGCGGCAAAGTCTTCCGGGTCGCCGGTCGCCTCCCAAGACGCTGCGAGGTAGTTCAGGATGTCGTACCCATTGCCGGTGTAGACCAGACCCATGTTGCCTTCGTACTCCGGGAAGCGCGCGAGGTAGCGCTTGCGGAAGTCCTGGCCGGTCTGGTCGCCGTAGACGCCGAGTACGGTGCTCCAGCAGAAGCCCTCCGTCGCGCGGCCGCCGAGTTCCAGGAACTCCGGCTGAGAGGGGCCGTACTGCAGATAGACCAGGGCATCCTCGACCGGGTCGGAACGGAACTGCTTGCAGAAGGCCGCATATTCCGCAGCGACCCAGTGGTTGATCATGATGGCGCCTGCATCCACCTCTTTCAGGCGGCGGATGACCGGGCTCCAGTCGTTGACCGGATACTGAATGTCGGTCTCTGCGGCCAGCTCGAAGCTGGAGTTCGGAAAGGCTTCGCGGGCGGCCCGCAGAATCGTCTGGTTGTAGCCGACCTGCTCCGAGACGATGTGGACCTTCCGGTTCTTCGGCTTCCAACCCTGGACCGCTTCCATGCGCTCCAGCAGCAGCGGCAGGGTCCAGCCGTAGTTCACCTCGGATGGGTCGGTCTGCAGCACCTGGCTGTACTTCTCGGGATTGGACTTATAGTGCTCGGTCGCAGCCCGCTGGGTGTTGCCGTTCAGGTAGGGGCACTTGTACTTCGCCGACTCGTCCATCGCCGGAATCGGCGCGAAGAGGAAAGAGTTCGAGATGGCATGCACCTTCCTGTCGATGCAGGCGGCGATGGCCTGGCGGCAACTCTCTGGCGAAAGCTTGTCGACGTCGACCATGAAGATCTCGATCTCGCGCCCGCCGACGCCGCCGCGTGCGTTGATCTCTTCCATCGCCAGGGTCGTGCCGTTCAGGTGGTCGGTATCGTCGGCGACACCATAGGGCGTCGACAGCGAGGAGGGGAGGCCGAGAACGATCTTGTCCGACTTGCCCTGTACGATGGCCGGTGCCGCCATACCGACCAGGGCGGCGGACGCGCCGCCAACGCCGATCGTCTTGACCGCCGTGCGACGGCTGATGCCCCGGCGCTTACCGCCTGGGGTCAGTATCTTCTTCGTCATCTTCAAGCCTCCGTTCGTTCAAGCGTGAGTTGCTTTGTCCGATTGCCAAGCAAGCCCTTACGTGCGGGCGGCACTCGCCGGACCACTCCTTTGAGGTTCTACAGTCTCATATTATCGATTCTTCTAAGCCTGTGTCTAGACGTTATCGCTTGGATTTTGAGATGTCAATCTGGCTTTGTGGCAAGCGCGGCTTGGTCGTTGATCTCCATCGGCGCGCTCCATTTCGCCAGATTTCCATGGGGTTTGTCCACTAAATCAAACTCCTATTGATAATCTGGTTAGCTGCGCATAGGCTGAAAGTTATCGTTTCATCTAGACTCACGGGAATGTAGAGGCTAGATTCCTGCCAGATGGCGTTTCGGCAGAGGCAGAGTCTTACCGGCCCGAAAGCGAGAGCTGGGAAGAGGCAGGTTCGATCCGTCCTAGGAAGAGCGTGTTGCGAGGATCGACCGGCCCACCGTAGAAGACAGGCAAGTTGAACGTCCAATGGTAGAAGTGGCGGATCTATGAAGAAGGCGAAGAGCGGCGCGGTCGAGATGCAGCATGCAGACGCGGCAGTGCCGTCGATGAAGGCGATGCGCATCCTGATCGCCGACGACCACTGGGTGGTCAGGGAGTCTCTGAAGCAGGTCGCAAAGAGCCTGGACAAGGACAATACGATCATCGAGGCCGCCAGCTTCAACGACGCTTTGGATATCCTGGACGATGCGCCCGACATTGGCCTGATGCTGATCGACCTGATCATGCCCGGATTCGGAGAATTCGAAGGTCTGAAGCTGCTTCGATCCAAGTACCCCTCGATTCCAATCGTCGTGGTGTCGATTCACGAGGATCCCGAGTATGTGCTGAACGCCATCGCGCACGGGGTTATCGGCTACATTCCCAAGTCAGCCAGCTCGCAGGAGATCAGGCGCGCGCTCATCCGGGTGATCTCCGGAGAAGTGGCCTTCCCGCGCGACATCATCGCGCGCACCGTCTCGCCGCCTTCCGGGATCGCCGCCACGTCACCGGCGCCGGCCAAGGACGGTCTTTTCGAGCAGCTGACCGCTCGCGAGCGCGAGATCCTCGTCTTGTTGGGCCGCGGCACCGGCCTCTCGGAGATCGCCGAGCGTCTGACCATCAGTCGGCAGACCGTTCGCGTCCACCTGGGCAATGCCATGAAGAAGCTGCGACTCTCGACGCGCGAGGCAGCGGTTCGCTACGCCCTGGAGAATATGCAGCTGCTCGGCGGGGCGGACTAGGCGAGCCATGTCCGGCGGCGACATCGACCAGACGATGACGAGACGCCAGGACTATCTGGAGGCCGGCTTCGAAGCGATCGATGTCGGTATCGCGCTTTGGGACGATCTGGATCGTTTGGTGACCTGCAACAGGGCGTTCCTGGAGCGCTTTGCACCGATGAAGCTGGATCCGGCAGAAAGCATCACACAGACCGAGTTCTTGCGACTCCTGGCAGGCTCCGGTCTGCTGGTGACCCCGCTGTCGCGCCACGATTGGCTGGAGAAAGAGCACAACGCTGCCCTCAGTGGCGAGACCAGCGAGTATCTTTTCAACGATGGCTCCTCGGTCCGGGTCGAGCGCCGCCACCTCGGCCGAAGGGGGCGGCTGACAAGTTTTCTGGATATCAGCGGCGCGCGCCGTGTCGAATGGGATCTGGAGCGAGCCCGCGATTCGGCCGCGGCATCCGATCAAATCAAGTCCCGCTTTCTGCGTGCGGCAAACCATGATCTGCGCCAGCCTTTGGCCGCCCTGAAGATCCTGATCTACAACTGCATGACGGCCAAAGACGACGCAGAACGCGAAGACCTGCTGCATGCCATGGATGTCTCGGTCTCCATCATGGAGGATTTGCTGGGGGCTCTGCTGAACATCGGCCAGCTGGATGCCGGCAAGATCGAGCCGAAGATCTCGACCTTTCAAGTCTCGACGCTCTTCGACCGGATCAAGGTGCAGTTCGATCATCAAGCCCAAGAAAAGGGGCTGGATCTGCGGATCGTCTCGTCGGCCTGCGCCTTGAAGAGCGACCGCAGCTTGCTGGAGCGCATCGTCAGCAACTTCGTCAGCAACGCGCTTCGCTACACCGAGACCGGTCGCGTCGTCGTCGGCTGCCGACGCAGCGACAAGCACGTCAGGATTGAGGTTTGGGACAGCGGGTGCGGCATTCCCAAAGAGTTTCTGGACTCCGTCTTCGAGGAGTTTTTCCGGATCTCGGAAAGCCAGGCGCATCGCAAGCACAGCCTCGGCTTGGGTCTGAACATCTGCAAGCGCTTGGCCGAGATGCTGGGCCACACGATCGCGGTCAGAAGTGAGCCGGGTAAGGGATCGGTCTTCTCGATCGAGGTTCCGCTCGGCAACATCTGGCACAGCGACATCGGCGAGCCGGAAATCTCCGAGCGGATCGGCGGAGAATTTGCCGGTCTGCTGGCGGTCGTCTTGGAAGACGATGTCATCCTGCGCGATGCCTTGATTGCTCTGCTCGAGCGCTGGGGCATGCAGGTCCACTCGATCGACAGTCTGGAGAACGTACCCGGTTCTCTGCAGGCGCTTGAGCGCGAGCCGGACCTCATCATCACCGACTACCGCCTACGCGGTGGTATCCAGGGAACCGAGATCGTGGCCGAAATCAACGATCGGCTGGAAAAGCCCTGCCCGGCGATTGTGGTTACGGCCGATACCAACCCGGAGCTGATCGACACCATCCGACGCCAGGGTTTTCCGGTCCTGATCAAGCCGGTCAGTCCACCCAGCCTGCGGGTGATGATGCACAACATTCTCTACGAACCCGAACTCGTGCAGGAACTGCATATCTAGGCCAACCCTAAAGCTTGGGGGCAGTCCTTTCAGGCACGAGACAACGAGGTGGCGATGAAGGCAGAGGAGATACCGATCGGGAGCATGGTGCCCTTGACGGGACCCTCTTCCGCAGACGGCAAGGAGTTCCGCAACGGCGTCATCCTGGCAGCCGAAGAGATCAATGCGGACGGCGGCATCCTGGGTCGCCCGATCCGCCCGATCTTCCTGGACACCGGCCGGCAGAGCGCGGCCGAGGTCGTGCGCGCGGCCCGCACCCTGATCGGCGAGCATGGCGTTCATGCCCTCATCAACGGCTACAACATCGGCCCGCAGAATGCCGAGTACGAACCCGTCGCCGATGCCGGCATCATCTACATCCACCACAACACGCTGCTGCAGCACCACGACACCGTCATGAGCAACCCGGAGCGCTACTTCGGCTGCTTCATGGGCGATCCGGCGGAGTATTGGTACGGGCAGGGCTTCATCAAGTTCATTTCCTGGCTGCGCGACAGCGGCCAGTGGCAGCCGCGCAACAACCGGATCGCCGTGATCTCCGGCGCCAAGCCCTACAGCGTGGTGATCGCCAACGCCATGGGCAGTGCTGCGCGTCAGTTCGGCTGGAACTGCGTCTTTGGACCCAAAGTCACTCAGTGCCCGCGCGAAGGTTGGCACCCGGTCTTGGATGAGATCAGGGCGCTGGATCCTGCAGTCCTGGCGAATACGGAGTTCTATGCCGGCGACCTGGCCCGCTTCCAACTGCAGTTCATGCAAGACCCGGTGCCCAGCCTGCTCTATCTGCAGTACGGCGCGCTGCACAAGACCTTCACCGACATCGTTGGCGACAGGGGAAAGGGCGTCATCGTCGGCACCATGATCGGGCTGCCCAGGGACGAGTTCGGCCAGGCCTTCTCGGCCGCCTACAAGCAGCGCTTCGGTCGCGATTCGACGCCGGAGGTCGGCTGTCAGCCCTATACCTCGCTGCACCACTACGCGATTGCCGCTGCTCTGGCCGGCGGCTCCGGTGGGCCCGGCGCGTTCGAACAGAACCGGCGGGTCTCGAGGAAGCTCTTGAAGACGGTCTACCGCAGCGTTTCGGGCACCATTCGCTTTCATCCCAAGTGGCAGGCCGCGGTACCCTATCCCGACGCCACGCACGACCCCTCCTTGGGCATGCCGCATATCTTCTATCAGGTGCGCAAAGCCGATCAGGAGTGCGCACTGATCGCGCCGGAACCCTATGCCGATGCGCCCTTCGAGCTGCCGCCCTGGCTGGCCTAAGAGCTGCGCTGAGGCACGATCAGTGCATCGATGGCAAAGGCGCCGTGACCCTTCGGCCGAACCAGAAAGGGATTGATGTCGATGCTCTCGATCCGCTCGGCGTTCCTCTCGGCGAAGACGGAGAGGCGGGAAAGTGCGTGGGCCAGCGCGTCGAGGTCTTTGGGCTCGGCACCGCGGGCGCCGACCAGCAGCGGATAGCCTTTGACCTCTTGGATCATGGTGCGTGCTTCCTCGACGCCGAACGGGGCCAGGCGCTGGGTGACATCGCCCAAGAGCTCGACGAAGATGCCGCCCAGGCCGAAGAGAACGACCGGACCGAAGACCGGATCGACCTTGACCCCCAGGAACGTCTCGACGCCATTTGACAACATGGGAGCAACGACGACCCCGTCGATCCGAGCCGTGGGCATGGCTGCCTGTGCGCGCCTGATCAGGGTCATGAAGCCTTCTCGTGCAGTGATCTCGTCGGAGACGTCCAGCAAGACGCCGCCGATCTCCGACTTGTGCGGGATATCGATCGAGACCAGCTTCATCGCCACCGGGTAGCCAATCGCGTTCGCTGCTTCGGCCGCTTCCTTCGCGGTCGTTGCCAGGTGTTCGCTGATCGTCGGCACGCCGGCTTCGGCCAGCAGACGCTTGGCATCGAACTCGTTCAGTGTCTCGCCCGCTGCAATCACGGGTGCAGGCAGCGGGGAGGGTGCCGGCAGAGCCGCTTCGGCATAGCCTTGCCCGATCCGGCACAAGGCAGCCGCGGCGCGCACCGCGCGGGTCGGCTCCGGGATGATGAGGTAGTGGAGATCGTCGAAGATCTGCCAGGCCTCTTCGTCCATGGTGACCGCCAGGATGATGGCGGCCTTCGGGTGCTTCTCGCGGATGCGGACCAGGCCGGTCTTACGCAGGAAGTCCAAAGAGGTCATGCCGGCGAAGTAGACCACGATCACATCGCAGCCGCCTTCTTCGATCATGAGGTCGAGCGAGCGTTCCACGATCTCGGGCTGATTGACCGCCTGGCCGGTGATGTCCACGGGGTTGCGCGTTCCGGCGAAGGGATTGATCTCTCTGATCTTCGCCTGCGTCTCCTCCGGCAAGCGGGTCACGTCCAGGCCCAGCTTGTCGGCATGGTCGGACATGAGAACGCCGATCCCGCCGGAGAAGGTGACCAGGCCGACGCGATTGCCGCTCGGGAAGAGGCCGCTGGTGCAGGCATAGCCGATGTCGAAGAACTCATCCAGCGTATGCGCGCGGTAGGCGTTGTACTTGGCGAGCACCGTGTCGATCACGCTGTCCGATCCGGCGAGCGAATCGGTGTGCGACAGAGCCGCCTCCGCACCGACGTCGGAGCTGCCGACCTTCATGGCCACCACCGGCTTGCCCGCGCGCTTGGCAGCCGCCAGGCCGGCCATCAGCTCGGCGCCGTCGCGGCTGGCCTCGAAGTACATCAGGATCACCTTGGTCTCTGGATCCTCGACATAGTGATTCAGGCAGTCGGCGACGCTGACGTCGGCCTCGTTGCCGGTGGTCGCCCAAAGCCGGACGCCGAGGTGGCGCTGCCGGGCCTCGGCATAGGCGACGGCACCGAAGGCCCCGCTTTGGCTGACGATGCTGATCGGCCCAACTTTCGGCGGCAGGGTCATCATCGAGACGCCGAAAGAGATGATCATCTTGTGGTCGAAGGCGGCGATGCCCATGCAGTTGGGGCCGACGATGCGCATCCCCGCCGCTGCTGCTGCTTGTTCTATCTCAAGCTGGAGGTCGCGTCCCTCACTGCCGGTCTCGGCGAAGCCGGCGCTGAAGATCACGGCGGCCTTCACGCCCTTTTGCGCGCAGTCCCGGATCGCCTGCAGGACCGCGGCTGCCGGCAATGCGATCAAGGCCAGGTCGATGTCACCCGCGACGTCGAGGACCGAGGCATAGGACGCCAGGCCCTGAACCTGTGGGTGTCTCGGATTGATCGGATAGATCGGACCGGCAAAGCCATAGTGCTTGAGATAGCGCACCGGGCGTCCACCGATCTTGTTCTCATCGCTCGAGGCTCCCAGGATCGCCACCGACGTCGGTCGGAACAGCGTGCTCAAAGAATTCTGGCTCACAGTCTACCCCGCTGAGACATCGGTCTGGACAAGACGGCTTCCCTACACTGCTGGATTCCCAGCGGCACAGCGTCAAGGTATTTCTGTATTTTACTATTTATCAAACAAATTGACTGTCGAGAATCCCCGGCACGCCTCTACGACAAAGAGAGGGACAGCGGGCCAAGCTCCGGGAATCAGCAAACCACTGCCGCACAACCAACCTGACTGGCACTGTCGCGGCCTGGCGTTCTGTGTGTCGTTTCCGGCCGTTTCTTTGACCGAAATGCTGTACCCCTATGGCGCGGTGTACATTCCTCTGACAAATCAATATACTGAGGGCGCGTGCTGGATCACACAGCGATCGGCCTTGTATTTCGAGCCAGGCACCAGCATGACGAGGAGCAAGGCTAGTGGTGCAACCCAGAGGGATGGTTCCCATCCCTCTGGATAAGTTGCCCCACCAGCTCAACACGTTAGTGGGCCGATTCACCGAACGCTTGGGATCCAAGCGTTCGGATCGGACCACTAGGTCACTGGATGGGGACGCCGGACTGGATGGGGACGCCGGATAGGCTGCCTCAGTGCGTTCTTTCTCAAGCTTCTTGAGCGATCGCAACGGTGAATGGCTGCTGAAGGAGTGACCTGAATGGGTATGTATGGTGCCCCTTGCGCTGAGACGCAGCAATCCAAGACGAAAAAGACTGCGGGGAAGAAGCCAAGGCGGACGCAGGCGCAAGCAAACAAGAGCGGCGCCTTGAAGTTTGAACCTTTGGTGACCGTGTCGCTGGCCAAGCAGATCGCCGATCAGATTCGCGATTCGATTATGGACGGCAGCCTGAAGGCGGACGATCAACTGCCCACCGAGCAGGAGTTGTCAAAGCAATTCCAGGTCTCGAGGCCGACGATCCGTGAGGCCTTGAAGCGGCTTGCAGCACAAAATCTCGTCCGTTCCAGGCGCGGCCCAACCGGGGGCACCTTCGTGAACCGGCCAAGCAGCGAGGAGCTGTCCACAAGCCTGACCGCAGCGACGGCGCGTCTGGTGAATATGGGTGAATTCGACATCGCCGAGACCCTGGAAGCACGGCACGAATTGGAGGTCCTCTGCGCACGGCTTGCCGCCAAGAATCGCTCCGAGAGCGTGCTTGAAATCATGGCGGAGGAAGTCGAGAGGCAAAAGGATGCCGCGATGACCGACCTCGACTTCGCCCAGTCCGACCTTCGCTTCCATCGCGCCTTGGCCGATGCCGCGCAGAACCCGCTGATCCGGGTCCTCATGTTCTCGGTCATCGAAGCCCTCCAGTCCGTCGAGAAGGTCGTGTTGCTGCGCTATCAGGAGCGCAAGAGGCTCCAGGGGCAGCATGAGAGGATCCTGGCCGGCCTGAGGGCGCGGGACAGCGAGGCCGCCGTGGCCGCGGTTAACGAACAGGCAGAGCACCTGCGCGACCGCTTCAATGTTGCGCTGGGTTGGACCTATGTGCAGCGCCTGGTTGAGCGCGATGAGGCCAAGGACGCGACTGTCTGATTGGATGCGGCAGCGATAGGGCCCTGTTGCATCTGTTTTAGCGTTCAAGCGCCACGCGGGCTTGTCCTCGCTTCGCTGCGGGCGCGCGGTCGCGCTTGCCAAGCTGCGTTCATGCGACACGCAGCTTGGTTTAGGTCCTGACCGCTAGTGGTGCAACCCAGAGGGATGGTTCCCATCCCTCTGGATAAGTTGCCCCACCAGCTCAACACGTTAGTGGGCCGATTCACCGAACGCTTGCGATCCAAGCGTTCGGATCGGACCGCTAGGTGAAACTGGCGGCCTCGTTCGAGCGGGCCCGCTCTAGCCGCCTTTTCCTGGGTTCGGTGAGAAGAACTTCTCGAACTTGCCGTCCATCCCCTTGTAGCTGTCGGCGTCTGGAAGGGGCTCGCCCTTGGCGGTTATGTTCGGCCAGACCTCGCTGTATTCCTCGTTCAGTTCCAGCCAGGGCTCAGCCTCGGGCTTGTTGCCTTGAAAGATCGCTTCGGCCGGGCAGGCAGGGTCGCAAGCCCCGCAGTCAATGCACTCGTCGGGATGGATGACCAGCATCGTTTCGCCCTCGTAAAAACAGTTCACCGGGCAGACAGCGATGCAACTGTTGTACTTGCATTTGATACAGCGCTCGGTGACCACATAGGTCATCTGTCTCTCCTTGCTGATGAGGCCCTTGCACCCCTGGCCCCTCGATCTTTCGGATTCCCGTTGCAGGCTAACTGGCGTTCTCGTTCCCTGTCCAACCTAAGATCATGATTTCTCTATTTGTCAAACAAATTTGCTTCCGAGAGGTTAAACCGCCAGCCGCAATGCTCCCACTCATCCGCAAGCCCTTCTGAAATATGCTAGAGTGTAAGCTAGGGTGTTGAACATCCGTGCTATTCCGGATGTCTCGGCAAGGCTCCTCAGAGCGGGGCAGCAGGCCCGCGCTGTCTCTTGTTGGGAAACGTTGTTGACTGTGATGCCATACAAATAGGAGAATTGTTGGATCAAACGAGCGGAACAGGAATCCGAACCGGTTTGGCGATCTGAGCGGCAGCGCTTCGGAGCCTCCTGCGACGGAGGCATAGCGTCTTGGACGTCGTGCGTCGGCCGATCGTGCCACTCTTTGACATGAGGCTGTGACCTGCGGGCGGTGCAGCCGTCCTCATTTGCTGAGTGGCTGGGGGAAAGCGCATGCTGGACTATACCGAACTCAAGAACGCCGGAAAGCTGGTGCCTTGGCCGCCGATGGCCGACCTGCCCTTCATCCAGGTCACCAAGGGCGACCCCGAGCACGCCGGCCGCTTCGACCTTGGGGGCTTTGGCGAGCGGGTCATGGTCGGTGAGTGGACCTGCACGCCCGGCAGTTTCTCGTACACCTATCCGGGCGACGAGTTCTGCACGCTGGTCGAAGGCAAGGTCCGCATCAAGTGCGAAGACGGCAGGATGCACGTCTACCAGGCCGGCGACACCTTCTTCACCCGGAAGGGAGAGGTTGCACATTGGGAAGTGGTTGAGACGATCCGCAAGGTCTTCTTCATTCACGATCCCGATGGCGAAGACCGCGATTGATATGGCTGGTCCAAACCCTAGCCAACCGAGTTCACCTGAGGGAGCAAGCTAATGGCAAGGGATAGCGACAGGCAACGCATTCCGGTCTATTGCGCGATGTGCTGGTCGACCTGCGGCTGCCAGGCGGTTGTCGAAGATGGCCGTTTCCTTGCCCTGGAACCCGATCCCTCTCATCCCACCGGGACCGCGATATGCGGGAAGGGGCGCGCAGCCCCGGAACTGGTCTACAGCGACCAGCGCTTGCTCTATCCGATGAAGCGCACCCGCCCAAAGGGCGACCCCGATCCCGGCTGGGAGAGGATCAGCTGGGATGAAGCGCTCGACACGACTGCCGAGGCACTCAAGAGCACGATCAAGAAGTGGGGCCCTGAAGCCGTCGCCTTTGGCATCACGACGATGGCCGGGACGGCGATGCAGGACGGCTACTCCTGGGTCGAGCGCTTGCGCCAGCACATTGGCACGCCCAACGCCGTGACCTCCACAGAGGTCTGTAACTTCGCCAAAGACTTCGTCTATCCCCACACTTTCGGCACCAGCATGCCGATGCCGGACCTGGAGAATGCCGAATGCATCGTGCTTTGGGGGCACAATCCCAGCACCTCTTGGATCGCCCTTGGCACGCGGGTGGCAGCGGCGGTCACACGCGGCGCCAAGCTGGTCGTCGTCGATCCGCTGCGCGTCGGACAGGCCGGCAAGGCAGACCAATGGCTGCAGGTTCGTCCGGGAAGCGACGGCGCGCTCGCCTTGGGCATCGCCGGTGTCATGATCAAAGAGGGCTGGTTCGATCGCGGCTTCATCCGTGACTGGACGAACGGCCCGCTGCTGGTGCGCGACGACACCGGGGAGTTCCTTTCGGCTGCAGACCTGAACGGCGACGGCAGGGCCGATCAACGCGTTGCCTGGGATCGCGCGCGCGGTGGCCCCCTGCTGTACGATCTGGAAAGCGGCGCGTACGAGATCACCGGCGCCGATCTTGCGCTGAGCGGACACTACGAGGTTTCCTGTCTGAAGGGCAGGGTCTCCTGCCGGCCGGCATTCGAACTCTACAGCGAGCTCTGCAGTGCCTACGCGCCCGAGCGGGTCGAAAAGATCACCTGGGTGCCGGCAGAGCAGATTCGCGAGACGGCGCGCCTGATCGGCAAGGCCGGCACGGTCTCGCTCTATTCCTGGGCAGGGATTGAGCAGCATTCCAATGCCAGCCAAACCAACCGGGCAATCGCCCTTCTCTACGCGCTGACCGGCTGTTTCGATGCAAAGGGCGGCAATGTCCTCTTCGAGACCCTGCCGACCCGGGACATCAGCGGCGCTGATGTGCTCACTGCCGGGCAACGCGGCAAGGCGCTGGGGCTCGATCAGCGCCCGCTGGGTCCCGAGGCGATCAATGGGTGGATCACCTCAGACGCGCTTTACGATGCCGTCCTCAAGGGCAAACCCTATGCGGTCAAGGCCTTGGTCGGCTTCGGCCTCAATATGGTGGTCTCCCATGTCGACGGGACGCGCGGGGCAAAGGCGCTGGACGCGCTGAATTTCATGGTGCATGCCGACCTCTTCATGACGCCGACCGCCCGGCATGCGGATATCGTGTTGCCGGTGAACACCGCTTGGGAGCGCAACGGCCTGCGCGCCGATTTCAAGGTGGATCAGAAAGCCGTTGGCCACGTGCAGTATCGCCAGCAGGTGGTCGAATCCCGCGGCGAATCGCGATCGGATGCCTGGATCGCCATGGAACTGGCCAAACGTCTGGGCTATGCCAGCAGCTTCTGGAACGGCGATATTGAAGCCAGCTACGAAGAGATGCTCGAACCGACCGGTTTGACGCTCGACGCTCTGAAGCAGGAGCCGCGCGGCATCACCGTTCCGCTGGAGGCGCGCTATCGCAAGTATGCGGGCGGCAACCGTGCCGAGGCCCCGGGCTTCGACACGCCGACCAAGAAGGTCGAGATCTATTCCGAAACCCTGAAGAAGCACGGCTACCCGCCGCTGCCGAAGTATGTGGAGCCGGCGATGGGTCCGCTGTCGCGGCCGAACCTGGCAGAGGATTATCCCCTGATCCTCACCACGGCAAAGTCGCCGCACTATCTGCACAGCCAGGGTCGCGCCTTGCCGGCGCTGCGTCAGCTCGAGCCCGAGCCGACGATAGACATTCATCCCTCGGCGGCGGGCGAGCGCCAGATCGAAAACGGGCAATGGCTGGTCATCTTGACCCCGCACGGTCGCGTCCGGATGAAGGCGCATTTTTCCAAGCACATCCATCCCAAGGTGGTGCGGGCAACGCACGGCTGGTGGCAGGCCTGCGAAGCGCTGTCGACGCCCGGCTATGACGCCGAGGCCGAGCAGGGCTCAAATCTGAACCTGGCCATCAGCAACGACGAGTTCGATCCCATGAGCGGCTCGGTCCCGCACAAGGCCTATCTCTGCAACGTCGCCCCGCTTGCCGCCGAAGCGGACTCCCCTCGGCGGAAGCCTGCAAAGGCGCTTAAGGAAGCGGCGACGAGAAAACGAAAGCCTAAGGCAACCGGAGCGTAGCTGCCTTTTTGATCCCTCTGCCCGGCCGGGTTCTTAGGGCTCGATCTCGATGGCAAGCATGTCTTCTTCGAGGCCCTCGTCGCCTTCGGCGATATGAATGGCCGCGATGGTGCCGTCGACGGGCGCGGTGTGGGGCACCTCCATTTTCATGATCTCCATGATGAAGAGCGTGTCGCCCGCGCTGACCCTGTCTCCGACAGAGACCAGCAGCTTCCAAATGGAACCGGGGGATTCGAGTTTTACCTTCGTGGCCATGGGGCATTCCCTAGAGCGGCATGGGTGTGGCTAAGGCCGGAAGCTGAAGCTTGTCGGGCCCAGAAGATGCGTAAGCAGGGGCTCTACCCTTTCAATCCAGTCGCAAAGGATGGGCCGTGTGTCGCGTGGATCGATCAACTCGTGGACCGAGAAGCTCTCGGCGCGCGGCTCGATGGACTGGCGTGCAAGCATGGCGCGTTCCAAGCGCTCGCGCTCGGCGTCGGGATCCTCGGCGGCGGCGATCTGGCGACCGAAGGCTGCGGCCACGCCGCCCTCCACCGGAATGGCGCCGACCTTGGCCGAAGGCCAGGCCAGCAGGAAGCCATCCGGACCGTAGTGCGCGGCCTCGGCGACGCCGTGCGCAGTCCGCACGATCACCGTCGCCCAGGGCACGACAGAGGTCGCTGCCGCCATGACGGCCGCGGTGCCGAAGCGGATGGTGCCGGCCTTCTCGGCCGCCGGCCCGATCATGAAGCCGGGCTCGTCCAGCAGGCTGACGATCGGCAGGTGGAAGGTGTCGCAAAGCTCGATGAAGCGGCGGGTCTTGCGGGCACCGGCATCGGTCATAGAGCCGGCCATCTGCCGGCAGTCGTTGGCCAGCACGCCGACCGGGCGTCCGGCCAGCCGGGCCAACCCGGTGATCGTGCCCCGCCCGTAGAGCCGACCCATCTCGAAGAAGGAGCCCCGGTCCAAGACCAAGCCGATCACGCGGCGCATGTCGTAGATCTGCCGCCGATTCTTGGGCACGATCGAGATCAGCTCCTCGGCGCGGCGCTCGCTCGGATCGTCGCTTGCGATGCTGGGCGGCAGTTCCCAGACGTTCGCCGGCAGGTAGCTCAAGAAGCGGCGGATCGCCTCGAAGGCTGCAGCCTCGTCTTCGACCAGATTGTCGATGACGCCGTTCTTGGCGTGCACCGCCGGCCCGCCGAGATCCTCCTTGTCCGTCCGCTCGTGCAGTGCGCGCTGCACGACGGCGGGGCCGGCGATCAGGATCTGCGCATTCTCTGTCATCACCGAGAAGTGGGAGGCCACCAAGCGCGCAGCGGGCAGACCGGCGACCGCACCCAGCGCTGCCGAGGCCACCGGCACGCTCGCCATGGCTTGCGCCACCGACTTGAAGCGCGGCACGGCATTGACCGGGTTGCCGACGGTCTTGGGCGCGGCACCCGACGCGCTGCCGCCCGCACCGGCAACCGAACCGCCGGCACCTTGATGCAGGCGCACGAGGGGCAGCTTGTAGGTGCAGGCAAGTTCTTCTGTATAGACGCTCTTGCGCAAACCCGCCGCGTTGGGTGATCCGCCGCCCAGGGTAAAGTCCTCACCGCCGACGATACAGCGCCGTCCGTCGATCTTGCCGAACCCCAGGATGAAGTTCGCCGGCTTGAAGTCGACCAGCCGTCCCTCTTCGTCGCGGGTTGCATCGCCTGCCGTGGCGCCAAGCTCTTGGAAGGAGTCGTTATCGAGGATCGCGTCGATTCTTTCGCGGATTGTGAGCAGCCCCTTGGCATGCTGGCGCCGAACCCCCTCTTCGCCACCCTGGGCTTGCGCCAGCGCCCGCTTTTGCGACAGCTCTTCGACTTCCTTCTCCCACGTCATCGCGATGTCCTCTTGCGACTCTTATACACCTGTTGCTGCCGGTCGTGTGCTCTGCCCGCAGGGGCGAGCGACACCGCTTCACAAGACAGGGCAGGGAGCGCAGGCGACCGGCTTGGCCTTTCATATCGAGCAGGCCGGACTTTGTATGCAGGCTCGTTCGTGGGCAGGAGCGCTTGCCCTATGATCGGCTGCCCGAAAGGCAGCGCATACGGCCTACCCTGCGCGTTCCGGAACCCGCAAGTTTCGCAGATCTTCCTGTCGCGCAAGGGGCACTCCGTCGGCTCTAGCGCTTGGTTGAATGCCGCCCTGAGAGCAGCGCTGTGAGGGCCCTTAGCCTTTGGCTTTCGGACCCTTGCCTTCCATGGTCGGTCCATGGTGAAAGGCCGGCTCGCCTTCGTGCATCCAGCCGTGATAGCGCGGCAGTTCATCCACCACGTCAAACCACTTGATCCGCTCGTCGGTCCAGATGTGGAATTCCGGCTCCAGGGCGTCGGGATCGTCCGTGGTGCTGATGAAGACCTCGATCAGGTCGCCGCCAAGCTGCTCGACATGGCCTTCCCAGGTGAGCGGCGTGCCGCACTTGCCGCAGAATCCGCGCCTGATCCCAGGAGAGGAGTTATAGATGCTTCGCTCGTCGCCGGACCACTCGATCTCGCTTTTCAGATAGCCCGCCAGGCAGACGACGGGCGCGCCGGTGTGTTTCTTGCAAGATTTGCAGTGGCAGTAGACGACGGCGTGGGCTTCCGGTGCGCTGTAGCGCACGGCGCCGCACATGCACCCTCCGGTTACGACAGGCTTTCCTTCAGACATGGGATCCTCCTTCGTTGCAGGGCTCTGTGCCGGCTGGCGCCGGATGGGCTCTTCTCCGGCCAGCGTCGGTACGTTTCATTCTCGATTCATTGGAATCAATTCATCTATTTGTCAAACAAAAAGCCATTAGGTAGTCGAAACCGTCAGGGCGCTGCCTCGGGCTGCCCATTTCAGGCCGCCTCACTCGAGGTCGTGTCAGGGCCCGCGCCTCCGATCCGCTTTTCCAAAGTTTCGTCGGGCGTGCGTACAATTAAGGTTTGACAAATAGCGAAATGTCCAAATAGCGTCGTCCGTGCGATGGCAATTCGCTTCTCAATCCACCTGTTTGAGCAAACTTTCCTGCGCCTGCTTGCCAGGCCGACGAGCGTTCGATCCATCTGAGACGAGGTATCAGGCATGCCGCTCAAGATAGCCATCATCGGTGCCGGCCCAAGCGGGTTCTACACCGCCGACGCTCTGCTGCGCAGAAGCTCAGAGTGCCTGGTCGACATCATCGAGGCGCTGCCCACCCCCTACGGCCTGATCCGCGGCGGCGTCGCACCGGATCATCAAAGCACCAAGCTGGTCTCCCGCTTCTTTGCCAAGATCGCCGGAAACGCGCGCGTCACCTACTTCGGCAATGTGAGCGTCGGTCGCGATGTCGCCCTGGACCGGCTGCGTCAGCTCTACGATGCCGTGGTGATTGCGGTGGGGGCCACCGAGGATCGCCCGCTCGACGTGCCGGGGGCCGATCTTCCGGGCGTCCATGGTTCCGGTGACTTCGTCGGCTGGTACAACGGGCATCCCGATTATCGCGACCTCAATCCCGATCTCCAGGTTTCCAGCGCCGTGATTATCGGCAACGGCAACGTGGCGATCGACATTGCGCGCGTCCTTGCCAAGAGCGAAGCGGAGATGGCGGAGAGCGATCTGGCCGCGCATGCCGCGGCAGCCATCCATCGCGCCCCGCTAGAGGACATCTATATCGTCGGCCGCCGCGGTCCGGGCGACAGCAAGTTCACCAACAAGGAGCTGAGCGAGCTTGGCGAACTCGCCCAGGCGGTCCCCCTGGTCGACCCCGGACAGCTGCCGGAGCAGCTCACCGGCGAGATGACCGATCACGAGCGGCTGCTGCGCGAGAAGAACCTGGCGACCTTTCGTGACTTTGCCGAGCGCAAGCCTGCAGGAGCGCTGAAGCGCGTCCACTTTCTCTTTCACGCCCAACCCTTGGCGGTCTCGGGCAGGGCGCGCGTAACAGGCTTGCGCCTTGAGCGGACGCGGGTCGAGGCCGGTCGCGCGCTTGGAACCGGAGAGGTCTTGGAGATTCCCTGCGGTCTCATCCTATCGGCGATCGGCTATCGCATGCGCCCCTTCGTCGGCCTGGATCTCGACCGGCAAAGCGGCGTGCTGGTAAACCAAGATGGGCGTATCGAGCAAGGCCTCTATGTCGTGGGCTGGGCCAGACGTGGCCCCAGCGGTGTCATCGGAACCAACAAAGAAGACGGTGAGATCGCCGCGCAAGCCATCACTGCAGAGGTGACGGACCAGGGGCGCCCTGGCGGCACCGGCCTCCGCCAGATTTTGGAGGAGGGCGGCGCCCGTCCTGTCTCCTTCGACGACTGGCTGAAGATCGATGGCGCCGAGATCGCTGCTGCGACCGGCAAGGCACCGCGCCGGAAATTCGCGCGCGTACAAGACATGCTCGACGCCATGGAAAGTTAGGCGGCGCTTCGGTCTCTTCTCGCAGCAGGCGGTGCGTGACGCCACGCTTGGCATTTACTTCCCTTGGTATTGCCAGGCAAAGTCGCTCTCCGGGGTTCCGGCGCGGCGCTTAAGGAGGAGTGGCGATCCGAGAGATGCAGAGACAATCCACCCGAGCGGGCTGGCGAACCCGCAAGGCCAGCCATTCATGAGCGAAGCCTTCGACTATGTGATCGTTGGTGCCGGCTCGGCTGGCAGCGTGCTGGCCAACCGTTTGACGGAAGACGGCAAGTTCAGCGTTCTGCTGCTCGAGGCCGGTCCGCGCGATCGCAATCCCTGGATCCATATTCCGATCGGCTACTCGAAGCTGTTCGATAATCCGAAGGTCAACTGGCTCTACGAGACGGAGCCCGAGCCGGAACTCAACGGCAGGCGCATCGTGCAGCCGCGCGGGAAAGTCCTGGGCGGCTCCAGCTCTATCAACGGCTTGATCTATGTGCGAGGCCAGCACGCGGACTACGACCACTGGCGACAGCTCGGCAACAGGGGATGGTCCTTCGAAGACGTTCTGCCTTACTTCAGACGGGCCGAAGATCAGGAGCGCGGCGCGGACGAATGGCACGGCGCCGGGGGTGCGATCGGCGTCTCCAACGCGCGCGATAGCCACCCGCTGGTCGAGGCCTTCATCGAGGCCGGCGAGAGCCTGGGTCTGCCGCGCAATGAGGACTTCAACGGGGCGACGCAAGAGGGCGTCGGCTATTTCCAGACCACCATGCGCAAGGGTTGGCGCTGCAGCACGGCGGTCGGATACCTGAAACCGGCGCGCGCCCGCCCGAACTTACGGATCGAGACAGAGGCTCTGGCGACCCGCATCCTCTTCGAGGGCAAGAGGGCCGTTGGTATTGCCTACCGACAGAAGGGGGCCTTGCATGAAGCCAGGGCCGGGCGGGAGGTGCTGCTGTGCGGCGGCGCGATCAACTCTCCGCAGCTGCTCGAGCTATCGGGCATCGGCGATGGCAAGCGACTGGCAGATCTGGGCATTCCGCTTGTCCATCACAGCCCCCAGGTCGGCGAGAACCTGCAAGACCACCTGCAGGCCAACATCATCATGGAGTGCAGCAAGCCGATCACGGTGAACGACCAGTATAACAACCTGCTGCGCCGCGCCGGCATGGGCTTGGACTTCATCGTGCGACGACGCGGCCCGCTGACGGTTGCGGCCGGTTTCGGTGCCGCCTTCTTCAAAGCCAGTGCCGGCTCAGCCACGCCCGACACGCAGGTGCACTTCATAACCTTCAGTACCGACAAGAGGGGGAGTGCGTTGCACGATTTCTCGGGCTTTACCGCCTCTGTGTGCCTCTTGCGTCCGGAGAGCCGGGGCAGCGTTCACATTGCCTCGCCCGACCCGCAAGAGGCCCCGAAGATCGTCGCGAACTATCTGACAAGCGAAGCGGACCGCCTGGCCAGCGTCGCCGGTATGAAGCGTCTTCGCGAGATCCTGCGCGCTGAGCCGTTCAAGCCCTTCGTGAAACGCGAGGTGCGCCCGGGGCCCGATGTGGTCACGGACGCGGACCTTCTGGAGTACTGGCGTGCCGCCGCCTCGACCATCTTTCACCCGACCTGCACCTGCGCCATGGGACCGGAGGAGACGGCCGTCGTCTCGCCGGAGCTGAAGGTCAAGGGTGTCGAGAATCTTCGCGTTGTCGATGGCTCGATCATGCCGCGCCTGGTTTCGGGAAACACCAACGCGCCCGTCATCATGATCGGCGAGAAGGCAGCGGACATGATCCGCGCCGACGCCTGACATTGCGATCGCCGGTAACGGGATCGAGCAGGCGAGGATGGACGGCTATTGTGCCTGTGCGATCCACTCTGCAATCGCCGCATTCACTGCATCGGCTTTCTCGATGTGCGGCAGATGACCGACGTCGGGGTGGCGAATGATCTTGACGCTCTCAGGCAAGGCCGCTGCCTGGTCGACCGGCAGGATGCGATCGTCTTCACCCCAGATCGCCTGAACCGGGACCGAGAGGCGGGCCAGTCTGTCGGGGTCGATCAGTTGCTGCTGCCCCGCGGGAAAGAGGCCATCGCGCAGCTTGGACAGTGCCGCCTCGGTGCCGTCTAGGCGTTTGTGCTTCACGATCGCGTCGACCATGGCGCTGGTGATCATCGCCGGATCGGAGACTTGGCGTTCCAGCGTTCCACGCAACCCTCTGGCCCGCGTCTGCGCGATCAGGCCCTCGATCACCTCCATGTTGATGGCAGGCCCGAGCCCTGCAGGGGCCAAGAGCGTTGCAGAGGCCACGCGACTGGGATGATCCAAGGCCAGGCTCAGGCAGGCAGCCCCGCCTATGGAGTGGCCAACCAGATGTGCCGCCTCGATCTCCAGCCGATCCATGAAGTCCATCACGGACTGTGCCAAGGCCGCAAGATCGCCATCGCCTAGAGCCCTGCTGGAGCCGCCGTGGCCGGGCAAGTCGAGGGCGTAGGTCGTGTGTCTCTCGGCCAAGACCTCTTGATTGCAGAACCAGCTCAGGCAATCGCTGCCGAAGCCATGAACGAAGAGGATGGCTGCGCCCGGGCCATCGCCGCGGCGAACGAAACGCGTGATCTTTCCGGCAACCTCGAGTGTCTCCGTCACCGGCTCGCTTCCAATGATCGCGCCCTTTCCATCGAAGGTCTCGAGGAAGGTCTTGACGAAGTCCTCGATCGCCGCGTCGCTAATCGAAGCCGGGGCGCAGACCCCGAGCAGAGCGCCGACGGGCACGGTCTCCCCCTCCTGCACGACGATACGCCGAAGCAGGCCCGTCACCGGGCTCTCGTAGACATTGGCGATCTTCGAGGTCTCGATCTCCATGATGTCCTGACCGGCCGCGATGTTGCTTCCGATCTCGGCCTGCCACGCGACGACGGTTCCTTCGATCATCGCCAGGCCCCACTTGGGCATGATGATAGGGCTGATCGCGGCTATGGGATCGGCCTGTCGTGCCTCGTCCGGCGACGCGGACTGCCGCCGCGCTTCTTCCTTTTTGAGCGATGCTCTTATGGTCTCGCGTAGGCTTGCCATGGCTGCGATCTTGCTGGTGATTGGGGGCGACGAAAGGAGGGGAACAAGCAGTTTCCGGACGGACTCTTACGCCATCGCCCGGGCCAAATTCAATGATGCTATTGGCATAATGAATTTGTGTTGGCCACCGCCGACCAAGACTATCCGGATACCGTAAGCTATCGGGCCAAAGGAGATAGAAGCTTCGATGACGGACAGTGCTGGTGTGTGGGTCGAGGCCTTTTCGGCGGATGTGATAGAACCGGACGACGCCGACAAGTTTGAGTACGAAGGCAAGTGCATTGCAGTTTTTAATCTGGACGGCGAGTACTTTGCCACCGGAGGTATTTGCACGCATGAGCACGCGTTTCTCTCTGAAGGCTATGTCGACGGAGAGACTGTTGAGTGTCCGCTACATCAGGGGCTGTTCAACATTCGAACCGGCCAGGCCCTGTCGCCGCCGGTAACGGAAGGCCTACGGACCTACAAGACCAAGGTCGAGGCCGGCCAGGTCTACGTCTTCGTCGAGGCGGAGAGCGCATAGCGACACCAATGAACCGCCGTCTGGCAACACGATCAAGTCCGGACAGGCAACAAGAGCAAACATGAGGGAGGAGTGGAAATGCAGAACTTTGTAGGACGAATGGGGCGTAAGGGCGGGGCAGCACTAGCCTTGGCCGCATCCCTATCACTGGCCGCAACGGCGGTGGCCCAGGCCGAGGAGGGCTCGGTTCACGACGTTCTCAACGGACTGATCGGAACCTACTCTCAGGCAGCCAAGGACGGCATGTCGAACGAGAGTGTCGAGGCGCTGTTCGATAAGGACGGGTTCCGGGACTACCTCGATGCCTATCCGGTCGGCGATCTTGCCGGCGGCTTCGTGTGGGAGCCCGGCATGGGTGCTACCTTCACCGGACCCTTCAGCGAGCTGGAGATCAAGGCGCCCTTCACCGACTACATTCCCTTGCCCGAGGGTCCCGTGCTGGATCCCGACAAGACCTATCGGATCGGCTTCGTCTTTCACGGCTTCAATCATCCTTGGCTGATCAGCCTGGCCGACACGGCCGCCTGGGAGGCCGCGCGCCATCCCAACTTGGAGCTGGAAGTCATCGACGCGGAGTTCGACGACAACCGCATGGGCCAGGTGATCGATACCTGGGTCGCCCAGCAGTACGACGGTATCGTGCTCTGGCCGGCGCGCGAGGCGCCGATGGGTCCGCCGGTCGATCGCGCCATCCAGGCCGGCATTCCCGTCGTCAGCCTCGATCGCCGCACCTCTTCGGAGAACATCAGCTCCGAGGTGCTTGGCAACTTCTATGCCAATGGCTTGCAGCAGGGGCTCTATCTCAAGCAGGCCTCCGACGGCGGCAACATCATCTTCAATCGCAAGGATTTGGGATCGACTGCCGATTCGATCCGCACCGGCGCCTTCCTGGAGGTGATCGGCAGCGAGCCCGGCTTCGAAGCTACGGGCAACTACCACACCAAGAGCCAGCGGACCCTTGCCTTCCAGGCGACTGCCGATGCGCTGCAAGCCCATGACGACATCGCCGTCGTCTACAACACCGGCGGCGAAGAGGCGATGGGCGCCCTCGATGCGATCCGCGAGGCGGGACGTCTCAACAGTGCACCTGGCGGCAAGAAGATCATCATCCTGGCCAACGACGACTCCAAGGAGGTCTTGAAGGAGGTTGCGGACGGCAATGTCGATATGGTCGCCCCCTACACGCCACTGATCGGCGATGTCGGCATCCGTGCCGTTATCCAGCATATCGGTGCCAAAGAGGGGATGAACGAGGCGCCGCCGAAGCTGATCATGACACCGAACCTGCCGATGATCACTGCCAAGCCCATGGTGATCGAGGGTGTCGAGACGGTTACTCCGGACAAGTGGCTCTACGGCTATGGTCCTGCAGTAGACTAGATCGAACACAGCGCTGTTCGATCGAACACACCGGGCGGTGCGTAGCGGCGGGATGATCTCCATCCCTCTGCTACGCACCTCTGAAACGTTGATTCACGGCGCCGATCGCGCGACACTTCGGATTCCAGCCTTGTGATTGGAAAGCCTCTGTGACCTGCGGCACGGCAGCTCGAGACCTGGCAGTAGCGGATTTCAAACCCGATGACCGCATCTGATGAGAGCCATGGCAAAGCAAGCCTGGGGAAGGGCGGTGGCTTGATGGGCCTGCGGCGGGTCAATAGCGAGATCGCGAGCCGTCTCCTGGTGCTCGTGCTGCTGGTCGTGATCGGGCAGGCGATCTCTTCCTCGTTCCTGTCCTTGGAGAACTTCAAGGTCATCCTGCTCGCGGTGGCCGGCATCACCGTCGTTGCCTTTGGCATGACGATGGTGGTGATCTCGGGCGAGATCGATCTGTCGGTTGCCGGCGTGGCGGTGCTGTCCGGTATCTGCGGGGCGCTGCTGCTGGAGAGCCAGTCCACGGCGCTTGTCGTTGCCGTTACTCTGGCGGTGGGGCTTCTGCTGGGCTTGGTCAATGGTGTGATGGTGGCCTGGGTCGGCATCCCCTCTTTGATCGCAACCCTGGCGATGCTGGGGATCGCCCGCGCGCTGGCCAACATCTTCTCCCGTGGTCAGGCCTACTATCCCGACAGCCTAGAGGGCTTTCTTTGGCTGGGTCGGGGCAGTCTTCTGGGGGTGCCGGTGCCCATCGTGATCCTTGCGATCATGGCGGCAATCGCACTGGTCGTGACGCGCATGACCGTCTTCGGGCGAAAGCTCTACGCGACCGGCGGCAATGCGACCGCCGCCAGGCTGTCGGGCATCCGCACCGACCGCGTGAAGATCGTCGTGTTCATGATTTGCGGTTTCACGGCCTCACTGGCCGGCATCCTCGAGAGCGCGCGGCTCGCCTACATCAACCCGGCGGCCTTTCCCGGCATGGAGCTCAGCGTGCTCGCCGTCACGGTTCTGGGCGGCGCGGCCCTGGCGGGCGGCTCCGGCAGCATCACAGGCACCTTGCTGGCCGCGCTCATCATCGGTGTCATCAACAGTCTGCTCAATCAGATGGGGGTCAGCATCTATTTGCAGCAGGTCGTGACCGCACTGATCATTCTGGCTGTCGTCTTGCCCGGCCTGAAACAAAGGCTGCTGGCCAAATGAGCGCGCACACCAGCCTCTCCTCCGGCGGCCAAGGCTTGGTCCGGCTGCTCCGCGACCCGCTGCTCTGGTTGATCGTGCTGATCGTGGTGATCGGCGCGGCAAGCTCGCCCTACTTTCTGACCCCCCTCAACATCGCCAATACGGTTCGCAATGCAGCCGCGATCGGGCTCTTGTCGTTGGGCATGACGATGGTCCTGTTGACCGGACGGATCGACCTGTCCGTGGCCGCGACCATGGTCTTCTCGGTCATCGTCGGCGTCGTGGTGACGGTGGAAATCGGCGCCTTGCTGGGCGAGCGCTGGTTGGTGCGCGGCAACTCCTTTGCCGGACCGCCGATTCTGGTCATCGCGATCACCTTGCTGACCGGCCTTGTCGTCGGCGTCGTCAACGGGATCGGCGTCGCCTATCTGAAGGTGGCCTCCTTCATCATGACCTTGGTGGCGCTGACCGCCTTGCGGGGCCTGAACTACATCCTGACGTCGGGTCACCCCTTCTATTTGAAGGGGGAGATCTTCAACTGGATTGGCGACAGCGTCTACCTGGGCATTCCCACCGGCTTTCTGATTGCGCTGCTGGTGCTGGCGGCGATGTTGGTCTTCCTGCGCGGCACCGTCGCCGGTCGCCGCTTCTATGCCATCGGCGGGAACGAGTATGCGGCACTCTATGCCGGGATCAAGACCGCGCGCTATGTGGTGCTCGCCTTTGCCATCTCCGGGCTCTGTGCGGCCATCGCCGGCGTTGTCCTGACCTCGCGCTTGAAATCGGTCGATGCACCGCTGGCCTCGGGCTATGAGCTGACCGCCATAGCGATCGCCGTCATCGCCGGCGTCTCGCTATCCGGCGGCGTCGGCTCTCCGCTGCGCGCCCTGCTGGCCAGCCTCGTCTTCGCCGGCGCCCTCAATCTCTTGGGCCTGTGGGGTGTCAGCACCTGGTACCAGAACCTGGCGATCGGTCTGGTGCTGCTGCTGGCCGTCGGCATTTCCCAAGCACGACAGCGTATCCTTGAACAAAGAAGAACTGGTGGGAGGATTACCTATGCCTGGTTACTTGACTCTTGGCGTGGATATTGGAACGACAAACGTCAAGGCATCAATTCTTGACACCCAGTCGGGCAAGTTGGTGGCCTTCGGATCGCAGGAACACCCCCTGTTCCATCCCCATCCCGGGTGGGCCGAACAAGAAGCGGACAACTACTGGAAGGCGGTGCTTTCGGCCATCCGCCAATGCCTGGAGCAGGGGAACTTCGCCGACGACATAGCCGGCGTCGCACTCTCCGGACTGGTCGGGGTCACGCTTCCGGTCAGCGATCGGGGCAAGCCGCTGCGCCCGGGCATGATCTGGATGGATTCGCGCTCGGAAGCGGAATGCGACGACATCCGCAACACCATCGGCGAAGAGGCGATCAACCGGAACAACGGCAACCGCGTCGCACCCTGGTTCATCGACCCCAAGGCCTTGTGGATCAAGAAACACGAGCCGCACATCTTCGATGCCACGCACAAGTTCCTCTCGCCCTCGGGCTACTGCACCTATCGCATGTGCGGGAACTTTCAGATGAACACCGGCGATGCCGGGCTCGCCTATGCCTACGAGTACCAGAAAGAGTCCTGGAACGGACCGGTCGCCGATGCCATCGGCATCCCGCTGGAGAAGTTTCCCAAGCTCTATCGCTCGCACGAGGTCGTCGGCGAGGTGACCCGGCAGGCGGCCGAGGAAACCGGCCTGCGGGCCGGCACGACCGTGGCGGCAGGCGGCACCGATATCAGCTCGGCAGCGCTGGGGGTGGGCGTGACCGCAGCCGGTGAGGCCTTCTATTCGATGGGGACCGGCTCCAACATCGGCATCATGATCCCGACCGAACAGCGGGTGGAGGAGTATCGGATCCTCAAGTGGCCGCATGTCCTGCCCGGGCTCACCATGTTCGATGCGCCCATGGCCTTCACCGGGGCCTCGCTGAAATGGTACCGCGATCACCTCGGACAGTCCGAGCAGCGCGTCGCCGAGCGGATGGCCCACAATGTCTTCGATCTCTTCACCGAGCAGGCCAAGCAGATCCCGCCCGGTGCGAATGGCCTGATGTATTTGCCCTATCTGGGGAATTCCCTGGCCCCGAACTGGAACAGCAACGCGACCGGGGTCTTCTTCGGGATCCAGCCGACGACATCGCGCGAGACCATGATTCGCGCGCTGATCGAGGGGGTGGCCTTTGACTTGCTGTCCAACTTCCGCATTGCCGAGAGCGCCGGGGCCAAGATCGACAATCTGGTGCTGAACGGCGGGCCGACGAAGAGCCGGCTGTGGAACCAGATTACCGCCAATGTCGTGAACCGCCCCTTGAAGGTGCCCGACATCGGCGAGGCAGCGCCGATCGGCGATGCGATCCTCGCCGGCGTTGCCGCTGGGATCTACAAGGATCCGCTGGAACCGCTCAGCCAGATCGTCACCATCAAAGAGACGATCGACCCCGATCCGGAGGTCCATAAGCGCTATGCCGATTTCTTCGAGGTCTGGCTCTCGGTCTATCAGAACCTGAAGGGCGACATGGATCGGCACCGCGCACTCTTGAATCGCTACGGCGCGCAAGTATGACGGAGAGCCCACCCCTTTTGGCAGTTAAGGGGATTACCAAGCGATTCCCGGGTGTCGTTGCACTGTCCGACGTGAGCTTCGATCTCGAAGCCGGCGAGGTTCACAGCCTCGTCGGCGAGAATGGGGCCGGCAAGTCGACGCTGCTGTCCTGCATCAACGGTCTGCAGGTACCCAGCGAGGGCGCGCTCTATCTGCATGGCCGCAAGGTAAGCTTTGCCAAGCCGGCCGATGCCATTCGCGAGCGCCTCTCCATGGTTCATCAGGAACTGGTGCTCTGTCCCAACCTGACGGTTGCCGAGAACATCTATCTGGGGCGCGAGCCGAGCAAGAGCGGCGGGATGGCCGATCGCGCACGCATGCTTGCCGACGCCAAGGCCTTGCTTGCCGAGATCCAGGTCGAGATCGATCCCAACCGCCTGCTGGGTTCGCTGAGCCTGAACGAGCAGCAGATCGTCGAGATCTGCCGGGCGCTGGCCGCGCAGCCGCAGGTGATTGTCTTGGACGAGCCCACGGCCTCGCTGAACGACGACCAGGTCGAGCACCTGCTAGAGATCATCAAGGGCCTGAAGGCGCGCGGCCTGGGGATCGTCTATGTCTCGCACAGGCTGAGCGAGGTCTTGGAGATCTCCGACCGGGTGACCGTCCTGCGCGACGGCCGGGTCGTTGCGACCGAAGCGGCAAGCGATCTGGATGTGTCCCGTCTCGTCTCGCTGATGGTAGGGCGGGAGCACAAGCCGGGCGAGAGCAGCTATCATCACAGAGAGCTTGGCCCCGTGATCCTGGAAGCCAAGGGCATCGGTCAGGGCGAGCGTTTCAAGGATGTCTCCTTCACCCTGCGCAAAGGAGAGATCCTGGGGATCGCCGGCTTGCTGGGCTGCCAGCGCGAAGCCGTGGTGCGCGCCATCTTCGGCGCCGAGTCGATCGACAGCGGATCGCTGCTGGTCGACGGTAAGGAACGGGTCTTTCACAGCCCCCACCAAGCGATCGACGCGGGCATCGCTTTCATGGCCGCCGACCGGAAGCGGGAAGGCTTGGTCTTGAGCATGGGGATGGCGGACAACATCGCGCTGACCCTGCTCGACCGCTTGGATGCCCTGGGGTTCCTGCAACGCGGCAGGCTCTCGGCGATCTCCCGCGAGATGATCAAATTGCTGTCGATCAAGGTCAGTGGGCTGTCGCAGCGGGTATCGCAGCTCTCCGGCGGCAATCAGCAGAAGGTCGTCATCGGCAAGTGGATTGCGCGCAAGAGCAACATCGTGCTCGCAGAGGACCCCACGCGCGGCGTCGATGTCGGTGCGAAGTTCGAGATCTGGCGCGCGATCCAGTCTTTGGCGGACGAGGGACGCGGCGTGATCCTGCTGACCACAGAGCTTGAAGAGATGATGCTGGCCTGCGACCGCATCATCGTCATGGGACGCGGTCGTGTAACCGGCAGCTTCGAACGCGATGCGTTCTCGGCCGAAGCCATCGCGCACTGCTTCTTTGCCTAAGAGCCCAACCCGAAACTGCTTGTGCCCTGTAGTGACTTATCAAGGTCTTGGGCAAGGAGAGCGTCGCGCGGCGATGCCGGGGACAAGCAGTTTCGGGTTGGGCTCTAAAGCCGGGACGTTTTTATCAATGGGAAGATCGGAACAATGAATTTTTCAGTAGCCCGGCAGGTACCTAGTTTCTATTGCGTCGGTCTTCGAGGAGGAACAACATGACAGATGTCAGCGCCGCCAGCTTTGCGGGCATCGGCGGAATTGGCAGCCAGGTCTGGCCGCTGACTGGTCCGGAAGTCGTGTCACGCAAGGTCCTGAAGGGGCTGCGGGCACGCAGCAACGCGCCTGGCTTCATCCACTTGGCGATCCATGTTCTAGCTCTGCTCTTGACCGGCAGCCTTGTCGCGGTCACCGCCGGAACGCTCTGGCTGCAGATCCCGGCTATGGTGCTGTATGGAACCGTGATCGTGCTGACCTTCGCGCCGCTGCACGAGTGTTCGCATGGAACGGCCTTTAGAACGCGCTGGATCAACCACGCGGTCGGCTATGCCATCGCAACCCTGACCTTTCGCCCCTTCCTTTACTTCAAGTATCGCCATGCAGCACACCATACCTATACGCAGCATGGCGACCGCGATCCCGACATCGTGCCCTTCCCCAGCAGCTTCGCACACTATGCCGCACAGATCATCGGGGCCGGCTTCTGGCCAAAGCTGTTCGGTACGCTGTGGCGTGGCAGCACCGGGCAGTTCAATGAGAACGAAAAGAGCTTTCTTCCGGAGAGCGTCAGGGCGCAGGTATCGAATGAGATTCGTATCCAGTGCCTGTTCTATCTGGCGGTTCTGCTTCTTTCGCTATACTTCGAGAGCACCCTGGCGCTGACCTTCTGGCTGATACCGCGCATTCTGGGAGAGCCGGTTCTGCGCGCCATCCGGATGGCAGAGCATACCGGTACAGACGAAACCCCCAACCTCTTGTCCAATACGCGCACGACCCTGACCAATCCTGTGCTGCGGACACTCTACTGGAACATGCCCTATCATGCCGAACACCACCTGGCGTCCTCGGTGCCGTTCCATGCCTTGGGCAAGATGCACGACCATGTCGCGCCGCATCTGAAGTGCGTGACGCATGGCTACATTGCCGTTCACCGTGAGATACTGCGCAACATCCGGAAGCAGAGGTGAGGGCGCGCCGGTGACCGCTGAACCCGGTGTGGTGATTATCGGTGCCGGACATGCCGGTGGCCGGGCGGCCGAACGCTTGCGGTTTCATGGCTATGACAAGCCGATAACGCTGATCGGCAACGAACCGCATCTTCCCTATGAACGCCCGCCGCTTTCGAAGGCTGTTCTGACCGCCGAGGCGCTGGCCGAGCCGCCTTTCCTGCTTGGTCGAGACGACTGGCTCCGCTCCGACATTGCTGTTCGCTCCAGTACGAGGTGCCTCTCAATCGATCGCTCTGCTCGGACGGTGGCCCTCTCCTGCGGACGCACGCTCCCCTACGCGCATCTTATCCTGGCGACAGGCCTTACCCAGCGCCGCTTGGCGCAGTTGGACGGGCTCGGCGACCGCGTCTTGACCCTGCACAGTTACGATGATGCCCGTGCCTTGCGACAGCGCCTCGGTTCGGGTGTCAGGATCCTGCTCATCGGGGCCGGCTTCATCGGATTGGAAGTGGCGGCCAGTGCGCGCCAAAGCGGTGCCGAGGTCGTGGTGATCGAAGCCGCCGATCGAGCGCTTGCCCGTGCCCTGCCGGCGAAACTCTCTGATTGGATCGCAAGGCTGCACCGCGATGCCGCTGTGGAAATCCACTTTGACAGCAAACTACAAAAGGCCGAGCGGCTGGGCGATGCTGTCCAGATCACGCTCGATGGTGGGGAGACCCATGTTGGCGATCTTGTCCTCTGCGGCATCGGCGGCCAGCCCAATGACGATCTTGCCCGACAGGCCGGTCTAGACTGCAGCAATGGCGTGCGTGTCGATCATCACTGTCGGACGAGCGATCCCAACATCTTCGCCATCGGCGACATTGCCTGCCTGTCAGGCCCGGACGGGACCGCACCAAGGCGTTTGGAGAGTTGGAAGAACGCCGAAGATACGGCTGCCGTTGCTGCCGCCAATATCTGCGGCCTGGAACGTGTCTACGAAACGGCCCCCTGGTTCTGGACGGATCAGTACGGCCTGAACATCCAGTTTACCGGCGATCTGAGCGCCAGCGCGACCAGCGGTAAGGGGCAGGGCGAGCAGGCGGCATCGCTGCTTGAGCGTGGCAGCCTCGGCGAGAGCGGATATCTGGCCTACCTGCTGCACGATGAGCGCTTGCTCGGCGCGTTCGGGATCGACTGCGGCCGGGACATCAGACGTGCGCGCGCGATCCTGGAGAAGGGCGGAAGGCTAAGCGCCCAGCAGCTCATGAAGGCTGGCTTCGAGCTGGGCGAAGGCGAGCCGGCCGTTGCAAGCGCCAGCCGGTTCGAGAGAAGGATAGGGTCGGCATGATCAAGGCTCAGGCAGCGATCTGCGAGCGTCCGCAAGCCCCCCTCACGGTCGGCGAGCTAGAGGTGGCGCCGCCGCAGAAGGGGGAGGTTCTGGTGGAGATCGCGGCAAGTGGTCTCTGCCACACCGATCTGACGGCGCTGGAGGGCGTCAATGCCTCGTCCGTCTATCCGCTGGTGCCCGGTCACGAAGGCGCCGGTCGGGTCGTCGAGACGGGCCCCGCTGTCGAGACGCTTCGGCCCGGTGACCATGTGATCCCCCTCTACGGCCCGGAGTGCGGTCACTGCGCCATGTGTCGATCGAAACGCACCAACCTCTGCTGGACGATCAAGGCGACCCGCGACCAGGGCGTGATGCCGGACGGCAGCGCGCGCTTCACTCGGGCGGGAGAGGTCGTGCATCACTTCATGGGCACCTCGACCCTGTCGCGCTACACGGTCGTGCCGGAGATTGCCTTGGCCAAGATTCGTAAAGACGCGCCTTTGGATGAGGTCTGCCTCTTCGGCTGTGGCGTGACCACGGGTGTGGGCGCTGCTTTGGAACACTGCCGGGCCGGCGACAGGGTGGCGGTCTTTGGCCTGGGCGGGATCGGTATCAACATCCTGCAGGGCGCGAGGATAGCCGGGGCGCGCCAGATCATCGGGGTCGATATCAACGAGCGGAAGACAGCCTTGGCGCGGCGCTACGGCATGACCGACTTCGTGAATGCAGCCAGCGGCGATCCGGTGGCGGCGATCCGCGATCTGACCGCCGGCGGCGTGGATGTCGCCTTCGAATCGGCCGGGCTGCTTCCGGTCATGCGGCAAGCCTTCGACAGCTGCCTGCCGGGTTGGGGGCGGGCGGTGCTGCTGGGAGTCGAGCCGCCGGGAAGCGAAGCGGCCTTCCCACCGGTCGCAGTCCGCTATGGCAAGTCCATCCACGGCAGCTACTTCGGCGGCATCAAGGGGCGCAGCGGTCTGGGCCCCCTCATCGATCTCTATATGGACGGTAAGATCGACCTTGGCGGGCAAATTACCCATCGCATGACCCTGGATCAGGTGAACGCCGGCTTTGATCTGATGCGCGACGGCCTATCGGTGCGTAGCGTCATCAGCTTCGAGTAAAGCTGTATGCTGGCCAACGAGCAAGACTATGTCTTTCGGCAGCGCTATCCGGAGCGTGGGGCCATCTACGTTCGCTTCGATGTCGCAAGCGCGGACTTGCGCCGGCAGACCAAGGGGCTCCTGGACCTTCCCTATGGTGACCATCCACGCTGCCGTTTTGACCTCTTCCCCGGCGAGGCGCATGCGCCGCTTGTCGTCTTCATTCACGGCGGATACTGGCAAAGCCTGTCGAAAGATCGTTACAGCTTTGTCGCTGCACCCTTCCTGAAACAGGGGATGAGCGTCGCCCTGCTGGGCTACCCGCTCTCGCCCGATGCGACCATCGCGGAGATCCAGACGCACATTCTAAGCGGCCTGGATGCGATCTTCGAAGCGCTTGACGCGCAGGAACGCAGGCCGAGGGTCTGGGCGATTACCGGTCACTCGGCCGGCGGGCACCTGGCGGCTTGCGCGGCCCGGCTCTGGAAAGGCCCGCTGCCCAAGCTTTGCGGTCTGGTGCCAATCAGCGGCCTCTTCGACCTGGAGCCCCTGATCGAGACCTCTGTCAATGAGGCCCTCGGGCTGGACCGTGACACGGCGAGAGCGCTTAGCCCGCTGTTTCATAGCCCCATGGATGTGCCCCTGACGGCAGTGGTCGGGGCTGCCGAAACGTCCGGTTTCCTGATACAGACAGAGCGCTTTCTGGACCGCTACCGCCGTGCCGGGCGCAATGACGTGCGACTTGTCCTTCTGCCCGAAGCCAATCACTATTCGATCTTGTTGGATTTCCTTCAACCTCATTCGATAATCGCAGAGGCTGTAGCGGAGCTTTGCTATCGCCGATAACGGGAACCGAAGCGTGTCAAGGCCTGATCGTCTCAACTATGTCAACTTCAATCAGCTGCGATCCTTTTATGCCTCTGCGCGCGAGTTGAACTTCACCAAGGCGGCCGAATGGCTGAACATCGGCCAGCCGACCGTCACCACCCAAGTCAAGACCTTGGAAGAGACCTTCGACGTGCGCCTGTTCAATCGCTCTCCGCGCGGGCTGGAGCTGACCGAGTCGGGCGCGGCACTCATGACCATCGCCAGGCAGATCTTCGCTCTCGAGGACAGGGCCTACACGCTTCTGACCTCTACTGGGAACAACTACGCAGGCAAGCTGCACATCGGCACCGTGGGGCCGTTCTTTGTGATGGACCTCTTGTCCAGGTACACCGAACGCTTCTCTTTGATTCGGGTGTCCGTGGAGAGCGGCAATTCGGATGCCATGTACCAGCGTCTTTTGAACTACGAGCTTGATGTTGCAATACTTGGTCGAGACTATGAGGATCGGAAACTGGATGTGATTTGCCTGGGGCGGCATGAAGTGTCGATCATCGTGAACAAGTCGCATGCCTGGGCCGGGCGGGAGAGTATCGCGCTGGACGAGTTGGACGGCCAGAGGTTGATTCTTCGCGAACAGGGATCGATGACCAGGCGCGCGCTCGAGGAGCAGCTGGCCCAGCAGAATGTGCGGCCGAACATCGTCATGGAGTTGGCGCGCGACTCTGTCGTCGAGGCGGTCGCGGCAGGCCTGGGCGCCGGTACGATTTCCACGGAAGAGCTGCCGGATGACGACCGCCTGTCCCAGCTGCGCATAAGGAAGCACACGCCCGTCACCCACTCCTATGCGGCCTGCCTTCGCGAGCGCTTGAGCATCACGCCGGTCAAGGTCTTCATGGAGATGGCCCGCGCTTCGGCTTTCGACCCGAGCAGGGAGTAGATCGACGGAGAGGAGGGTGGATGGGGGGTGCGCCGAGGCCGCAGGCTTCGTCTCCTTGGAGCAAGAGGCCGCTCCCCGCTACATGAGGCTGGGTTCACCCGCAGCCCGCTCCTTCGCGCGACGAAACAAGACCCGCGCCGTGGCGGTCCTCCACAACCGAAGAAGTCTTTGCGCCCCACCGGTGACCTGGCGCACCCTTGGTCGAGACCTTGACGCCTGCTTGGAGAGCTTTCTTGTTCGATACTTTCGATAGAGCCGAAATCGAGCGGCTGCACTATCACCACCATGCTGGCCAGGCCGCCCGAAGGGTTCTGACGCCTGCGGGCTTTCGTGATGCGACGACGGAGATCTCCGCCTGGGAAGGCTATGCGCCTACGCCACTGCACGCTCTGGATGGTCTGGCAGCGGAACTGGGGCTTGGCCGGATCCTCTACAAGGACGAAGCGGCGCGCTTCGGTCTGGGCAGCTTCAAGGCGCTGGGCGCGGCCTATGCGGCCTTGCGGTTGCTGCGCGCAGAGATCGCCAGGCGTCGGCAGACTGCCGTATCCCTGGCCGAGGTAAGGGCAGGGCGCTACCTTGAAGAGGCCGCCGGTATCACCCTGGTGAGTGCGACCGACGGCAATCACGGCCGATCCCTGGCCTGGGGGTGCCGCCGCTTCGGTGCGTCCTGCCGGATCTACATCCATGCCGAGGTCAGCGAGGGGCGTGCGGCGGCGATGCGCGATCTTGGCGCTCAGGTGACCCGCATCGACGGCGATTACGACGAGTCTGTCCGGCTGGCGCGCGAGGCGGCCGAGGCCAATGGCTGGTTCGTCGTTTCGGATACCTCTTGGGAGGGCTACAGCGAGCCGCCGCGCGATGTGATGACCGGTTATGGCGTCATGGTCGAGGAGGTGAACGACCTTCTCGACAGCCCGCCGAGCCACGTCTTCCTGCAGGGCGGTGTCGGCGGCTTGGCGGCGGCGGTGTGCGCTGCCTTGCGCCAAGCCTGGGGGGAGGCAGCGCCGCGGGCCATCGTGGTGGAGCCGGATCGTGCCGCCTGTCTGCTGGCCAGCGCTCGGGCCGACCGGATGACCGCTGTCCCGATCGAGAGCGAGACCATCATGGCGGGCCTCTCCTGCGGCGAGCCCTCGGCGCTGGCCTGGGAGATCCTGCGCGAAGAGGCGCGTGACTTCATGACCATTCCCGATGCGGTGGTAGCACCTACCGCGCGCCTGCTGGCCAGGCCGCTGGGCGCCGACCCGAAGATCGAGGCCGGCGAGTCCGCCGTCGCCGGGCTGGCCGCGGCGATCGTTGCCGCGCGTCGGCCCGACCTGCGCCGGGCCTTGGGTCTGGAGGAGGAGTCCGTCGTCCTGGTCTTCGGATCCGAAGGCATCACCGATCCGGCAATCTATGCCCAGATGATGGAGGGCTGAGGCAGATGCGCGACGCCGCACCGCCGCGAGGCTTCCCTCGGGCCGAGTTCGAAATCCGGCTGGCCAAGGCGCAAGAGCTGATGGCGGGTCAAGGCCTGGACGCCATCCTGCTGACGACGGAAGCGGAGATCCGCTACTTCAGCGGCTTCCACACCCTCTTCTGGCAAAGCCCGACACGTCCCTGGTTCCTGCTGCTGCCGGCGGCCGGCGAGCCGATTGCCGTGATCCCCGAGATCGGTGTCGCGCTGATGCGCCAGACCTGGGTTCGGGACATTCGCACCTGGAGCGCACCTGCCCCCGCCGACGACGGCCTCTCGCTCTTGACCGAGCTGCTGGCACCCTATGCCGGCCAGGGCCGCCGGCTGGGACTCTTGAAAGGGCACGAAACCGCCTTACGCATGCCCTTGGCGGACTATGAGCGGCTAATCGCGGGACTGCCTGGCCTCGAGATCGGCGATGCGACGGGCCTGGTGCGCAGCCTGCGGATGGTGAAGTCGGAGGCCGAGATCGAGAAGACCGCCCACATCTGCGCCATCGCCTCGCGCAGCTTCGGCAAGCTCGATCGGCTGATCCATGCCGGCCAGCCCCTGGTGCAGGCCTTCAAGGCCTTCAAGATCGCCTGCCTGCAAGAGGGCGCCGACGATGTGCCCTATCTGGTCGGCGGTGCCGATCACGGCGGCTACATCGACGTGATCTCGCCGCCCTCCGAGCGGCCTTTGCAGCGCGGCGACATCGTCATGATGGACACCGGTTCGGTCTTCGACGGCTATTTCTGCGACTTCGACCGCAACTACGCGATCGGCGCCGCCGACGAGGCCAGCAAACGCGCCTATGACGTCGCCTATAGGGCGACGGAGGCCGGCCTGGAGGCCGCGCGTCCGGGCGTCACCTGCGCTCAGCTCTTCCGCGCCATGCAGGCGGTGATCTCCGAAGCGGACGATCAGGACGGCGACGTCGGCCGCATGGGCCACGGACTGGGGATGCAGCTGACCGAGTGGCCCTCGCATGCAGCTTTCGACGAGACGATCCTGGCCGAGAACATGGTGATCACCTTGGAACCCTCGCTCAGTTACGGCGCCGGCCGGATCATGGTGCATGAAGAGAACATCGTGGTGCGCGACGGCCCGCCGAGCCTGCTCTCGACCCGCGCGCCCCGCGAGCTACCGGTCATCGGGTGACTGTTAACGGGTTCGCTTGGCCGTCGCTGCACACTCTTCTCCGGGAACTGCCGAGGATGAATTGAGAAGCGAGGGCGTTGGGCTTAGGTTGGAGCTATGGATTGCAGCTTCTTGGCCTCCCGCTTGACCGCTTTGCCAGTGTCCTCGGCCGTGTCCTCCTGTGGCTTCGTGCCGTCGGGTCTTGGCTAGGCAATGACCCCTGGGCGGATCGGCAGGTCTCTCACCTGGTTTGGCGTGGTGCGCCTGGGTTTGGTGCAGACGGCGCTGGGCGCCATCGTGGTCCTGACCCAATCTACCCTGAACCGCATCATGGTGGTCGAACTGGCCTTGCCGGCCGTGCTCCCCGCCTTTCTGGTCGGCCTCTACTATGCGATACAGCTGTTGCGGCCCAAGTGGGGGCACGGCGCCGACCTTGGCGGTCGTCGCACAGCTTGGATCATCGGCGGCATGGCGGTCTTGGCGCTCAGCGGCTTTGCCGCGGCCGTGGCCACCGTCTTGATGGAGTGGTCGCTTCTCTGGGGGACGCTTCTGGGCGTTGTTGCCTTCCTCTTCATCGGGGTGGGCAGTGGAGCCGCCGGCACCTCGCTTCTGACCCTGCTGGCAAGCGAGGTCGCGCCCAAGCGTCGGGCCGCTGCTGCCTCGATCACCTGGATGATGATGATCGCCGGTTTCATCGTCGCCACGGCCCTTGCCGGTCAGCTCTTGGATCCCTATTCGTCCGGGCGCTTGCTGCTGGTCAGCGGCGGCATATCGGTGGCCGCCTTCCTCTTGGCGCTGATTGCGGTCTGGGGGCTGGAAGGCGAGAGCGCCCTGGCCGCCGACGCCAAGCCCAAGCCGAAGCCCGCCTTCATGGCCGCATTAGGTGACGTCCTGAAGGACGATCGCGCACGCCGCTTCACCATCTTCGTGTTTCTCTCGATGCTGGCCTACTCCATGCAGGATCTGATCCTGGAGCCCTATGGCGGCCTGGTGTTCGCCATGACGCCGGGGGAGACGACCCAGCTGGCCTCCTTCCAGCATGGCGGCGTCCTGACCGGGATGCTCCTGGTCGCGGTCGCGGCCAGTCGCTTCGGGGCCGTGGGCTTCGGCTGCCGGCAGGGCTGGGTGATCGGCGGTTGCCTGCTCTCGGCCGTGGCCTTGGCGCTGCTCGTCGTCGGTGGGCAGGTCGGGCTCGACTGGCCGCTGAGGGCCAACATCTTCTTGCTCGGCCTGGGCAATGGCGCCTTCGCCGTCGCCGCCATCGGCCAGATGATGGGCCTTGCCGGAGAGGGGCGGGAGCGCAGCGAGGGCACGCGCATGGGCCTTTGGGGGGCTGCCCAGGCGATCGCCTTCGGGGTCGGCGGCTTCTTCGGCGCCTTGTCGCTCGATCTGGCCCGCCTGGTCTTCGACTCGCCAACACCGGCCTTTGCCGTGGTCTTCACCGGCGAGGCGCTGCTGTTCATCCTGGCGGCAATCCTGGCCAGCCGGATCGGGCGGGACAGGCAGCAAGGAGACCCGGTCGAGAGCCTGGCCCTTCCGGCGAAGTGAGCCCGCGGCGCCTTGCTGGTCAGGGCGCCGAGAGGAAGCGGCCCGCCCCGCCCAAGAGGTCCGCGGCTTCCGCCACCATCTCCTCGACGATCGCGCCGGCCGGCTTCACGGCGTCGATCAGGTCGACGACCTCGCCGCCGATGACAACGCGAGTCTCATAGTCGTCCTCGTCGGCGGCGTCATAGCGTTGCCGTTCGGCTTCGCCCGCCTGCTGCATTGCCTCGATATCGCCATGCCAGCGCTCGGCGTAGGCGTTCTTCAAAACGCGGCCGCTGAAGTGCCAGGGCCAGTCCAGGTCGCGGGCCACATCGAAGACCTTGGTGCGCAGGGTCTGGTCGCCGCTGGCGGCAACCAAGCGGGCCTTGGCGCTGGCCGGACCATCGGCTTCCTCGGCCGCCCAGAAGCGGGTGCCCAGCAGCACCCCGTCGGCGCCCAGCATCAGGGCGGCAGCCAGGCCGCGCCCGTCGCCGATACCGCCGGCGGCGAGCAGGATCTGCTCCGGCCCGGCCAGATCGCGGACCGCCGGCAGCAGTGCGGTCAGCCCGCGGTCCATGCCGTGGCCGCCGGCCTCCTGCCCCTGCACGACGATGATCTCGGTCCCGGCCGCGAGTGCCTGCCTGGCTTGCTCCAGGCGCTGCACCTGCCAGAGGCTGGGCACGCCGGCGGTCTTGCAGCGGGCCACGAACGTGCCGGCCTCGCCGAAGGAGAACATCACGGCCTTGGGCTTGCGCGCCAGCACCAGGTCCAGCAGCTCCGGCTCTCTGGCCAGCGACCAGGTGATGAAGCCGGCGCCGACCGCCTGATTGCCGGCCTCCTCGAAGGCCCGGGTCAGCCAGTCCGCCTCGCCGTAGCCGCCGCCGATCAGGCCCAGTCCACCGGCCGCCGAGACGGCCGCGGCCAGGCGCCCGCCGGCGATCCTGTCCATCGGTGCCAGCACGACGGGGTGGTCGATCCGCAGTGCCCGGGTCAGCTTGGTGGTGATCATGGCCTGTCTCCTTCGCTCGCGTGACCGTCATATCGCGGTGAGGCTATGAGGAATGCAAGCGACTGACGGTACAGTGGGGCAAGCGAGCAATCCGCTTCGGCTCTTCTGGCGATCACACTGCTGGCGAGTGCTGGAGACGGTGATCCTTGGCTGGATTGCGGTCTTGGAGGCCGAGCGTCCGGGCATTAGAGTCCAGGCAGAAGGAAGCGAAGAGAGGCCGACCATGCCCGCAGACCCCGCCGATCGGCAGGTCACAGCAGTCGTCATCGGTGCCGGCCCGGCCGGTCTGGCTGCGGCACTCACCCTGTCCAGAGCGCTGCAGGAGACCCTGGTGCTGGACACGGCGGCCGCCTTCCGCAACCGCGATTCTCCCGGTGTCGGCGCCGTCCTGGGGCGCGACGGGGTGATGCCGGAGGATCTGCGCGGCCTTGGTCGGCAGGAGGTCGAGGGCTACGGATTTGCCCGCTTCCAGACCGACGCCGCCGTGGCCATCGAGGGCGCTGTGCCCGAGGGCCTTCTGGTCACCACGGCCGGCGGCCAGCGGATCGGCGCCAAGGTCGTGCTGCTGGCTTGCGGCATGGTCGACCTCTTCCCGGAGCTGCCGGGCCTCTCCTCCTTCTGGGGGAGCAGCATCATCAACTGCCCCTTCTGCCACGGCTACGAGCTGCGCGGCCGGCCCTGGGGCATCTTCTGCGACCGCCCGGAGATGCTGGCCGCCGCCGAGATCTACGCCACCTGGAGCGACGATCTGATTTTCTTCCTGCAGCCCGGTCAGGAGATCGAGCCGGCACGAGAGGCAGAGCTCAAAGCCCGCGGCTTCGTCGTCGAACGCCGCCCCATCGTCCGCTTTCTGGGCGACGCGGACGGCCTGCAGGCCCTGGAGGTGGCCGACGGCGGCAGGGTCGCCCGCCGGGCCATGGTGCTCTGGCCGCGCCAGCGCCAGACGGCCCTGGTCGCAGGCCTGGGCCTGGACCTCGACGCAGCCGGCGCGCTTCGCGTCGACGAGGGCTACCGCACGGCCCGTCCCGGTCTCTATGCTGCCGGCGACCTGCTCTACCAGGGCCACCAGAACATCAACACGGCCGTGCACATGGGAAACCTGGCGGCCTCGGCGATGGTGATGGATCTGGCAAAGGCCAAGTGATAGCGAGCGGCAGAGCGTCCGGCCCAGGGCATCTTGTTTGAGCGTCGCGCGGTCGTGCTTGGCCCAGTCATAGAGGCCCTTGCCGGTCTTCAGCCCGAAATGCTCCTCCTGCGCCCTGAAGACGCGCAGTTCCTATGAGAGAGCCTTGGGGGTGGCCTGCCTCGTTGCACGAACGCGGCGTCCCGAGACCAAGACGCCCAGCGCCATGAGTGCGAGGGCCAGCCAGGTGTAGATGGCGGTCGTCTCGCCGAAGAAGACCCAACCCCAAGCGATGGCCATCACCACGACAAAATAGTTGAACTGTGCAAAGAAGGTCGGACCGTAACGCTGCACGAGCTCGGCGAAGAGCAGGATCTGGACGGCAAGGACGGCCGCCAACGCCAGGCTATAGCCGAGGCGCGGCGTATCCAGCGGCAGATAGCTTTGACCGGTCAGGATCTTTAACGGCAGAACAAAGACTGCAGCGCCCAGCAGATAGCCGGCGCCCAGTGCAAGTGAGCTGCTGTTGGGCGGGCGCAGCAGCGCTGCCGAGAGGTTCGTGATGGCGAACAGCAAGGGGATGACCAGGGTCAAGAGGAACCAATAGAGGGCCTCCTCGCCCTCCAGGCCGCTCTCGTCCAATCCCATGCCTTTGGGCGCGAGGACGACGATCACGCCGGCGAATCCCAGGACGATGCCCGCCAATCCGATGAGCGAGAAGCGATCCAGCCGACAGAGCAGCGAAAGCGCATAGGTGAAGGCCGGCGCAAGGGCGACGCAAAGCGACACCAAGGCGGTCGGCAAGTGCGGGCTGATCATGGTGATCAGCGCCAGAGGCAAGCCAAATCCCGTGGCCCCGACGATCAGATAGAGCCGCAGGTAGGGCCAACGAAGGCTAACGACGTCGCCTCTGAGCTTGGCCAAGAGCGCAAGCGCAAGACCGCCGATCAGGGTCGGCCAGAACGCCTGCCCGAAGTGCGTCGCCCCCGCCTCGCCCGCCAGGCGGTTCAAGGGATAGACCAGGCCATAGACGCTGGCCGAGACCAGCAGCATCCCAAAAGCCAAGCCGCCAGGGCTCTTCACCACGCTGAGACCTCCCTATCCTCTCGTCCCTGTTCTCTCGCCTGCGTAAGGGGGCAAGGCAAAACCTAGGGCCAGCCAGCTCAACAAACCGGAACGCCCCGTGTGAACGGTGGTTCTTGGCGAGCAAACTGACTGCGGCTTTGATCGATCGCAACCGGTGTTACCACACGGTGCCGACGGCGTCGCCGTCAACGGCCTGGAGTACAGCCAGAACGCCATGCGCATCCGCTGCTCCCGCGCCGAGGTCGACCGCCGCTTGGCCGACATCATGTCCAACATCCACAAACGCTGTTTGGAGTATGGCCGCGACGAGCCGGGAGCCACGGACTACGTCAGGGGCGCGAACATCGCGGGATTTAAGAAGGTCGCGGATGCGATGCTGGCTTATGGGGTGGTTTGAGCAGGTGCGGTTCTATCTGAGTTAGGCGGTCGTCTATGTTCGCTTCAGAAGTCGCCCAAGCACCGCCAAAACGGCAGCGCCATGTCACACCGGTTCTCTGAAGAGCAACCGATCATATGTGGCGATTGTCAGAAGGTCCTTAGCATCGCATCATGTACTTCCGTTCAGGCCAGGAACATGGCCTTGAGAGTGTAGTGCGTGGTTATCTGCCTCATTAAAAAATGGAAAGTTGTTATTGTCGGCGAGCAGTTTGCCAAGCACCTCCAGGTTACATCATTGGGTTTGCCGGCCTTGTTAAAGCAGCAGAGCGTCCGCCGCAGTTGAGGTCGCGTGCAAACACGCGATCTGCTGCGGGCTCCGAACATGGGAGTTATTGAGGATCTGGACCACATCACGCTTGACGACCCGCTTGAGATTGCTGTGAGGATTGTGCGTTCAACGCAACAAGGGCCGCTGGGGATCGACCCCCAGCGGCCAAAGTTGAAGCTGTCAGACCGCGAACGCTAGCATGACGGCTGTTGTTGTTTGGTGAACTGGGCTACCAGCAGCACCGCCAGTACCCAGACACGTGTTCGGTTCGTCCGAACCTGAATCGCGTGTAGGGCCTGACGTAATGGCATGCGCTCTTGCTCATACCACTTCTCCCAATTGTGGGAGACACTTGCGCTGAAGAGCGGAATGCGCTAGAACTTCCCGTGTGTGGGTGGCTACCGCTTCCCGCTCTTAGCCCGCCGGCCGTGTCAAGGACTCCGGCGGTGTCTTATCTGAACAAGGCCTCGATGCGTTGCAGCGCATCGAGGCTTTTTCGCTCTCAAAGACCAGCGCCCATCTCATAGCTCTACATCTGTCCGCAGTCAAGCGGCCTTGCTTTGTCAGCGTGAGTGTGCTTAGGTTTCCTGACAAACTGACAGGCGCGGAGATGACGGATGGTGCAAGGGCTTGTGCCGATGCTAGAGGCAGAGATTGCAAGTATTGAGTCGGAGCTGGAGCAAGACGTGCGCTTCCAGCGGCTCAAGGTCCTTCAGCAGGCGCTGCTCTTGTACAAGGAACCGTATTCCCAAAAGGGGGAGACGAATCCTAGGCCGACTCGGGCTTCAAGACCAAATCCAGTTAAGGATAGGGTACTGGAGCTAGCCGGTGAGCTAATCGATGCGTCTGAAGGACCGGTCCCGACCAGTCAAATTCTGGAACATGTTGAACGCCACGGCGTGGAGGTTTCAGGAAAGCAACCTTTGCACAACGTGTCGGCAATGCTCTCAAACTCAGACGAGTTTAAGTCTCAAGGACGCTCGGGGTGGGTTCGCCGACATGGCGCTGAAGTCCTTCTTGACGAGTACTTCCGTCAATCCGATAGTGTTGAAGATGTCAGTTCACGAACGTTAGCACCATCGCAGCAAGAATCAAATGAAGACGACGACATCCCCTTCTAGAAATATTTAGAGCTATTGCAAGATTACTTTTTCATTCACCATAGATTCATGCAGTCGGCATAAACGTTGTTTTGGCGCGCCTCACCGCCCCTCCCGTCTCCAAGCCCAAACCGCAGCCCCCAGCGCCATCAGCAAGAACGCCCAGGCCGGCAATAGCGCGGCTTCGCTCACCCCCGTCACCCGGTAGCGCTCTTGGCGGACCAGCCCGACCCAGTCGTCGCCGTAGCGGCGGCCTTCCTTGGTGACGGCGCGCAGGCCCGGGTCCGGCGTGTCTTCGAGCCAGAGGCTGCCGCCGCCGCTGGTCTCGACCAGGTGGGCGAGGGGGTCGGGGCTGCTGCGCAGGTCGGCGAGTTCGAGCGGGTTCAGGGGGCCGGCGGCGGCCAGGGTGGCGAGGGTGTCGTGGCGGATGGTGTAGAGGCCGGTTTCGGTGAGGCTGCGGCGGGCGACCATCAGGCCCGGGCGCTCCTCGGCCAGCTCCAGCTCTTCGATGCTGCCGTCGGGGGTCTCGACGGTGACGGTGACGGGATCGCTGGAGAGCGAGCGGCGCTCGACGATCAACTGGTCGCCCTGGACCGAGGCGCTGAGGTCCTCCTCCTCCAGGTCGGGCTCCTGCATCAGCCAGTGGGCGACGCGGCGCAGCAGTTCGGCCTGCGGGCCGCCGCCCTCGAAGCCGCGGGCCCAGAGCCAGACGTGGTCGGACATCAGCTGGGCCACACGGCCCTCGCCGACCCGCTCCAGCACCAACAGCGGGCGCCCGCTTGGGCCTTCCATCAGCATCTGGCCGGCGGTCTGCTCGGCCTCGACCAGGCGGAACCAGCGGCCCCAGTCGGCTTCCTCCTCGGCCGAGGGGTTGGCGCCCGGCAGGCCGGCGGTGACGGGGTGGCGCTGGCCCAGGTCGGTCAGCTCCGGCCGATAGCCGCGCTCGACGACCTCGCCGGTGGGCGCCAGCGGCATGACCATGCCCAGCGGCGTGCTGTAGAGCGACTGGCTGGTGGCCGAGGCCGGCCCGGCGCTCTCCAGCAGCGCGCCGCCCTCTTCGACATAGCGGGCGATGTTCTCCAGGTAGAGCCGGGGCAGCACGCCGCGCCGGCGGTAGCGGTCGAAGATGATGAGGTCGAACTCGTGCAGCTTCAGCGAGAAGAGCTCGCGCGTCGGGAAGGCGATCAGAGAGAGCTCGTGGATCGGCGTGCCGTCCTGCTTCTCCGGCGGTCGCAGGATGGTGAAGTGCACCAGGTCGACCGAGGGATCGCTCTTGAGGATGTTGCGCCAGACCCGCTCGCCGCTGTGCGGCACGCCGGAGACCAGGAGGACGCGCAGGCGGTCGCGCACGCCATTGACCGAGACCACGGCGCGGTTGTTCTCCAGGCTGAGCTCGTCGGCACCGGGGGAGGCCTCCAGCAGCAGCAGGCTTTCGCCGCGGCGCGAGAGGGTGAAGGGCACCTCGACATCGCGGCCGACGGGGATGCTGAGCCGCTCTTCCTCGCCGCCGTCCTGGCTCAGGGTCAGGCTGGCTTGACCTTCGTAGCCGGGGTCCTCGACCCGCACCGTCATGGTCAGCTCCTTGCCGACGATGCCGAAGCTGGGGGCCTCGACCACGACCAGGCGGCGGTCTTGTGCGCCCTCGCGGCCGGTGATCAGGTGATGGATCGGCGCCTCGACGGCCAGCTGCTCGTAGCTCTCGGGTGCGTCGTGGACCTGCCCGTCGGAGATCACGAAGATGCCGCCCAGCTGCGCGCGCGGCATGTCCGACAGCGTCTCCTCCAGCGCGCGGAAGAGGTTGGTGCCCTCGCCGCTGCTGCCGGCGCGGATCACCTGGGTCTCGACCGCCGGCAGGGCGTTCAGCTGTCGTTCCAGCGCGGCGAGCGCGCGGGCGCTCTGGGCGGTGCGGTTTTCGACCGTCTGCGAGGGGCTCTCGTCCAGCAGGATGATGGCCTGCTCGGTCAGCGGCTGGCGCTCCTCGCGGATCAGCGAGGGGTTGGCCAGGCCCAGCAGCAGCAGCGCCAGCGCCAGACCGCGCAGCGGCCAGCCGACGGCGCCGCGCCAGGCGGTGAAGGCCAGCAGCAGCAGGGCGATCACCGCCAGCGCCAGCAGCAGGGCCGGCGGGATCAGCGGCGCGAAAGTAAGCGAGGCGCTGCTCACTGGCCGAGACGCTCCAGGATGAAGGGCACGTGCACCTGGTCGGCCTTGTAGTTGCCGGTCAGGCTGTAGAGCACCAGGTTGATGCCGAAGCGGAAGGCCATCTCGCGCTGCCGCTCGCCGCCCGGTATCACCGCGAAGTGCGGCCGCCCGGCGCGGTCCAGGGCCCAGGCCGCGGCCCAGTCGTTGGCGCCGATCATCACGCGGGCAACACCGTCGTTGGCGACCGTGCCCTCGGTATCGACCCACAGCGTGCCGCCGTTGTAGCGGCCGGGGTAGTCCTGCATCAGGTAGAAGGCCTTGGTCAGCACATGCTCCGGCGGCACTGGGGCCAGTGGTGGGATTTCCAGCTGCCGGGTCAGACGGCGCAGGTTCTCCGTCGCGCTGGAGGCAGGGCCGCCGCCGCCGGGGTCGCGCAGGTCGAAGAAGATGGTGCCGCCGCTGGCCAGGAAGGCATTCACCCGCTCGGCCGCAGCCTCGCTGAGCCCGGTCTGCTGGGCGGTGATCGGCCAGTAGATGAGGGGGAAGAAGGCGAGCTCGTCACGCTCCAGATCGACCCCGATCGGCGGGCCGGTCTCGACCGCCGTGCGGCGGTTCAGCATGCGCGACAGGCCCTCCAGCCCGACCCGCGAGATGGCGTCGACCTCGTCGTTGCCGGTCTCGACGAAGGCCAGACGGGTGTCCCGCGTGGCCTCCATCGCCAGGCCGTCGTCGACCGCCAGCGCCTTGCCTTGCGGCACGGCGAGGAGGGCCAGACCCAGCAGGGCAGCACTCACCGGGCGGACCAGCAGGCCGCGCAGCAGCAGGGCCAGCATCAGATCGACCAGCAGCAGCAGCAGGGCGGCGCTCAAGAGCCAGGGTTTCAGCTCGAAGGCCGGCTCGCTGCTGTAGACCTCGCGGCTGACGCCGGTGATCTCGGGCATGGGCAAGAGACGCGGCACGGCGGACTCCAGGTTGAAAGCGCGACGGGTATCTCGATTGCCATAATAGCCGGGCGGGTGGCGTGGTCCTATGGCATTCTCCGCGACCGCCTCGGCCGTCAGGTCGAGGACCGAAGGCGAGGGTTCGCGCAGCTGGCCGAAGGCGTCCAGGCTGGCGACCGGCGGCAGGCTGGCATCGCCGATCAGCGGCGTCAGGCCCTTGGCGGTCTCGACCACGCGGCGCAGCAGCTCGACGAAGAGGCCGGAGAGCGCCAGGTTGCTCCACGACGGGCTGGCCGTGGTGTGCACCAGCACCAGGGTGCCGGCACCGCGCTCGCTGGCGGTGACCAGTGGGGTGCCGTCGGCCAGGCGCGCCCAGGTGCGCTCGGCCAGCTCCGGCGAGGGCTCGGCCAGGACCTGGCGGTCGACCGTGACCTCTTCGGGCACGATCAGGCCGGCGAAGGGGCCCTCTGTCAGGGGGGCGACCGGCACCGGCTCCTCCCAGGACATGACGCCGCCCAGGCGACGGTCGCCGCCGCGCAAGGGCACCGGGGTGAAGCCGTCGGGGCTGCCGGCCAGGCGTGGACCGGCGAAGCGCAGCACCAGACCGCCCGCCTCCAGGAAGTCGTCCAGCTCGCGCTGCTCCTGCGGCGAGAGGGCGCCGCGGTCGGGGATCACCAGGACGGAGAGCTGGCGCTCCAGCAGGTCCTCGAGGCTGCCGCGGGTGATGACGGAGAAGGGGGCGAGCGCCTGCTCGACATAGTGCAGCTCGCTCAGAAGCGGCTGCACGGCGACGGCGTCGGCCTCGTCCTCGACCAGGCCGACGGCCAGCCGCTGGGCGCGGCCGTCCAGCAGCAGGGTGGTGGCCGCCGTCCGCTCTTCGATCAGGGACAGGCGGGCGATGGCGTTGCGCAGCTCCAAGGGCAGTTCCAGGACCGCGCTGGCTTCGCTTGCCTCCTCTTCGAAGGTGACGAGCGTCCGGCCGACCTCGCGGCCGTCGTCGCGCAGCGCGCGCAGGGTGAGCGGCAGGCTGGGAGCCGCCTCGGGGCGCTCGACGACCAGCAGCAGGCCATTGTCCAGGTCGCGCGGCGGGCGCAGGAGGCGCGGCAGATCTTGGGTTGTCGGGTGCAGCTCGGTGACCGGCCCGAGCGCTGCCAGTGCGCGCCCGAAGGCGGCGGTGCCCAGGGCATCCAGGCCGTCGCTGGCCCAGATCACCTGATGGTCGCGGCCTTGTAGACTGCTCAAGGCTTCGGTCGCCGCCTCGCGGTCCAGCGGCCAGGGGCGGGGCTGCATGCCGGCCAGCTGGCTGCGGGCTTGGGCTGCCGTCATGCTACCGGAAACGCTGGGCGCCTCGCCGGCCGCGCCGGGTGCGCTGCGCAGCAGGCGGACCGGGACGCCGGAACGCTCGGCCTCGGCCAGCTGGATGTCCAGGGCGGTCTGCCGCTCGCGCCAATCCGGAGCGGCCGACCAGCCGTCGTCGATCACGATCAGCAAGGGCGACTGGCTGGAAAGCGTGGTGGCGGCGTTCAGCAGGGGGCGGGCAAAGGCCAGGATGACCAGCGCGCAGACCAGCAGGCGCAGCAGCAAGAGCCACCAGGGCGTGCGCTGCGGCGTCTCCTCGACCGGGTGCAGGCCGAACAGCAGCCGGACCGCCGGAAAGCCCAGCCGCTTGGGCGCCGGCGGGGTCGCGCGCAAGAGCCACCAGAGCAGCGGCAGCAGGGCCAGCGGCAGCAATAGCCAGGGTTGCGCGAAGGTGAGGCCGGCCAGAAGGTTCATGCCGTACCCCGCAGGCCCGGCGCCAAGCCGGCATGCAGGGCTGCCAGGGCCGACGCGGCCGGCCGGTCGGTCGGCAGGGCGACGAAGCGCCAGCCCAGGCTCGCGGCCAGGCCGGCAAGGGCCGACTGATGGTCGCGGAAGCGCTCGATGTAGGCCGGGCGCAGGGTTTCGACCCGCGGCGCCAGCCAGCGCCCTTCACCCTCCAGCCCTTCAAATCGGACCCGTCCCTCGAAGGGAAGTGCGGCCTCGGCCGGGTCGTAGATCTGCACCATCAGGCCGCGCGCGCTGCGCGCCGCCAAGATGCCCAGGCGGGCTGCCAGCTCATCCAGTGGGCTGAAGAAATCGCTGAAGAGGACCAGATCCGCCTGGCGCGGCAAGGGACCTTCGGGCGGCAGGCTCTCGTCCTTGCCCTGTCCGATCGCTTGGGCCAGGTGGGTCAGCGCGCCGCGTCCCTGGCGGCCACGCTTGTCCAGGCCCAGGATCGCCACCTGTTCTTCGCCGCGGATCGCAAGTGCTGCCAGGCTCAGCAGCAGCAGATCGGCGCGTTCCTGCTTGCTCTGCCGGTCGCGCGCGCCGCGCCAGCGCATCGAGGCGCTGGCATCGCGCCAGAGATAGAGGCTGGCGGCTGCCGACCACTCGCGCTCGCGCACGAAAAGCTGATCGCTGCGCGCCGAAACCCGCCAGTCGATCGCCTGCGCCGTGTCGCCCGAGACATAGGGCCGGAACTGCCAGAAGGAGTCGCCGGGCCCGGCTCGGCGGCGACCATGTGCGCCGCTGGCGACCGTGTCGGCAATGCGGATCGCCTCGACGACCAGCGGCGGCAGACGGCCGGCCAGCGCCTGCGCCGTGCTCAGGCTCTGCGCAGGATTCTTGCCCGTCGCCCGGCCTCGCCCGACCAGGTTAATCGCCCGGTTAATCGAGCGTGCCAAGGAGGCGCTCCAGGATATCCTCCAAACGCAGACCCTCCGCACGGGCGGCGAAGCCGAGCGCCATGCGGTGGCGCAGGACGGCCGGCGCCATTGCCGCCACATCGTCCAGCGAGGGCGCCAGGCGGCCCTGCATCAAGGACCGCGCGCGAACCGCCAGCATCAGGGCCTGGCTGGCCCGCGGGCCCGGTCCCCAGGAGACATGGGCCTGCACGTCGGCCAGGCGGCTGGTCTGCGGGCGGCCGTCGCGCACCAGCGCCAGGATGGCATCGACCACCTTGTCGCCGACCGGCACCTGGCGCACCAGACGCTGGGCCGCCTGCAGGGTCGCCGCATCGGTCACCTGGCGGGGCGGTGCTTCTTCCAGACCGGTGGTGGCGATCAGCATGCGCCGCTCGGCCTCCAGATCCGGGTAGGCGACGTCGATTTCCAGCAGGAAGCGATCGAGCTGCGCTTCCGGCAGCGGGTAGGTGCCCTCCTGCTCGATCGGGTTCTGGGTCGCCAGGACGTGAAAGGGGGTGGGCAGCGCCTGGGTCTCGCCGGCGACGGTCACACGCTTTTCCTGCATGGCCTGCAGCAGCGCCGACTGGGTGCGTGGGCTCGCCCGGTTGATCTCGTCGGCCATCAGCAGCTGGGCGAAGACCGGCCCCTGCACGAAGCGGAAGCGGCGCCGGCCGTTCTCGTCTTCCTCCAGCACCTCGCTGCCCAGGATGTCGGCCGGCATCAGGTCGGGCGTACACTGGATACGCTTCTCGCTGAGCCCGAAGACCGTCCCCAGGGTCTCGACCAGCTTGGTCTTGGCCAGGCCAGGCAGGCCGACCAGCAGGGCGTGCCCACCGGCCAGCAGGGTCACCAGGGTGGCGTCGACGACGCTGTCCTGGCCGAAGATCACCTCGCCGATGGCGGCGCGCGCGTCCGCCAGCTGTTCGGCGGTCTCTTCCATAGAGGCTGCCAAGGCATCGGCCGTCTTCTCTACGCGCATCTCACTGTCTAGTATGACCACTGTCGGACCTCTTGCTCATCGCTTCCGCAGGATGCAACCCGCGCTCTTCCGCACAGACTTTATTGCGGCACTTGCGGCTTCGCGCCCTTTTTCGGGGGCGACCGCGGACTTAGGTTAGCTTAATCTAGTGTCGCGGCGGCGATGCTGCCCCCACAAGCTGGCGATAATGTGATCCTGCTATGACCATAAGCGCGACCGAATCACTGCTTTACACTCTAGGGCGGCAAAATGCCGGTGACCAGTCGGCAGCGGTGGAAAGCCAAGAAAAGGACGGCAGCCGGAGCCATGAAGAGCGCGATTTGCAGATGCGGATCGCGGCCGACGGCACCTGGTTCTATCAGGGCACGCCGATCAACCGGCTGCCACTGGTGAAGCTCTTCGCGACGGTTCTCAGGCGCGAGGCCGATGGGCGCTATTGGTTGGTGACCCCGGTGGAACGCGGCTTGATCCAGGTCGACGACGCCCCCTTCGTTGCCGTGGACTGCTGGGCGGAAGGCGGCGGCAAGGATCAGGTCCTGCATTTTCGCAGCAATCTGGATCACGAGGTGGCGGCGGGTCCCGAGCATCCTCTGCGCATCCAAGAGGATCGCGAGAGCGGCGAGCCGCGGCCCTATGTGCTGGTGCGACCGGGCCTGGAGGCCTTGATCAACCGCCCTGTCTTCTACCGTTTGGTCGAGATGGCGGTGCCCGCGGACGAGGACCCGGAGCGTCTGGGGCTTTGGAGCGGCGGTCTCTTCTTCCCGCTTGGCAGGACCGTCTAGTCGATGACGAGCCTGACATCCGAGGACCTGACCACGCGCTTGGCCAAGCTGCCGGACCCGCAACGCCGGGGCGCGCCGAAAGGCGTCACAGACAAGGGACAGCCGCGCGGTGACCACGAGCTCAATCCAGAGCTCTACGATCCCGGTCAAGCGCTGCGGCAGGCAGCCGTGCTGGTGCCGATCGTGCTCAATGCCGCTGGTCCCAGCCTGCTCTTGACCCGGCGGACGGCGCACCTGAAGCACCATTCCGGCCAGATCGCCTTTCCCGGCGGCGGTGCGGAGCCCGGCGACGGTACGCCGGAGGAAACCGCCCTGCGCGAAGCCGAGGAAGAGGTGGGGCTGGACCGCAGCCGGACCGAGATTTTCGGCCGATTGGACACCTACGTCACCCGCACCGGCTTCGATGTAACGCCGGTGATCGGCCTGCTGCGGCCGCCGCTGGCCCTGACCTTGCAGGAATCGGAGGTGGAGATCGCCTTCGAGGTGCCGCTTGGCTTCTTCCTGGATCCGGCCAGCCGCAAGATCGACAGCCGTCTCTATGCCGGCGCCACGCGCTACTTCTACGCCTTTCCCTACAACAAGTATTATATCTGGGGTGCCACAGCCGGCATGATCAACAACCTGGTCGAAGTCCTGACGGGCAAAGAGGTCTAAGTCATGGCTCGCGTCCTCGTCGTCCTCATCGCCGTCGTTCTGCCGGTCCTGGTCTACCTCTTGTGGATGGCCTTCGAGCGCAAGCGCCTGCAGGCGCTGGTGCGCGATCCCGGCGGCTGGGCAAGGCTGCCTTGGGCCTGGCTGATCCTGTCCAGCATCGGGCTCATCATCCTTTCTTTCCTGGCGATGTGGGTCTTCGATCTGGACCCGGACGGCTGGATTGGCGCTCCCAGCCTGATCCAGCGCAATCAGACCGGAAGCTGAGGCCGCGTCTTTGCCATGTCCAAGCATGCGCCTGCCTGGAGCCAGGATCCGGCGGTTCGTCAGGTGATCGCCGCCTTGGCGGCGGCCGGAGGTGAAGGCCGCTTCGTCGGCGGCTGCGTGCGCGATTCGCTGCTCGGCAGAGAGATCAAGGACATCGACATCGCCACGCCCCTGCAGCCGGACGCGGTTATGGCGGCGCTGAAGCTTGCGGGCTTGAGCGCCATTCCTACAGGCCTCAAGCATGGCACGGTCACCGCCGTGGTGGACCACCAACCCATTGAGATCACTACCTTGCGCGAGGACCTGGAGACCGACGGGCGCCATGCCCGCGTGGGCTTCACCACGGACTGGCGCCGCGATGCCCAGCGCCGCGATTTGACGATGAACGCGCTCTTCCTCGATTGCGAAGGCCAGCTCTATGACTTCGTCGACGGCAAGGCCGATCTGGAGGCCGGCCGGGTGCGCTTCGTCGGCGATCCCCGACTGCGCATCCAAGAGGATTTCCTGCGGATCCTGCGCTTCTTTCGCTTTCATGCCCACTACGGTCGCGGCGATCCGGACGGGCCGGCGCTGCAGGCGGCCGAGGATCTGGCACCCGGCCTGCGTCAGATCTCCGGCGAACGCAAGGCGCAGGAGATGCTGCGGTTGCTGCGGGCGACAGATCCGCTGCCGGTGCTGCGCACAATGGACGACCGCGGGATCCTGGACTATGTGCTGCCAAAGAGCGGCGGCTGCGGCAGGCTGGAACGCCTCTTGCAGGAGGTGCCGGAGAGCGATGCCGTGCAGCGCCTGGCCGCACTGGTGTCACCGGGTGGCGGGCAGGAAACCGCCAGGGCGCTCAAGCTGTCGAAGCGGCAAAGCAGGCGCCTCAACGCAATGACCGAACCCGCAGGCGGCGGCCTGGCGGAACCGCTGGCCAGACGCCGCTTACTCTATTTCCACGGCCCGGAAGCGCTCTTGGACCGCGCGCGCACCGCGGTGGCAGCGGAGGCGATCGCGCCAAGTCTCATGGCCGCGATCGATGCGGAAGTTGCCGCCTGGCAGCCGAAAGCCCTGCCGATCACTGGAGGCGATCTCTTGGCCTTGGGCCTGGAGGGCCCCGCAATCGGCCAGATGATGCGCGCGCTGGAAGCCTGGTGGATCGAGGCGAACTTCCAGCCCGACCATGATGCCCTTCTGGCGGAGGTAAAGCGGCGCCTGTCACTCTAACCATTGTTTCATTCAAGGGACAGTCATTTCCATGTTGTTGGAATTGTCCCATTTCGAGAAAAACCCATTTCTTGCTGAACGCTTGGTTCCGGCCGCCTTCAGGCGCCGAGGCCACAAACCAGCAACGGGAGTAAGGATGATGATTGAGCTACGCCCCTTCGACGGCCTTGGCCGCTTTCAGAACGACTGGCTGAATGCGCGCCATCACTTCTCCTTCGGTCACTACTACGATCCCAAGCGCATGGGCCTCGGCAGCTTGCGGGTCTGGAACGACGACACCATTCGCCCCGGCACCGGCTTCGACCGGCACGGCCATCGCGACATGGAGATCGTGACCTACGTCCGCAAAGGTGCGATCACGCACCGCGATCATCTGGGCAACGAGGGTCGCACCCTGGCCGGCGACGTGCAGGTCATGTCGGCAGGCAAGGGCATCCTGCACGAGGAACACAATCTGGAGGCGGGCGAGACCCAGATCTTCCAGATCTGGATCGAACCGGCGGTTACCGGCGTGACGCCGCGCTGGGAGACCCGCAGCTTCCCGAAGGAGAGCCGCAGCGGCCTGGTGCCCCTGGCCTCCGGCCGGCCCGGTGACGAGGGTGCCTTGGAGATCCATCAGGACGCGGCAATCCTGGCCGCCACCCTGCAGCCCGGCGAGAGCGTGACCCACCTGCTGCGCGAGGGCCGTGGTGCCTACCTGGTGGCCGCCATCGGCGCCTTCACGGTGAACGGTCAGGCGGTTGCGGCTCGTGACGGCGTGGCGGTCAGCGGCAAGCAGAGCCTGGCCATCGAGGCCAGCGAAGCGACCGAACTTCTGATCGCCGACGTGGTTCTCGGCGGTTAGACCAGCCAGACGAAGTCTGTGGCGGTCAGCAGGTTGGCGGCGGTGAGACCATTGATCAGGAAAGCCTGGTCGGTCGTGCCGTCGCCATCCTGGTCGACCTGTACCTGGCGGGTGCCGTCGTAGCGCGCCTCAGAATTGCCGCCGCCGGAGAAGGCGGCCGAGCCGATGTAGGCGAAGCTGCCGCTCTCCAGACCCGTCGCGAAGACCAGCTTGTCTTCGCCATTGGCAGCATTCACCAGCACGCCGTCGAAGTCGCGCAAGGTCGGGCCGCCGCTGCCGCCTGCCCCCAAGCTGGTCGCATCGAAACGGAAGCTGTCCGTGCCCGAACCGCCGAAGGCCACGACGCCGCTAGCCATACGAAGCCTGTCCGCGCCCGAGCCACCGAAGAAGCGATCCTCGCCTAGACCACCGAAGAGATCGTCGTCCCCGCCTTTGCCTTCGATCCTGTCATTGCCCTCTGCTCCGCGCAGAGCGTTATCGCCGCTGTTGCCTTCGATGGTGTTGTCCAGGTCATTGCCGGCGCCGTCGATGTTCCCGAAACCCTGCTGCATGCGCAAGTGCTCGATGAAGGCTGAGCCCGACCCGCCGGGCAAGGTGTAGTCCACCTCGGCCCGCACCAGGTCAACGCCTTGACCGGAGAAGTCCCGCACCACGTCCGCGGAGGTCGTCACCACGAAGGTGTCGTCACCGCTGCCGCCGGTCATGGTATTGCTGCCGCCTTGGCTGTTCAAGCGGTCGGCGCCGCTCTTGCCGGTCAAGACATTGTCGAAAGAGTTGCCAAGCAGGATCTCGTCGTTGTCGTTGCCAACCAAGCGCCCGGCCCCGGCCGAGCGCACGATGAGCGCACGCTCCACCATCACCTCGGCTGCCGTACCCAGCGTGTAGTTGTTCGAGTTGGAGCGTAGCACGTCGAAGCCACCGCCGGTGCCGTCGAAGATGCGGTCCGGCTTGGTGTCGATGATGAAGGTGTCATTACTCGCCCCTCCATAGGCGGTGTCGACACCAGAGGCTCCATTCAGACGGTCCTGGTTCCGTCCGCCAAAGACCGTGTCACCCCCCGAACCGCCGACGAACTGGTCCTGACCGCTGCTGCCGTAGAGCAGATCCTGGCCGTCCGCGCCGAAGAGCGTGTCCTTGCCGCTGCCGCCGAAGCCTGTGTCGTCGCCGGCATCGCCCCGCAGCGTGTCCTCGCCGTCCTCACCCATGAGGCCATCGCTGCCGTTTCCACCGTTGATCCTGTCGTTGCCGGTGCCGCCCATCAGCGAGGTGTCGTCGCCGCTGCCGCCGAAAAGGCTGTCGTCTCCGGCTTGTCCGTAGAAGTAGGCATCGGCGCCGCTGTCTCCGGACAGCGTGTCGTTGTCGTCGCTGCCGCCGAAGAAGAAGGCATCCTGCCCTCCGCCGCCATAGAGGCGGTCCGACCCCTCGCCGCCGTAGAACCTCTGGTCTGCGCCCTTGTCGCCGAAGAGTTGGTCGTCGCTATTGGCGCCAAGAAAGGAGGTATCATCGCCATCGCTGCCAAAGAGGCTGTCGTTACCGGCGTCGCCGTAGAAGAGCGCATCGCTGCCGCTGCCGCCGTAGAGAAGGTCATTGTCGTTCACGCCCCGGAACAAGCGGTCCGCGCCACTGTCGCCGAACAGGCTGTCATCTGCGGCGCCACCGAAGAAGGTGCTGTCCGAATCCTGGCCGCCGAAGAGACGATCGGCATCTTCCGAGCCGTAGAATTGCAAATCCTCTCCTGCGCCGCCGAAGAGGCTATCGGAACCGGCACCGCCCAGGAGGGTGGCATCCTGGCCGTGGCCGCCATAGAGCCTGTCGTCGCCCGACCGGCCGGACAGAACGGAATCGGCGCCACTGTCGCCAAAGAGGGCATCGTCGCCATCGTCGCCGAAGAAGAGGCGCTCGTTGTCGCTGCCGCCGGAGAGGCTGTCGTTGCCGCTGCCTCCGTAGAAGGCGGTATCGACTCCGCGACCGGCGAGAAGACGATCGTCGCCGCTGGCGCCGAAGAAGAAGCTATCCTCTCCCTGGTTGCCGTAGAGGCTGTCTGCACCGCTGGCACCATAGACGATATAGTCCGGCCCGCTGCCGCCTACGATCAGGTCGGCGCCACTGTCGCCATGGAAGGCCGCGTCGGCGCCGCTGTTGCCGAAGAGGCTATCCGGACCCGCTCCACCAAAGAACTGGCGATCGTCCCCTGCGCCGCCAACAAGGAGATCCGCGCCGCTTCCGCCGAAGAAGGAGACATCACGGTCGGCGCCACCATAGAGGCTGTCGAGGCCACTCTCTCCGTGAACGACGAAATCGGTTCCGCTGTCGCCGAAGAGGCTGTCGTCGCCGAGCCCGCCAAAGATGCTGATGTCGAGCCCACTGCCGCCAAAAAGCCCATCGTCGCCGGTGGCACCGAAGAGCGAGTCGAGCGAGTCCAGCCCGTAGAGCCGGTCATCCCCGTCCAGCCCGTAGATCTGATCGCCAAGATTGGTACCGAAGAGCGTGTCGTTGACACCCGTCGTTCCGAAGATCGCAGCCATCGCGTCCACTCCTTAGCTTGAGTGCGGATTGCCGGAGTTTCGGTCGAGCGGAACACGCTCTATTGCGATGCAAGGCAGGCCAAGCGTCTCTCTGCGCGATCTGTTGGGCAAAGAGATCAGAGCCGATATCCCCGGCTTCTTCCAAGCTTGGAGGTATGCTAGCCGAACGAGCTCCAGCCTGGAACCCTGTAGGCTTGGCCTATCAGGAAACGGCCAGCTCCGCGCTGCTGGAGAGTATCCTCTGCGAGAGGGCCTGGGCGCTCAGGCCCTCCGTTGAGAGGGTATCGAGCGTGCGGCCCGCCGACAGCAGGGTCACGCGGTCGGCGACGGCGACCACATCGTTCATGTTGTGGCTGACCAGGATGACGGTGACCCCGGTCTCTTTCAGCTGGCCGATCAGGGTCAGCACCTGTTCGGTCTCGCGCACGCCCAGTGCTGCGGTGGGCTCGTCCATGACGATGATCTCCGCCTTCCAGCGCAGCGCCCGGCAGATCGCCACGGCCTGGCGCTGGCCGCCGGAGAGGGTCTCGACCGGGGCTGTCATGTCGGTCAGGCCTGAGCCCAGGCGCTGAAGGAAGCCGCGCGACTGGCCGATCATCGCCGCCCGGTCCAGTAAGGCGATCCCCAGCACGCGGCGCACCAGCTCGGAACCCATGAAGATGTTCTGATAGATCGTCATGCGCGGGGCCAGGCCCAGGTCCTGGTGGATGGTGGCGATCCCGGCCTCCAGGGCGTCGTGCGGCGTGGCGAAGCGGCAGGGCTGGCCGCGCACCAGCAGCTGCCCGGCGTCCGGTTGCTCGACCCCGGCGATCAGCTTGATCAGGGTCGACTTGCCGGCGCCGTTGTCGCCGCACACGGCATGAATCTCGCCGGCCTCCAAAGAGAAGTCGGCGGCACGCAAGGCCTCGACGGCGCCATAGGCCTTGCGTGCGCCCCGGACGCTCAGGATCTCCGTCATTGCGGGCGGGCCGGCCCTGCTACTGGATGAAGGCGTCGACGTTGGACTGATCGACCAGATCGGCGCTCATGAAGAGGTAGGGGCCGCTGGTCACGCTCTCCTTGGCCGCGCCCTTGACGGCGATCACCTCCATCGCGTCGACGGCTGCCTCTCCCATGGCTTCGAAGGGAATGGCCACGGTCGCCATCAGCATAGACTCGGGCGACTTGATGCGCCGGTAGCTCTCGGCGCCGCCGTCGATCGAGACCAGCACGACGTCGCCCTTCTGCATGCCCTGCTCTTTCAAGAGGTCGTCGATGATGAAGGCCTGGCCGTCGAAGGAGGCCCAGATGCCGTCGAAGTCGCCGGCGTTCTGCAGGATCAGCGCGTTCATGCCGTTGCGCACGTCGTCGCGCCAGCTCTGGGTGCGGGCCATGGAGTGCGAGCCGACTTCCTCGACCGCGGTATTCTCGCTCAAGACCACGTCCAGGATCTTGCCGCGGATGCGGGTGCCGACGTTGCTTTCGAAGCGCTGGGTCAGGATCTTGCCCTCATAGCCGAGCGCCCCCAGCAGGTAGAGCGCGGCATCGGCACCGACGCCATACTCGTTCACCTGGATGTCGAAGAGCGTATGCGGGCTGGAGCCGCTCATGACCGAGATGACCGGGATGCCGGCCTCTTTGGCGGCCTGCATCTGGGCGTCGAACTGCACCGGCTTGGACATCGCCAGCACGATGCCGTCGACGCCGCGCTGGATCAGATTCTCGATCTGCTCGGCATGGGTGGGCAGCGCGCCGTTGGAGTTGAGGACGGTCACGTCCCAGCCCTTCTCCTTCGCCGCCGCCTCGACCGCATTGGCCACGCGCGCGTGCGTTTCGGCCGACATCTGGAAGGCAACGACGCCCAGCTCGAAGGCCTGCGCGGCGAGCGCCTGACCGAAGACGAAGGCACCGGCGAGGGCACCAAGGAGAACCCGACGTGACAGCATGTTTTTGACTCCTTTGCTCTGCTTCTAAGAATCTCTAGACGGTGAAGGCCGCCTGCTTGAGTACGCTGGCGGAGACCCCGACCGAGGCGATCATGATCAAGCCCAGCACGATGTCCTGAAGGTAATAGGGTGCGCCCAAGAGCACGAGCCCATTGTCGAGGACGGAGATGATAAGCGCGCCGGCGAAGGTTCCGGCGATGTTCGGCCGGCCGGGCTCGAACATGGTCATGCCCAGCAGCACGGCGGCGATGCCGTTCAGCAGAAAGTCGCCGGCCATCTGCGGTGCGGCCGAGCTTAGGTTGGCGACCAGCAGCACGGCGGCGATGCCGGCTGCCAGGCCTGAGAGGGTAAGCCCGATCAGCTTCATCCGACCGGTGGCGATGCCGGCGCGGTGGGCGGCGTCGCGGGCCTCTCCGGTGGCCAGCATGTGCACGCCCAGCCGGGTCTTCTTGCTGACCACGAAGGCCAGTATCACGACCGCTGCCATGAAGAAGATCAGCACCGGGATGCCGGCCAGCTTGCCGCGCGCGAGGGCCAGGAACTCCGGCGGCCAGCGCCCGACGAAGGAGACGCCGCCGGTGATCATGAAGGCCAGTCCGCCGGCAATCGCCGCCATGCCAAGCGTGGCGATCAGCGAGGGCACCTTGATCCAGGTGACCAGCAGGCCGTTCGCCACACCGCCGAGAGTGGCCAGAGCCACGCCGGCAAGGGCTGCCAGCGGCCAGGCGACCTCGTTGTGCACCAGGCCGCCGGTCACCACGGCTGCCAGGCTGCAAAGATTGGCGAAGGAGAGATCCAGCTCGGACGTGATCAGTGCGAAGGTAAAGCCGACCGCCAGGATGGTGAGGAAAGAGGTGTGCTTCAGCACGTTCAAGAGATTGGCGCTGCTTGCAAAATTGCGCGCGAAGATTAGCAGGACGACCAGCACGGCCAGGCCGGCCAGCAAGGTTCCGTACTTCGCGATCACGGTTTTCGTCGTCATCTCTCAGCAGCCTCGCCGATCCGGGCCAGCCGATGCGAGGCGCCTGCCAGACTCTCCTGCATCTCCTTGAAGACAGCATAGAGGGCATCGGCGCGAGCTTGGAAGGCCGGGTCGGGGTCGTAGGTCACCAGGTCGCCGGCGATCGCCTCTGCAGCGTTCACGACATCGGGATCGAGGCCGAGCCCGACTCTCGTCACGGCCAGACAGCCGGCCAGGCCCATCTCGCCCTGCGAGGAAACCAGTAAGGGACGCCCAAGACAGTTGGCGCGGATCTGGTTCCAGGCGGCATTGCGGCTGCCGCCACCGGCGAGTCGGACGGCCGGGGTTCGTTGACCGCTGGCCGTTTCGGCGCGCTCCAGCACCAGACGATTGAGGAAGGCGACCCCTTCCATGACCGCGCGCACCAGGTCTCCCGGCTGGTGCCTAGCGCTCAAGCCGATGAAGGAGGCGCGCAGGTCCGGGTCCCAGAAGGGAACGCGCTCGCCCAGCAGGTAGGGATGGCACAGCAGGGGCAGGCCGCTGCAGGGGGCTGCCAGCAGGCTCTCCAGGCGCTCATCGCTCGGTAGAGCGCGCGGGTCCAGCAGATTGACGATCCAGTCCAGCGCGTTGGCGCCGTTCATGCCGGGTCCGCCGAGATGCCAGAGGCCTTCGCCCCAGAGCAGCGCGATCAGGCCCGGCGCCTGTGCCTCTGTGTTGGCCAGCAGCCCGAAGACCTCTGAGGAGCCGGAGAGGCAGTAGGCCCGGCCCGGCTTTAAGGCGGCCAGGCCGGCTGCTGCCGTCCAGCTGTCGTTCGCGCCGCAGTAGACCCTTGCGCCGGCCAGCTTTGCCAGGGGCTGGGGCAGGCCCTGCTGCACCCGACCGACCTCTTGGGTCGGCGCGATCAGCGGCGGCAGCGGCACGGATTCCAGGCCCACCGCCGCGGCGAGCGAGTCCGCACCGCCGGCCGTGGCCCGCAAGAGGCGTTCCTGCGAGACAGGATCGGAGGCAGCCTGGCCGGTGAGGCGCAGGTTCAGATAGTCTTTCGGCTCCAGCAGCAAGCGCGTGGCCTGCCAGACCTCCGGCTCCTCGCGTTGCAGCCAGGCCAGGCGGGCGAGCGGATGAAAGCCGTTCAGATGCTTGGCTTCGCGCTGCCTCTCGACGCCGGGCAGGCGGCACAGCTCTTCCGCCAGGGCTTGCGCGCGCGAGTCGCGAAAGCCGATGGCCGGCCGAAGCGCTTTACCCCCAGCGTCCAGAAAGATCTGCGTGCGCGTGAAGCCGCAAGTGGCGATGGCGGTAAGGGAGTCGAAGGCGTCCGGGGCTTTTGCTGACAGGCTCGTAGCGGCCTCCAGCAGCGCTTGCCACCAGACACCGGGGTCCTGCTCCGACCGGCCCTTGTCCTCGGCGAAGCCGAGCGGATGGCTCGTGCTGGCCAGCTGCCTACCTTCCAGATCGAAGAGACAGGCCTTGAGTGCCGAGCCGCCAAGGTCGATCGCCAGCACCGACGCCATAGAACCCCCTCTTCGCATGACCGGATCGTGGAACGGCGGCGGAATCGGCGCCGCGCCAAAGGCCAGGAAGCTCTATCATGCGCCTGGGTTGGGTCTCAATGGGAGAGGGAGAACCAAGGCATTGGACTTGCATTCGGGCGCCGAGCCCGGGTTGGAGTCGGTCGGCCAGCGCGACGCTGGGTTTCGTCTTGACCGGCAATTGTACAGGCGGTGATACTCGTCATGCGATAGCGTGGGGATGCGTCAGCGCGTGCTAGTGGCCGATTCACCGAACGCTTGGATCCCAAGCGTTCGGTGAATCGGCCCACTAACGTGTTGATCTGGTGGGGCAACTTATCCAGGCGGATGGGAACCATCCGTCTGGGTTGCACCACTAGTGCTGGCATCCTGCTTGGTGCTTGGCTGGCCTTCGGAAGTCGCCAGCAGGCGAATTTGCTATGTGCACAGACGAGCGGCAGGTCCTGGATGTTGGGTCCAAGTTCAACTTCACGGTACGTCACTTGCCAGAGAACGATCGTTCCAGGTTGGCACTGGCCAGGTTGGCACTGGAGCGTCCCAGGAACATAGCCTCAGGAGTCTGAGCGATGGCGAAAGTTACGGGCACTGATCTCAATGATACGCTCACTGGGACCGACAGCGCGGATAAAATCTATGGTTTAGCTGGAGATGATACGCTCTATGGTTTGGGCGGAGTTGACAGTATGTATGGCGGATTGGGTACCGATACTCTGTTCGGGGGAGGCGGCGAAGACAGCCATTTGGGTGGCGGTGTCGGCAACGATCTGGTGTTTGGGGGCGCTCAGGCGGATACGGCTCTCTTTGGGGACCATGGCGACGACACCTTATATGGTGGTATGGGGAATGATAGCCGAATATCCGGCCAAACCGGTGCCGATACTCTGTTTGGGGGAAGTGGTAATGATTCCTTGTTTCTTGGAGGAGACGACAATGATGTGATTTACGGCGGAGCGGGCATTGATGTGAGCGTATTCGGAGAAAGCGGCGACGATAGGGTTTTTGGCGGAGACAGTTCGGACTGGAGCCTCTATGGAGGGCGAGGCGACGATAGGGTCTATGGCGGAGATGACAGGGATCACGTGAATGGAGGTTTAGGAAACGATCTCGTCTTTGGCGATTCAGGCAATGATGGCACTATCACTGGGGGATTGGGTAACGATAAGGTTTACGGCGGCGCAGACGACGACGGTCCGCTTCTTGGCGGGAGTGGCGATGATTTCGTCTTTGGGGGCGAAGGCAACGATCGGGGACGGGGTGAACGCGGCGATGACAGGCTCTATGGTGGTCTGGGGCAGGACACCTTGTTCGGCGGTAGCGGTTCTGACACCTTCATTGTGAAGACACAGGCTGATTTTGAATCTGGCGATACAATAGACGGTGGATCTGGTGTTGATTTTATGCTGCTGTATAACGGTGTGAAGAGTCCAAGTGGAATGGAGGTTATCTCTGTTGAGAACATAGAGTACATTTTCAATACAATATTTGGAACCAGCGGGAATGACAGCCTTGTCGGCACCAGTCAATCGGATTACATCGACGGGCTATCGGGAGACGATCGCCTTTACGGCATCGCGCGACCGGACCGACTGGTTGGTGCCTCCGGCGATGACAGCCTCTTTGGAGGAGGCGACCCCGACCAGCTGCTCGGTCAGGCCGGCGCGGACGAACTACACGGCGAGCAAGGCAACGATACATCCCTCTTGGGCGGCGGAAGCGACGATAAGATCTATGCCGGTTTGGATGACGATTCACTCCTTTTCGGTGGCGGCGGAGACGATTTTGTCTCTGCGGGCTACGGCGCGGATGCAGATATCTACGGCGGAATGGGTGACGATACGCTGAACGGTAATGGCGGAGCGGATGCGCGCCTCTACGGCGGTAGTGGCACGGACAGTATTCTGTCCGGTAACGGTGACGATAGCGCGCTTTACGGCGGTAGCGGGGCAGATGACCTCATTGCCGGGGCCGGGCACGACAGCACGCTGTTCGGTGGCGAGGGAAACGATCGCCTGAACGGGGGCTCTGGTGACGATGTTCGCCTGGATGGCGGTGGTGGCGTCGATACGATCTTTGCACAATCGGGTAACGACTCTGATCTTCGCGGTGCCGACTCCAATGACTCCCTCTTCGGTGGGGATGGGGATGACACGGGCTTTTGGGGCGGTAAGGGCAACGATCGGGTCGAGGGCGGTGCCGGGGCAGATGGCTCGCTCTATGGCGATACGGGCGACGATCGGGTTTCCGGCGGGGACGGCACGGACTCCTTCCTCTACGGCGGCGCGAACGCGGATGAGGTGCGCGGCGGGTCGGGCGGCGACGCCTTCCTCTTCGGTGGCGATGCGGCCGATCGCGTTTACGGCGGTGCCGGATCGGACTCCTACCTCTATGGCGGCGGCGGCTCCGACCGTGTCTACGGTGGCAGTGGCAACGACCTCCTCATCTTCTCCGCCTCGGAAAATCAGAATGGCTTCGTCAATCGTTTCTACGGCGGCAGCGGCTTCGACCGCCTGATCGTCCAGGTCGAAGGGCGTGGCTATCTGCCGGCCTATGGGATGGTTTCGGGAATCGAAGCCGCCGTCGTCTATGGCAGCACGGCAGTCCCGGTGAACGATAGCTTCGACGGCTTTGCCAGCGATGATACGATGTTCGGCGTCAGCGGTAACGACTTACTGGTCGGCAAATCCGGAAAGGATAGCCTTTTTGGCGGTTCAGGGAATGATGTAAAGCTGCGCGGCAACAGCGGCAATGATCGCCTCTATGGTGGCACCGGAGATGACGAGAAGATTCTTGGGCAAGATGGCAACGATCGTCTCTACGGCGGTACGGGTCGCGAGGTTTCCCTCTTCGGCGACAGCGGGAGTGACCGGGTCTTTGGCGGTGAAGGTCGCGACTACTCACTTTACGGCGCGAGTGGCAATGATCGGCTCTTCGGCGGGAACGACGACGATACCAAACTCTATGGCGGTCAGGGTATCGACATCGTTGATGGCGGTAGCGGCGACGATAGCTTGCTGGTGGGCGATGCAGCCAGCGATACCGTCATCGGCGGAAGCGGTTACGATGTGGGTCTCTTTGGCGGCGATGGTACCGACTTTGTCTTCGGCGGCGACGGTGAAGATGAGTCGCTTTTTGGCCAAGACGGCAACGACAGGCTCAATGGCGGGGAGGGTGCGGACACCAGCCTTTCCGGGGGCAGCGGCAATGATCGTGTTTTCGCCGACGACGGCGACGACCAGATCTTGCTGGGTGACACCGGCGCCGACGTGATTTCCGGCGGACTTGGAGACGATGGCACCCTGAGCGGTGGGCTGGGCGACGATACGCTGCTGGGCGATAGCGGCGACGACCGGAACCTCTATGGCGGCGACGGCGACGATGTGATCGCCGGCGGCAGCGGGTCGGATTCCGTCTACGGTGGCAGTGGTGCCGATATCTTCGTCGTCGCTCCGGGAGAACTGGCGCCGATAGAAACCATCGACGGTGGGTCCGGTGTCGATACCCTCTTCATCGTCGGTGGGACCGCCGCTGCCGGTGGGGCGCTGCTCTTCTCAATCGAGACGATCATCGACGGACTGCCGGTGGCGACCAGTGGCGGCGACTTCCTGGTCGGCGGAACTGGGCCGGACGACATCCGCGCGCTCAGCGGCGACGACCTGGTCAAGGGACTGGGCGGTGACGACAGTCTGCGCGGCCAAGCCGGCAACGATATGCTGTTTGGCGGCAACGGCAAGGACACGCTCTTCGGTGGCTCAGATGAAGACCTCGTCTATGGGGCAACGGGTGCCGACCAGATGGTCGGCGGCACCGGCAGCGACATCCTCTTCGGTGGGCGCAATCAGGATCGCTTGAACGGAGCCTCCGGGACGGATACCGCCTTCGGAGGTCTGGGCAATGACACCTTCATCGTCGACACTGGCAGCGACCGCATCTTCGACGGCACGGGCCAGGGCGATGACGTAGTGCGCAGCAATGCCGCCGACTACACGCTGGGCACGGCGGCCGAGGTCATGGTCGAGCGGGTCAACGTCGTGGGCTCGGCCGGGGCGGCGATGGCGGTCGGCAATGCCAACGCCGACATCATCGTCGGCAACTCTTTCGACAATACCCTTTCGGGCATGAGCGGCAACGATCGTCTGAACGCCGGTCGCGGTGGCAGCAACACGATGACCGGGGGCAGCGGCGACGACACCTTCGTTGTCATCAGCACGGCCGACCGGGTGCGCGATTCTTCAGGCCAGGGCACCGACCTGGTGCGCGCCGAGGTAGACTACACGCTGCCCAGCGGTTCGGACGGCTTTGTTGAGAACCTGCGCCTGGAAGCAGGCTTCGGCGACCTGCGGGGGACCGGCAACGCGCTGGACAACACGGTGGCAGGCAACAGCGGCGCCAATCGACTGGCCGGCAACCAGGGCGACGACCGCTTGATCGGCGGCGATGGCGACGACACCCTCTTCGGCGGCCAGGGCGCGGACCGCTTTGAGGGCGAGAGCGGGGCCGACACCATGGCTGTGGGGATTGGCGATGTGGCCTTCGGCGGCTCCGGCATGGATGCGTTTCTGTTCGATGCCTCGACCCTGGGCGGTCTCAGTGCCGGGAACCCTATCATCCGCGACTTCGACGGTGCGTTGGTGAACGGCGGAAACGGCGAGGACAAGCTGGTCTATGCGACCGGCATCGAGGTCGGCAACTTCGCCTATGTTGGAGAGAACGCCTTCTCGGCCAGCGGCAACTCGCAAGCGCGCTACGCCGGCACCCGGCAGATCGAGGTGGATCAGGACGGCGATGGTACGACCGACAATGCCTTTCTGATCGACGGCGTCACCAACGCTGGCTTGCTCACCGCCTCAGATTTCGTCTGGCTATAGGGCGCCATCCTGTTCCAAGAGGGCTACAATTTCCAGATCCGGCCGGCTGGCCTTGCGCACCTTTGCCAGCGAGCGTTCGTCCAGGCGCGGTGAGAGGATCAGGCTGCCCTCGCCGCACCAGGCCGAGACCAGGGCGCTCAGCGCCGCCGGATCGGCGAGCGGGCAGGCGAGCAGGCCATTGGCCCGATCCGGCCAGGGCGCAATGCTTGGCAGGTCCGGCGGCTCACCGGCTGCAGCTCCTGCTGGCGAATGCTGCTTGAGAAGCGCCTGCCAGGCCAGGATCTCGGTATCCTCCGGTCGCTTGGCGGTACCGCCGCCGCGCAGCCAGGGCGAGATCATCCGCTTCCAGAAACTCAGCTGATCGGCAATCGGCATGACGATCAGCCGGCAGGGGGGATGCGCCTCTGCCAGGGCGCGCGCACGCTCGAAGACGGAGGCCAGATCCAGGGTCACCAGGGCAGCCGGTCGTTTCGCCTCGGCCCAGCCATGCAGCGCGTCGATCGCCCGACGCCCATCGACCAGGGCTGCGGTGCGGCCGGCCAGCCAGATGCCCAGCAGTGCGACCACGGCGCCCGGCAGGTTGGGCAGCAGGATGCCGATCGGGCGGCCGGGCTCCAGTTCAGCTGCGCGAAAGCCGGCGGCTGCGGCGCTGGCCTCTTCCCAGATCTCGCGGCGCGACCAGCGGCGGTCGAGGAAGGTCAGGAAGGGGGCCGGGTCCTCGGCGCGCGCGCCCAGGCGGTCCAGCAGCGGCGCGTTCACGCAGTCCGCACCATATGCATGATGCGCGCGAAGTAGGCGAGCGTAACGCTTTCCACGCGGAATCCCCGCTCGGCGAACAGCGTTTCCAGGTCTTGCGCCACGTAGTCGGCGTAGTAGGGTTCGTGAAAGGCGACGGGAAAGTACTGCAGCAAGGCATCGTAGGCCGGGACGTCGCCGGTCTGGATCGAATCCACCAGCACGAAGCTGCCGCCGGGCTTCAGCACGCGGGCGGCCTCGTCAACCACCTGGGCGCGAACCTTGCGGGGCAGCTCATGGAACAGGAACACACTGGTGAGCGCATCCAGGCTGTCGTCGGCCAGGGGCAGATTCTCGGCCGCGCCTTGCAGCAGCTGCCAGCGGCGATAGGCGCGCAGGCGCGCCGCGGCCTCCTGCAGGTAGGGCTGCGAGAGGTCCAGGCCGAGAAGGCCGACACGGGGGTAGGCCTGCTTCAAGAAGGGGAGAATGCCGCCGCTGCCGCTGCCCAGGTCCAGCAGGCGTTTCTCCTCTTGACGGCCGCCGCGCAGCGCCTTGGCCAGCGGCACCAGAGCCTGGCGGCGCATCGCATCGGCCCCGCCGGTGAACAGCACCTCGACCTGATGGTCGTAGCGCTTGGCCGAGCCGCGTGAGAACCAGCCGTCGCTTTGAAAGTGGAAGTTCTGCTGATAGTAGCGAGGAAAGCCAGGCCGTCGCCGTTCCTGGAAGACCTCTTGGCCGGCACCGCTGTGCCGACGACGCTCCACTGCCGGCAGATCGGCGAAATAGCTGAGCGCCCCGGTCAGTGCCGTGAGCGGGCGGCTGACCAGATCGTCGGGCAGGGGGTAGAGGCCTTGCTCCACGTTCCTCATGTCCAGGGCGAAAAGCTGTTGCAGGCGGCCCAGAATCTCCTTGGTGTCGGGGAAGGGGCCGGCAATCGGCGGATCGGCCTTCACCGGTCGTGTGACCTTGGTCGAAAGCCATTTCTGCCCCAGGAAGAGGCCGGAGCTGGCCGCCTGGCTCAGCTGGTAGGCGCGCCGCTGAAGCGGGGACAGGTGCCGCCGCTCAGCCGGCCGGGATGCGCCCCGGGATGCGCCCCGGGATGCGCCCTTGGCTGCGTTCATCGTGTCGCTCATGGTGCTAAGGTTGGGAAGACGCGCGCGCGGGTCAACGCCTTGCGGCACCCTAGTCCGGGAATCGCCCATGACGACCCTATCCTGGTGCGATTTCCGGACTAGTGTTGCGCTTCGGGCTCTTGCCTTTGGGGTCTGCTTTGTGGTCCCTCAAGCCGCGAATGCGGTGTTTGACGGGAGCAAGACATGGGGAGCAGGACATGGGGCAGCTGAGAACGATCGAGGATTTGAGCGGAGAGCTGGGTGGCCTGGCCGGCAAACGCCTGCTGGTGCGTGTCGACCTGAACGTACCCTTACGCGACGGCAAGGTGACGGACGCCACCCGAATCGAGCGCTGCCTGCCGACCTTGCGCGAACTCGCCGATGCCGGTGCAAAGCTGGTCCTGCTGTCGCACTTCGGCCGCCCCAAGGGTAGGGCAGTGCCGGAGATGAGCCTGCGTCCGATCGCGGCCGCTCTGGCCGATGCCATCGGCCGGCCCGTCGCTTTCGCCGAGGACTGCCTGGGGGCGGCTGCAGAGACCGCGATCGCCGAGTTGGAGCCCGGCGGCCTCTTGATGCTGGAGAACCTGCGCTTTCACACCGGCGAAGAGAAGAACGACCCCGCCTTCGTCGCTGCCTTGGCGGCATTGGGCGAGGGCTATGTCAACGATGCCTTCTCCACTGCCCACCGCGCCCATGCCTCGACCGAAGGGCTGGCGCACCGCCTGCCGGCCGCAGCCGGGCGCTTGATGCAGGAAGAGATCGAACACCTGGCCCAGGCGCTCGATGTGCCCGAGCGGCCGGTGGTCGCCATCGTCGGCGGTGCCAAGGTCTCGACCAAGCTGGAGCTGCTGGGCAACCTCATCGAGAAGGTCGACGTGCTGGTGATCGGCGGCGGCATGGCCAACACCTTCCTCCATGCCCGCGGAGTCGAGGTCGGGGCGTCGCTCTGCGAGCGCGGCCTGGCCGAGACCGCGGCCAAGATAGATGCCGCCGCCGCCGCCGCCGGCTGCCGCATCCTCTTGCCGGAGGACGCCGTGGTCGCGGCCAAGCTGGAAGCCGGCGCGGATGCCGAGACCGTGGCGCTGGACGCCATCCCTGCCGACAAGATGATTCTGGACGTGGGCCCCAAGAGCATCGCGGCCATCGAGGAGGCCCTGGAGGAGGCCAGGACCCTGGTCTGGAATGGGCCCTTGGGCGCTTTCGAGTTCCCGCCCTTCGACCGTGCGACGATGATCACTGCCGGGTCGGTCATCGCGCTGACGGCGCGCGGCAGCCTCTTGTCGGTGGCCGGCGGCGGCGACACGGTCGCGGCATTGGCGCAGGCCGGCGCGGTGGACAAGCTGAGCTATGTTTCGACCGCCGGCGGCGCCTTCCTGGAGTGGCTGGAGGGCAAGACCCTGCCGGGTGTCGCTGCCTTGATGGCGTAGGACCGCGCTTTCAGACCGGCAGCAGTGTCAGCCACAGGGCCAGGCTTGCGCCGCCGACCAGGACCGCCAGCAATAGCTTTTTGGTGATCAAGAAGGCGATCACGCAGAGTGCTGCGGCTGCGAGGCGCGCCTCCAAGGGCGTCTCGGCCAGCGGTCCGATCGGCAGCACGATCATGCGGGTGATGAGGCCGGCCAGCAGGGCATAGGCGACGGCGGCCATCCAGGCGAAGAGGGCGCTGTCCGGATTGATCCGTCCCGAGAGCAGCACACCCAGGCCGCGCCAGACGTAGGTGGCAACAGCCGAGACGGCGAGGATCAGAAGCGGCCAGACCCAGGTCTCCTGCATGGCCTCAGCTCTTCCCGCGTTTGGTCAGGAAGAAGGCGAGGCTGCCGCCGATAAGCCCCGTCAGAATCAGGCTCCAGTCCGGCGAGAGCAGAAACAGCGGCGGCCCCAAGACTGCCCCGAAGCCCAGCGCCAGCGGCTTGCGCCGCCCGACCAGATTCTCCCCGACCAGATCTTCAAGGAAGAGAAGCGTAAAGTAGAGTGGCGTCAGGAACACCAGGCTCAAGGTCACGGCCTTGGGCAAGACTTCGGGCAGCAGATAGCCGATGGCCGTCCCGACCAGGGTGGTGACCCAAAGGGTCAGGGTGAAACCCTGAAAGAACGGCAAGCGCAGCGCGGGCGGCAGCCCGGGACCGACCCGCATGGTAACGGCCCAGCCGGTCAGCGCGATCAAGTGCGCCCAGAAGAAAAAGCTGCGCCGCTTTACCCCCTGATGGCGCATCAGCGGCACCAGGGTCATCACCATCGGCAGCAAGCGTGTGGCACTGGCACCCACGGCCAGGGCGACGGCCAGCAGCCCGGCCCCCACGGAATAGAGCTCGACCATCGCCACCTGCCCCGGCAGGGCCCAGGTCGTGGCGGTGGAGATCAGCCCGTGCCAAAGGCTCAGCCCCGACTCCCGCACCAGCGCGCCGAACCCGAGAAAGCTGGCGCCGATCGCCAAGGCCGGTGCGCCTGCAGCGGCACGGATGCCGCCGCGAAAGGCGGCTTGCTGATCGGGGAATGAGAAGGCGGTCTTCATGGCAGCGGCGCGGACCCTATAGGTCTCGTTGCATCTGTTTGGGCGTTCAGACGCCAGGCGGGCTTATCCTCGCATTGCTGCGGGTGCGCGGTCGCGCTTGCCAAACTGCGCCGCGCTGCGCGCAACGCAGCTTGGTACTCGCTGTCCAGGTTCCGGTTTCGGGCCAGGCTCTCAGATCGTGCCGTCTTCCCTGTCACCCTTCGCTGTTGGAAGCCTGCGTCTTGGCATTGCTATCGGCCTCGTTTTTCAGCTCTTGGATGCCCAGAAGCAAGCTCTGCAGGATGCGTTCTTCTTCCGGGCTAAAATTGGCGCTCATGGAGAGGTCTTGGGCTTTTCGAACGACCTTGGCTTCATAGCGCTCCAGCGCAGCGCCAAAAAAGTCCTTTGTCTTCAGCATCTTGTCAACCCTGCGCGCATCGGCGGCGAGCCTGGGCTGGATCTTCTCCCACAGCTTCTTGTGGATCGTTACCCGCTCTATCTCGCCGACATCCTGGGTCTTGCTCAAGAAATACTTGTCGATCTTGGTCCAAGGCTTGTCATAGTCCTGCATCTTGCGAATCTTGCCAGGATGGTCGCCAAGTACGTTGAGGTAGTACTGCCGGATGACGGATAACTCTTTGACGGAGGGCGACTGGTTCGCAAGTTGCGACTCTTGCAGCGTGACGTTTTCCAGCTTCAGGGCGTTCTTGAAGAAATCCACGACGATATCACCGCCCTCCAGCGCGTCCCTGCTGAAGAGGTGGAAAGAATGATTGTCCCCGAAGACATTCTTCCACTTGCGAATCCGTCTGGTGTAGTTGAGGGACGCCTTTCTCAAGGCATAGAACTGATCGAGAGTACCGGTGAACTGGCCGGTCTTGACCTGCTGCGCATAGCGCGATGTGAGGGCATCGCAGTGCGGCCGCAGATATGAGACGACCTTGAGGTCCTTCTCGTCCACCTCGAAATGTCCGGTTATCAGGGCGTGCAGCCGGGCCGGGTCGGAGCTGGCGAACTTGTCGCTTGAGATCACGCCGATATCGGCATCGCTCTTGTTGTACCTCTCGGCAAAGGGCCGAAGATAGGCGCTGATGTCCGCATCGCTGTTGCCGTTCTGCTGCATCAGTTTTTCTGCGAGCTCATGGGCAAAGCGGCTCGGCAGGAAGAACAGCGACTTGTCCTCGCATTCGTACAGATGGTTGCCGAGAACGTGCTGCACGGCGTTGGTGCCTGTTTTCGGATCTCCGATGTGAAGAACAAGCGATTTGACCATTTCCGACTCCTTTGCACTCTACCGAGTATGTCGTGTTCCGTCACTGCCGAAGGATGGGCCCCGCAGCCAAATGCAACGCTCCGTCAGAGGCTCCCTCGAGATGCGGGTCACCTTGTCTCTTGCCTCTCATTTCGCGACCCCCGCAATCGCGTACCTTCGGTTCGGGGCCGCGCTGGCGTTCCCTGCCGAACTCCCGTCCCACCAGGCTCAGGCCAGCGTCATTGGGCTCGCGCCCGCCTCCGCTCAGGTCAAACGGCACGCCCGCGGTACTGACTCCCCCCTGCCTTGTCAAGGCTGCGTGGGACATCGCGACAAGGACAAATCGCCCTTGTGCTCGGACCTGCTTGGCGGGCAGTTACCTTGAAGTCAAACCAAGCTGCGTTGCGTAGAATGCAACGCGGCTCGGCAAGCGCGATCGCGCGCCCGCAGCACGGCGAGGATAAGGCTCGCGTGGCTTTTGAACGCACAAAGAGATGCAGTGTGACCTCGCGCGCTGGGCAGCGTAGTATTGCCGGGTGCTACTGCCACACGAAATCGGTGGCGGTCAGCTGATTGGCGGCGGTGAAGCCGTCTATCAGGACGTTGATGTCGCTGCTGCCGTCGCCGTCCTGGTCGACCTGCAGCTGACGGACGCCGTCGAAGCGGGCCTCCGAGTTGCCGCCGCCGGAGAAGGCCGCCGCGCCGATGTAGGCAAAGCTGCCGGTCTCCAGCCCGGTGGCAAAGACCAGCTTGTCCTCACCATTACCTGCATTCAGCGAGACCCCGTCGAAATCGCGGATGGTCGGGCCGCCGGAGCCGCCGGGACCAAGGGCATTGCCGTTGAAGCGGAAGCTGTCCATACCCGATCCACCGAAGACAATGTCGGCCGAGCCCATGACGATGGTGTCCGCCCCGCTGCCGCCCCGCATGTTATCGATGCCCTGGGACCCGAAGAGGCGGTCGTCGCCATCGCCGCCCTCCAAGCGATCGTCGCCGGCAAGCCCGCGCAGGATGTTGTTGCCCGTGTTGCCCTCGACCGTGTTGTTCAGGCCGTTGCCGGTTCCGTCGATGTTGCCGAAGCCCTGCTGCATGCGCAGGTTCTCGATGAAGGCCGTCGCCGAGCCGTCGGGTAGGGTGTAGTCGGTCTCGGCCCGCACCAGGTCGGTGCCCTCGCCGGCCAAATCCTCCACCCGGTCGGCCGTGCTGGCGACGATGAAGGTGTCGTCGCCGCTGCCGCCGATCAGGGTGTTGGTGCCGGCCTGCGCGTTCAGGCGGTCCGCACCGCTCTGCCCGCTAAGCACGTTGCTGAAGGAGTTACCCAGCAGGAGGTCGTCGTTGGCATTGCCGGTCATGTCGGCAGCACCGGCCGAGCGCACCACGATCACGCGTTCGACCATCACCTCGGCAGCCGTGCCCAACGTGTAGTCCTTGGCGTTGGAGCGCAGCACGTCGTTGCCCTCGCCCGTGCCGTCGAAGATCCGGTCGCTTGAACTGTCGATGATGAAGGTATCGTTACCGCGGCCGCCGTGGGCCATGTCGCTGCCCGATGCCCCGTTCAGGCGATCGCCGTTGCGCCCACCGTAGAGCCTATCGCTGCCGCTGCCGCCCACCATCTGGTCGCTGGTGCTGCCGCCGTAGATGAAATCGTTGCCGTCCGCACCGAAGAGCGTGTCTTTACCGCTACCGCCCTCGATCCTGTCATTGGCACCATCACCACGGATCGCATCGTTGCCGATGCCCCCGTAGATGCTGTCGATCCCCGATCCCCCACGCAAGAAATCGTTCCCGTCGCCGATCAAGGTGCCACCGTCGTCGACCTCGTCGAAGATGAGGTCGTCGCCACTGCCGCCGAAGATGGAATCGTCACCGAAGCCACCGGAGAGATAGATGTCGTTTCCTTGACCGCCGTAGACGCGATCCTCGCCGCTGCCGCCCGCCAGGCTAAGATCATTACCATCGCCGCCGAAGACACTGTCGTCGCCGCTGTCCCCATAGAGGGCAAAGTCGCTACCGCCACCGCCGTAGATGCCGTCGTCGCCGCTGTTTCCGAAGAGGTTTTTGTCTCCGCCCTCTCCGCCATCGACGATGTCGTTACCCGTGCGACCGTAGAGATCCACGTCCGAGCCATCGCCGCCCTCGACCCGGTCGTCTCCAGCACCGCCGAACAACATGCTGTCGCTGCCAGATCCACCGAAGAGGGAATCCAGCCCGTCGGCGCCGATTAAGCGGCTGTCACTCCCTGACTCTCCCAATAGAGTATCGTCACCTGCGCCGCCGTTGGCGTAGTCGCGGCCTAACCCACCGAAGATTTCATCCTTGTTCGTGCTGCCAAGGAGACCATCGTCTGCAGACCCGCCGTAGAGCCGGTTGTCGCCGGCATAGGCGGGCAGGCCATCGACGACTTCTCCTCCGAAGATAAAGTCGTTTCCGCTGCCCCCGAAGATGGTGTCATTGCCGGAATCGCCGGCCAAGAATGGGTCGTTGCCGTTGCCACCGTAGATGCGGTCCGCACCCGATCCTCCCTCAAGGCGGAGATCCCGACCCGACCCACCGAAAATGCGATCGTCTCCCTGGTCGCCATACAGGAAGGAATCGTCGCCGCTATCGCCGTTGAGCGTGTCGTTACCCGTTCCTCCGTCGAATGAGTTGTCGTCTCCATCGCCACCGAAAAGACGATCAACGCCCGAACCGCCGGCGAGTGTCAGATCCTCGCCCATATCGCCGTAGATCCTGTCGCTGCTGTTTCCTCCGAAGAGCGAGGTATCGTTTCCGCTACCGCCGTAGAGGGTATCGCTGCCATTCTCGCCGTAGAGGCGGTCGCTGTCTTCGCGACCGGCGAGAACGTCGTTGTTGCCGCCACCAAAGAGGCTGTCCGCGCCGACGTCGCCAATGGCCAAGTCATCGCCCTGGCCTCCGAAGAAGGTCTCGGTGCCGCTACCGACGAAATTGCTAACGCTCAGAAGCGTATCGTCACCCGCTCCGCCGTAAAGGGTGTCGCTGCCCGATCCTGCGACAAGGGTATCGTCGCCGCCCTGACCGGCCAGGTCGTCGTCGCCCTGTTCGCCGAGCAAGACATCCTTGCCGCCGAGCCCATCCATGGTGTCGTTACCGCTGCCGCCGGCCAAGGTGTCATCACCACTATCGCCAAAGAGAAAATCTATACCGCTGCCGCCAAAAAGCAGATCCTTCCCAGTGCCGCCGAAACCTTCGTCGTTTCCCTCATCGCCATAGAAGCTGTCGTCGCCATTGCCGTTGGCATAGTACTCGTCAAAGGTGTCCAGTCCGTCACCGCCGAAGACGACATCGTCGCCCGACGCGCCATAGAGGAAGTCGTTGCCGTCGGCCCCATAGAGCGTGTCGTTGGATGAGAGACCGTAGATCCGGTCCAGAAAACTGGTACCGGGCAGGGTGTCGACGCCATTCGTTCCGGTGATGTTTGCCACGATCGCTTCTCCAAATCGGTGATTGTCAGCCTATCCGAGCCCCGTGCATGTCGTCTCCGTCGGCAAATCCTCGCCGATAGGCCGATAGAAGGTCCATTGCTTTAGGATGTCCGGCAGTTCCGCTCTTGCCGGCGGTCACAGGCGGCGCCACCAAGCAGCGCCACTCTCAGCCCCAAAGGTCGATCACGGCGTCACCCAGTTTCAAGGCGTCCGGTTTCGACTGGCCCTTCCCTCCGCCCCTTCCCTGATTCGACTGGCCCTTCCCTCCGCCGCTTCCCTGAAGAGAGTTTAGGCGGCACACAGGCTGACAGCAAACGAAAAGCACCCAGTTTTCGTAATAGTACAGTTGTTCAATGTAGAACTGTTGTGTTGCTCGTTTTCGCAATCAAAACAGGCCTGTAGACTGGCCGGCCGGGCTCTTTCAGGCAATCGATGGCTCCGGGCATCCGGCCCGACGCCAGGCTCCCTAAGTGATCACATCGGCGCTACCACATGCCCAGGTGGCCTGTCCGAAATGGGGCTAGCGGTCTTTGGCCGGCGGTCCGCTGGAGCCGCGCCGGATCAGGCTGACGGGCAGCAGTGCGCTCTCCGGCTGCGCTTTGTCTTCGATCCAGCCGATCAGTTTCTCGGCGGCGAGGAAACCCATCTGGCTGGCCGGGACGCGAATCGAGGTCAGCTGTGGGGAGAGGTACTGCGAGATCGGCAGGTCGTCGAAGCCGACGATGGACATCTCCTCGGGCACGGCCAGGCCGCGATCGCGGCACTCGGCCAGCGCGCCTATGGCCTGGATGTCGTTGGCGCAGAAGACTGCGGTGGGGCGAAAGCGGGCCTCCAGCATGCGGTGCATGGCAGTCCGCCCCTCGACGAACTCGAAGTCGCGCTCGAAGATCAGCCACTCGCGCTGCGGCACGCCCAGCGCGCGCATCTCCTCCTCATAGGCTTCGCGGCGGGCCAGTGCCCGGTCGTTGGTCGCGCTGCGCCCGCAGATCAGTCCGATGCGGCGATGGCCCAGCTCGATCAGGTGGCGCATCGCCATGGCTGCTGCCTGGCGATTGTCGAAGGCGACCGAGGGGTGTGGCGGCTCGTCGGCCTGCTGCCAGGTCAGGATGAAGGGGACCCGGTTGCGCGCCAGGGTCTCGTAGATCCGCTGCGAGCGCTCGGCACCGGTCAGGATCAGGCCTTCGACCCGTCGCTCCATCAGACGCCGGATGAGCGCTGCCTCCTCTCGTGCCGAGAACTCGCTGACCCCCAGCAGGACGGAGTAGCCTTGCTCTTGCGCTGCTTGCTGGATGGCCTGGGTCGAGGAGGCATAGATCGAGTTGGTGATGGTCGGGATGATCAGGCCGATGGTGCGCGACCGCCGCGAGGCCAGTGCGGTGGCCATGCCGTCCATGACGAAGTGATTGCGCTCGATCACCGCCTTGACGGTCTCTCGGGTCTTGGTGGCGACCTGTTCGGGATGATTGAGGACACGGCTGACGGTCGCGATCGAGACCCGGGCCTCGGCGGCGATCTCCCGGATGGTGACGCGCGCCGGTGTCTCGAGCTTCTTGTCGGCTGCGCTCATCGGCGGACCGGCCGTTCTGGCGCGGCAGCGCGGGGCGCTGTCGACGGGCTGGTTTCCGCTCTGGCTGACTGACGCATCGGGGAAGCCTTATCTCTGCCGGCCGCACCGGAGCAAGGGCAAGACGCAAGAGCGCCGGTGCGAACCGAAAAAACGCTCTGCATCCTCCCAATCCAGGTCTCGTTCAAGCGCATTTGAAACCGTTTTCAGTGCCGGGTTCGGCCCGCAAACGTTTTGAGGGCTGTGGGTGCGGTGGAAGCTTGCGATCAGAGAGTCGAAATAGCAAGAAAATTTCAGTGGCGCCCGATTTTGCGCCAAATTCAAGATTGCGTTTGACCCGCGACCAGGACTGTGCCTACCCTTTCACTAACAATTATGAGAAACGGGTGCCTCAACGCCCGTGTCTCTGAAAACGCTTTCATAGCAGCCGGGGAGGGCCTAGAGGCCTTGGCGTACTATCTGAAGCAGGCGTCTGCGGAAGCCAAAGCAGAGCGAGCCATGCCGGAAGCCAGAGTCCGCGAGATGCTGGCCGAGATCCGCGAAGGCGGGGACGAGGTGGTGCGCCGCTTCGCCCGCGACCTGGATCGCTGGGAAGAGGACTTTCGGGTCTCTGACGCGCGTATCCGCGAGGTCGAACGGCGCTTGCCGGAGACCTTCAAAGAAGATTTCGCCGTTTGCCAGCACAACGTCGAAGAGTTTGCCAAACGCCAGCTCGAGACCCTGCAGAGCTTCGAGGCGGAAGTCGACGAGGGGATCCTGATCGGCCAGAAGATGATCCCGCTCAATCGCGTCGGCTGCTACATTCCCGGCGGCAAGTACCCGCTGGTCTCGGCCGCGATCATGTCGGTCGGCACCGCTAGGGTGGCCGGTGTCGGGCACATCATCGGCTGCGCCCCGCCGCGCGATGCCGACGGCATCTTCCCGCCCACGCTCTATGCGCTGAACAAGGCCGGTGCGAACGAGATCTATTGCATCGGCGGGGTCCAGGCCATGGCCTCGCTGGCCTATGGCTGCGTGGGCATGCAGCCGGTCGACTTCATCACCGGCCCCGGCAATGCCTTCGTCGCCGAGGCCAAGCGCCAGCTCTTCGGCCTGGTCGGTATCGACCTGCTGGCCGGACCGACGGAAGTCGCGGTCCTGGCCGACGAGACGGCGGATCCCTTTATGGTTGCGACCGACCTGGTGGGCCAAGCCGAACACGGTCCGGACAGTCCGGCTTGGCTCTTCACCACGTCGGAGGAACTCGGCAAGGCGGTGATCGAGGAGGTCGAGAAGCAGCTGCCGGACCTGGCCACCCGCGACATGGCCGAGCCCGCCTGGCGCGACCATGGCGAGGTGATCGTCTGCGCCGACGCCGACGAGGCGATCCGGATCAGCGACGACTATGGGCCCGAGCATCTGGAGCTGCAGACGGCCGACGACGACTACTTCCTCGACCGCCTGACCAACTACGGCAGTCTCTTCGTCGGCGAAGAGGCGACCGTGGCCTACGGCGACAAGGGGGTGGGCACCAACCACACGCTGCCGACCGGCCGCGCCGCGCGCTACACCGGCGGGCTCTGGGTCGGCAAGTTCATCAAGACGGTGACCTATCAGCGCTTGACCAAGGAGGCCAGCCGCCGGATCGCGCGACCTCTTGCGCGCATCTGCGAGGTCGAGGGATTGGTCGCCCATGGCATCTCTTGCGACGTGCGCTTCGATCGCTATGCGCCGCGCAACGAAGAGGACGTAGAGTAGCAGGAGCTACGGGGAGGCGGACGATGATCTTCTTCTGGGCGGAGACACCGGACGGCTGGGGCATCCCCGGCTTGCACGGTCCCTGGGCCGGTGACGAGTTGGACGGCTATGTCCAAAGCGGCGTCTACCTGATCCGCGGCCAGGGCGAGAACATCCTGATCGACACCGGCAACTGGACCCTGCCTGAGCACGGCAACGGCATGGGCGACTTCCTGATCGAGCTGCTGGACAAAGAAAAGAACGATCTAAAGTACATCGTCATCACCCATTTCCACTACGACCATACCGGCAATGCGCAGCTGCTGAAGGATCGCTATGGAGCGCAGGTGGTGGCGCATCCGGCCGACAAGCCGATCATCGAAGACCCGCTGATCATCACCCGGCGCGAGAACATCACCCGCTTCGGCACAACACCTGAAGAGGTCTTGCGCGACTTCAACTTGAAGGAGGGCGAAAGCCTGGGGCTGGCCGATCCGGAGATCATCAAGAAGTACTGGTACTTCCCGGTCCAGGTGGAGGTCGAAGTAAACAACGGCGATATCCTTGAGGTCGGCGGCCTGAAGCTGGAGGTCGTGCATCTGCCGGGTCACTGCCCCGGTCACATCGGGATCCACAACCCCCACACCGGCACGCTCTATTCCGGCGACCTGATGCACTATCCGACACCGCTGGGACCCTATCCGATCGGCGATGCCAAGGCGCACAGCGCCTCGATCGAGCGCTGCCTGGAGATTGCCCCGCAAGCACTCTTAGAAGGCCATGGCCTCTCGGCCTATTCGCAGCCCTCTTCGCGCCGGCGCCTGACGCACATGCGCCAGCAGCAGATCGACACCCGCGACCGCATCCTCCACGTCGTTGCCCGCAGCGACAAGCCGCAGACCACGACCGAGCTGGTGCCTGAGGTCATGCCGGTGAAGACCGAGCTGGACTATGCCGTCTCGACCGGGATCGGCATGCGGCGCTGCTATGCCGAGTGCTGCATCCACACCCATCTGCTCTGGCACATTGAGGATGGCCGCGTCGATCGGGTGGAGGATGAGGGCCTGATCAAGTTCACCGCCACGGCAGCGGGTCACGAAGCCGACGGCCAGACGCAAGAGCGTCGCCGCCTGGAAGGCGAACCCACCGGAGAGTAGGGACCTTCGCTCAGTTTCGACCTCATAAGAGGCTCGAAGAGTACATCGATAAGCAATTGGGAGATAGCGTCATGGTAAAGAAGTTGGATCCGAGAGCCTTTCCCGATTTCACCGACCGCAAGGTCGTCGACCGCCATATGGAGCGGTTGGACCTGCACGGGCTGTCCCGGCGCCAGTTCCTGGCCTTCGCATCGGTCAGTGCAGTCGCCTCGGCCAGTGCAGCCACCTTCGGCTTTCCCGGCGTGGCGGTTGCCGACAGCTCCGGCAAGGTTGCGCATCTGATGATGACCGCGCGCCTGGAGTACGCGGTCAATGCCGATGACGGCGCCCACGAGGCCGCCGAGGCTTTGGGCATGGAGATGAACACGGTCGACGGACAGCTGGATTCCCAGCGCCAGCTCGATCAGTTCGAACAGCAGATCGCCGCTGGCGTCAAAGGCGTGATGCTGCACGCACCGGGCGGCGGCTCTATCCGACGCATTGCCCAGCTCGCGAACGAGAACAAGGTCTGGCTGGACAACACCTGGGGCACCTTGCCCTGGTTCACGCCTTTCGAGGCCGGCGAGTACTATACCATGTATGCCGTGCCGGAAGAGTTCTCGGCCCACAAGGGCGTCACCGAGACGGTCTGCAAGGCGGTCATGGAGAAGTTCGGCGGCGGCAACATGGTCGGTGTCACCGGGGTGGAGGGCAACTCCACCGACCTGATCCGCTCGCGCGGCCGCGATGCGGCGCTGAAGGAGTATCCCAAGATCACCTGGGCCGGCGATCTGCCGGGCAAGTGGAACCGCGAAGATTCGCAAAAGGCGATGGAGGATCTGATCTCCCGCCATCCGGACATCCGCGGCGTGATCGCCCAGAACGACGATGTCGCCGACGGCTGCATCTCGGCCCTGCGTGCGGCCGGCTATCGGCCGGGCGAGGACGTCTTCATCGGTGGTGCCGACGGCACGACCGTGGGTGCCGAGATGATCGAGCGCGGCCTGCTGCTCTGCACCTCGGCAAACGTGCCGCAGTACATGGGCGCCTTGCTGACCTCGCGCCTCTACGACGTGATGAACGGCTGGCGGCCGAGCGCGCCGGAGCGGCTGATGAACTGGCGCTCGGTCACCATGACCAAGGACAACGTGGCGACCTACCTGGAGCGCTACGTGAACAACGGCGATGTGGCGCCCTTCAACTACGATCTGATGAGCAAGGTGAAGCATCCCGACGACTGGGATCCGCAGGCCGAGCTCTTCCCGATGGACATCAATCTGGAGTGGGGCGGCATCGACAAGCCGAGCGGCTGGAAAGAGCCCGAGGCCTATGCCAAGGCCCGCGCCGACGGCGAATCGGAGAAGATCCGCAAGCTCTATGCCGATCACTACAAGATCAACCTCTTTGGCCCCTCGCCGATGAAGGGTTGATCCGGGTACCTCCCGGGCGTTGGAGGTCTCGCGGGCATCGGCCTCGAGGCCTCCTCCGTCCGGGAGCAGCGTTTAGGGCAAAGGGCACGCATGCCACCGATCCTGTTACATGCCGACCGTCTGACGAAGGCCTATGCCGGGACCACCGTTCTGGACCAGGTCTCGCTCTGCGTACCGCAGGGCCAAGTGGTCAGCGTCGTCGGCGAGAATGGTGCCGGCAAGTCGACCTTGCTGAACCTGATCTCCGGCATCGTGCGCCCGGACGCCGGCCGCTTGACCTTCGACGGCGCGGAAGTCGCCCCGGAGGGCTATGGCGCAGCCATGCGCCTGGGGATTTCGCGGGTCTTTCAAGAGCAAGCGCTGGTCGCCAACGTTGCGGTCTACGAGAACCTGCTGCTCTCCCTGGAAGCGCGCTATGCCGCTGCCGGCCAGTTTATGCGTCGACGCCGGATGATCGAGGTCGCGCGCAGTCTCATGGCCGAGGCGGACCTCGACATCGAGGTCACGCAAGCGACCCATCAGCTCTCCTTTTCCAGGCGCCAGCTGCTGGAAATCCTGCGTGCCTGCCTGGTCCCGCTTCGCGTCTTGGGTGTCGAGCGGCCGCTGGTGTTGCTGGACGAGCCGACGGCGTCCCTGGAGAAGGCAGACGAAGAGGTCTTCTTCCGTCTGATCGCGGCACTGCGCGGCCAGGTTTCCTTCGTTTTCGTCTCGCACCGGCTGACCGAGGTCTTGCAATTGAGTGACCGCATCTTCGTTTTGAAGGACGGCTGCAATGTCGCAGAGCTGGACAGCAAGGAGGCGAGCGAAGAGCAGCTGCATTCCTTGATGGTCGGGCGCGAGCGCATTGCCGACTACTACCACGAGGAACGCCAAGGGGGTTTCGCCGCGGAGACAGCTGCCACGATTGCGATCAAAGGCCTGGGCGACGGCCGCAGCTACCACGACGTCAGCTTGAGCCTGCAGCCCGGCGAGATCCTGGGTGTCGGTGGGCTGGTCGCCTCGGGCACGGCAGAACTGGGACGGGGTGTGGCCGGTGTCGTGCCGCCCAGCAAGGGCAGCTTGCGTCTAGGCGAGGGCGGCTGGCAGACGCCGCGGATCGGTCGCCTGATCCGCCAGGGCGTGGGCTATGTCCCGGCCGAGCGCCTGGCGGCCGGTATGATTCCAAGCTTCCCGCTCTCCTGGAACCTCTCGTTGGCCGGCGGTCAAGACCACTTCGTTGCCGCACTGGGCTTCTGGCGCGGTCGCTTGGAGGCGGAGGTTGCAACGGATTACATCAAGCGCCTGCGCATCCGCGCGCGGCGCCACGATCAGCGCTGTGCCACACTTTCGGGCGGCAACCAGCAGAAGGTGGTGCTGGCGCGCTGGCTCTGCCGAAAGCTGAGGTTTCTGGTGCTGGACAATCCCACGCGCGGCGTCGATGCCGGGGCCAAGGAAGAGATCTACGGCTTCATTCGCGATCTGACCGAAGAGGGCGTGGCCATCCTGCTGATCACCGACGACCTGCCGGAACTGATCGGGCTGTCCGATCGGATCGCGATCATGCGTCATGGCCGCGTCACCGCTGAGATGGCGGCCCCGGCCGAGCACAAGCCGGGCGAACAGGAGATTCTGGCCCTCATGCTGGACGCTGCCGGCGATGCGAGCGGGTACGCGGCATGATCGACCGGCTCTTGAGTGGTCAATCGGGTGGCGGCGTGAACGGCATCTGGCTGCCGATCCTGGTGGTCGTGGCCTTGGCCGCCTTCTTCTCGATCGCGACCGAGGCCTTCTTCTCGCTGCGCAACATGACGGCGCTTTCGGGTCAGGCCAGTACCTTGCTGATCGTCTGCCTGGGTGCCTCCTTCGTCATCCTGATGGGCAGCATCGATCTTTCCGTCGGCGCGATGGTGCTGCTGGTCGGTGCGGTCACCGTCAAGCTCTTGAACGTCTGGGATCTCGGCGTGGCCGCCCCGCTCTTCGCGCTTGCCTTCGGCGCGTTGCTGGGCACGGTGAACGGGCTGATCTTCGCCTTCGGCCGCATCCCCTCCTTCGTCGTGACCCTGGGCACCCTCTCGGTCTTCACTGGCGCCGCCTGGGAGATCCTGCAGGGCCGCGCGGTCGGCTATCGCTCCTATGCCTTCGAGGATTTGGCAATCGGGCAGCTGATCCCCTTCGTGCAGAACATCGCGCTCTTCGCGCTGGGCGCCTGGCTGATCTTGTCGGTGATCGGCTTCAAGACACGCTTCGGGCGCTACATGTACATCATCGGCGGCGGCGAGGCGGTGGCCAGCACCGTCGGCATCCCGGTACGCCGCTTCAAGATCTATGCCTTCGCGCTCTCGGGCGCCATGGCCGGCTTCGGCGGCGCGCTCGCGGTTGCGCGGCTGGGGGCGGCCGGGCCGACCCTGGGACAAGACCTGCTGTTGAACTCGCTGGCCGCGATCGTGGTCGGCGGCACCTCGCTCTCCGGCGGGGTCGGCGGCGTGCACCGCACCCTGCTTGGGGTGCTGATCATCACCTTCCTGGACAACGGCCTGAACCTTATGGGTGTCAATCAGTATTCGCAGATGATCATCAAGGGCCTGGTCGTCATCGGCGCGGTGCTGATCGGACAAGACCGAACCAAGCTGCAGGTCATGAAATAGGGCAGGTCATGAAATAGGAACGACAAAGGAAAACGAGATCGCCCGATGAAGGGCGGCAGACGAACCAAGAGGACCAACGCGTCAAGAAACGGGAGAAAAAGCCATGACGACGAGCAATCGCCGTAACTTTCTGAAAGGCACCGCGGCCGGCCTGGCGGCCACCGCCCTGGCGCCGGGTCTGATCCGCCAGAGCTTTGCGCAGTCGGCGGCCATCGAGAACATTCACAATGTGGCCGCCGCCAAGGCCAAAGAGCTGGCCGGCGGTAAAGAGGTCAGCCTGACCATCATGCAGCCCTCCGGCTCGCTGGGGAACATCAAGCCGGTTGCGGATGCCTTCACCGAGGCCTCGGGCGTCAAGATCGAGTATCTCGAGGTCCCGCTGGGCGAGATCAACCAGAAGGTCCTGCTGGAGGCGGTCTCCAAGAGCGGCGCCTTCGACATCGCCCTGCCGGCGACCTTCGGCATTCCCGATCTGGCCGAGTCCGGCGTGCTCGTGAACATGGACGACTATGCGCTGAAGTACGAGCCCGAGGGCTTCAAGGACGGCTCGCTCTACACCATCGGCGACTTCTACAAGGGCAGCTTCTACGGCTATCAGACCGACGGCGACACCTACCTGATGTTCTACAACAAGCCCTGGCTGGACGACGAGACCGAGCAGAAGGGCTTTGCCGACAAGCACGGCTATGAGCTGAAGGTGCCGGACACCTGGGAAGAGCTGGACACCATGATGGCCTGGTTCCATCGCCCGGATAAGGACATGTACGGCGGCGCCCTGTTCCGCACGCAGTACTTCATCGCCTGGGAATGGTGGGGCCGCTTCCACGCCAAGGGTTTCTATCCGCTGGCCGACGACCTGACCCCGCAGATCAACAACGATGCCGGCGTCGCCGCGCTGGAAGAGCTGATCGCGGCCAGCAAGTCGCTCTACCCCGGTGCCCGCACCAACGGCCTCTTCGAGAACTTCGAGGCCTACGGCGACGGCAACAAGTTCGCCAACATCGGCTGGGGCGGAACGCAGAAGTTCCTGAACTCCGACAAGTCGAACATGAAGGGCAAGACGGCCTATGGCCTGATGCCGGGCGGCAAGCACGGCGACGAGCTGCTACGCACGCCCTACTTCAACTGGGGTTGGAACTATGTGGTCTCCACCTATTCCACCAATCCGGAGATCGCCTATCTCTTCACCCTCTATGCCGCCAGCCCGGTGATGTCGACCATCGCCGTGCGCGACCCCGGCGGCTACTTCGACCCCTTCCGCAAGGTGCACTATACCGATCCGGAGATCGCTCAGACCTACACGCCGGAGTTCCTGGCAACCCACGAGGTCTCGATGGCCAACTCCATCCCCGACCTCTACCTGAAGGGCCAGGGCGAGTACTTCGACGAACTGAGGGTCAATATCGCCGCTGCCGACGCCGGCACCAAGACGGCGAAGGAGGCGCTTGACGACTGTGCCAGCTCTTGGGAGCGGATCACCCGGCGCATGGGCAAGCGCAGCCAACAGGTGCAGTGGACCTTCCTGAAATCGATCTACCCGGCCGACATCCGGGCCAAACTCACCTGAGGGGGTGGGTGAGGTGAGGAGGGGGGCCGCTTTTCCCATCGGGCGGCCTCCCTCTCACCAATCTGTTTAGAATCTGTTGCCGCGCAGAGCATGAGTAGGGGCAGTGTATGAGTGAGGGAAGCCAGGTGAGAGAAGAGGCGAAGACGGGTTCCCGTCGCCTCATTCCCTTCAACGTGGCCCTGGTCTTGCCGGCCCAGCTGACGGTGCTTTCCATCGTCCTGGTGCCGACCCTGATGATCATCTGGCTGTCGATCACCGACTGGCAGCCGACGCAGAACGTACCTTGGTGGGATGCAGAGCCGGTCTGGTACTGGAACTTCTACGACCTCTGGTATGACGAGCGCTTCACCAATGCGGTGCTGCGCACCCTGCTGCTGGTCGGCATCTGTATGGTCGTGGAACTGACCTTGGCGCTGGCTCTGGCTCTGCTGTTTCTCGACGAGTGGCCCTGGCGCAAGCTGGCGGTGAGCGCGATCATTCTGCCGATGATGATCATCCCGGTGGACTCCGCCAATGCCTTCTTCATGCTGTTCAACGATCGAGGGCCGATCAATCACCTGATCAGCATCGTCATCGGCGAGCCCTACACCTTCTCGTGGCTCTCGCATCCGACCTGGGCGATGCTGCCGATCATGCTCTGCGAGATCTGGCAGTGGACGCCCTTGATGTTCCTGATGGTGCTGACCGGCCTGATGAGCCTGCCGCAGAACCAGATCCGCGCGGCAGTTCTGCTGGGCGCCTCGCCGACGCGGATCTTCTTCCGCATCATGCTGCCCTTGCTGCTGCCGGTGATGAGCGTCGCCGTCCTGATCCGCTCGATCGAGACCTTCAAGATCTTCGATCCGATCTACATCATGACCCGCGGACAGCCCGGCGGGGCGACCGAGAGTATCTCGATGTACATGTACAACGGCGCCTTCGTTTACTTCCGCATGGGCTATATCGCAGCCGCGGCACTGGTCGTGCTGGTCCTGGTGATCTCCATCTGCCTGGCGCTCTCGCGCCCGCTGAAGCGGCACGGCTAGGGGGAGCGGAGCCTTCATGCGCAAACGCAATCCCTGGCTGACGGCGCTGATGCGCCTGGCTGTCATCTTCTCGCTGCTGATCTCTCTGCTGCCGATCTTCTGGCTCTTCTCGACCTCGCTGAAGCCGCATGACCAGTGGGCGGAGTGGCCGCCGGTCTGGATCACCGACAGTCCGACCCTGCAGAACTATCGCATCGTCTTCTTTCCCGAGGACGCGCGCGAGGTGGCGGCCGAACAGCAGGGCTCGCTCGACTACAAGGTCTCGGGCTCGGCCTGGAAGGCCTTCCAGGACTCGGCCATCATCTCGACCCTGGCAACTTTGTTTTCGGTGACCTTCGGGACCTTGGCTGCCTACTCCATCGTCCGCTTTCGAACCGGCGGGGAGAACTTTCCCTTCCAGTTTCTGACGGTGAGGATGATGCCGCCCATTGCGGTGGTGGTGCCGATGGTGGCGCTCTTCTCCATCCTGAAACTGACCGACACCTATATGGGCATGATTTTGGCCTACACGGCCTTCACCCTGCCCTTCTCGATCTGGATGATCCGCTCCTACCTGGAAGAGGTGCCGGCAGAGCTGGAAGGGGCGGCGATGATCCACGGCTACAGCCAGTTCCGGGCCTTCCTGACAGTGACCCTGCCGCTGGCGAAGGGCGGTATCCTGGCAACGGCGCTCTTCATCTTCATCTTGAACTGGTCGGAGTTTCTCTTTGCCCTGGTGTTGACCTCGGGCGATGTGACCACGGTGACCTTGCAGGTGGCGAACTACGTCTCCGCCTCTTCCGGCAAGCTCTACGGCGTGCAGGCGGCGATGGGCACGATCTCGACCCTGCCGGTCATCTTCTTCGGCTACATCATCCAGAAGCATCTGGTGCGCGGCCTGACCTTCGGTGCGGTGAAGCGATGAGCGACGCCAAGCTGGAACTGCTCGATCTCAAGAAATCCTTCGACGCGGTCGAGGCGGTCAAGGGCGTCTCCATGACCGTGCATAAGGGCGAGTTCCTCTCGCTCCTCGGTCCCTCCGGCTGCGGCAAGTCGACGACGCTCTCGATGATCGCGGGCCTGGAGGAGGCGACCAGCGGCGACATCCGCGTCGACGGCCAGTCGGTCGTCAAGGTGCCGGCCCAGCGCCGACGCATCGGTCTGGTCTTCCAGGACTACGCCGTCTTCAGCAAGCTTTCGGTGCGCAGCAACCTCGCCTTCGGTCTGGAGGCGCAGGGCTTTCCGCGGACCGAGCGGCGCCAGCGGGTGGCGGAGATGGCCGAGCGCCTGCAGCTGGACCGCATTCTCGACCAGAGCGCCGGCCGGCTGAACATGAGCGAGATGCAGCGCGTGGCGCTCGCCCGCGTGCTGGTGACCGAGCCGCAGCTGTTGCTGCTGGACGAGCCCATGTCGAACCTGGATGCCGCCCTGCGTTTCGCGCTGCGCACCGAGTTGAAGCGCATCCAGCGCAGCCTGGGTCAGACGGTGCTCTACGTCACCCATGATCAGCTCGAGGCGATCTCCATGTCCGATCGCATCGCGGTGATGCGCCTGGGCGAACTGCAGCAGATCGCCAGCCCGGAGGAGATCTTCACCCGCCCGGTCAACCGCTTCGTGGCAGAATTCATCGGCGACCCGCCGATCAACCTGCTGGACTGCGAGGTGCGCCGCGATGGGGCGCGGGCGGCGGTTCAGACCGCGCTGCACGGGCCGCTCGACCTGGGACCGCTGGAGATTGCCGAAGGCCGGCACCTGCTGGGCCTGCGGCCGCACACCTTGAGCCTGACCCGCGAGCCCGGCCCTGGCAGCGCTGCCACAGAGGTTGCGGTGGTGGAGAACCTGGGGGCCGAACATGTGGCGCATGTGACCTACGGCGATCGCCTGGTCGCGGTCACCCTGCCGCCCGGCAGCGTTGCGGAGGGGGAGCGGCTGCATCTCTCCCTCGACCCGGCCCAGGTGCATCTGATCGAGAGCGGCAGCGAGCGCGTGGTCGCGCACAGCCTGAGCGGTGTGGCGGCATGAGCTGGCTGACGCTCGACTCCCTCACCAAGCGCTTCGACCAGGTGACGGCCCTGGACGGCGTCGACCTCGCGATCGAGGCCGGCGAGTTCTTCACCATCCTGGGTCCGACCAATGCCGGCAAGACCACCCTGCTGCACAGTGTTGCCGGCCTGCATCGCCCGGACAAGGGGCGGATCCATCTGGCCGGCCGTGAGGTCACCAAACTGGAGCCGCGCGCCAGAGGCGTCTCGCTGTTGTTTCAGAACAACGCCCTCTTCCCCGACCGCAACGGCTTCGACAACATCGCCTTTCCGTTGAAGGCCGGCAACCACAGCGGCCAGGAGATCGAGCGGCGGGTGCAGGAGGTCGCCGCCAAGGTGAACGTGCGGCATCTGCTGGATCGTCCGCCGCGCACCTATTCCGGCGGCGAGCAGCAGCGGGTCGCCATCGCGCGCGCACTGGCGGCACCCAGCGACCTGCTGATGCTGGACGAGCCGCTGACCAATCTGGACGCCCGCCTGCGGATCGAGCTTCGCATCGAGTTCAAGGCCCTGCATCACGATCTGGGTCAGACCTTTCTCTATGTGACCCACGACCAGGTCGAGGCCATCTCGCTGTCGGACCGCATTGCCGTGCTCGACGCCGGCAAGCTGCAGCAGATCGGCGCGCCACAGCAGATTTACGACCGCCCGGAAAACCGCTTCGTCGCCCGCTTCATCGGCATGCCGCCGATGAACTTGCTGCCGGTTCGCTTGGTAGGCGAGGGATCAACGCAGCGGCTTGAAGGAAAGGGATTTCAGGCTCCGATCAACGGCATCGAGGCGCTTGCCGCCTATCCCGCTATTCCTGCGGGTCTAGAACTGGGCATCCGCCCGGAGCGCATTCGCGTGGGTCGCGAGGCAACCTCCGAGCATGGGATCGCCGCCGAGGTGGTTCTGGTGGAACCGCTGGGTGGACGCACCATCCTCGACCTCTCGCTTGCCGGTAGCGAGGTCAAGGCCGTGGTACCGGCCAGAGAACTCTATGCCGAAGGCGAGGCGGTCTTTATTGGGTTCGACGCAGAGCCCGAATTGCTGCTGGATCCGACAAGCGACCGCTTTTTGAGATAGACTAGAAACCATAGCGAAGGGAGGACAGGGTCATGTGTGGCGATCACAAGACTGTAGCGCAGGGGCCGGGCGGCATCGGCGGGCCGCTGCCGGGGCGTTTCGAGTATTCCGCTTTCTCCGAGCATCTGGACCTGGCGCCGACGCGCAGCCTGGAAGCGGTGATCGCGATGAGCCCGACCGAGATGGCGCAAGCCTCGCGTCTTGTCACCGGCATCTACAACGAGCTGCTGCAGACCGCCGCGAGCCTTGAGAACCCAGACTATCGCCGGCTGATGACCGAATGCACGGCCGCGCCCAAGGTGACCTTCCTGGAGATGTACCCCAGCGATCAGGACCGCCGGCGCCTCTTCGACGAGATGGTGCGCCTGGGCTTCTTCAATCCCGAGGACGATCCCGAACACGTCTGGCCGCAGGGTCATATGGAGCCGCAGACCTATCTGACCGCGCCCTCCAGCCATAATGATTTCTATAACGCCCACCCCGGCGGGCTGGCGGTGACCGTGGCCTACAACATCCGCATGGCCGAGGCCTATACCCAGAACTATCAGCAGATGTACGGCCTGCCGATCAACCGCGACCTGCCGGTGGCGGCCCTTCTGGTGCATGAGTATCCCAAGGTCTGGCTCTATCAGTGGCAGCAGGACGGCAGCTGGCTGGAGGAGCCGCGCACCGTCTATGACGACACCTGGCACGCGCACTGCATCTATGTGACCGCGGAGCTGATGTATCGGCGCTATGACTCGCGCATCGTCATGGCGATGGCAGCCGCCCATCAGCTCTCTCTGCTGGATGCCTCGATGGACGGGCGTGCGGTGGTGACCGACTGGATCGGCTATGGCCGCGTTGCGCACTTCATCCAGGCGGCCGCCGTCATGGCGCAGGTCGACCCCGTCGACTATGGCCTGCTGGAGCGCAAGAACGGCGAGTTGGTCTTGGGTCCGCTGCCGGCGGAGCAGTGGGTGACCCATATGGCCGACATGAACTGGCCTTACGCCATGGGCGGCGCGCAGCTCTTCACCGAGCCGATGCTGAAGGAGATTGCGCGCGATGACCTGGGCATCTCAGAGGATGACTTGACCAAGCGCCCCTTCAACCAGTTGAAGAACTATGTCTGGTCGCAGATCGGCCAGATCCCGCTGCACGAGGTCATGGTGCGCGAGGGCCGCGAGGCTGCGCGCTCGACGATCCTGCGGCTGGTCAAGGCTTAGGGCCGGTGCCGCTTCGGTAACGAGCAGACCTGCTCATTTCCATAAGGGCGCTTAGAGCCCAACCTCGGATCCAAGTTGTGTTGCGGTGATGGATGGCTGTGTTTAGCTTGTGTCTTCTTGATTGAGGCATTGGGTTCAACGGCTGCTGTTGTCAAACCACTGGGGGTGCACTAGCAATACGATCAGTAAACGCCGCAAATTGATCGGGGTGAGCAAAATGAGTGGGATGTACAAGAGAAGAGGCCGTGTAGTTACGGTTGTTGCGAGCCTCCTGCTCATGGCGGGGTTGTTGCAGGCCTGCACGGGCGCCAAGGAACGCCTTGACCCGCCGCCGCAGTCCTTGACCGAGCAGGCGAAAGCCTTGGGCATAGCGAACGCGCGCTTCTATCCCGATACGCAAGGTGCTGCCTTGGTTCAGGAGGGCATTGCCGCGTTCAAGCGCGAGATAGACTTCAAGGGCTATGATCCGCAAAACCCACCGCCGGTGAACTTCCTCGCCGTTTCCGGTGGCGGCGACGACGGTGCTTTTGGTGCAGGCCTTCTGACGGGGTGGACTCTTACCGGAACCAGGCCGGAGTTCAAGCTGGTGACCGGTGTCAGCACCGGCTCGTTGATTGCGCCTTTCGCCTTTCTCGGCCCTGCCTATGACGCTGAGTTGAAGGAGGTCTACACCACCATCTCTACCGCCGATGTCTATAAGGAGCGCGGCATTCTCGCTGCCTTCGACGACGATGCCTTGAGCGATACCTCGCCGCTTTTTGCGACCATGTCGAAGTACATGGACGAGGCGATGTTGAGCGATATCGCTACCGAGTACGACAAGGGACGCCTGCTGATCATCGGCTCCACCAATCTCGATGCGCAACGCCCAGTCCTTTGGAACATCGGCGCCATCGCCAAGAGCGGTCATCCGGATGCGCTGACACTGGTGCGCAAGATCCTCTTGGCCTCGGCGGCCGTGCCGGTCGCCTTTCCTCCGGTGCTCATCAATGTCGAAGCCGACGGTAGGACCTACCAGGAACTTCACGTTGACGGCGGCGCCATCGCGCAGCTCTTCCTCTATCCGCCCTCGATCGGTGCTGCGATGCGTGAAGCGCGCAATGTAGACCACGTCGACCGTGAAAGGACTGCCTATGTCTTGTTCAACGGACGGCTGAACCCGCAATGGGCACGGGTCGAGCGTTCCACCTTGCCGATCGCCGGGCGCGCCGTTTCGACGATGATCCATTCCAGTGCGCTCAATGATCTGATCAAGGTCTATGTGACAACGCAAAGGGATGGGGTGGACTTCAATCTGGCGTCGATCGGTACCGACTTCGACACGCCCCGACCCGATATCGACTTCGATCCCACCTACATGCAAACGCTCTTCGATTACGGCTTCGCTCTCGGCAAGGCCGGCTATCCTTGGCAGAAGGTGCCGCCGCTGCTGCGTACCGCCCAGGACGTCGAAGCAGTCGTCTCGCAGTGACAGCGACCTTCACTGAACTAGGATTGGCAGGGTGAGACCAGCACGTCAGCGAAAGGCTGCGAAAGGCTTGCTCTCTGCGGGCGTTTTGCTTGCTTTCGCTATCATGTCTGCGGCGCAGGCCCAGGACGTGCCGCCTCGCGTCAGGACATCGGCGTTTCTGGAGGTGGTGGCGACGCGCGGGCTCGAGTGCGGCCTCTTGCGGCCCTGGCAGGCGGCCAGCCTGCGCGCGCTCAATCTTCTCGACATGGAAGGCCGGCAGAGAGACCAGCGCGATCTGGTTGTCGCAGAAACCGAGCGCCTGCTGGCGGAAACCGACTGCGATGACGAGAGCATCAAAGTCTGGATCGAAGCCTCGCGACCCGGCTTCGACCGCGAGATGCTGCCGCCCTATCTGGTCGTCTACCTGACACTGGTCGGCTATGAGGACCCACCGAAGGTCTTTACCAGAGCGACGACGCGGATCCGCTACGGCCCGGCCGTGGAGGCGATCAGTGAGAAGCTGCTCGCGCTGGAGCAAGCCGGCGTCGTTCCGGAAGGCGGCCAACCCTGGCCGGACTACATCGCCCGCACGCAAGAGCATGTGCGCGGCTTCGTCTCCAGCCTTGCCGATCCAGATGCCGATCTCGCGGAGCAGAACGAGGCCGCTGGTTGGATCGCGCAAACCGCTCGCATCGTCGAGCTGTGGCTTGCAGACCAGGGGCATTAATACCAAGGGAAGGAAGTAATGACCGGTTTCATGGCACCCATTGGCTCTTGCGAACAGGCGCGGCGTGCAGCGCGATGCGGCGCATCGGGCAAGCGTCGCAACGCATGCGAAAGGGCCAATGGGCGTCACCGAAGGCCGGTCATTTTGTCCTTCCCTTGGTATAAGATGCGTGGCCTTCTCCTCGCTCTGCTCTTGACTTTCGCTGCGGCGGGCCAGGTTTTGGCGCAGGCTTGCGACGCGACGCCCGAACGCCATGCCGTGCGCATTCTGGGAACGGGTCCGGACGGCGGCCTGACGGACCTGGAGTTTCCCTACATTGCCGGCGACCGCAGCTTCTATCGCAGGCTCGATAACGGCTGGGTCTTCGCGCTGATGCGGGCCGAGAACGGCTGGTCGATCCGTCTCTACGAGAACGACAACATCGACCAAGCGCTTGACCTGACCGCCCTGACCCCGCCTCTGGGCGGCGTGCCGAACCCGCGCGACATCTTCGGCTGGCACTTCCGCAATGCCGACAACACCGGCCCGAACCTGGGCGACGTCAATGCCCCGCAGGCGCTGCGCGCCTTCGTGATCGCGCCGACGATGGAGGCCGGTCCGGACAGTGGAATCGGCTGGCTGAAGATCCTCGATTTCGGGCTGGCCGGTTTGGAGCCGGGCGGGCGCGCGCGGATGAACTATCTGAAGTTCGATGCCTGCCTGACCTGGCCGCGCAGCGACAGCGAGCGCGACCGACTGCTGGACCTGGCGAGCTTCGACTTCACGCCGGAAGACCGGGAGACCTTCGGGGCCTGCGGCCTCGATCTCGCCACCTACGCACTGGACGCGCGCTATCTGCCGCGCACGCTTGGCGGTGACATCGACGGCGATGGTGCTCTCGACGAGGTCGCTCAGGTTCGTCGGATCGCAGACGACAAGCGCGGACTGGCGCTCTGCCGTGCCGGTACCTGGCTCCATCTCATCGGTTTCGATCACCCGCTTGGCGACATGGCGCCCGGCTACCTCGATCAGGTCGAGGAATGGCAGTGGATCGCGCCCGGAGGCGAGCGGCCACGCTATCTCGTGGGCTTGGATCTACCGCAAGGCGACGGCGGCTTGCTGGTCCTGGAGCGCGTCGAGAAAGAGGTCGTGATCCTCTTCTGGCGGGACGGCGCGCTTCGCGCCGAGCGACTCTATCACATGGTGGAGCCCTAACCCGGCCTCGGCGGGTCTAGCAACCCCCCGCTCGCTGCCAAAGTCTCGCTCTGCAAAAAAGCGGCGAAGGCCGCCGTGGCGGGGCTGGAGCGTGCGCCGGCGCGGACCAGCAGGTCGAGCTGTCGGACCGGTAGGTCTTCACCCAAGGGGCGGAAGGCGATGCTCGCGGACCACTGACTGGCAACCAGGCGGGGCAGCAGGGTGACGCCCAGCCCGGCGCGCACCATCGCCAGCAGGGCCGTGGTGTTCTGGATATGCAGCCTGGCGCGCCGCTCAATCTCCTGCTTGGGCTCCTCGGGCAGGTAGCGGCAGAGCGGATTGACGATGACGTCGGTGTCTGCCAGTTCGGCAAAGGAGACACTCTTCTGTGCGGCCAGGGGGTGATCCTTGCGCATGACGATCCCGAAAGGATCGCAGGCCAGGGTGAAGAGGTCGATTTCCGCGTCAGGCGTGCCGTCGGAGAGGATCCCGGCATCGATCCGTTCCTCGCGCAAGGCGCTGCGGATGGCCGCGCTGTCCATATCGTAGATTTCCAGCCTGATCCCCGGCCTTGCGTCCAGGAAGGCCTTCACGAGGGCCGGCAGCACGGCGGTGGCGAAGGAGGGGACGGCGGCCAGCCTGACCTCGCCCGTCTGCCCCTGCGCGAAGGCCATCAGGGAAGCGATGCTGCGCTCCAACTGCGCCACCTCGCGGCTGGCGACCTCCAACGTGAAGCTGCCCAGCGGGGTCAGGTGCGACTTGCGTTCGCTCTCGAACAGCGGCGCACCCAGGTGCTCCTCCAGCTGCTTCAAGCTGGTCGAGAGCGCAGAGGGCACCCGCCCCAGGCGCTCGGCGGCGACCACCAGGCTGCCGGCACGGGCCACCTCGACGAAGACTCGCAGCATTTCGATCTTGATCAATTTCAATTTCCTCGAAACTTACTTCAATAATTTCTGATTGTATGAAATCTGCTCGTGCGTCAAGCTGTTCTCGTGCAGGTGGAGAAATCGCATGTCAGCTTTGGGACGGAACTACATCGCAGGCGCCTGGGTCGAGGGCGAAAAGACGATCGAGAATCGCAATCCTTCGGATGTGAGCGAACTGATCGGTCACTATGCGCAGGCCAGTGCCGCGCAGCTGGACGATGCGCTGGAGGCCGCGCGCCTTGCGCAGATCGCCTGGGCCAAGACCGGCCCGGAGCAGCGCCAGACGGCGCTGGACGCCATCGGTCGCGAACTGATGGCGCGCGCCGCCGAACTGGGTGAGCTCTTGAGCCGGGAGGAGGGCAAGCCGCTTGCCGAGGGCAAGGGCGAGGTCTTCCGTTCCGGCCAGTTCTTTACCTACTACGCGGCCGAGGCGCTGCGGCAGATCGGCGAGAATGCGGACAGCGTGCGTCCGGGCATCGAGGTCGACGTGCGCCGCGAGCCGGTCGGCACGGTGGCCATCATCAGCCCCTGGAACTTCCCGACCGCGACCGCCGTCTGGAAGATCGCGCCGGCGCTCGCCTTCGGCAATGCGGTTGTCTGGAAGCCGGCCAATCTGGTGCCGGCCTCAGCCGTCGCGCTGGCCGAGATCATCGCCAAGCAGGACCTGCCGGCCGGACTCTTCAACCTGATCATGGGTGCCGGCGGTGCCATCGGTCAGCGTCTGGTCGAGAGCCCGAAGATCAACGCCATCAGCTTCACCGGCTCGGTCGAGGTCGGTAAGGGCATTGCCGCCTCGGCCATCGGCAACCTGACCAAGCTGCAGATGGAGATGGGATCCAAGAACGCGCTGGCGGTTATGGACGACGCAGATCTAGACATTGCCGTTGCCGCCGCTGTGAACGGTGCCTACAGCGGCACCGGGCAGAAGTGCACGGCCTCCTCTCGGCTGGTGGTGCATGCTGCGGTGCATGACGCCTTTGCCGAGAAGCTGACGGCAGCACTGGGCGCCATGAAGGTCGGTCACGCGCTCGATCCAGCAACCCAGATGGGCCCCGTCGTATCGGCCGGCCAGCTGCGGCAGAACCTGGAGAACGTCGAACTGGCCAAGCGCGAGGGCGGCGAGGTTCTGACCGGCGGTACCCGGCTGGAGCGCGAGACCGAGGGCTACTTCATGGCACCGACCCTGGTCGCTGGAACCGCGAACGACTGGCAGGTCAACCGTCAGGAGCTCTTCGCGCCGATGGCCTGTCTGATCAGGGTGAACTCTTACGAGGAAGCCTTGACGGTGGTGAACGACACCAACTTCGGTCTGACGTCGGGCATCGTCACCCAGTCCCTGGCGCGTGCCACGCACTTCCGGCGCAACGCGCGGACCGGCTGCGTGATGGTCAACCTGCCGACAGCCGGCACCGATTATCACGTGCCCTTCGGCGGCCGTGGCGACAGCTCCTACGGTCCGCGTGAGCAGGGACGCTATGCGGTGGAATTCTATACCACGGTCAAGACCGCCTACATGCGTGCCGGAGATCCCCAGTGATTATCGACAACCTTCAGTACTCGAACTGGTCGGAGGAGATCTTTCGCCAGATGCGGGCGGGTGGGGTCGATGCCGTGCATGTCACCATCGCCTACCACGAGACCTTCCGCGAGATGGTCGCCAACCTGGAAAAGTGGAACCGCTGGTTCGAGCGCTTTCCCGAGCTGATCTGCCACGCCGGCAGCGGCGAAGAGGTGCGGGCTGCCAAGGCAGCCGGGCGCACCGCCATCCTCTTCGGCTTCCAGAACCCCTCACCGATCGAGGACGATATCGGCCTGGTCGAGATCTGCCACCAGCTGGGCGTACGCTTCATGCAGCTCAGCTACAACAACCAGTCTCTGCTGGCGACCGGCTGCTATGAGGCCGAGGATCCGGGCATCACCCGCATGGGCCGGCAGGTCATCAAGGAGATGAACCGGGTCGGCCTGGTCGTCGACATGAGCCATTCGGCCGAGCGCTCGACCCTGGAAGCCATGGAGATCTCTGAGCGTCCCGTCGTCATCACCCACGCCAACCCCGGCTTCTGGCATCCGGCCTTGCGCAACAAATCCGACACCGTGCTGAAGGCGCTGGCAGCCCAGGGCGGCATGTTCGGTTTCTCGCTCTATCCCCATCACCTGAAGGGCAAGTCGGACTGCACGTTGGAAGACTTCTGCCGGATGGTGGCGCAGACCGCAGAGATGGTCGGCGTCAAGCATCTGGGTCTGGGCAGCGACCTCTGTCAGGCCCAGCCGGACAGCGTGGTGGAGTGGATGCGCGTCGGCCGCTGGACCAAGGCGATCGACTATGGCGAAGGCTCGGCCAAGGACGCCGGATTCCCGCCACAGCCGCCGTGGTTCCGCGACAACCGCGACTTTCATAACATTCGCTCCGGCCTGGCTGCCGTTGGGTTCAACGCTGCCGAGGTTGCCGGCCTGATGGGCGAGAATTGGCTCCGCTTCTACGACGAGAATTTTGGCCCTGCCAAAATCTAACGTCTGTTTTGTTTCCAAAACAAGAATAAGCACAAAAAGAGGGATGCAATGACCGAGATCTCTTCAATTCCCGCCGGACCCGGCGAGCGCGCTCATGGTCTGGCCGGTGTTAACCTGCCCGTGTTCGCCCTGACCGGGGGGTTCATCGCGCTCTTCTGCGTGATGGCGCTGGTCGACCTCGACAGCCTCTCCAGCGCCGTGGATGCCGGTTTTGCCTTCTCCGCGCGCATCTTCGGCTTCTACTGGCAGATCCTGCTGCTGGCGACCTTCCTGATCGGGCTCGGCATCCTGGTGCTGCCCGGCAGCCGCGCCAAGATGGGCGGTCTGGAGCGACCGGAGTTCTCGGTCTTCCAGTGGGGCTCTATGATCATGTGCACCCTGCTGGCAGGCGGCGGCGTCTTCTGGGCGGCCGGCGAGCCGATGGCGCATTTCACCTCCATGCCACCGCTCTTCGGCGATGTGCCGGCGAACACGGCCGAGGCCGTACCCTTCGCGCTTGGCCAGTCCTTCCTGCACTGGGGTTTTCTTGCCTGGGCCATCCTGGGCAGCCTGACCACGATCATGTTGATGCACTATCACTATGAGAAGGGCTTGCCGTTGGCGCCGCGCACCCTGCTCTATCCGGTGTTCAAGGAGCGGGCGCTGAACGGCCCGATCGCTATCATCGCCGATGCCTCTTGCATCATCGCAGTCGTTGCCGGAACCGTCGGTCCGATCGGCTTCCTGGGTCTCCAGGTGAGCTTCGGTGTAGAGGCGCTCTTCGGCATCCCGGACAGTTTCGCCACGCAAGCCATCGTCATCGCCGGCCTGGTCGTCATCTATACCGCCTCGGCCATCAGCGGTGTCGATCGCGGCATTCAGCTGCTCAGCCGGATCAACATGGTGCTCGGCGGCCTGCTGCTGGTCTTCATTCTGATCGCCGGCCCGACCCTCTTCATCTTCTCCAGCTTCTTCAGCGCTCTGGCGACCCACGTCGGCAACTTTTTCCAGATGGCACTCTATCGGGGCGATGCCGGTGTCTTCGGCGATGCCGGTTGGCTTGGCTGGTGGACGGTCTTCTTCTGGGGCTGGTTCCTGGGCTATGGTCCCCTGATGGCCATCTTCATCGCCCGCGTCAGCCGCGGTCGTTCGATCCGCGCGATCATCGTCATGCTGTCGATCGTCGCACCGCTGGTCACCATGTTCTGGTTCACCATCGTCGGCGGCACCGGGCTGGGACTGGAACTGGAGACCACCGGCAGCGTCTCTACGGCCTTCGAGGGTTTCAACCTGCCGGCCGCCCTGCTGGCAATCACCCAGGCCTTGCCCTTGGGCTTCATCGTCTCGCTGCTGTTCCTGGTGCTGACCACGATCTTCGTGGCCACGACCGGGGACTCCATGACCTACTGCCTGTCGGTGTCTATGTCCAAGACAGACAACCCCTCGAGCCTGGTTCGAGTCTTCTGGGGCATCGCCATGGGGGTCATGGCGATCATCCTGATATCGGTCGGATCCGGCGGTGTCGGCAAGCTGCAGTCCTTTATCGTCATCACCGCGGTGCCGGTTTCCTTGATCCTGCTGCCCTCGCTTTGGGATGCCGTTAGGATCACTTTGGCCAAAGGCCGCGCCTAGACCTTTGGTCGGGTGGATCAAGAGGAGCTTGCCATGAGCTGTGATGCGCTCAATCCGCACCCCGAGGCCCGCCACTTCAGGCGCAAGCCGGAAGAGGTCATGCGCCTGGCGCGCCTCGGCTCCTTCCATCCGACGCGGATCTCTTTCATGCAGACCCTGTTGCGCCGACTGAAGCGAGAGGGCTGGCGGTTCGCCCGCGACCTCTGGCAGATCGACGACAAGGGTGTGGGCCGCGCCACCTACCGTGTCGTCGGGCCGGAGCGGACCTACACCCTGGTCGCCTTTGCCCATGACCTGCCGGACGAGCAGCGCTCCGACCGGGTGATCGCGACCGCGTGGGATGCAACCTTCACCCTCTTCGACGGCATTCCCAGCGCTGCCGATCTCGACCGCCTGGAGGCCAATGTGCCCAAGCAGGAAGCCGGCCGGGTCAGCGACAGCGAGCTCACCCTGTCGCGCGCCAACCGCTCGGTCCGTCTCTTTGCTCATGTGGTGGAGCGCTTGGCTGCCGGGCGTCAGCCGGACCGCGCGCAGCTGGAAGCTGTCGGCTATCTGATGCGCACCACTGCGGTCTATGGCTCCGGCAAGTTCGGGGCCGCCGACCGTCGCAAGATCGCCGAGCGGCCGGAGCTGAGCGGCCCTTTCCAGGCGGAGATGCTGTCGGTCTGGCTCACCCGCGCCTTCACCCTTGACCTGGTCGAGCATCTGGCTCGTGTTCGCGGCGGCGATGCGGCGGTCGCGATGGACCCGGAGCTGCGGCGCCTGCTGGGTGTGGGCAACTCCACGGGGCTCGGCATGGCGCCTTTCCTGATGAACCACCCGGTGCTGCTGAACAATTGGATGCTGGCCCGCGAAGAAGCTTTGGCGCGGGTCCGGGCACAGGCCTCGGCCAGCGCTAGCGAGGTGGAGGCCTTTCGCCAGGCCCTGCTGGCCGCGCAGAAGAACGCCGCGACCTGGTCCTCCGAGCATCCCATACAGCAGTCCAAGCTGGCGGCGCTTCGCAGCGACCTGGCGATCCTCGCCGCGGAGCTGGATGGCGAGCTGCTCAAGGAGGAGCCCTATCCCTGGAATCGCCTCTGGCTGTGGGGCGAGCGGACGCTGTCTCTGGAAGGGCAGGAGGCCTTGGTCTCTTTGCTGCTGGAGCCGCAGGGCGACCTGGTCGATGAGCTCAGCCAGTGCATGGATGCCGACGAGGACGCGGCCTTCCGCATCGACGGCAGCATGACCGTGGTCGAGCTGCAGGCCATTCTGGGCCGGGTGTTCGACTGGGCCATGGACATGGACTTTAGCTGGGAGGGGAACGACGCCCGCTTCTGGTACGTCTCCGAAGAAAAGCTGGAGCCCAGATTGGGAGAGCGCCATAGCGAGGCCGGGGCCGATCTGGAACAGCCGCTCTCGACCGGCCGGGATGCGCAGCGTCTGTCGCGCGATCTGCAAGCCTGGTCGGACGATGCGTCGATAGCGGATTTCCTGCTGTCGCATCCCGAGCACCGGCACACGGTGCGCCGCTCCCAGATCGCCGCCGCCTATCCCTTCTCGGAGGTGCGCGATAACCTGATCTCGGCCGACCTGCTGCCCATCGATTTGCTGCGCTGCAAGCTCTCGTTCTTCGGCGCGACGCGCTTCGATCCACGCTCGGACCGTTGGGTCCGGATCTGCATGTATCCCGGAGCCCCCTTCCCACACGAACTGCTGGAACCCGCATCATGAGTGATCCGACCATCCAGTCACCGCTGGGTCAGGTACCGCCGGAAAGTGTGAACTTCGCCGTCTCGCTCGCCGAGATCGATGCGATGGGCATGAAGGCCGCCCGCGGTGCGGGTTACAGCTGGGGCTTGGCACAGGAAGCCGGCCGTGCCGCGCGTTGGCTGGCCGCCTATCGGCTTTCCGGGCCGGAGGCGCTCTCGGCACTGCTGGCCGCCGTTCAGGACGATCCTAGCGCCCATGCGCCCAAGCGCGAAGCGGGGCGCTGGTTTGCGACGGGCGGCACGCTTTGTCCGATCGCGCTCGGCGCCAGCCTCTCCGACCGGGCCAAGGCGATTGCTGCCGGTGAGGATGTGCGGGCCCACGCGGTGCTCTATCCCCTGCTGCTCTTGCCATTCTTCAGTCGTGCCGCCCGCGATCTGCACTGCGGTTTCCGGCTGGAAGGCGACGGCTTCGGGCTCTTGGCCACCTTCGAGGGGCCAAGCTGTTCCGATTGGCAGCGGCTCGGCGATTGCCGCCAATCCGACCTTACCTTGACGAGTGCGAGCGCGCGTGCGGAGGATGTTCGCCAACACGGATGGCGTGGCTACCCGATTGCCGCTGCGGTCTGGCAGGACCTGGGGCACTGGGCCCACCGCACCTATGTGCCGGCCAGCGAGGCCTCGCGTCTGGCCGGTGCCGGTGCCGGTCGATCCGACAACGACTAACAACAACGATCAGTAAGGGGACAAGCCGTGGGCGATACCCAGACCATGACGGCAGCCGAAATCCAAGCCCTGGCAGAAGCGACCCTGGTCCGCTGCGGGGCCAAGCCGGAGAACGCCCGCCCGCTGGCCGCCGCCATCGCCGCGGCCGAGCGCGACGGCATCGCCAGTCATGGCCTGCTCTACCTGCCGATCTATGTCGAGCATCTGCAGTGCGGCAAGGTCGACGGGCAGGCGACCGCCACGGTCGAGCAGATCCGCCCGGCCGCTCTGGCCGCCGACGCGGCGACCGGTTTCGCGCACGCGGCCATCGATCTGGGTTTCGCCCAGCTCATCCCGCTTGCCCAAGAGCAGGGCATCGCCTGCCTGACGGTGCGCAACTCCTACAACTGCGGGGTTCTGGGCTATCACACCGAGCGGCTGGCCAAGGCCGGCTTGCTTGGCCTGGGCTTTACCAACGCGCCGGCCTCGATCGCCCCGGTCGGCGGCAAGACGCCGGTCATCGGCACCAATCCGCTGTCGGTGGCGGTTCCCGATGGCGTCGGCGGTGTGGCGGTCCTGATCGACCAAAGCGCCTCCGTCATCGCCAAGTCGGAGGTCATGAAGCACGCGCGCGAAGGTCGACCCATCCCGGAAGGCTGGGCGCTCGACCCGGACGGGCAGCCGACGCGCGATGCCGCCTTGGGCCTGCAGGGTTCCATGGCCCCGGTCGGCGGCTACAAGGGCGTCAGCCTGGGGCTCTTTACGGAGGTCATGGCGGCCGCTTTGAGTGGCGCCAACCTGGGCATCAATGCCTCCCCCTTCAGCGGCACCAAAGGCGGGCCGCCCAGGACCGGGCAGTGCTTTATCGCCATCGATCCTCTGGCCGCAGCCGGCGAAAGCTACGCCGGGCAGATCGCCAACCTGGTCGAAGCCATCGCCGAGCAGCCGGGCGCGCGCATCCCCGGCCAGGGCAGACGGGCCGCCAGAAAGCGCCGCGACCGGAACGGGATCGAGGTGCCGTGCGCCTTGTTGGAGCGGATCGGGGCATTGTAACGCCATCTCTTGCCGCCTTTGGCCCCTTGCCGATAGGATCGAGAGGCTGAAGTGGGATCGAACCTTTGACCGACGACCTGGGACGCAACCTGCACTATCTCTGTGCCCACTACCGCTCGGTCGCCGAGGTCTGCCGGCGCATCGACATCAACCGCCAGCAGTTCAACAAGTACCTCTCCGGCAGTGCTGTGCCCTCGCTGCACAATCTGAAGCGTATCGGCGACTTCTTCGGCGTGGAGGAGAGCGAGCTGCTGCTCGCGCACGAGGATTTCGTGCAGTTGGTGCTGCGCAGGCCGGTCGGACTGGACGTGCCGGAGGTCATGCGCCGCTTCTTTCAGGATTCCCGCCAGCGGCTGCATTCTTCGCGGCTGGCAATGGAGCGCTATCTCGGGCTCTATCATGCGCATTTTCTCTCGCCGGCCTGGCCGGACGGCATTCTGCGCAGCCTCTATGTCATCACCGGCGACCGGCAGCTGACCTATGCCAAGGCCGTCGAGCGTCTGGCCTGGCGCGAGCGTGCCCGGCGCGACCCCTTCGTCCACAAGTACGAGGGGATTGCGATCTATGACGAGAACCGTCTTTACCTCTTCGACTGGCAGCCGCGGCTTTCCAACATCTTTTCCATGACCGTGCTCTACCCCTCGGTGCGCAGCCGCGTCACCTTCTTGAACGGGATCGTCACCAGTGTCACCGGCGGCGTCAGCCGGCGCCCCTATTCCTCCAAGATCCTTTTCGAGCGTTTGCCGGACGGCACCGGCTTTCGCGAGGCGCTCGATTCTTGCGGTGTCTATCGACGGGACTCGAAAGAGGTCGACCCCGAGATCAAGGAGCGCATCGGCCTCGGCGAAGCGGGGCAGGGCAGCATCCTGACCGCGACCGACTACTGACGCGAAGCGACGCGCTTCTGCCCTCTTCGGCGTCATTCGCGAAAGACTCGCGCACTATTCCTGCCCCGGCATGACGCAGAGAATAGGCTGGCCGCTTCCGCTCCGAAACCTGGGACACTTCGAACCGCATCATGAAACTGGTCATCGCCATGATGCAGCACGAGACCAACACCTTCTCGCCGCTGCCCACCACCTTCGAAGACTTCGGACGCGCCATCGGCTTCGAGGCGCCACCGAGCGGCCAGGTGATCCGCGACACCTTCCACGGAACCGACATGGCGATTGGCGCCTTCCTGGAACTGGCCGAGGCCGAGGGCGCCGAGGTCGTCCTGCCGATCGCTGCCTATGCCGAACCCAGCGGCAAGGTGAGCGATGCGGCCTTCGAGGCCATAGCCGCACCGATCTGCGCGGCCGTCGCCGCCGGCTGTGACGGCGTGCTGCTGGATCTGCACGGCGCCATGGTGGTGGAGAGTCATCCCGATGCCGAAGGCGAGCTGCTGCGCCGCTTGCGCGCTATAGACAAGGATGTGCCGATCGGTGTGGCGCTGGATTTTCATGCCAATGTGACGGCCGCCATGGCGCAGCATGCAACCGTCATCACCGGCTATCGCACCTATCCGCACATCGACATGCATCTGACCGGCCTGCGCTGCGGCCGGATTGTCTTGCAGGCCGTCAAGGGCCTTTCAAAGCCGCGCACCCATTGGGCCTCGCTGCCGATTCTGAGCGCCATGCTGCGCCAGACCCCCCTGCACGAGCCGATGAAGACGCCGATGGACATGGCGATCGCGGCCGAAGAGGAGGGTCGCGTCCTGGCGGCCACGGTCTTCGGCGGCTTCCCGCTGTCCGACATCCCGCACGTCTGCCTCAGCAGCGTCATCGTCGCCGAGGCGGGCAGCCGCGAGGTCTCGGGCCTCGAGACCGCGATCCTGGAGAAGGCTTGGGCCGAGCGCGCGGGCTTCGTCTTCCATCCCGAACCCCTGGCCGACACCATCGCAAGAGCCAAGACTTTCGAAGAGGGTCCGATCGTGATTGCCGACTATGGCGACAACGCAGGCGCCGGCGGGCAGATGGACGACATGACCGTGGTGTGCGAGATCCAGCGCCAGGGTCTGCAAGACGTCGCCGTCGGTCCGATCTGGGACCCCGAGGCCTTGGCTCAGATCCGCGCTGCCGGCCTGGGTGCAGAGATCACCCTGGATGTCGGCGGCAAGAGCGATTCGCCGGCCGTTGGCGTGACCGGGCGACCGCTCACCCTGACCGGTCGGGTCAAGACCATCACCGATGGCCGCTTCATCCTGACCGGGGAGATGATGGCCGGCTTCCCGATCAATCTGGACGGCAGCGCCGTCCTGGATTGCGGCGCCTTGGAAGTCATCGTGACCGGCGGGCGCAGCGATACCTACGCGCCCGAGTACTTTACCCATGCCGGCATCGACCCGGCGCAGAAGCGCTATGTCGTGGTCAAGTCCAGACAGCACTTCCGCGCCGGCTTCGAGCCGATCGCGCGTCACGTCCTGATGGCCGCCGGCAAGGGTGTCTGCGAAGAGAACTTTTCGGAATTGACCTTCCATCACCTGCCGCGGCCGATCTATCCGCTGGATCCGGATTGCCACTGGTCGCCCGCCAGAAAAGCTGACGCTAAGTGACGCTCTTTCGCATCGCCTTGCTCTAAGGCTGCATCGGCAGCGCAATTGCTGCTGTCTCGCCGCTGTCGCCATAGTGACAAGGAACAGAAAAATACATGGAAGCGAAAGGGAGCAACCGATGAGCCTTGAGGATCGCAACGCCCAACTGACCTGGCTGACAGGCCAACTCTCGAGCGGAGGGATTTCGCGCCGTGCCTTTCTCGGCCAGGCCGCCGTCTTGGGACTCACTCTGGCGGCTGCCAGCAGCCTGGCCAGTCGTGCCGTGCTTGCTGCCGGCCCACGGCAGGGCGGCCGCATGAAGCTGGCCATGGCGCATGGCGCTACCTCCGACACGCTGGACCCGGCAACCCTGGTGAACGGCTATCAATGGACCCTGGCCTATGCCATGCGCAACGCGCTGACCACCGTGGTTGCCGGCGGCGACATCGCGCCCAGCCTGGCCGAGACCTGGGATTCCTCGCCGGACGCCAAGGTCTGGACCTTCTTCCTGCGGCCGGGTGTGGAGTTCCACAACGGCAAGAGCCTGACCACCGAGGATGTCATCGCCTCGGTCAACCATCACCGGACGGAGGACACGACCTCCTTCCTGAAACCGATCGCCGCTGCCATCGAGTCGATCGAGAGCGACGGCGATCGCCAGGTCGTCTTCACCCTGAAGGCCGGCAATGCCGACTTCCCCTTTGCCATGGCCTCGGCCGGTTTCACGATCTGCCCCGCCAATGCCGACGGCAGCATCGACTGGCAGTCCGGTCAGGGCACCGGCGGCTATGTGCTCAAGGAGTACGAGCCGGGCGTGCGCGCGACCCTGGAGCGCTTTCCGAACTTCTGGACCGACGATCTGGCGCACGCCGACAGCGTCGACTTCCTGACCATTCACGATGCGGCAGCCCGCACCAACGCGCTGATGACCGGTGAGGTCCATGCCATCGACCAGGTCGACCTCAAGACCGCTTCGATGCTGGCTCGGCGAGACGGTCTGAAGGTCGAAGAGACCGAAGGCCCGCTGCACTTCGTCTTCCCGATGCGCACCGACACGGCACCCTTCGACTCGAAGGACGTGCGCCTTGCGCTCAAGTACGCCATCGACCGCGAAGAGCTGCTCCGCAAGGTCCTGCGCGGACATGGCAGCATCGGCAATGATCAGCCGATCGGCCCCTCCTATCGTTTCCATGCGAATGATCTGGCGCCGCACGGCTACGATCCCGAGAAGGCCAAGCATCACCTGAAGCAGGCCGGCATGGAGGGCCTGAGTGTGCCGCTCTATGTCGCCGAGTCCGCCTTCCCGGGCGCCGTCGATGCGGCCGTGCTCTATAAGGAGCACGCCGCCAAGGCCGGTATCGAGATCGACGTCGTGCGCGAGCCCAACGACGGCTATTGGTCCAACGTCTGGATGAAGAAGCCCTGGTGCGCCTCCTACTGGGGCGGCTACACGACCGAGAGCGAGATGTTCACCACCGGCTATTCGCCGGGGGCTGCCTGGAACGACACCTTCTGGCAGGACGAGCGCTTCAGCAAGCTGATGGCCGAGGCCCAGGCGGAGCTCGACAACGACAAGCGCCGCGAGATGTATCGCGAGATGCAGACCATCGTCAGCAACGATGGCGGCGCTCTGATCCCGCTCTTCGCCAATGACGTTCTGGCCCGCAGCGATGCGATTGCCCACGGCCCGCTGGCCGCCGACCGCGGCTTCGACGGCCGCCATATCATCGAACGCTGGTGGCTGGTGGGTTAAGACTTCTTCGCCTGATACCCTGGCGAGGCTGCGATAGCTCTACTGATCCAGCTTCGCTAGGGACTCGCTCAGCTTGGCGAGGCTTGCTTGGGTGGCGGCCTCTTGTGCCTTCAGGTCCTTGGCCTTCTTCGTCAGGTTGGCTTTCAGCTTGGCGGCGATGGCTGCGGATTCTTCTTTACCCGCCATGGCCTTGGTGAAGTCCGCCTTCTTGGCGAGCGCTGCGTCCTTGCTGGCTTGCTCCATCGCGTGAGAGAAGATCGTCTTCATCGTCTTGGCGAAGCGGTCCAGCTCTTCGCGGGCCTCCTTGACGCTGTCGCTGACCGGATCGGCGGTGCTGCGGCTGCCGGCCTTTTCCACATCGTCCAGCTTGGGCACGCGGACGAGCGCGCCTTCGCGGATCTTGGCGAAGCTCTTCAGGTGCGGGTTCTCGCGCAGGATCGCGGCCTCCGCCAGCTTCTGCTTTTCTACGGTCATCTTGCCGTAGACCCGCTCGGTGATGTCGGTGAGGGACTTTTCTTTACGGATGGGCAGGTATCGCATGCTTCCTGTCCTTTGCTGACGCCAGTAGGGTTACCGGTGGGGTTAGACGATGACGTTGAGGGCTGCCCAGGGTGCCGGCAGTGCGGAGCCGTTCACCCTGATGTTGCCGCTCGAGATGTTGCCCAGAACGGTGAAGGTCTGGGATTGGACGGTCATGGAATCGAGGTCGCCGAGGCCGATCATACGGTTGTTGCTGGCCGCGACGGTATCTGCCTCCAGTGCTGCGACGACGGGCTGTGCCCTGGGTGTCTGGGTGACGCCGTTGCAGTCGTTGCCGGTCATCAAGATCCCGCGCGCGCCGCGCAGGAAGACGAAGGCTTGCGCCGCGGCTTCGCCGAAGAGGTAGTTGCCGCTGACGGAGACACTGTCGAGGATGGGCTGCAGGATGGTCAGGCGTTCGGCCGTGGCAAAGGCAACGGAATTGCGCAGCCCGGCAAGCACCGCACCGCCGGCCACCAGGACCGAAGAGACGTTGGCTGCGGCGGCTTCGACACCGGCACCCGGAGAGCTGCTGGGCCCGAGACCGATCACCAGTGCACGCCAGTCGGCAACGGAGAGGTTCTGCGGCGCCTGATCGCTGCGCGAGATCGAGTTGCCGTCGACGGCGACCCTGATCGCCGGCCCGATGGCCGCGACACCGGCGGTCAAGCCGCCGAAGCTGTCCGGCCCGATGGCGAAGAGGCGATTGCCGACAATCGAGAGCTCTTGACAGGCAACGGTTATGAGGCCGCCGCGCAGGCTGGCGCCATCGCTGTTACGGGCGACGAAAGAGAGGACATTGTCCTTGATGTCGCCGCGCCCGACCGCCTGCAGGAAGATGCCCGCGGCAAGGCTACCCTCGGCATTCAAGCGTCCGTTCGCGCGTTCGATCTGATTGTTCTCGAAAGAGAGCAGGCGGGCACCGCCGCCTTCCTCCATCACGAAGGCAGCACCCTCCACGCGATCGATCTGGTTCTGCTTAACCATGGCGCGGTCAAGCTGCGTTCTGACGGCAATGCCGTGGCCGCCGCGGCGCGAGATGCAGTTGCCGATCACCTGCACCTTGTCGATGCCCGTGGGAATGAGCCCTGTCACCAGGACGATGCCACTGCCGTCTCGGCCCTCATCGTTGCCGTAGATGTCATTCGAAAGAATGCGTAGCCCGTCCACCCCGGCGACGATGCCGTCGGAATTGGTCATGATGGCGTTGTCCTCGATCCTGAGGTCGCCGGCCAGCACCGCCCCGGTGAAGACCAGGGCACCCTGCTGGCTGCCCATCAGCAGACAGTCGCGGACGCGGGTCTGGTTCAGGTGGAAGGTCATGCCCTCGAAGCTGACGGCGCGCTGCGTGCACAGACAGATGCAGTTCTCGAGCTTGACGTTGAGGGTGCCGAGAGGGTCCTCGCCGGTCGGTCCCTCGATGCCCCGTTCGGCCAACAGCACGGAATCGCGGATCGTCACGACAAGGGCATAGCCGGTCAGCTGGATCGCCCGGCTGGTCGCATCGCCGACCGCGACGTTCATAAGATTGCAGCGGGTGACCTCCAGGAGGCTCACGTTGTTGGCGGCAATGGTCGAAGCCGAGCCGCCCTGGCCGGCCGAAGAGATAACGGTCAGGTTTTCCAAGGCGACACCGATGGAATCGACGATCGTCACCATGTCGCCTGGTGTCTCGCCCATGAGAATGCTGCGCCAGCCCTGGCCGCGGATGCGGATCGAGCCGGCATTGGCGATGCGCAGCGGCTCATTGATGCGGTAGGTACCGGCGGAGAGGCAGATGGTGCCGCCTTCGGCTGCGATGGCGTCGATGGCCTGCTGGATCGTGGCGCTGCCGTCGTTGTGGCTCTCGGGGTGGACGCAGACCGTGCAGTCGCAGCTTTCTCCCACGATCACCGGCGGCCAGAGCACACGGCAGTCGTTCGCATTGCCATTGCCGTCGACCAGGGCGAGCTTGGCATAGTGGTGGTGGGTATCCAGCGGCGGTGCGCGGTCCAGGATCTCCAAGGAGGCATCGGCGCTGCGAGCGGCGAAGAGCCAATAGTCGCCGGACTTGTAGACCGGGTCGAAGCTCTCTCCGGTCGGCTCCAGATCGAAGGAGACCAGGATGCCGTCTTCCAGAAAGACTTCGCTACCGGCTGCCGGAAGCGGGATGACACCGCTGCTGGTGGCCAGGTCCAGGTCGTGGTGGTCGCTGCCGTCGGCCTCACGCACCATGCCGGCCTGATCCCAGCGGCGGATGCGGGTGTGGCGGGTCGGATCGGGCAGGCCCTGTCCGTCGACCGGGAAGCTGCCGGCCGGCAGTTCCTCTTCCAGCGAGAGACTGCGGGCCGCCGCATCGACGCCGCCGCCCAGCTGGATGCGTCGGATGAGGCCGGGCCGGTTCTTCAGCTCCATCTCGTCGTCCAGGATCTCGATCCAGTCGCCGTCGTTGAAGCGCAGCACCTCGTCACGGCCGATCGAATCGACCAGGATGCGGCCCAACTCCGGGATCGCAGTCACGGTCGCGGTCACCGTGGCGTTGTCGCGCGACCACTTGAAGGTGGCCGTCTGCTGATCGCCGCCGTCATGGATCTCAACCCTATAGAGCTGGTTTTCCAGACCGCGATAGCCGGCGGCCGGCGGCAGCAGGCAGGGGTCGGGGTCGTCCGGCGGGTCGCCGGTCCGGGTCGACAGCCGGCCGGAGGAGGGGTGGGTTTCCTCCAGCCAGCCGGGGATCTGATCTTCGGGCGTGGCCGGCGTGATGTTGCCGATGTCCTCCAGGATCTTCACCTGCCAGACAGTCTGCATGCGCCCGGTGGTGTCGACGCCGACCGCCTTCTCGACCAGTTCGGGGTCCTGCAGCGGCGTCACCGCGCGGCGCCAGACGTCCAGATAGACCAGATAGGGCGCACCCTGGTCGGGCAGGCCCGGCGGGTTCGGCAGGTAGGGCTGGTTGAGATAGTCGACGGCGCCGGTGCCGCGTTCTTCGGCCAGGCGCCGATCCCAGGCGATGGGTTGCTCCTGATGGTTCTCGGCCAGCAGGCCGTCCACGTAGATGCGGCCCGCGCCGATGTCGAAGGAGGCGCCGGAGAGGGTGATGAGGAAGCCATCCGCGGTTTCGCGCGGCACCACGGCTGGTCCCAGGGTATCCAGGGCCTCGGCCTGGACGCGCCGGGTGATCTGCTGAACGGCCTCATTCCAGTCGGCGTCGAGTTGCACGCGTCCCTGCTGCATGACCACGCCGAGGTAGTCCTTCAGCGGGTCGAAGCTCATACGGCTCAAGTCGAAACTCATGGCCTACTCCTCACGCGCCCGAGGGGCGTCCTCTTGGTTATGTTCTGGCTGGGGGTGCGGGCCGGTGCCGTGCACGCGGTAAGCGAATCAGGTTTCATAGAAGATCCCCGCCTCCAGACCGACCCGCAGGTACTCCTGCAGGCGAATGCGCAGATTGGCCTCGCGTTGCGGGCCATAGAGGTGATGAAAGACGCCCATCTCGCTCTCGCTGTCGGCGCCGCGCCGGATCAGATCCGGTGTGCTGGCGGCCAGCTGGCAATAGGCGGCCTCGCCGAAGGTCAGCGTGGTGAAGCTGGGCGTCACCCGGCGCGCGGCTGCCAGGGAGTCCGGTTGACAGCGGAAGCGGCGCGGCACGATGGCTTCGAAAGGCAGAAAGCTGAAGCGGATGCAGCCGCTCTGCCGCTGTGTCGCCATCACCGGGGCCGGCCAGCTGTCGTCCGTGGCAAGGCGCGCCAACAGGATGGCGTTGGAGACCAGCTCGAAGCGGCGCGCGTGCAGCTTGCCGATGACGGTGCAGGCGACCAGGGTCAGAGGGCCGCCGGGGCCTGCGTCGTCCAGCCCGGCATAGGCCACAGCCTCCGGATCGGTCGCATCGATCACCGAGTCCAGGACCTGCGCTTCGGCTTCCTCGACCAGGCGCAAGCCGCCCAGGATCGACCGCTCGATGACGAGGTTCGTGTCGGCGGTCTCGACGATCAGGCTGGCGGCGCTGGGATCGCTTGGATTGCCTTCGATGTCCAGTGAGAGACCGGGGACCAGGCTGCAGTGGCGGATGGAGACCTCTGCCAGCTCGTTATCCACGGCCGGGACCGAGAGCCCGGCGCCGGTGACCAGCAGGCCGTTCAAGGCAAAGCGCGCATTCTCTGCGCCCACCACGCTCATCGGCTGGCTCAGCACCAGGGTCGGGTTGCGGCCATTGGCGGCGCGCAACTCCAGGCTGGAATCGGCGAGGATCGTGATCGCCGGATCCTCCTCGTAGCGGCCGTTGTCGGTGATCTCGACCACGCCGCTGCCGCCAAGCGCCGTCAGGGCGGCCTGGATGTTCGGCTGGTCGTCGGGGACGCGCACCAGACTGTCCGGCTCCCGCAGCGCGAAGCTGTCCTCGCGCTCATACTCGCCGCCGCCGATCTCTGCACTGAAGCCGCGGTGATAGGTGACGCGCAGGCTTTCCGGCGGGTCCAGGTCGGCCGGGCAGGCGACCCGCCCCAGGACCGGATCGATACCGTAGAGCCCATCCGGCGGCACATGCGCCCAGGCCGGGCCATCGTCGGCGAGGTTGCAGACCTCTATCTGGTCGCGGGCAATCTCGTTGCCGTCGACCGCCAGCACCAGGCTGGGCTCGGGCAGGTCCACCGGTGCGCCGGCGGTCTCGCGCAGGCCGTAGTAAAGAGCGGGATCGCGGTGCAGCTGGCGCCGACCCAGCGGTTCCGGGACATTGATCGGCTTGGCCAGATGCGTGATCTCGGCCTCCGCGCTGCGGTCGGGCTTGGTGAAGAGCTGCCGGTTCTGCCCCAGCGGCGAGATCATGAAGCGGCGGTCGTCCAGCGGCACGGCCGGGCTTGAGCGATGCCGATAGGCCTGCAGGCGCCAGAGGAAGATGCCGACATTGGGAATGTTGTGGCGGCCGCGGCCCGAGGCGATGCGGCGAACCTCGACGCTGTGGGAGGCCTGGTTGAAGGGGCCGCCGATCCGCTCCAGCGCCGGGACGTTGCGCAGATCGGGTGTGCGGTGATTCAGGGGGCGCAGGTGGTTCATGTACTGCGTTGTCGCCAGGGTCTGAAAGAACTCCACCGCGCGCGCGTCCCAGCGGGTGACGTCTCGGGCCAGTTGTTCCAGCACCACGGCGGTGCCCTTGCGCCGTCTGAGCGCGATGGTGTGCGCCACCTCGGCCCGCGGGCTGGCGATGTCCGGCACCTGGCCGTGCAGGCTCTCGTAGCCGATCAGATCGCCGATGTAGGGCACCAGCCACTCGGCGCAGGTCTCGATGAAGAGGTCGTCGTAGCTCTGCTCGATCCCCTCCTCCAGCACCGCCAGCTCGCGCGCCACCAGTGCCAGCAGCTCTTCCAGCGGGCCGCGGTCCAGGCCCAGCTCGGCGGCGATCTCGGCATCGCGGATGCGGTGGATCGCCGGCAGCAGTCGCTGCAGGGTTTCTGCCGTCGTGCTCATGCCAGGACCTCCAGGGAGAGCGGCTCGGGGCTGAGGATCAGCAGTTCGGCCGGCAGGGGCGCGGCCGTCAGCGAGACCGTCGGCAGTTCGGCTTGCAGGATGGTCTCGACCGAGGCTGTGGCGGCCGGCGTCACCTTGTAGAAGGCGGTGACCTTGACCGCGATGACCCCGGCCACGGCCTGGGCGACGGCAATGACCTCGTCGTAGCTGACGTTCTCGCCAAAGTCGCGCGCGGCGAAGGAGAAGGCCTCGCGCAGCGCGGTTTCGACCGCGGCCAGCACCGGATCGTTCTCATAGGCCGGGTCGATCTTGATCGCCATCGCCAGCTTGAAGCTGGCCGGGCGATAGTCCTGGATGGTGAGCCCGATCAGGGGGTCGCCGTAGTTGCGCAGCGCCTCGCTGAGGCTCTGATAGGTCTTGCTGTTGGCTGGAATCGCAGCCCCCTCGACGCCGGCCACAGACAGGAAGATACCGCGCGCCGGGCCGGCCGGAACCCAGACCGCGTGCGCCTTGGCTATGCCGGCGAAACTGCGGGCGAAGTCGCGATAGTCCTTGACCGAAACGGCGCGATCCAGGGTCAAGACGGTCAGCGGCGCATTCTCGCGTGCATCCTCCAGGGCATCGGGGTCCTGACCGCCGCTCGCCGGTTCCGGATTGTGGGCGGCCTCTATGCCCAGTGGGCGGGTCACCAGGGTGGAAATCTTGCCGGTCGGCAGGTTGCCGGCGGCACCCAGGCCCTTGCGATAGCGGGCGCGGACGTTGTTGAGACCGCTGGGCAGGCGCCCGCCCTCGATCCCGTCGCCGAGGACCGCCGCAGTCGTCCCGCCGTCGAAATTGCGCAGCGTGTAGCTGCGGGCGTCGGGCGGCTGGCCATAGAGCAGCGGCACCTCGTCCCACAGCAGATCGTTCACCCGCAGGCTGACGCTGGACTTGCGGCCGCTGGGCGTATCGGCGCTGACGTAGGTCAAGGGTCCCTGCTTCAGCGCGAAGACCTGATCGCTCAGACGCGCATCGCCACTGCCGAGGATTTCTTCGACTGTTTCGCCATCCGTGGCCGCGGCCACATTGAAGGTGATGACGACGCTGTCGCGGGCATAGACGTTCTGCAGACCGGTAGAGAGCTTGAGCTTGCTCAGGTCGCGAGTCTGGGTGATCGCGTCGGCTTCTTCGGCGATGGCAACGACCTCGGAGAGCGCCGGGTCTTCGTCGAAGGGCGGCGCCAGTTCGATCCTGTCGGCCTTGGCGATCAAGGTGCCGCTGATCCCGTCGCGGTCGCGCAGCGCCAGCTTCAGGGTGGCCCATCCGCTCTTCAAGTAAGCGGCGAAGGCCGCCGGCGGCAGCAGGATGGCCTTGCTGGTTAGCTGCCGTTCCGGGGCTGCTTCCAGGATCAGGCTGTCGCCCTCCGCGAGCGCGGTACTGCCGCCCTCGTAGTCGAGGGTGAGGCCCTTGACCCCGGCGGCGATCCGGATCCGCTGCGCCTTGCCGCTCAAGGCAAAGCGCTGGCCAGGCACCAGGTCGGCGACATGGCTCTCCATCGCCAGACGATCGCCGTAGAGCGGGTAGGGCAAGGGGCGGCGTGCCACCGGCAGGGCTTCGCTCTCGGCCAGCACCTGCGTGCGGTCAAGATCGAAGCGATAGAGATTCTCTTGCGTATCCGGGGTGATCCGGGTTGCCTTGCCGCTGATCGCGAACTTGCGCAAGGAGCGCTGCTCGACCCGCTTGGCCCGATAGAGCTCGGCATAGCCCGGCAGCGCCGGCGTTCCCATACCGCTCTCGTTCGACAGCAGCACCACCCAGCTCTTGGCCTGGATCTTGGGATAGGTGGAATCGAGGTCGATGACGCTGCCGATCGTATAGTTCTTCCACTGGGCGTTCTCGTTGCCCAGGTTGTCGACCAGCAGGTTCAGGCTGTTGCCCTCGCCGCTCAAGAGGCGCGGATCCGGGGCGTTGTGGCCATAGAGCGAAGCGCGCTGGCGGAAGACGAAGACCTCCACGGCGTCTTCGGCCGGGAAGATTGTCGGCGTGTTGTGGCCCAAGGGGTTGTCCCATGAGAGCCTGGTCAGATCGCGCTCCCGGTCGGCTTCGACCTTGCTCAAGGCGCGCAGATCCCAGCGCTCGCTATCGGGATCCTCGTCGCGGTCCTTGCCGACGATCAGGATGACGTCGCCGGCCTCGATCCTGCTGTCCACGCCGGCCAGATAGAGATCGCGGTCGCCCTTCTCGGGATGCCAGGCCTCTGAGATCTGCGGCCTGAGGTTGCCCCAGGTTGCACGGGCCTGCAGCGGCTCCACCGTCTCGAAGGTCCGGGGCAGCGCGCCCGGATCGGGCAGGCTCTGCACCTTGGTGCCGAGCGGCACGGTGACCGGCTCGGGGCTGGCCGGCTGACCGGGCGTGGCCTGGAAGGCAAAGGCCAGGTGCGTCGAGGCCGCCACGCCCGGCGCCAGCTCATAACCGATAAGGCGCGCCATCTCCAGGATCGACAGGCGCTCGCCTGCTGTCCGCAGGTAGGTCTCGTTGGCATAGCGCTCCTGGTAGAAGGTCAGCACGTCCAAGGCGGTTGCCACGGAATCGAGGAAGGCGATGGTGAAGTCGTCCTCGTCGCGGGTGCCCAGTGCTGCCAGCGCCGGCGCATCGGCGTCTGAGAGGCCGGCCAGCAGAGAGGCCTTGAAGCGGGCGTGATCGCCGACCCGGTAGGCGATGCTGGGCTGTGCCGGCAGGTTCATGGCCAGCAGAGGCGTGCGCTGGGCCAGGCCCTCGCAGCAGCCGCAGTCGTCGGGATGGCCGTTGGCGCGGGTCATCACTTGCCTCCCACCATCTCAAGCCGGAGCACGCCGTGCTCCGGGAAGTTGGGGTTGTTGGCCAGCCGCGGGATCTCCAGGCGGCCGAAGCTCAAGAACTCGTCGGCCAGCGGCTTGGGATCGGGCTCGCCCTGGCGCTGGAAGAGGGTGATCTCGACCGAATCGACGCCGGGCACGCTGCGCGCGGCGGCATAGACCGGGCTTAGATAGAAGGTCTGGCCGAAACTGAAGTTGTCGGGGTGAAAGATGCCCAGTTGCCCATCCGCACGTCGCGCGCTGCTCAGCACCTCGAGGAGGGCCTGCTTCACGTCTGCGCGGAAGTAGCTGCGTTCGACGCAGACCCGCAGGTCCAGCTCCAGCGAGACAAAGCTGGGGTCGTTGAACTCCAGATCGTGGCCGGCCATGCGGAAGGGCTCGACATGGGTGACCAGCTCCGCCTCCTCTTCGGCGCTGAGGCTGCGGCCGCTTTCCTGATCGACGGTGACGAACATTGTGTGCCAGCTGCCGGTCCAGCGCGGCGTCGCTGCCGCGCGCTGCACCTCGGGATGACGCTCGGTCACCGCGGCGTAATCCTCCGGCGTCACCGCGCGCTCCTGCGTGCGGAAGGCCTGCGGGGCGCGGCGACGGATCTGGGCCGCGGTCTCGGGGTCCTTGCCGCCGCTGGCTGCCAGCGGGTTGCGCACCGAGAGGATGCGGGTGTCGTCGATCAAGAGATGGCTGATCGCCTCCTGCCCCACATTGCCGGCCAGGCCATTGCCGACCCGGTAGGTGGCGGCGAAGCCGGTGCCGACCTCCGGCCGGCGGCCGTGACGATCGTCGCCGAAGCGCAGGCTGGCGCTCAGGTCCGTCTCGGTCTCCACGACGAAGTGGCGCTCGCTGGCGTTGCTGTTCAGAAGATCGTTGCGCGCCACCCAGCGCTCGGTCAGCCCGGCTTCCTGCGAATCCAGCCAGATTTGCGGGAAGACCTCTTCGTCTGCTGCCAGGCTGGCGCTTGCCGAGGGCGCGCGCGCGACTTCGCTGCGCGGTGCCTGCGTCACCGGCCCCTCGGCCAGCTTCGGGCGGAAGCGCGGCGGCACCGGATCCGGTGTTTCGGGTTGGCAGCGCTCGGCGGACTTCGCCGGCGGATAGACCAGGCCGGAGTCGGCAACCGATCCCAGGTCTTCCGGCGCGCGGGTATCGCCAAAGTCGGCCAGCAGCACATTGCCGCGCGCGAGGCTGACGTTCTCCAGGTAGGTCGAGCCATGATCGGCATCGGTGACGGCCGAGAGGCAGAGGGCGAAGGGCAGCGCATCCTCCTCGTGCCAGGCGATCTGCGTGATCTCCTGATCGGTCAGGGGATCGCTCGTCGCCTCGACCTCGGTCAGCCGCACGGCGTGGCGATGTGCGGGATCGGCATCCTCGGCCTCGCCGGTGAGCGGGCCCATGACCTCTTCGAAGATCAGTAGGTCGCCGACGGCCAGATCGGGAAAGTGCTCCTGCAAGGTCGCTTGCGTGGCGCCGGCCGGCAGACAGCAGCGCTCGTCGCCCCAGGTGTAGAAGGCGATCGCGTTGTGCGCCTCGAAGAAGAGGGCATCCAGGATCGGCTCGAAGACCAGCGCGCGGGCGTCCAGCACCCTGGTGTGATCGCGAGAGCCCGGGGCGAACTGGGCCGAAACGCCGCCCACCGTGGTGAAGAACTTCGCGGTCTCTGCATCCAAGGGCACGGCCGAGCCCTCGACCTCGACATGGATCCAGGTTCGCGCCGTGCGTCCCTCGCCGATGCGGTAATCCACCATCAGGGCGTGGCGGCGCAGCGAGGCCCGCTTGCGCGCCGTCTCCAGATAGGCCTCGCTCGCGACCGCGTCCTGCCAATAGGCGTATTGGTCGGCCAGATAGGCCACCGCTTCGGTCAGGGTCACACCCAGGTCGGCGGCACTGCGATTGCGCCAGGCGGGAATCTGCTGGCTCAGGCGATCCAGCATCAGGCGGCGGAAGCCGGCGTAGTCGCGCACCAGATAGTCGATGTCGATCGGCTGCTCCGCCTCCTCGGGGCAGTCGCGGCTGGGGGCGCAGTCGAAATCGCTGGGGCATTCGACCCGGAAGGAGAAATCGACCTGGGCCAGCCGGGGATCGATGCTCGGCGGCGGGCTCTTGTCCAGCGCACCGATCTGTAGGCGCAGGCAGTAGGTGGAGAAGTCGCCGGCGACCTCGGTCCGCACCACCAGGATGCTCTCGGGGCTTGGCAGGGCGGTCAGGTAGTCGCGCTCGGCCTGATTGGTCAGCGCCACCGGCGGCGCATCGGCCAAGCCAACCCACTCCACCGCTGGATCGACGATGCGCTCGCCGCCGATGATGGCGACATTGTCGGCGCTCAGGCCCACAGGTGCCGGCTTCAGCATGCGCACCAGCAGGGTCTGCTTGGGCGGGCTGCCGGGTGGGGCGTCGCCGTCCAGGACCTCCAGGAAGTCGATGCCGTTCAAGGTCGGATGGGCATCGACGGCGCTGCGGCGGTTCTCGTCGCAGCAGTGGTAGAGCTGCCGGCTCATGGCGCACCCCCGCCGCCACCAGGTCCGGTGAAGACCGCGGTCTCGCGGGCTTGCGTGCGCTTGATCAGATAGGAGATCTTGACCGAAAGCGCGCTGTCCTCGGCCAGGACCTCGACCTCCTCCACCGTGATCAGTCGGCCCAGCCACTGCTGCAGCGCGCCGTGCACCAGGACCTGGGTGGTCGCCGCCAGCTCCGGGCTGTTCGGTGCGAAGACCAGTTGTGCCAGGCCGCTGCCGAAGTCGGGGCGCATCACCCGCTCGCCCGGCGAGGTGAAGAGGACCTGCTCGATCAGCCCGCGGATATAGCGCGCCTGCTCGGCCTCGTCGGTGCGGCCACGGCTGTCGAAGCGATAGGGGAAGGCGAGGTTCATGGCGCTCAGCTCCCAATCACCCGGGTCTGCGCTGCGGTCGGGATCAAGGGCGTCCCGTTCGGCACGCAGACGGCTTGACTGTCCATCAGCACCAGCGGCTGGCCCAGGGAGGTGACGCGCAAGGCGGCCACCACCCACTGCCCGGTGACGCAGGGGACCGGCGCGCCGCTGACGTTGAAGGGGCAGCCGGCGACGACATAGGGCCCGGTCATCTGCACGCTGGGCTGCCCGCTGACCAGCACGCGGGGGTTGGGGACTGTCGGGGTGGCTTGGCCGCCGTGGGCGCAGAGCACGCTGGCCCCGACATGGAGAAGAGGTCCTGGCATGTTAGACCACCGTCAAGGCTCCTGCGTTGATGTCCACGGCCGGCCCCACCATGGTGAGCGAGGCGCCCTTGCCGTTCTGGATGTAGATCCCCGTGTCGTTCACGATCAGCGTCGCCCCGGTGGCGCTCTTCAAGAGAATGCCGCCGGTCGGCCCCGGCAGGTCGGAGATGGTGAGGCCGTTCTGCAGAGGCGTTTGAAAGGTGATGGCCGGGGTGATCGGCGGGGTCGCCAAGGCCAGCGCCGGGATCTCGGCCGCCGAGCCCCAGAAGCAGCCGACCCAGATCGGATAGTCGGGATCGCCCTGCTCGAACTCCACCCAGACGCCCGAGCCGATGATGGGCAGCGCCACCATGCCGTTCTGGATGCCGGCGATCGGCACGCAGGGCATGGCCCAGGTGGTCGGCACCAGCCCGGCCACGTCGGGCACCTGCACCTGCAGGCGGCCTTGCTGCAGCGGGTCGATGTTGTTCAGAACGACGCCGCGGTACTTGCCCAGAAACTTGTCGTCATTGCTCATACGGGTATCCTTGGTGTGATGGAGATCAGGCCGTTGCGGGTCAGGCCGAATTCCTGCTTCAGTGCGCCGCGCGTGATGGTGCTGGTGACCCGCTCGACGAAGTAGAGGCCGTCGTAGGCCAGCCCGACGCCGCGCACGCCGACCAGCCGGCGGGCCTTCAACAAGGCGCCGTACTTGAGCACGTCCAGGGTTCCGGTCGCGCTGACCGCGTCTTGCGACTTCGCCGCCTCGGCGAGGCCGCGTCCGAGCGCCTTGGCCGGGCTCATGCGCGCGGTGTCCTTCATCACCTTGATGTTGCTGATGGTCGTTGCCAGCACGCCCAAGGGCGGCTGCAGGGGATTGAGATTGGGGATCGGCAGCGGGATGGGGACGCGGGTCTGCTGGTTCTGGATGAAGACGATCGGCAGCACGCCCTTGCTGGGATCCAGGCTGAAGGAGATGTCCTCGACATTGGTGTATGGGTCCATGTCGACGTTCAGCGCCGGCTGCGGCTGACCGACTTTGATCTCCGGCCCGAAGTAGGCGACGTTGGTGCCCGGCGTCGGCCCGGGCTCGATATAGAAGACGTGCCCCACCTCTTCGGCCAGGCGCTTGATGTACTGCAGGTCGGTGCCGCGCTGGGCCGGGATCTTGTCGATCGGGATCGGCACGTCCATGAAGATTTCGGGGATGGCGAGCGGCAGCAGGCCGAAGGGCGCGTACTTGGCGCAGATCAGCGCCACGCGGGCGGCGATCGGCATGGCCGGGAAAGGCAGGCCGCTGAAGTCCTGCTGATCCATCACCCGGGTCAGGTCCTCGCCGGTCATGCTGACGGTCGCCAGCACGTCGTCCTGGCCGGCCTGCACCTCGATGTTGGTCATGACCCCGTCGAAGAGCGGCTGGGCGCTGCCGTTCACCGTGACGACCAGCAGGACGCGCAGCGGCGGCGTCGCCACGCCGGCACTCTGGAATCCGGTGATGATCAGGATCGAGTTCAATTCCGAGCGGCTGTTGAAGGAGAACTCCAGCTGAAAGCCGCTTGTCGCCCCGGTGGCGTGGGTCACCCGCACGCTCTGCAAGGCCTCGACCACCACGCGCGGAGCCGGCAGCGGCACGACCGGGCCGATCAGAAGCTGGAGTTGCAGGCCGCCTTCCACCCTAGTCCTCCTCCGGCTCCGCGATGCCTTCCGGCAGGGTGATGCGCAGGCGTGCGCCGACCTCTTCGACCAAGGCGCCAGGCCGCATCGCCCCATTGGCATCGCAGATCCGCCAGTAGAGCTTTGGATCGCCGTTGTAGCGGGCGCTCAGGTTGTCCAGCCGGTCGCCGGCATGGACCCGGTGCTCCTGGAAATCGGCAAAGCGCTCGGGCGCCGGCACGAAGCGGCGGGTGACATAGGAGACCGTCCGCCCCTTGGCCTCGCAGGTCGCCGTCTCCAGGCCGTGGTAGCGGCTGGTCGGCTCGAAGCTGGCCGTGACCAGCCCGCTGCTTTGCATGAAGCTTTTGATGGGATCGCTCACAGGACACCTCCGATGCCGAGCGGCGAGAGGCCCGGATTGCTCAGTTTCGCGGCCAGGCGCTCCTTGGCCTGCAGGTAGTTCATGAAGATCTTGCCGCCGGTGTGGTCGAAGCCCAGGTCGTCGATGTTCATCACCGTCAGGCTCATGGTGATCTTGGCGCGGATCGGGTTGAGCGCGATGTCGAAGGCCTCTTCGGTGACCGAGAAGGCGGTGACGCGCACCGGCACCACGCGGTCCGCGCTCCAGACGAAGAGCGCCAAGGGCATCTCCGCCGGTGCGATTTCCAAGGCGCCGGAGCTCGCCAGCGCGTCATTATCCAAGAGATGGCGGCTGGTCGGATTGACCAGAGCCTCCAGGGCGGCGATCTGCGGCTGCACGCCATGGGCGACGGTGGCCGCGTTCTGGTCGGGGAACTCCAGCTGGTCGGCGGCGTCGATCTCGGCCTCGAAGCTGAAGGTCTCGCTGGCCGGGCCGGAGAGGCGCAGTGCATCGCCCTGCTCCGGATTCTCGCCGCCGAAGCGCTGTGCCTGGATCTTTCGCGTCAGGCTGTCGGGATTGTACTGAAGCGCTATGACCGACAGCACCTTGGCCGTCTTCGGATCGACGGTGACGATGCCGGAGGCGAGCACGCGGGGCGAATTGGGAAAGCTGGTCATGCGCGTGCGGCCTTATACCAAGGGACACAAATAATGACCTGTTTCATGACGCCCATTGGCTCTTGCGAACAGGCGCGGCGTGCAGCGCGATGCGGCGCAACGGGCAAACGTCGCAACGCAGACGAAAGAGCCAATGGGCACCACAGACCGGTGAAACAGGTCATTATTTGTATCCCTTGGTATTAGACATTGAACGCGAAGTAGGCGTAGGAATCGGGGTTGTAGAGCGTGTCGTCGCGCGCGATCAGGCGGATCAGCGGGCCGAAGACCGGGATCTGGTTGGCCCAGCTGCCGCGCGGGGTCAGCTGGTTGAACTCCGCCTCCCAGCCGTAGTGGCGATCGACGGCCCAGAGCGCGTTGTGGGTCATCTCGTGCAGGATGCCCTGCGACTGATCGCTGGCCGTCATGGTGTAGAAGTGCGGGCAGATGTGGATATCGCCGAAGTAGGTGTAGCCATAGCGGCCGCCGACGCTGCAGCCCCCGCTACCATCCTCGCATTCGAAGGTCAGACCGGCGTCGAAGTCGGCGCGCAGACTGCGGAAGTTGCCGAGCACATCGTTGACGAAGCGCTGATCGACACCCGATCCGCTGGGGTCGAAATAGGCGCTGAAGGCATTCTTCTCCGGGACGCTCATCCCGGCCCAGCCCTGGCCCAGGATCTGCATGGCCCGAGTGAGCTTTTGATCGACCAGCGGCATGGCGGAGCGCAGGTCGCCGATCTGGCCTGGATTGCAGTCCTCGAAGGCCGCGTTCGGCAGGGTCGGGGCCACCGAGCCGATCGCCGAATCCAGGTCGCTGCCGGAGAGGTCGCCGCGCAGGTCCGCGATCACGTCGCCGTACTTGTTGCGATAGGCTGTCTCCATCGCCGTGATGGCCGCGGGATCGCCGCGCAGATCGTCCATGATGCGCTCGATCCGGCCCTCGTCGGTGCCGGCCCCGGACATCGCCAGGAAGAGCTCGTCTTCCGGCTGCAGCAGACCCTGGTTAAAGAGGCGCACGGCCTCGGTCAGCTCATCGCCGCTCAACTCCTCGCGCAGGTCATCCATCAGCGCGCGCCCGGTCAGGGTCTGGTAGGCAGCCGCAATCGCCGTGCGCTCGGCAGCCGTGCGGCCGGTCAATGCGGAGAAGATCTGCGATTCGTCGGTGCCCAGCCGATCCATCGCCTGGTTCAGCTGGTCGGCGATCAGCACCATCCGCTCGGCCTCGCTGCGGCCTTCCGGCGACTGCATGGCCAGGGTTTCCATCTCGGAATCCGTCAGCTCGTCGCGGATGTCGGCATGGAGGTCGCGCTCGTAGAGGTCTTCGTAGCTCTGGGCAATGGCATCGACCTGCGCCTGGCTGCGCCCCGAGAGTGCGCCATAGATGGCCTCCTCGTCGGTGCCGAGCCCCTGCATCGCCTCGCGCAGGCGTCGCGCGATCTGCTCCAGCATCTCCGGCGTCAGGCCGCCGCCTGCCGGTGGCGCGCCGCCGGCTGCACCGCCGCCTGCAGCTTGGCGTTGCAGCAGGCCGCCCGAGCCGCCCTGCTGCTGGACCACATGCGTCAATTCATGCGCGATCAGGTGAAAGCCGCTCCGGCTTTCCGGCCGGTAGCTACCTGCGGCGAAGTAGATGTCGGTGCCATGGGTGAAGGCACGGGCGCCCAGATCCCGGTTCAAGCGATCGGCCTCGCCGTCGGCGTGGATACGGACCGAATCGAAGCTTCGACCCAGGCCGCGCTCGGCACGGGTCCTGGCGCTTTGCTCGAGCGCTTGGCCGTCTGTGGGCTTGGACGCCAGTCGGTTCTCGAGGGCGTTCTCGGATCCAGCGTTCGTCCTGCCGTCGCGCTGCACTTGGCCGGAGACCGCGCTTACCGACAGTCCTTCCATGCTTCGGTCGGCCGCCAAACGGTCTGCCACGCGGTCGGCCTCGGCCTCCAGCGGATCGGAGGCGCTGCCGATGCGCAGCTTGGTCTGCACACGCTTCTTGTCATCGCAGGCCGCGCATTGGCCCAGGCTGCCGCGCTTGCTCGATCCGCAGGCGCATTTCCTTTGGATCATCGGGGCCGGCTTGGCCCCGCCCTGCCGGCCTATGGTTTCTGCGCGCCTCATTCCGCGCCGCCCGGCGCCGGGGTCGCGCCCGGTGCTTGCGGACCGTTGGGGTCGCCGATGACCTCCGGCGGCTGATCGGGCACCTGCTCGGTCAGGCAGTGCACGTAGTGGGCCCAGGAATCGGCGGAATCGAAACCGCCGGGGCAGGAGGACTGGCAGTCGAAGAACTGGCAATAGCCCTCGCCGACGCTGGCCTCGCCGATGCCCTGCAGGTGCGCGGACTCGTGGATCATGGTGCGGATCCGCTGTTCGGGCGAGGAATCGAAGAAGGCATCGCAGAGCACGATGGGAATGCGGAAGCCGCGGACATAGCCGGCGCGGTTGCCGCATTCCGGATCGCCGGGTGCCGCGACCTTGATCTGCGCGTTGGTGAGCGAGCCCGCCATGCCCAGCACGATCTCTGTCACCTGCTCCATGTTCGGGTTCGGCCAGTCGAACATGATCCGCGCCAGCCGCCTGGCCTCGCGCCTGTAGCGCTCTGCGGTGCGCTCGTCGGGCGCGATGCCGCTGGTGCGGAAGCGGGCCTGCTGGGTGCGGATCGCCGCCGCGCGCCGCGCATCTTCGATGATCGTCGCCTGCTCCGGCGTCGGATCGACCGGGGGTACCACGCGCGGGGCCGCCGGCTGCGCATTCCCCGGACCGTTGCCGCCGCTACCATTGCCGCCGCTACCGTCGCCGTCCTGGCGCTGGACCGTCTCCGCGCCCGAAACGCGGCCCGTTACCTGCGCCGGCTGCCCGGCCACCACCCGATCGGCGGCGCGGTCGGCCTCCCGCTCCAGCCCGCTGGATGCGGCCCCGACGCGGAAGGCCTGAGGGGCGCTCTGAGCAGCAGCGCCAGCCTCGCCCTGTTGGATGGTGTGGCTCAGTTCGTGCGCCAGAAGATGCAAGCCACCCTGGTCCTGCGGACGGTACTCGCCGGCGGCGAAGTGGATGTCCTGCCCGCTGGTAAAAGCTCGCGCGCCCATGGCCGCGGCTGCCTGGTGGCTTTGCCTATCGTCGTGAACACGCACGCCAGCAAAGTCGCTCTTGAACAGCGGCTCGACGCGCTGGCGGACATCCTTGGGCAAGGTGCTGCCTCTGGTGGCGTCGTTCTCGGCCGCTGCTTTGCTGCCGTTGCAGCCGCAACGCCCACCGCAGCCGCACTTCGCTTGCACGAAGCCGGCGTGCGGCTTTGCGCTGTTCTGCTCGCGTGCTTGGGTCAGTCTCATCGTTTGACCCCCCTGACGATGGCCTCGGCGGCAGAGCGCCCGAGGGCTGCACTGCCGGCATCGGCGGGTGCCGAGAGCCGGCCGCCGTCGAGGTGTAGTCGCGCGCTCGGCCCACCGCCTGCGAGCAAGCTATGCAGAGTTGCCGGGTCGCTGAGGCCTTCTTGCAGTCTCTCTCGCAGCGCCTTGGCGAAGGCGGCGCGGTCGCCGATCTGGAGGCCGCTGATGCTGAGTTGGTCAATTTCGACGGTGATGCGCTTCACGATGCCCTCCCGCCGGTGGTCCAGCCCCGGGTCTCGGCGTCGGTCAGACTTTGCTCGCGCTTGGCGGCCTCGCCGTGGGCGGCGACGACGAGGTGGCGCATGGCCACCGCCGCCCCCTCCTCGGCGGCTTGGAAGGCTGCACTCAAGGCGATGTTGCGGATGTTGCCGCCGGCCATGGCCAGCCGCGAGAGCTTGGCGAAGTCCAGTCCCTCCGTCGGGGTCGCCTCGGGGAAGACGCGGCGCCAGATCGCCTCGCGCTCGCCGCGCTCGGGGAAGGGGAAGTTCACGACGAAGCGCAGGCGGCGCAGGAAGGCGCGGTCCAGCGAGGACTTGAGGTTGGTCGTTAGAATGGCCAGCCCGCGATAGGCCTCCATCCGCTGCAGCAGATAGCTGACCTCGATGTTGGCATAGCGGTCGTGGCTGTCCTTGACCTCGCCGCGCTTGCCGAAGAGAGCATCGGCCTCGTCGAACAGCAGGATGGCACCGCTGTCCTCCGCGCCCTCGAAGATCTTGCTGAGGTTCTTTTCGGTCTCGCCGATGTACTTGCTGATGACCGCCGAGAGGTCGATGCGGAAGAGGTCCAGTCCCAGCTCGTTGCCGAGGATCTCGGCGGCCAGGGTCTTGCCGGTCCCGCTCTCGCCGGCGAAGAGCGCGGTGATGCCCAGCCCGCGCCGGCTCTTGGTGCCGAAGCCCCAGTCCTCGTAGACCTTGAGGCGTTGGCGCAGATGCACGGCGATCTCGCCAAGCGCGCGCTTTTCGGCCTCCGGCAAGACGATGTCATTCCAGCTGACCCGGCTCACGATCGGCTGCGCCAGGTGGCCAAGCCGCGCCGACTGGCTCTGCCGGCAGGCCTGCCAGAAGCTGCGATCGGGCTCGGCGGCGGCCTGCAGGGTCGGGCCGATCTCGGCGGCGGTCCTGCGGATCTGCTCTGCACTCAGCCGGAACTGGGCCGAGACGCCCTCCAGGCTGCCGTTCAGCTTGGCCCCGGCAGCGCCCAGGGTGGCCTGCCAGAGTGCCTGCTGCTCGGCCGGTTCCGGCTTCTCGACCCGGTGGCGCTGCACCTGGCCGCCCTTCAGCTGTGCGGCCTCGCCCTCGCTCTTGGCGCTAAGGAAGACCAGACCCTCGATGGATTCCAGGAAGGCAATTTGGTGTGGGTTCAGGGTCTCGGCCACCTGCTCGACCAGCAGCGCGCTGTTCAAGAGCAGTCCGTCGCGCTCCCACAGCGTCGCCAGCAAGGCACGTTCGTGCCCGGGCTCGGGAATCTCGGCGGCGGCCAGGCGGTGCAGGCCGAGCCCCAGCCGCTCGCAGACCCTGCTCGCGATGTCGCGGCAGCCGGAGCGGTCTTCGCCATAGAGCAGGATGGTCTTGGGCGCCGCTGCGTCCTCGAGCAGACGCGCCGCCAGCGCCTCTGCCGTCTTCTCCTGCGAGGGCGCCAGATGCGCAGGCCGGGGCAGACCGCGCAGCAAGGGACGCAGACGGGGATCCAGATAGTTGATGCCGGCCAGATACTGCAGCACGCGCTCGTCGATGCGCAGCCGTGCCGCCGTCAGCCGGGCGGTCTCCTCGACCTCCAGGAGGTGCCAGCGCCGGAGTGCGCGCACCGGCGTCAGCGCGCTCCAATGCGGGTCCGGCAGGCTGTCGAGCGCCAGGCCGAAGGAGGCCCAGTCCCTCTCCTCGGCGTCGTGGCGGCGCGCGCAGAGCCGGGCGATGGCCTCGTCCATCTCGACACCGGCTACCAACAGCAAGAGATCGCGCTCGAAGCCGCTCAAGGCAAAGGCCTGGGCCAGGGCATCGATGCTGGCCGGCATCGGCAGGGCGGCCCGGCAGCGCTCGATCTCTTCCAGTGCCGGCTCCACGGCTGCCCCGGACAGCAGGGCCTTGAGGCGCGCGAACTCGGCGGCCAGGGTGGCTTGGTTGGCGGCGATCCAGGCCTCTGGTGCCGGCGTCATGTGATCTCGATCCGGCGATTGAGGAAGACCGGCGGCGTCGCCGAGCGGTCGATGATCGGGCTCTCGATGCCGTCGATGCGCAGCCGTGCCAGGTGATCGCCCAGCGGTGCCTCGTCGATGACGAAGTCCAGGCTGGCGACGGGTGCGGTGAAAGCCTCGGGCTGGACGGCCGCCTGGCCCAGCAGCAGGTCGACGCTCTGCCCGGCCCTGAGGCTCGGAGTGAAGGCAAGGCTGAAGCTGGCGGTGCCGGCGCCGTCGGCCGGGATCGAGATCGGCAGCCCGGAGATCTCCGGCGCGATCAGCAGGGACAGGCTGTTGGTGACCCTGGGGTCGCTTTCGCCGGGCCGGGTCAGGCGGGCGAAGACCTCGTAGATCCCGACCGGAACGTCGGCCGCCGCCGCTGGTGGTATGGTGAATACGATAGCGTCGTCGGCACTGCCGGCGTTGGCGGCGATGGTCTCGTCGATGCCAAAGCGGTCGTTGCGCAGCACCACCTCGCGCCCGCTACCGGCCAGATGATGGCCCGATAGGGTAACGCTCTGGCCCAGCTGCACGACGGTCTGGCTGCCGGCCGGCTGCACGCTCTCCAAGGTCGGCAGAGCCGGCACCAGGCCGGACTGCACGGCAACGCCGCGATCGCGCCCGGACAGCGGATCGACCGGACCGCGGCTCAGCACCGGCAGCGCCGCGACGCTGGGCTCGACCGCCTCGATCAGCACCACGGAGGCCCGGTAGGCGGCGGACGGTCGATAGCTGCTCTGGGTCGCCGACCAGAGCTGCGACATCTGCTCGCCGTCCAGCTGGTTCGGCGTGATCTTGATCTGCTCCACCTGCTCGGCCAGGCCGCAGTCGGCGAGCGCACGCAGGGCCGGCGGCAGGGTGGTGCCGACATCCGGGGAAGGGGTTAGCGCGGTGCGGATTGCCGCCCGGCTCAAGACCGGGGTCTCGTGCAGCAGCTGCGCGCCGTAGCCCAAAAGGATCTCGCCGTGCAGATCGGCGCCGCTGTAGGCGCTCAAGAGGTAATGCAGATCCAGCGCCAAGGGCGGGTTGGTCAGCCGATTGCGCCCGGAGCCATCGCGCGAGGGCAGGGCCTCGTTGCGCCACCCCGAATTGGGCGTCACCTGATAGAGAAAGAGGTTCAGCTGCGAGGTCTCGCTGTCGCCATTGCTGAGCACCCGGTCGGGCGGGCCGACGCTGACGCTGACCGTGCTGCCGACCACGCCTGCGACGTTGTGATTGATAAGCCCGTCGTTCAGCAAATCGCGCAGGACCGCGGTCACCCCGGCGATGGCGAGCGCATTGCTCATCGCCGGCCCCCGTCTCTCGCCGCCAGGTAGCTTTCCAGAGAGGTCGGCTGGCGCCGCCGTTTCGGCTTCTCCTGTGCCGCTGGTGCAGCATCGGCGGTGATCTCGATCCGCCCGATAGAGATATGGACCTCAGTGCTGTCGCTGTCGCTTGGCTGCTGTGGTGCCTGGGCCGGTTTGAAGGCCGGAAGGCTCCTGGCCTCAGAACGGCTGTTCTCCGCCGCCGGAACCAGGCGTGGTAAGGCTTTCGGCTCCGGCGGAGCGGTCTGCTTCGCGGCTCCGCTGGGGCGATCAAGATCCCTCGCCGCCGTGTGTCGGAACGCAGCCTGCGGTTCCAGAGGGTCACGGGTTAGAGGTTCAGCGTGGTCCGGCTTTGCTTGTTCGGGCGTCGCCAGAGGCGCCATGAGACCAGTCGTCTTCGCCGGCGCTGTCGTTGGCGAGTCCGTTGCGACGGGCGCCTCTGCAGGTCGCGCCGCGCTGCCAGGACGCGGGGACTTGAGCGAAATCGGCTGCGTCGGTGCCTCCTCGGGTTCGATGGGCTGTGCCGATTGCTGAATGGCACTCGTTTCGATCGTTCGCGAGAGCTCTTGCTCTGCAAGCGGCTTCGGCGAGGCGGCGTCGGCCTCTCCCTGCCCGTCAAACACCGCATTCTCTGGCCTGCCTTGCTGTCTTCGAGCTTCCGACGGTCTCGCCGACGTCGACAGCAAGGCTTCCTCCGGCACCGCCTCGGCCAGCGGCTGTGCCAGATAGGCACTGGTCGGCGTGGTCGGCTGCAGGACAGTCTCCTTGCCTTGCGCACTGCGGGTCAGGCGTTGGAAGTAGCCGCTCATGCCAGCACCAGGTCCAGGTAGCTGCGCCGCCGGGCTGGGCTGAGTGCCAGGATTTCCGCCTCGCCCCAACCATAGACACGCGCGATTGCATCGACCTCGCGCAGCAGGGTCTTGGCCTCGGTCTCGATCTCTGCCCAGAGGAAGCGGCCGATGTCCAGGGTGGCCGAAGAGGCGGCACCGCAGGCCCCGCAGGTCAGGCGAATGTCCAAATCGGCCAGCGGATCCAGAACCTCCATGGCGCGGCCGACGGGCTCCAGCAGTGCGGCGGCGGTTTCCGCTTCCGGCTCCCCATCAAGACAGCAAAGGCGGAGCAGGGCGAGGCCACCGTCGTCCCGCTCGGGCACGGTCAAGAGCGCGGCCAGGTCCTTCAGGCTGGGCGGGCGGAAGACATGCCCTTGCTCTTCAAGGCGCAGCGCACGGGTCTCGTCGCGCTCCGGAACCGCCAGCAAGTCGGCAAGCTGCAGGGAAACCTCGATCGTCTCCTGGCAGGCGGGACAGCGCACCATGCTGGTCAGGCCGGCGCCGAAGAGGCTTTGGCGCAGGCGCAGCAGGCGCCGATTGATCATGCCCAGCGGCAGCTCGGACAGGCGCTCGGGCGCCAACTGCTGCCCGATCTCGGACCCGGCCAGATCGGCCAGCAGGAGGGCCCGGTCCAGCGGGTGGCGTCCCCGCCCGCTCTCCCAGAGCTCCAGGATGGCGCGTGTCTCAAGGCTTTGCATGGCGCATCACCCCCGACTCGCGAAAGGGGTTCACCGGCCTATACCAAGGGAAGGAAATAATGGCCGGTTTCACCGGTCTGTTGTGTCCGCCCGTTAGGCGCGGGCCGTGCCGTGGTGCGGCGCATCGCGCTGCACGCCGCGCCTGTTCGCAAGAGCCAATGGGCGCCATGAAACCGGCCATTATTTCCTTCCCTTGGTATTATTCTGGCTCGGTGAACTCTGGCTCGGTCGGCTCGGTCACGTCGTAGTCGCGCTCCCAGCCCTCGTTCTCCAGCTTGATGGTCTGGATCGCGATCGCATTGGCGTTGGCGTCCAGTTCCGGCATCGCCTGGAACTCCGAGACCCAGCAGCGATAGACCTTGTAGGCAAGCGCCAGCTGGCCGGCCTCGTTGTAGACCTCGATGATGACGTCCTTGCGGAAGTCCTTCAGCGAGACCTCGGAGCCCAGCCCCGAACCGTAGTTCCAGACCTTGTTGGCCCACTTCTCAAACTCGGTGTCGTGGGTGACGCCGCGCTCTAACGTGATGGCGTCGTAGCTGGTGCGCCCGGGCGACTTGCGCGAGGTCGAGGGGTCGCCGCCGACGCGATGCTCGATCATCTCGGTGCTGCGCTTCAAGGCGCCGACCTTGGCGATGCCGGCGACATAGCGCCCGTCCCACTTCACCCGGAATTTGAAGTTGCTGTAGGGGTCGAAACGGTTGGTGTTTACGCTGAATTGGGCCATGACCTGCTCCTAGGCTTCGACCTGACCGGCCATTTGCTGCAGTTTGATCACCACGAACTCCGCCGGCTTCAGCGGCGCGAAGCCGACCAGGATGTTCACGATGCCGAGGTTGATGTCGTTCTGCGTGGTGGTCTCGCGATCGCACTTGACGAAGTAGGCCTCGCGCGGCGAGGAACCCTGGAAGGCGCCTTGGCGGAACAGGGTCTGCATGAAGGCACCGACGTTGAGGCGGATCTGCGCCCACAGCGGCTCGTCGTTCGGCTCGAAGACCACCCACTGGGTGCCGCGATAGAGGCTCTCTTCGATGAAGAGGGCGGTGCGCCGCACCGGCACATACTTCCATTCCGAGGCCAGCTGATCGGCGCCGGCCAGGGTGCGCGCACCCCAGACGACGTTGCCGTTGACCGGGAAGCTGCGGAAGCAGTTGAGGCCGATCGGGTTCAGCACCCCGTTTTGGGCATCGGTCATGGTGTAGCTGAAGCCGGTCACCCCGCTGAAGGAGGCATCCAGACCGGCCGGCGCCTTCCAGACCCCGCGGTTGGCATCGGTGCGGCTGTAGAGGCCGGCGACGGCGCCGCAGGGGGCGAAGGGGCGCACGCGGCCCTCGTCCAGGGCGTCGGGTGCCAGCAGCTGCGGAAAATAGGCGGCTGCATTGCGGGCCGTGGCGTTTCCGACCGCCGCGCGCAGGCTGTTGACGCCGGCCTCCGCGGTGGAGATGGCGGTCGTCGGATTGGCGGTCCAGGTGGCCGGCGGGTCGACGATCAGCATGGCGCGCCGGCTCTCGCAGTAGCTGGCGGCCGCCGCCCAGGTTGCCTCTGCGACGTCTGCCGTCGGGCTTAGGGGCGGGATGCAGAGCAGATTGAAGAGGTCGGCTGCCTCCAGCGCGAAGATCCCCTCGCGCTGTGCCTGATTGCCGGTGATCTCGGAATCGGTGATGTCGCTGCCGTCGGTCTGGGTCGTGCTGGCATCGACCGTGCCCGCTTGCGGGTCAGCGTCGACCGGGGCCGAGGTCGAGACATTGACGAGCGCCGAGCCGGCGGCGACTACGGAATCGACGAAGCGGCTGGAGGTGGGATCGACCGAGACGTTGCGGAAGCTCTCGGTGGAGACCACGGTGGTGCCACTTGGCGCGTCCAGTTCCTGCACTGTCAGATTGAAGGTAACGGCGTTGGCCGGCTCGGAGGCATGATCGACGATGGCGCGCAGTCGGGTGCCCCAGACGCCCGGGCTGGAGGCCGTCAACTCGAAGGTTCCGGCACCTGCGGTGAAGCTCATGGTGGCGCTTTCGGTGGCCACGTTGCCGTTAAAGACGCGGACGATCAAAGCGTCGCTGCCGCCGTGTTGGAAGAACTGCGCGACGGCATGGCTCATCGGGCTTGGCTGCCAGAGCGGGCCGAAGATGCGTTCGTACTCGGCAAAGCTCTGCACCCGCACCGGATCGTTCACCGGTCCGCGGTAGGCCCGGCCGATGAAGGCGGTGATCGAGGTGGCCACGCCGGTGATGGTACGAACACCGCTTGGCACCTCCTGAATGTAGACTCCGGGGTAACTAAGCTGAACAGGCATGGCTGACGACTCCCTTGTCCGCTTGCTGAGGGCTGTTGGCGTGTTCGTGGGGGCGTGGCCGTCGCGTAGACCGTGCGCGTCCGGCAGGCAGTGTCATTGGGATGGGCGCCTGATCCAGCAGGCCGCAGCCGCGCGGCGCGGACCGGCTGAGGGCCGATAGCCCTTCGAACGCTCGGGCTCCGAAGCCTCCCCCAAGGCTTTGGCCGGGCCAAGCGTCAACGATGTGACCTTCCCCCGACTTCCTCCGAGCAATCATCGATTTGCTCCGCGTCGGTTGATCCGCCGGCAATGCTGCGCCGAGTTTCGACGATCGTCAAGACGGAGCTGCGGAGCTGGTGAATAAATCTCCTCGAATCCACTTGTGCGCTGCAGCAAAGCGCCGATTTTTGGGGGGATTTTTCAGCAGCACTTACTTTCAAGGAGTGCCGAATTCTCCCATTGAACATATTTTGGTCACATTTATGTTGATAGAAATGCGATTGAATACTTACGAGTAACGGTGTCGTGAGATCTGTTTTTGCCAATCTCTCCCACTTGCCCGGAGAAAATCGGGTAGGATAGCCTTCGCGCCCTCGGATCCGACCTGGAGGTTGCCTTGCGAATTGCCTTGCTTTGTCTCCTGCTTGTCGCTGCCGGGCTGGCCACGGCGAGGAGCATCCGCGCGCAAGACCAGCTGGCTTGCCAGCAGGGGCTCGAGGCGCAGGATCGTGGCGATCGCCAGTTGGCCATAGAGCTCTACAATCGCTGTCTGGCGGCGGGCGGGCTAACGGCAGACTCCGCTGCCTTCTTTCATTACGCCAGGGGCTCCCTCTTCGCCGATCTGGAGGTCTACACACTGGCACTGCCGGATCTCACAGAGGCGATCCGCCTGCTGCCGGGGAACATCGATGCCTACAACGATCGCGGCGTGGTTCACCACATGCTGGGCGATCTGGACAGCGCCATCGCCGACTTCGATCGGGCCATCCAGCTGGATCCCAACGACCAGTACGCCTATGCCAACCGCGGCATTGCCCATCGTGAAAAGGGGCAGCTGCGCCAGGCCATCGCGGACTTCACCCGCGCCATCGCGCTCTACTCCGGCGACGCCTACAGCTACCACAACCGCGGCCTGGCCTACCTCGATCGCGGCCAGTACGAATTGGCGATCGCCGACTTCGACAAGGCCATCCGCTGGGATCCCGGCATGGTTCTGGCCTACGAGAGCCGTGGTCTGACCTTGCAGGAAATGGGCCTCCTGGACCGAGCTATCGCCGACTTCGACACGATGGCGCAGCTGGATCCAAGCGATCCCTTCGCCTTCAGCAACCGCGGCTGGGCCAAGCGCGAGAAGGGCCGGATCGAGGCGGCCATCGCCGATTTCGACCGAGCCATAGCCCTGGATCTCGGCAACGACGATGCCCTCAACGGACGCGCCTATGCGCGCGCTGCTGCCGGGGATCTGGAGGGCGCGCGCGGTGATGTCGACAAGGCCTTGGCCCTCAGACCGGGCGATCCTCATATCACCGACACCCTGGGCGATATCCTCTGTCTGCACGGCCAGACCGAAGAGGCCCTGGCAACATGGGGCCGCGCGCTTGCCGCCTCGACCGAGGCCGTCAGCGACAAGCAGAGGAAGCTGAGGCGGGCGGGCTTCTACGAAGGCGTGAGCGATGGTGTCGCTGGCGCTGACCTGGATGCGGCGCTGCGGTCCTGGGCCGAGGCGGGCTGCCCCGGCTTCTAGTGGTGCAACCCAGAGGGATGGTTCCCAGCCACCTGGATAAGTTGCCCCACCAGATCAACACGTTAGTGGGCCGATTCACCGAACGCTTAGGATCCAAGCGCGCGGATCGGGCCACTAGCAACCGCTAGGCCTGCATGCGGTAGAGGTGATAGCGGCCTTCCGGGACGCCCTCGGGCAAGGGTTCCAAGCTGCCGCCGTCCAGAGTCAGCGCTTGGTCGCTCAAGACCAAGGCGCCAGGGGCCAAAGCCGGCGGCAGGGCTTGGCTGACGAAAGCGGCCAGTTCCGCGTTTGCTGCACTGTCGCCGCTGCCCATGTCGGCATGGACCAGGACGACCTTGCCGGGGAAGTCCGCCGCAGCCTGCGGGAGCGTGTCATGGAATTCGCCGAGATAGAGCCGCGCGTCGTCGGGGATGCAGTCGGGATGGGCTGCGACCTTGCGTTCGAAGACATAGATCGGCCAGCGCTCCGCAGCGTCGGACAGGCGGTCGCGCAGATGGTCGTAGGTGCGCCCGTTGCCCAGCCCCAACTCGAAGACCGGCCCCGGACGCTCGGCCAGCTGGGCGCAGGCATGGTCCAGGCAAGCCCGCTGTGCTTCCAGCCGGCGGATAAAGGAATCGAGGCGGCTCACGAAGACCTGCTCAAGCGTCCACGCACCTAGTGCCCGCCGCGCGCAGCGGTGAGATCCTGCGTGGTCTTCTCCAGCCTCGCGGCCAGGATGCGCATGACCTCCAGCCCGATCTGCGGGAAATCCTGCACCAATCGGAAGAAGAGATCCTTGGTGATCTTCAGGGCTTGCGTCTGCTCTCTGGCGCGTACCGTTGCGGTGCGTGGTACGTCGCAGAGGATGGCGATCTCGCCCAAGACGGCATGGCGCTTCAGGGCGGCGACCACCACCTCGGTGCCATCCTCCTGATTGATCACCACATCGGCTTCGCCTTCGAGAATGATATAGGCTGCATCGCCCTGTTCGCCCTGTTTTACCAGGGTTTGACCAGGCTTATAGGTCAGGCGTTCGCTGGCGAAGGCCATCAGCTTCAGCTTGCTGGTCTCGATATTGGCGAAGAGCGGCACCTTCTTCAGGGCATCGACTTCTGTATCCAAGCTCATAGTCTTTGTGCTCCCTGCCCCATAAGATGTGTCGTGGCGGGCCTAAACCCAAGCCTATCCTTTGCCGATCTCTGCGGCCAGCGCGCCGCCGGCAGCGGTCAGCTCTTCGAAGCTGCCCCGCGCGGTGATGCGCCCTTCGCCCATGACCGCCACCTGATCGAAGTCCTTGGCCGTCTGCGGCCGGGTCATGGCCCAGACGATCCCGCGGCCTTCGCGGTGCGTGCGAACCCGCTCCATGATCCGCGACTGCGTGCTGCTGTCCAGCGAACCCAGAGCGTCGTTCACGATCAGCAGATCCGGATCCTTCAGCAGGGCGCGCGCCATCCCCAGCAGTTGACGCTGCGATTGGCTGAGCCGCTTGCCGCCGAGGCCGACGTTGTAGCTGAGGCCGACCTCCATCACAGCGCCGCGCAAATCCAGCTCGTCCAGGACCTGGACCACCAGGAACTGCAGGGTGGATTCACCCTCGGCCTGGCCATAGACCACGCGTCCGAAGAGGACGTTGACCAGGATCGGGGCGGCGGCGTTGTAGTGTTCGGGGTCGTAGGGCTCCAGCTCGCTCATCTCGCCGCTGCTCAGCCGCTTGGCCAGTGCCTTGCGGCCGGCCAGAATCTTCTCCTCCTTGGCCTCGTCGATCAGACCCAGGCGATGGCGCGCTTCGGAGTAGTTGAAGGTCAGCTCCAGGAGGCGTGCGAGTTCCTCCTTGTTCAGATCCTCGACGCCGGAGCGATCGGCCTTGCCGATGAGGTCTTCGAACTCCGGCAGGTCGTCGGATTCGATGAAGCTGAACTGGTCGAAGAAGGGATGGCCGGACGGCAGATCGGCAAAAAGTTCGACCATCGTGCGCGCAATCGACAGGCCGATTTCTCGCAGGTCCTGCGCCAGGCTGGTACCGCCCGCCTGGGTTTCCGACAGGACCTCCAGAACCAGCGGGTTCTTGGCCAGGGCCTCGCCCTGCAGGCTGGCGTCTTTGGTGGTGCCGAACAGCAGGTTCTCGGCCAAGGTGCTGGAGCGGTTATAGGCATCGGGGTCGAAGCGATCGACCAGGTCGGACAGACCCTCTTCCTCCAGCTTCTGGTTCAGAAGCGCGCGCGCCTTCAACAGGTCGGCCGCCATCTCTGGATGCTGTGCCGGATCGATGGTGCCATAGATGCCGAAACGGAAGACGTCGTGCTCCATACCGACCAGATAGAGCGCGCGGCGCAGGGCCTGTTCCTCCTCCTCGGGCGTGTCGCCGATCGGCCCTCTGTCCACCCAGTCGTAGTGCAGCGGCAGCACCGGGTTGCCGGCCCGCTTGCTCTCGCGGTTCTCGAACTCCTCCTTGGGATCCTTCTCTTCCGAGAGATTGCGGTAGGGAGCGTGGCGTAGGCCGTAAAGCAGGTTCTCGCGCACCGAGAGCGGGAAGTGATAGACGTCGGGGGCGACATAGCCCAGCCGCCGCCCGGCGATGAACTCCGGCATCTCGGTCACATCCTGCCCGCCGATGCGCAGAGAGCCGCCGCTGGGGTGTTCGAGGCCGGCCAGCACGCCGGCCAGGCGTTCCTTGCCGCTGTTGGAATCGCCAACGATCGCCAGATGCTGCTCCAGCGGCATCTCCAGGTTGAGGCCCTGCAGGCGATAGGTGCCGTCGTCTTCCACCAGGGAGAGATTTTTCGCCTCCAGCTTACCGGTCAGCGGTTTGGCGGGCTCCAGCGAAACCGCCTGGGCCGAGGGCGGGATCATCGTGCCGGGCTGGAACTGCTCGATTACCTGCTCGTACTTGATGGTGACGTCCAGGCGCTGCTGATCCCAATCGATCAGCTCTTTGATCGGGCCCGGCAGATCCTTGTAGGCGGCGATCACGGCGACCAGGGCGCCGATGTCCAACTGTCCGGCCAAGGCCAGCAAGCCGCCGACGAGGTAGAAGATGAAGGGCGTCAGCTGGCTCAGGAAGTTATTGAGAAACTTGACGAAGAACTTCCGCTGATAGATTTCGAAGCGGATCAGGAAGATGTGGCCCAGGCGACCGACCAGATCGGCGCGCTCCCAGTTGGAGGTGTCGTTGGCGTGCATCTCCGTGGCGCCGTCCATGACCTCGCCGATCCGACCGGCCAGCGCGCGGGCGGCAAGCTGGCGCTGCTTGCCAAGCTGCAGCAGGCGGCGGCGCAGCCGTGGGATCAGCCAGGCCTGGGTCAGCACGATGGCCAGCGACACGGCACCCAGATAGACCGACTGCACCATGATGAAGGTCAGCGCCGTCAGCGCTTGTCCGCCCAGAAAGGCCGGCGTGACGAAAGCATCGCCGATGAAGCCGCCCAGCGGTTCGACCTCGTCCTTGATCATGGTGGCGACTTCGGCCTGTTTCATCTTGCGCAAATGCGGCAGCGGGAAGCGCAGCACGCGGTCGCTCAGCTCATAGCGCAGGCGTCGCAGCAGGCGCTCGCCCATGCGGCCTTTGCGGGTATTGATGGTCAGCTTGAAGAGACCGTTGACGATGACCATGACCAGGAAGCTGCAGGCCAACACGACCAGCAGAGTCTCCTGCGTCAGCTGAAAGCCGGAGAAGATGTTGACAGTGCTGCCGGTCAGCATCTCGCCAAAGGGCAGGTTCAGCACCAGGAAGCTTTGCGTCGGCTGTTCCGCGCTAAAGCCCATACCCTGGATGCCCTGGTTCACGATCTGCTTGGGCAGGTCCAGCGAGAGGAAGTAGAAGGGCATGGAGATCGCCACCAGCAGCAGGATCGTAATCTGCTCCGGCCTGCTGTGGCGCCACACGTATTTGAAAAGATTGTGCTCCATACCCTCTCTTTCGGACCCCGCCCGCTTGCCGACAGTCTTCCCGTCTGCGGTTGGAAATCAAGTCTTCTTCTTGGCAACGCGGCAGCTCTGCCCCTAGTCTCCCGGACGGCGTGGTGCTTGACAAGTCGGTCGGGATAGGGGCACCAACGCCGGATACCGAGGGGCAGGTCGGGAATAATCCATGCGCCGCAAGAGCAGGCGGATCCTCATCTACAGCCACGACTCCTTCGGCCTGGGGCATCTTCGCCGCTGCCGAACCGTGGCGCATGCGCTGGTCGAAGCGGATGACGAGCTCTCGGTGCTCATCCTCTCGGGCTCGCCGATCATCGGCAGTTTCGACTTCAAGTCGCGCGTCGACTTTGTCCGCGTGCCGGGCGTGATCAAGCTGCGCAACGGCGACTATACCTCGCTGAAGCTGCGCATCGACGTGGAAGAGATGCTGGCGCTGCGCGCCTCCATCGTCGAACACACGGCCAAGACCTTCGATCCCGATCTCTTCCTGGTCGACAAGGAACCTCTGGGCTTGCGCGGCGAGGCGGAACCTACCCTGGCGATGCTGCGAGAGCGCGGCGTGCCCTGCATCCTGGGCCTGCGCGACGTCATGGACGACCCGGAACTGCTGGAGACCGAGTGGGCGCGCAAGAACACCGTTCCTGCCTTGATCAAGTACTATGACGAGGTCTGGGTCTATGGTCTGCCGCAGATCTGCGAGCCCTTGGCCGGGATCGATCTGCCGGACTCTCTGCGCAAGTCGCTGATCTATACGGGCTATCTGCGGCGCGCCGTGTCCGGCAGTTTGAGCCGGATGCCGCTGGAGAAGATCGACGAGCCCTATATTCTGGTGACGGTGGGTGGCGGCGGCGACGGCGAGGACATTATCGATTGGGTGCTGCGCGCCTATGAAAGCGATCCCAACCTGCCGCACCCGGCCCTGATGGTCCTGGGACCCTTCATGGCCAGCGAACGCCAGTCCGAGTTCCTGTCGCGTGCCAACAAGTTGAAGAAGGTCGAGGCGATCACCTTCGACGCCCACATCGAAGCCCTGTTGGAGCGCGCGATTGGCGTGGTCTGCATGGGCGGCTACAACACCTTCTGCGAGCTGCTGTCCTTCGACAAGCGGGCAATCGTCGTGCCCCGCACCCGTCCCCGCAAGGAGCAGTACCTGCGGGCCAGCCGGGCGCAGGAACTGGGTCTGGTGCACATGCTGACCGACGACGGCAAGCGCGACGCGTTGGACATGGCGACGGCGCTCCGCCACCTGCCGCAGCAGTCGCTGCCCTCCAGCGTGGTGGTCCCGGGATTGCTGGACGGGGCGGAGAACGTCGTGCGCCTGGCCGACCGCTGGGCCGACGGCGGCCGCTCGGTCCCGTCGCGCAAGCGGCCGGCGAGCCTATAAATCTCTTTCTCTTCCCTGCGCGCGCTGGCAGATCACTGAGCGATGACGCAGCAGAGCCTCGCCGTGGTCTTGAAGGGCTATCCGCGCCTGAGCGAGACCTTCATCGCCCAAGAGCTGCTCGGCCTGGAACGGGCCGGGCTGAGGTTGCATCTCTATTCCTTGCGTGCGCCGACAGACCCGACGCGCCATCCGATACACGACGAAATCCAGGCGCCGGTGACCTATCTGCCGGAGTATCTGCACAAAGCCCCCTGGCGCGTGCTGGCCGCCTGGTGGCGTCAGCGCCGTCGGCCGGGCTACCGACAGGCCTTTGCGGCCTTCCTGCGCGATCTGAAGCGCGATCGCACGCGCAATCGCGTGCGGCGCTTCGGGCAGGGATTGGTGCTGGCCGATAGCCTGGAGGCCGACTGCGGGCGTCTCTATGCGCATTTCCTGCACACGCCTGCCTCCGCGACGCGCTATGCGGCGCTTGTGACCGGGCTGCCCTGGTGCTGCTCGGCCCATGCCAAGGACATCTGGACCACGCCGGAATGGGAGAAGCGCGAGAAGTTGGCCGAGCTTGACTGGCTGGTAACCTGCACTGCCTTCGGCCACGAGCACCTGGCCGCGCTCGCACCTGTGCCGGAGCGCGTGGGCCTGGTCCGTCACGGCCTCGACCTATCGCGCTTTCCCAAATGGCAGCGTGATGTGGGCGAGGCCGATGGTGCCGCCGGCGGCAGGGTCCGCCTGCTGTCGGTCGGCCGGGCTGTCGCCAAAAAGGGCTATGACGACGTCTTGGACGCCTTGGCCGCCTTGCCGCAGGATCTGGACTGGCAGCTGACCCATATCGGCGGCGGCAGCGAGTCGGAACGCCTGAAGGCGCGTGCGCAGGAACTGGGGCTGGAGGGGCGCATCATCTGGCGGGGCGCGCAGCCGCAAAGCGCGGTGCTTGAGGCCTATCGCAACGCCGATCTCTTCCTGCTGGCCAGCAAGGTGGCCGACGACGGCGATCGCGACGGCCTGCCGAATGTCTTGATGGAGGCGCAGAGCCAGGCCTTGGCCTGCCTGGCCACCGAACTGCCCGGCATCGAGGAGTTGATCACCGACGGCGAGACCGGCGCTCTGGTGCCGCCCGCCGCACCGGCCGCGCTGTCCACGGCCCTGGAGGCCTTGATCCGCGATCCGGCAGAGCGCTTTCGGCTGGGGCAGGCCGGGCAGCAGCGGTTGCGGCGCGACTTCGATGCCGGCCCCTGCCTGGAGGGACTGTTGCGTCGCTTCGCCCGGACCCCGGCGGAGGTCTGATGCGGATTGCCTTCTATGCGCCGATGAAGCCGCCCGACCATCCGGTACCGTCGGGCGATCGAGCGATGGCGCGTCTCTTGCTGAAGGCGCTGGCGCACGGCGGGCACGACGTCGTCTTGGCCTCACGCTTCAGGACCTGGCAGAGCCTCCCCGACCACAGCCGACAGGCGCGTTTGGCCGTCTTGGGCGAACGCCTGGCCGCAAGGCTCGCGCGCCGCTATGCCGCGCTTCCCCAGCGCGAGCGGCCGCAGGCCTGGCTCACCTATCACCTCTATTACAAGGCACCGGACTTCATCGGACCGGTCGTGGCCGAACGCCTGGGTATCCCCTATCTGCTGATCGAGGCCTCGCTGGCCTATAAGCGCGCAGGCGGCTCCTGGGACGTCGGACACCGGGCCGCGCTCGCGGCCGTCGAAGCGGCACACACGGTCATGCAGATCAATCCGGAGGATGCCGAGTGCATCCCGCCCGAGACGCGTCAGTCCATGTTCCCGGCCTTCCTGGACGGTGCCGGCGATCGCCGCGCCATGGCTGAGCGCAGCCGGCTGCGTGATGCGCTGGCGGCGCGCTGGCAACTGCCGCTCGATTGCCCCTGGATCGTTGCGGTGGCGATGATGCGCGAGGACGTCAAGCTGGCCTCCTATCGGATCCTGGCCGATGCGCTCTCGGGTCTGACCGCCCTGCCTTGGCGGCTGCTCTTGGTCGGCGATGGCCCGGCGCGCCCGGCAGTGGAGGCGGCCTTCGCCCGCGCCTTGGGAGAGGCCAGCGCGCGCGTGCGCTATCTGGGCATCGTTCCGCAAGCCGCAGTCGCCGAGCCCTTGGCCGCCGCCGACCTCTATGCCTGGCCGTCGATCAACGAGGCCTACGGCATGGCGCTCTTGGAGGCGCAGGCTTGCGGTCTTGCCGTCGTTTCCGGCGACCGGCCGGGCGTTGCGGCCATCTTGCGCGATGGCGAAACCGGCTTCCTGGTGCCGACCGGCCAGGTTCAGCCCTTTGCCGCGGCACTGCAACGGCTGCTGAGCGATCCGGCGCTCTGCCGGAAGATGGGCGCTGCTGCGGCCGCGAACGCAGCGCAACGCCATGACCTGGCGGCGGCGGCGGACGCACTCTCCGCAGTGTTGCGGGAGGCCGTCCGGTGAAGCTGCTTGTTCTGCGCCACGCCGCCACGCCTTGGAACGAGGCCCGCCGTCTGCAGGGCCGTAGCGACATCGGCCTCTCGGCCAAGGGGCGTGCCGAAGCCTCCGGCTGGCGGCTGCCCGGCTGGGCCGCCGGCTGGCCGGTCCTGACCTCGCCGCTGAAGCGTGCGCAGCAGACCGCGCTGCTGATGGGCTGTCGCGCCCAGACCGTGCCCTGGCTGATCGAGATGGACTGGGGGCGCTGGGAGGGTTGGCGGCTGGCCGATCTGCGGAAGGCTCTGGGCCCGAAGATGGCGGCCATGGAGGCGCGCGGCCTGGACCTGCATCCGCCCTGCGGCGAGAGCCCGCGCGCAGTGGGCCACCGCCTGCAGCCCTTCTTGCCGGCCTTGCCTCGGGCTCAGGGCTATGTCCTGGTAGCCCACAAGGGCGTGATCCGCGCACTGCTGGCGTTGGCGACCGGCTGGGACATGCGTGCGGACTGGCCGGAGCGATTGCAGAGCGGTCGGGCGCACCTGTTCACCCTGAACACCCAAGGTCGGTTGCAGCTTGACCGCCTTAATCTGGAGCTAAGGCCATGAGCGGGCAATGCGATCTTCTGCTCTACGTGCAGCACCTGCTTGGCATCGGTCACTTTCGCCGGGCCGCGCTGATCGCGCGCGAAGCCGCCGCACAGGGCTTGCAGGTGACCGTGGTCAGCGGCGGGCTGCCGGTGCCGGACGCCGATTTCGGTGCCGCCCGGGTGGTGCAGCTGCAACCGCCGTTGAAGACCAAGGACGAGGCTTTCAGCGCCCTTGTCCTCGAAGACGGCAGCGCGCTGGAGCCGGAGGTCAAGCAGGCGCGTGCCGAGCAGCTCTTGGCGCTGTTCGCTGCCGAAAGACCGAAGGTCCTGCTGACCGAAATGTTCCCCTTCGGGCGGCGCCAGATGCGCTTCGAACTGGTGCCGCTGCTGGAAGCGGCGCGGGCGGCCGACTGGCGCCCGCAGATCGTCTCTTCGGTGCGCGATATCCTGACCACCTTGAAGCAGCCGGGAAAGATCGCCTGGATCGTCGAGACCGCACAGCGCTTCTACGACCGCATCCTGGTGCACGGCGACCCCAGCCTGATCCCCTTCGAGCGCACCTTCCCCGAGGTCGCGGCCCTGGGCGATCGCATCCGCTATACCGGCTATGTCGTCGACTCGCGAATTCCGAAAAGGAAAGCGCGACCCGACGGCGAGATTCTGGTCTCGACCGGTGGTGGCGCCGTCGCCGAGCCCCTGGTCCGCGCGGTGCTGGAGGCCTACACCACCTCGCCTTACCACGATCGGCTCTGGCGGGTTCTGATCGGCTACAACCTGGTCGAAGAGCGCTTCCAGGCGCTGCGCAAGCAGGCGCCGGCGGGCGTGATCGTCGAGCGTTCCCGCCCAGATTTTCTGACCCTGCTCTCGCAGGCCGCGCTCTCGATCAGCCAAGCGGGCTACAACACCTCGCTGGAGGTGCTGGCCGCGGGCGTGCCGGCCGTCGTGGTGCCCTTTGCTGCCGGCGGTGAGAGCGAGCAGACCTTGCGAGCGCGTTTGCTGGCAGAGGCCGGGCGCCTAGTGCTGGCGGAGGAAGCCGGCCTGAATGGGGCGCGGCTGAATGACGCCATGGCCAGTGCATTTGCGCTTTCCAGCACAGCCCCGCGTGAGCAAGGCTTGCAGCTTGGATCCCAGCCTGTGTCTCTTGACGGCGCCGCCGAGACGGCCCGGCAGCTGGCGGAACTCGCCGGCCTGGCGCGATGAGGGGGCGCGATGAGGGGGGCGCGATGAGGGGAGGGCACCGATGCTAGAGCTGCGCTATCCGCCCAAGAGCCTGACTGCGGACTGGGTCCGGACGCTCAGTGGCTTGGGCATCGGCTTTGGCATGCTGCTGTTCACGCCGCTGAACTGGTGGACCGGGATCGTCTTCGGCGCGATCACGTTGTTGTTTCTCTATTTCGGCCGGCGGACATTGGAAAAGCAGCTCCAGCGGGTGGCCATCAGCGACGAGGGGGTCTGGGTGCGCGATCTGGGCGAGCGGGTGATCGGCTGGAGCGAGCTTGAGCGTCTGCGGCTGCGCTTCTACGGTGGCCGCCGTCAGCACCGCAAGTTGAAGGCCGGCGAGGAGCTGTCGAGCGGATTCATGGAATTGACCTTGAACGCGGGGCGGACAAGAGTGAAGTTCGATTCGACGTTGGATGGCTTTTCCTTGGTGGCCTGGCGCTCGGCGCAGGCGGCTCGCGACGCCGGTCTGAAGTTGGACCCGGCCAGCGCCGGCAACCTCTTGGACATCGGCGTCGATCCGGACCAAGATACCGCACCGCCGGAAATGGCGTCCAAGTGGCGCGCCGCCGTCGCGGAGAAGGCCCGAGAGGGGGGAAGGGGCGCTTGAGCCCCGGGGAGAGAAGTTGAGAGACGTGCCCGAGATGCGAAGAGGGGAGCAAGGGTGACTGGCAATCTCTTGGAGGTCAGGGATCTGCGGATCGCCTTCGATCTGGCCGAGGGACGGCTGGAGGCCGTGCGTGGCGCCAGCTTCCGCATTCCCCAGGGACGCACCGTGGCGCTGGTCGGCGAATCGGGCTCCGGCAAGTCGGTCGTCAGCCAGGCGATCATGGGTATCCTGCCGCGCGTGGCCAAGATCGAGTCCGGCTCGATCCTCTTCAACGACCCCGAAAAGGGCGGTGCTGCGACCGATCTGGCAAGACTCGATCCGACGTCCAGCAGCTATCGCGCGCTGCGGGGCGGGCGCATCTCGATCATCTTCCAAGAGCCGATGACCTCGCTCTCGCCGGTGCACACGGTGGGCGATCAGATCAGCGAGGCAGTCTCTCTGCATCGCGACGTCAGCAAGGCGGAAGCCCTCTCGCTGGCGCAGGAGATGCTGACGGCCGTCGGCTTTCCCGATCCGGCGCGCGCGCTCAACACCTACCCTTTCGAGCTGTCCGGCGGTCTCAGACAGCGCGCCATGATCGCCATGGCCCTGGTTTGCCGCCCGGCGCTGCTGATCGCCGACGAGCCGACCACGGCGCTGGACGTCACCATCCAGGCGCAGATTCTGAAGCTCTTGAGCGATCTGCAGCAGGATTTCGGCATGGCCCTGCTGCTGATCACCCACGACCTGGGCGTGGTCGCCAATATGGCCGACGAAGTGGTGGTCATGTACCACGGCCAGGTGATGGAACGCGGCACCCTGGACGACATCTTCACCGCTCCCGGCCATCCCTATCTCAAGGCCCTGCTGAAGGCCGTCCCGCGCTTCGATATGCAGCCGGGCGAGCGCCTGACCCCGATTCGCGAGATCCCGCAGAACGAGCACAGCCGCCTGCTGGCAAAGCAGGTGCACGAGAGTCAGGCTGCGGCCGAGCCCGGCGCGCCGATCCTGGAGGTCAGCGGCGTGCGCAAGGCCTTCAAGCTCAGACGCAGCGCGCTTCTTGGGGGCTCCAAGACCGAAGTCGTGGCGGTCGACGACGTCAGTTTCACCGTACGCCGCGGAGAGTGTCTGGGCCTGGTCGGCGAGTCGGGCTGCGGCAAGACCACGCTCTCGAAGATCATCATGCGCGCGCTGACCCCCGATCAGGGAGAGATCGCCTTTAACGGCAGCAAGGGCCGGGTCGACATGCTGGCGCTGAAGGGCCGGGATCTGGTGCGCTTCCGCCCGACCCTGCAGTTCATCTTCCAGGATCCCTTCTCCTCGCTGAACCCGCGTATGACGGTCGGCGATCTGATCCGCGAGCCCTTGGAGATCCACGAGGTCGGCACGCAGGCCGAACGCGATGCCCTGGTGGCCGAGCTGCTGCAGGTCGTCGGCCTGCGACCGCTCCACGCCAAGCGCTATCCCCACTCTTTCTCCGGTGGACAGCGCCAGCGCATCGGCATCGCCCGCGCGCTTGCACTGAAGCCGGAATTGGTAATCTGCGACGAGCCGGTCTCGGCGCTGGATGTCTCGATCCAGGCGCAGATCTTGAATCTGCTGAAGGATCTGCAGCGCGAGTTGGGGCTGACCTACCTCTTCATCAGCCACAATCTGGCTGTGGTGAACTACATCGCCGACCGGATCATGGTCATGTGCCGCGGCCGGATCGTCGAGATGGCCGATTGCGAGACCCTGATGAACAAGCCCTTGCATCCCTACACCAAGGCCCTGCTGACAGCCGTACCGGAGCCGCGGCTGGAGGATCAGCTGGACCTGACGGCGCTGATGGCCGGCCGGGCGTCGGACCCCAGTGCTTGGCCCGAACCCTTCACCATCGACGACGGCCAACACCCCTCGCTGATCGAGGTACAGCCGGAACACTGGGTGCGCGCCAGCGCGGTCCCCAGTAGCCTGGAGACCAGCGCGGCATGCTAAGCTATCTCGCCCGTCGGCTGCTCTTGATGGTGCCGACCCTGCTGGTCACCTCTTTCATCATCTTCGCCATCATCCAGGCCCCGCCCGGCAATTATCTGGACACCTACATCACCGAGTTGCAGAGCCGCGGCGAGTCGGTCGACGAGGGGCGTATCGCCTTCCTGCGCGAAGAGTACGGCCTGGATAAGCCCTTCCTTGAGCAGTATGCCGACTGGGTCGGCAACATGCTGGTCGGCGACTTCGGCTTCTCGTTCGAGTATCAGCTGCCGGTGAACGCGGTTGTGGGCGATCGCCTTTGGCTCACCTTCCTGGTCTCCTTCGTCACGATCATCTTTACCTGGGTCGTCGCCTTCCCGATCGGCATCTATTCCGCCGTCAGGCAGTACTCCATCGGTGACTATGCAGCAACAACCCTTGGTTTTATTGGCCTGGCAACGCCTAACTTTTTGCTGGCGTTGATCTTGATGTACTTCATGAATGTCTGGTTCGGCGTACAGATCGGCGGGTTGATGGACGACCAGTATCTGGATCAGGGCTTCAGCCTGGATAAGCTGCTCTCGGTCCTGGCGCACTTGATCGTCCCGGTCATCGTGATCGGCACCAGCGGCACCGCCGGCATGATCCGGCGTTTGCGGGCCAATCTGCTGGACGAGTTGAACAAGCAGTACGTAACCACCGGGCGGGCCAAGGGGCTGTCGTCGGGCAAGCTGTTGCTCAAGTATCCGCTGCGAGTCTCGCTGATCCCCTTCGTCGCCGATATCGGCAACTACCTGCCGTCGCTGGTTTCTTCGGCCGCGGTGGTCTCCATCGTGATGAACCTGCCGACGACCGGGCCGATGCTGATCCAGGCGCTGAAGGTGCAGGACATGTACCTGGCCGGCTCTTTCCTCATGTTCCTCTCGATGCTGACAATCGTCGGCATGATGATCTCCGACCTGGCGCTGGCGGCGTTGGATCCACGAATCCGTCTGGAGGGGGGGAGCCAGAAATGAGCGATCGTCGCGACGATCTGGCCGAAAGCCTGGAGCACTTCGTCAGCGAGGCGCCCTTCGATCCCTACTCTCGCGAGGTCATGACGCCCGAGCAGGAGCGCTATTTCCAGGCGCCGGCCTGGAAGCTGATGTGGTGGCGCTTCAAGAAGCACAAACTGGCGCTCTGGTCGCTTTACTTCCTGGGCCTGCTCTACCTCATGACCCTCTTCGTCGAGGTCGTGGCGCCCTATGGCCTGGAGACCCGCGATACCACGCGCATCTACGCCCCGCCGCAGTCGATCCATCTCTTCCACGATGGCGCATTCGTCGGGCCCTTCGTCTACGGCTACGACTACAGCTTGAATATGGAGACCCTGAAGCGCGAGTACACGGAAAGCTCCGACAAGGTCTATCCGATCCGCTTCCTGTGCAGCGGCGACAGCTATCGCTTCTGGGGCCTTTTCGATGCCGATTTCCACCTGATCTGCCCGAGCGAGGGCGGAACGCTCCACCTCATGGGCACCGACAGGCTGGGCCGCGACGTGCTGTCCCGCATTATCTATGGCGCCAGGATCTCGCTCTCGATTGGCCTGATCGGTATTTCCTTCTCCTTCCTGCTGGGCATCACCATCGGCGGGCTGGCCGGCTACTACGGCGGCCTGCTCGACAGTGCCGTCCAGCGCCTGATCGAGATCGTGCGCTCCTTCCCCGAGATCCCGCTGTGGCTGGCGCTCTCGGCCATCCTGCCGGTGACCTGGTCGCCGCTCTGGGTCTTCTTCGGGATCACCTTGATCTTGGCTCTGCTCGATTGGCCGGGCTTGGCACGCGCAGTGCGCTCAAAGCTGCTCTCTTTACGCGAAGAAGACTTCACGCAAGCAGCCCAACTGATGGGTGCCTCGCCCAAACGCATCATCTTTCGCCATCTGCTGCCCAGCTTCTCCAGTCACCTGATTGCCTCGCTGACGCTCTCGATCCCCTCGATGATCCTGGCCGAGACCGCGCTCTCCTTCCTGGGGCTGGGCTTGCGCCCGCCGATCACCTCCTGGGGCGTGCTGCTGACCGAAGCGCAGAACATCAACGTCGTGGTGCTCTATCCCTGGCTCTTGCTGCCCGCACTGCCGGTGGTCCTGGTGGTTCTCACCTTCAACTTCCTGGGCGACGGTCTGCGCGACGCGGCCGATCCCTATCGCTAGGATCGGCGCAAGACCAGGGACAAGGGTGCCACGCTCTCCTAGTTGTCTGCTTCATGAACAAGCCAACGCGACCTGCGAACAGCCGACGCCGCCGCGTCTTTCAGGAACTGGACCCGAAGGCGCATAAGGGTAAAGGCCTATCGCGTGCCAACCTGGCGATCTGCATCGCGATCGTGCTCTCGGTCTTGGTCGCCATGCTGGAGACCGAGCCGGTGGTTGCCGCGGGGCATCACCTCATTTTCCTCGCCATCGAAGCTGTCTTCACCACCCTCTTTCTGATCGAGTACCTGGTCCGCTTGTGGATCTGTGTCGAGGACCCGCGCTTTGCGGACGGTTGGCGGGGGCGCTTGCGCTATGCGCTGACCCCGATGGCGATCATGGATCTTCTGGCTTTGGCCCCCCTGCTCTTGACCCTGGGCGGGACCAGCCCCTTTCTGCTGCGCCTCTTCCGCTTTATCCGGATCTTGCGGTTGGCCCGCCTGGGTCGCTTCTCGAAGTCCATCCAGATCATGGGCCAAGCCCTGCGCCGTCGGCGCTATGAGCTGATCTTGAGCGGCTGCATCGCCGTGCTGCTGCTCATGGCCTCCTCCACCTTGCTCTATCTGGCCGAGGCCTCGGTGCAGCCGGAGGCCTTCGGCAGCATTCCCAGAGCCATGTGGTGGTCGGTGGCGACGCTAACTACGGTCGGCTACGGCGACGTCTATCCGATCACCGGTCTCGGCCGTCTCCTGGCGGCGGTCACGGCCTTGACCGGGATCGGTCTGATCGCTGTGCCCACCGGTATTCTGGCTGCATCCTTCAGCGACGTACTGCACGAAAACCGAAAAGCCGATGGTGCGGAGGATCAGGAACCGGATTGATCCTTGGCGTGTTTCTCGACGGAGAGCAGGCATGACAGCGGCACTGTGACTTGAGCAGGGCGCGTGGCTGACCTACAAGAGCGGTGCGGTTGATCCCCGACCTCCGGTAAATCTGACGTGGCGGTCTTGGATGATCGTGAGGAAGCCCTACCTTATGCACTGACAATTCTATTGAGATGTAAGTGGAGGCGAGTTTTGAAGAAGCGTGTCCATTGGGCGGTTGCCGCCCTGGCTAGCGGCGGCATCTTGCTGTCATCCCTCACTGCAACGGCAAACGCCGAGGTCTTGAGTTCCAGCGAGGGTCTCGAGCCCGGTTTGGCGACCTGCTACATCAACGGCATGATCCGGCACATCGACGAGATGGCCGGGTGGGAGGATCAGGTTCCCTGTCGGCCGGGCCCACCGCTGTTGGAGGTCAACTCCAAGGTGGGCGAGGGCAAGGTCCTGACCAGCCGCTTTTCCAACGGTGTGATGGCGGTGATCACCGGCTATGTGCATCTTGATCAGACCGGTCAGTATGGCTTTGTCTTTGCCTCCAACGACGGGGTTCGTCTGGAGATCGACGGGCGTCAGATCGTGGAAGATCCCGATGTGCATTCGGACCGCTTTTCCGACATTGGCTATTTCGACGTGAAGACGCCGGGCTGGTATCCGGTGACCATCCGCTACTTCGAGCGCAAGAACACCTCGACCCTGCGCTTCTTCTGGATGCCGCCGGGCCATGAGGGCACCATGCCGACCATCCCGCCGGAAGCCTTGGCGCACAAGCCGCAGAGCTAAGGGATATTTCGGCTGCGTTTCGTCGTCGGCGCGCGCTACTCGGTCAGCACCACCAGGTCCAGGCGCTCGCCGACCTCCGGTAAGCTGGTGTTCGGCAGCGCGCGCCAGGTCTTGGCCCAGGCGGCAGGCGCCACATAGCCCTGCCGTTCGGCCAGTGCGCAGGTGCGGGCGTCGGCGAGCGCGCGAGTCTTGAGGGTCTTGTTGAACTTTTCGACCTTGGCGGCCAGGTTCACCGCCTCGCCGATCACGGTGTATTCCAGGCGCTCGTTCTCGCCGATCACGGCAAAGAGCACGCGCCCGCTGGTGAGCGCCGCATTGACCCGGGGTGCCACCATGCCGTTCCGGCTACGCTCTTCCTCCCAAGCAGCCGCTGCTGCCATGACGGCTTGCAGGGCCGTCATCGCATCGGCGGCGTAGTTTTCGCGTTCTTCGACAACGCCGAAGCTGGCAAGGATGCCGTCGCCCAGGAACTTGTCGACGGCACCGCCGTGGGCGCGGATGATCGGGACCATCAGCGACTGATAGTCGGACAGCAGCTGGACGGTCTCTTCCGGTCGCAGGCTGGATGCCAGGGGGGTAAAGCCTCTGAGGTCCAGCGATAGGATGGTGGCGTCGCGCAGCTCACCTTGGCCGCTGCGAAAGTCGCTCTCCGCGCTCTTGATCCGCTCGGCCACGCCTTGGTCGAAGAAGCGCGAGAGCGCGCGGGCCTTCTGCTCCTCGCTGACAGAGCGCAGCAGCAGGGCCTTTGCCCGCGCCAGTGCGGCTGCCAGCACCAGGGTGAAGATGATGATGGTGATGATCTTGTCGAACTCGGCGCCGAACAGCAGCGAATTGGAGGTCATGTAGACCACGTAGTCGCGCGTGACCGGCATCGTCCCGGCCTCCAGGATCACGACATAGGCCACCATCACGGCCCAGCCCAAGGCCGCCATGCCTCCAGAGAGCAGCACGAAGCGGGAATCGAAGCGCAACGAGCGCAAGGCAATGAAGATGAAGACGTAGAGCAGGGTCGGCGCCTTCAGAAAGAAGGAGGGCGGCTGGTTGTAGGTCAGGTGAAACGACCAGATGACCGTCATCAGCAAGGCCATGTCGCAGACGACGGAGATTGCCAGCGACCAGTCCGGCAGCCGCGCGCGGTATGACCAGACGATACGGACGACCGTCAAAACGAAGTAGATCAAGAGCGCGATCGGAACCGGCAAGGATTCCATGCCGCTGGCCATCCGCGGCGAGATGGCCCAGAGGAAGGCCCACAGCAGGACCACCGTCAGCTGGATCCAACCGGTGATGCGCTCGCTGCGGTCTTGCTGATTGCGGATGGCTTCGCGCAGACGCTCCGGCAGATCGCTCTCCGAAGGTCCGATGAAGAATCCGTTCAGCCATCGCCACATAAACTCAGGGGCCTCCGCTAGAGCATCGTCTCTTCGCACGCGCTCGGATGCAATGCTCTATGCTCTTGTTTCACATAACAAATCGTCGTCACAGGTGTTTCCACCTGCTCGGGATTTGCGCCAGATTCCAGCCTAATGGTCCTTATGCCAGTGTGCCCCCTTGGCGGATCGCTAAGGGTCAGAAGGTCGTGATCGGAGGATTTAGAGCACCAAGGTCATGCCTTCATGGGCGACAAGCGTGCCCGGCCGCGCCGCTTCGGCACCGGCGGCGATCCTATCCATCGCCGTGTCGTCATGACTGGGATCGTGGTGAAAGATGACCAGCCGCTTGACCCCTGCGGCCTCCGCCAGACGCATGCCTTCTTCCCAGGTGGAATGCCCCCAGCCGCGGAACTGCGGATACTCGTTATCGGTATAGGTCGCGTCATAGACCATGATGTCGGCGCCCTGGACCAGGGCCAGGATACGTTGATCCAGCGCGCCCTCGACATGTTCGGTGTCGGTCACATAGCAGAAGCTGCGCCCGCCCTGGTCCAGTCGATAGGCCGTCGCACCTTGCGGATGGTTCAAGGCTGTGGTCTTCAGGGTCGAGTCGGGTGTGGGGTGCAGCGTTTCGCCTGATTCGAAATCCCTGTACTCCATGTCGGCTGCGAAGATGTCCGGCGGAACGGGAAACAAGGGCTCGGCCATGTACTTGCACAGCACGTGCTTCAGGGTCAGCCGTGGCGAGAGGTTGCCGGCCCAGACCCGGAAGCGGTTCTGCTTGGCGAAGAAGGGCAGAAAGAAGGGGATGCCGTGAATATGATCGACATGGGTATGGGTCAGGAAGATGTCCGCGTCCAACGGGAACTCGCCGACGAGCGCCTGGCCCAGCGGCCGCAGGCCAGTGCCGGCGTCGAAGATCAAAATGCGCTCCCCCAAACGCACCTCGATGCACGAGGTGTTGCCGCCGTAGCGGACGTAATCCGGCCCAGGGCAGGCGATAGAGCCGCGCACACCCCAGAACCGGACGAGGAACTTTTCTTGATTCTGTCCCGCCGTCATCTGGATCTTTGTCTGCCCCCTTTACCAGGGATTTCCCGTTTCACCGATCTTTCGCACTCTAGGACATGGCGATTGGCGCGCGAAAGTGCAAAGGCTTCGCGGCTTGAGAGACTGGGGTGCGCCTGTCGCCAAGATCCGAAAGCTTGGGGAGGGGATGATCGATGACCGCAGCGGGTAGCCTGGAGAAGACCCGCTGGGGGGCCGTTGCCTTCGGCCTGCTGTTGGCCAGCTATGCCGCCTTTCAGCAGTTCAAGCTGCCGCCGGTTCTGCCGATCATGTTGGCGGACTATCGCTACGACCTGATTCTCGCCGGCGGTTTCATGAGCGTCTATGCCCTGGTCGGCCTGGTTGCCACCCTGCCGCTCTCGCGTTGGATCACCGACGCGCGCGCCATGCAGGCCATCTGGATCGCGCTGCTGCTCTTTGTCCTGGGAACGCTGCTGACGCTGCTGGTGCCGCAGTCGGGCTGGGTGGTGCTGGCCGCCCGTGGGCTGGAGGGCTTGGGCTTCGGGATTCTGGCCTTGATCGGCCCGGCCAGCGCCGGCGCCAATGCGGCGCGCCATCACCTGCCGCTGGTAGCGGCACTCAGCGCCACCTGGATCCCAGTGGGCCAGACCACTGCCGCCTTGGTGGCTTTGCCGACGCAGGACGAGGGGCTCTGGCGGCCGATCTGGTGGGTGGCAATCGCCGCCACCTTGGCAATGGCGCTTTGGCTTATCGCCTTGCAGCGTAGAGGTGGCGTCCAACTGGGCAAGGGCAATGCAGCGCCGGCCGGCAAAAAGCGACGCCAGTTGAGCGGCGAGGAGCGGATCTTGCTCTGGCTCGCCGGAATCGCTTTCCTGGTGTTCTCTGGACAGTACATCGGCTTCATGACCTGGTTTCCGGACTACATGGTGACCGCGCTGGCGGTCAGTCCGGCGCAGGCGATCTACGCCTACCTGATTCCCGTGGTCCTGGTTGCCATCTTCAACGTGCTCTCGGCCCTGCTGCTGCGCCGCGGGGCTACGCCCGCAGGTTTGCTGATCGTCGGTTTCGGATTGGAGGCGGTTTGCTGGTGGTTTCTGCCGCAAGTCGGCGAAGGCCTGTGGGGGATCGTTCTGCTGATCGCCTATGGCATCGGTGCCGGCCTGATTCCGACCGGCCTCTTCGCCATGCCGAACACCATCGTCGGCCCCGGCGGTGCCACCCTGGCGGCCTTTGGCATCATCATGACCATGCGCAATCTCGGCGTCCTGGCCGGCCCGCTGCTGCTGGCGGCCATGATCGGCCCCGAGGGCGGCTGGGGCCTGGCCTCGCCGACCTTTGCCCTGCTGTCCTTTGCGGCGATGGCGCTGTGCCTCTGGTTGGCTCGACGCCTGGCGCGTCGGCGACGGGCAGAAGCGGCGCAGTCTCAGGCCGGGCCCTAGGGCGCCAGGCGATAGCCGCCCGGCTCGGTCAAGAGTAGGGCCGGGTGCGTGGGGTCGGCTTCGATCTTCTGGCGCAGGCGGTAGATGTGGGTTTCCAAGGTGTGCGTGGTGACACCGGCGTTATAGCCCCAGACCTCGCCCAGCAGGGTGTCGCGGCCGACCGGCCGGTCGCCGGCGCGGTAAAGGTATTTCAGGATCGCCGTCTCCTTCTCGGTCAGGCGCACCTTCTGCTGCTTCTCGTCGTGCAGCATCAGCTTGGCCGCGGGGCGGAAGCTGTAGGGGCCGATGGTGAAGGTGGCATCCTCGCTCTGCTCGTGCTGGCGCAGCTGGGCGCGTAGGCGGGCCAGCAGCACGCCCAGCCGGAAGGGTTTGGCGACATAGTCGTTGGCGCCGGCATCCAGGCCCAAGATCTGGTCCGCATCGGTGACCGAGGCGGTCAGCATGATGATCGGGCACTTGACCCCGGCCCGGCGCAGCAGGCGGCAGACCTCGCGTCCGTCGATGTCGGGCAGACCGACGTCGAGCACGATGGCATCGAAGATCTCATCCTTGGTCTTGTCCAAGGCCGCCTGGCCGCAATCGGCCTCCTGCGTGGTGAACTCTTCGTGCAGGTGAAGCTGTTCTGCCAAAGCCTGCCTTAGGGCCTGGTCGTCATCGACCAGAAGGATCCGTTTTCCGACGAGAGTACTCACTCTTCCCTCCTGCTGTTCGCCAGGCAGGCTTCAATCAGCCAACGCGTTATCACATGGTCATCCTGCGCCAGGAGGTCCACCACGGTGAAGTGGTCTTCTCCGTCGACCTTTTGTCCCCGAATCGGCAGATCCAGAGCCTGCCAGAGCGCGACAAGCGCGTTCTGTTGTCGTAGGAATTCTGGCGTCTCTTGATCCCCTACCGCAACAAGAACCGGCGGCGCAGAGGCCGGTGCGTTGCGAAGCGGGCTCAGTTCCGCCACCTCGCGGGCGTCGATCGACAGGATCATCTGCTGATAGGATCGCCTGAGAGGCTCCAGGTCATAAACTCCAGATATGGCCGCAACAGCGCCCGTTCGCGGCCGCTCGATGGCGCCTCTTGCCAAAGAGCAGCGCTCGCGCAGCATCTCTTGCATGACCAGGTGTCCGCCGGCCGAGTGGCCGACCAGTACGAAGTTGTCATCGTGGCAAGCAAGATCGCGTGCCCGACTGGAGAGATGGTCGAGCGCGGCGGTCACGTCATTACAGATTTCCGAGAGCGAGGCTTCGGGCGCCAGGCGATAGTTGAGCGAGGCAAAGGCAATGCCCGCGCTCAGGAAGGGCGGCGCCAGATAGCTGAAATCGCCCTTGTCCAGGCTTTGCCAATAGCCGCCGTGAATGAAGACCAGCAGGGGGTAGGGCCGCGTGCCCGCGGAGGGACGGAAGAGGTCGAGGGTCTGCAGGCGGTGGGTGCCGTACTGCAAGACCTGTTTGTCGGCGATCGCCTCGCGCGCCGTGGCGCTGTCTGCGGCCCAGTGGTCCAGCGCGGCCTGGTGTGACGGCCAGCGTGCGCGCAGGTTCAATTGCTGATCCAGGCCGTCACGGGTCAAGCCCAGCCAAAGAACGTCCGACATGTTTTTCCTCTTTCCTGCTCGCCTTGACGCTGTCCGCCAAACCTGCCATTTCCGCGGACGCGCGGTAAACAGTCTCAATCGCTTGGTCTGGCGATTTGGGCTGGGCGCGTTGCGACCCGCTCTACGGCCTAGGTGCGCCAAGAGTACAGCCGCGCAGATCAGCTATGTAGGCCTGGATCGCTCCGCTGTCGACGCAGCTGGTGTAGAATTTGTACTGCTGGCCGCAAGGATCGTTACGGCCGACCAACCCCGGATAGGAAGAGATGAGCGATAGCCTGCCAGCCAATGCCCTTGCCGATGATGCACTGCTACAGGGGGTAGCACGCGTCCTGGCGGAGCTTCGGCGGGGGGCACCAATCCTGCTGCATGATGGCGAAGAGGCCGCCTTGGTGCAGGCGGTCGAGATGGGTGAGGCGCTTGGCCTGGCGGTGCTATCGCGCCTGGCCGGTCGTCGCCCGGTTCTGCTGGTCACCCCGCGCCGCGCCGATGCGCTGGGCTTGGATCCGGCCGACGACGCGGTGGTGGCGCTCGACATTGAAGGCATCGAGGGCGATGCCTTGATCGCGCTGGCCGATCCGACAGCGGCGGCGACAGTCGCCCAGCCACCGACTTTGGCGGAAAGCAGCGGTGAGGCCTTGAAGGCCGCGGCGATCGACTTGGGCAAGCTGGCGCGTCTGCTGCCGGCGGTCTTGTTCGTGCCCCTGGCGCCGGAACGCCGGCGGCTGGCGGAAGCCGAGGACTTGCTGTCCGTTGCCGTCGGTCAGGTCGCCGACTACCGCCATGCGGGGACCAGGCGGCTGAGCGAAGTCACCTCGGCGCGCGTGCCTCTGGCCGACGCCGATAACACCCGAATTCATGCCTTTCGCCCCGGCGACGGTGGCCTGGAACATCTGGCGATCGTGATCGGCCAGATCGAAACGGACAAGCCGGTGCTCGTCAGGCTGCATTCGGAGTGCTTCACCGGCGACCTTCTGGGCAGTCTGCGCTGCGATTGCGGCGAGCAGCTGCGCGGAGCGGTAGAGACGATCGCCGCGGCAGGCTCGGGCATACTGCTCTACCTGGCCCAGGAGGGGCGCGGCATCGGCCTAGTGAACAAGCTTCGGGCCTATCAGCTTCAAGATCGCGGCGCAGATACACTGGATGCAAACGAACAATTGGGCTTCGATGCGGATGAGCGCATCTACCTGCCGGCGGCCGAGATGCTGCGCCTCTTGGGCGTGCGGCAGGTCCGCTTGCTGACCAACAATCCCGAGAAGGTTGCCGGGCTTGAGCACTGTGGCATTGAGGTTACAGAGCGTGTTGCCCTAGCCTTCCCGGACAATGAGCACAATCGGCCCTATCTGCGCACCAAAGCACGCCGTTTCGGGCACCTTTTTTAGCGCGGACGCTATGCGCCAGGCCGCGCCCAAGACGATCCTGATACGACCTGTGGCTGGCCGCTGGACAGCCACAGCCGCCGGCCGAAGCTGGCCTTGCGCCATCGGCCGGGGCGGCGTTAGCGCTGACAAGAGGGAAGGCGATGGGGCGACCCCCGTGGGGCGCTTGCCTTTGCGCAAGCTGTATTACCGGCCGGACAAGGGTTTGGTTCCACGCTGCGGTCTGCCGCTGGCACCCATCCTACCGACGCTGGGATGGTGCGATTCGCCTCTGGATGCCGCCTACAATCGCGCGGTGTTGCTGCCATGGCACGCCCGTTCGGAGCGGCTGTGGCGTGCCGATTCGCTCTATGATCTGATCGTGCCGCTCGGCCATAACGACAGCCCGGTTGTGGCCGGGCGGGGCAGCGCCATCTTTTTGCACGTCGCAAGGCCCGGTCTGACTGGCACAGAGGGCTGCATCGCGCTTAGAAGGGACGATCTCTTGGACCTGCTGGCTCTGGTCGATCGGGACTGGGTCTTGCAGGTGGACGCTAAGTGATACCGAGTGGCAAGGATGCGGACTCATGGCACCTTTTTGAGCGTTCAAACGCCACGCAGGCTTATCCTCGCTGCGCTGCGGGCGCGCGGTCGCGCTTGCCAAACGTCGATGCGTTCCACTGAACGCCGATTGGTATGAGTCTGGAAAGAAGGCGAGGCTGGGGAGAATAGGATGTTTGAGACGACGCAAGCCATGACCCTCTTCCCGACGGTCTGTTGGATTCATGACCTGCCGGCGGCGGAGGCGGCGGGCCTGAACCGGGACCTGGAGGCGTCCATTATGGCGCTGCTCGGGCCGAACTCCGGTGTGCCGGCCGGCGACAAATGGCAGACCAGCCAGGATCTGCACCTTCGTCCGGAGTTTCAAGGCTTGGTGCAGCTGATCCAGGCGGCCGGTCAGGGCGTGGTGAGCTATCTGAAGCTGGCACACAGTGCGATCGAGATCACCGGCTGCTGGGCCAACATCAATCCGCCCGGCATGCCGCACAGCATCCACACCCACCCGAACAACCTGATTTCCGGTGTCTACTACGTCAAGGCGGCCCCAGGCGCCGATCAGATCAACTTCTACGACCCGCGGCCGCAGGCCCGTGTCCTGGCGCCGAAGATTACCGAGGGCAACGTCGCCAATGCGCTGCAGAGCAATGTCGACATCAAGCCGGGCCGACTCATCTGCTTTCCCGCCTGGTTGGAGCACGGCGTACCGCCCAACCGCAGCCGGGCCGAACGCATCTCGATCTCTTTCAATCTGATGCAGAGCGACTTCACCCGCAAGGTCTCGCCACCGAAGTGGAAGGGGGTTGGCGGTGCGGGGTGATCTCCAAGCTTACTGCTGCGGTAAAGGCTGTCGCTTGCCGAAGATGGCCGTGCCGACTCGGACATGGGTGGCGCCTAGGAGGATAGCCGTCTCGTAATCGGCGCTCATCCCCATAGAGAGCAGCGGAAGATCCAGATCTCGGGCGCGCTGGCGCAGAAACTGAAAGTGCGGAGCCGGCGGTTCGTCCAGCGGCGGGATGCACATCAGGCCGCGGATATCGAGGTTCAGGGCTTCGGTTGCGAGGCGGTAGAGATCCTCTAGTGCGCTTGGTGCGCAACCGGCCTTCTGCGGCTCCTCTCCGGTATTGACCTGGAGCAGGCAGGCCGGCCGTCGGTCCAGCTTGTCCATGGCTTTGGCCAGGCTGCGTGCCAGTTTTGGGCGGTCCAAGGTCTCGATCACATCAAAAAGTGCGACGGCATCTTCGGATTTGTTCGTCTGCAGCGGGCCGATGAGGTGCAGACAGAGATCCGCTCGTGTTTCACGGAGTGCCGGGAACTTGCCCTGCGCCTCCTGCACCCGGTTTTCTCCGAAGACCAGTTGTTCGGCCTCGAGGGCCTCTTCGACGGCCTCCTGGCCGTGCGTCTTGCTGACGGCTACCAGGGTGACCTCGGCTGGGTCGCGTTCGGCCTTCAGGCAAGCGCGCGCGATGTTCTCTCGAACCGCGGCGAGATTGTCTGCGATGCGACGGCTATCCTGCGGCATGGCTGCGTGCTCGCTCTTTCTCTTCTCTGTCGTGATGGTGAGGTGGGTGTTCCCCATCATCCGGTCCAGGCAAAGAAAAGGGGCGCAGGAAAAACCCGCGCCCCTCGACAGGTTGGCGCCGAAGCGCCGTAGATGTCTTCTTAGAAGCGGAAGGACAGACCCGCGGCGCCGATGACGCCGGTGTTGACCGCACCGCTCTCTGCACTCCAGCGACCGTACATGACACCACCGCGTGCGGTGATTCCCGGCCCAAGTGCGTAAGTCAGACCACCAGTGGCGGCGTAGAGCTTGTCTTCGTTACCCGCACCGACAATGCCGGAACCAGCAGCACCGGTGGTGCCGTTGGAAACGATGCCGTCGACTTCACCCTGGAAGTACTCTGCACCGACGGTCCACGGACCTGCGGAGTAGGCAATGCCCACATCGAAGGACTGGCCTTCGGCCGAGCTGACCTGCGTCACGCCGTTACCGTCGGTGAAGGTGCGGACCTGACCGTCGAAGGCGTTTGCGTAAGCACCACCGATGGTCACGCCGGCATAGGAGAAGTTCGCACCGACGTTGAAGCCCTGGTAGTCATCGACACCAGAAAGGCTGGTCAAGTTATCCGGAGCCTGCGCGCGGGTGTAACCGACCGAGATCGCCACACCAATGCCGTCGAAGTCGTCGACGAAGTTGGCGCCGACTGCGAAGCCGTTGTTGTACTCGGTGTTGTTGTCCGCCTCGACCGGGAAGTTCTTGCCTTCGCCCGATCCATCGACGGTCGGAGCGTAGGAGAGACCCAGCTGGAAGCCGGAGAACCGCGGGGTGTAGTAGGTCAGCTGGTTCTCGTCGTTGCCGTAGTCGAGGTAGGTCGACACAGACGGCTGACGGAAGCCAACCGAGCTATCGGCGTTCGGCGGAATGAAGACAGTCACCCAGCCAGAGTTGATCGGCAGACCGGAGACCGGAGCTGCGTAGTGCATGATGTAGGCTGCCGAGTTCTCGGAGCCGGCCACCACACGACCAAAATCACCGTCAACGAAGATGTAGTGCTCGTCAATGGTGTCGGAGCTGGTGCTGGAAGCGAACACCTCAAGCTCGACACGGGCGCCGAAGCGGATGCCGTTGTCGTGCTTGTAGCTGCCCAGGAACCAGACTTCACCGTCCGCCCAGAGGCCGGTCGGGTTGTAGTCCGCCGCAGCTGCCGGCGTACCGGCGTACGAATCGCGTCCGGCAGTTGCGTTGATGCCGCCTGCGCTGAACAAGGTGTTCATGTAACCACCAATGCCCAACTCGATGCCGTCGGCTGCGGCTCCCGTCGCGCCGAGCATGCCCGCCGCGCAGAGGGCCGTGGTACCGTAGAGGACCTTTTTCATTGCCTCTCCCTCTCTATCCTAAAAGTGACCCAGTTTCCGTTCTAGAGCTCTAGAGCCCTTCACCGATCGAACCAGCCGTCTCAGGGCTACTCATTGGATCCAGGCCAGTTCACGTCGCCCCCCGTCGGAGTTCCGCGGGATAGCTATTGGAGTTAAGCCCCTTCCCCCCGTTTGGGTCAACGCTTGGGATGCCTTTGAAAGGCCACATCTGTGTCAAGGAACGCTGTCTGTTGCACTCTCGCCACAGTGGGTTTTCGCCCGGGGAGCCCGGAGTGGCCCTAGAGGCAGGGCATCCCCAAGGGCTCATGGAGCCTTGGAATAGCGCGTCGGGGCCTATCGATAAAGCGACGAATGCAGTGCCAAGCCTTGGATGCGGCGCGCGCTTCGTGAGGCTGGCAGCTGCATTCGCCCGGAGTCTCCGGGAGCGATCTCTAGAAGGAAAGGGTCAGTCCTGCGGCGCCGATCACGCCTGTGTTCACCGCACCACTCTCGGCACTCCAGCGCCCGTACATGACGCCGCCGATGGCATTGATACCCGGCCCAAGCTCGTAGTCGATGCCGGCCGTCGCGGCATAGAGCTTGTCTTCGTTCCCACTGCCGACGAATCCAGCGGTACCGCCCGGCGCGCCCTCGACCTCGGTTTGAAGGTAGGCCGCGCCAATCACCCAAGGCCCGGAGCTGTAGGCAACACCGACATCCCAGGCCTGGCCCTCGGTCGAATTGATCAAGACACCGCCGTCGACCGTGGCCTGCCCATCGAAAGAGTTTGCGTAGGATCCGCCAATGGTCACTCCGGCGTAAGCCAGTTCTGCGCCCAGCGAGACGCCCTGGTAGTCGTCGCCGCCGGCGGCGGTCACTGCCTCGGGTGCCTCCGAACGCCGGTAACCGCCGGACAAGGCGACCCCCAGGCCATCGAACTCCTCGACATAGTTCAGTCCAACCGAGAAGCCGTTGGAATATTCGGTGTCGCGGTCAGCCTCGACCGGGAAGTTTTTGCCGTCGCCGGAGAAGCTGATCGAGGGGGCATAGCTCAGGCCCAGCTGGAAGCCTCCGATTCTGGGGGTGTAGTAGGTGAGCTGATTCTCCTTGTCGCCATAGTCGATGAAGGTCGAAACCGAGGGCGTGACGAAGGCCACGGTGCTGTCCGGGTTCGCCGGGATGAACACGGTAACCCAGCCCGAGTTGATCGGCAGGCCGACCTGGGGGGCGGCGTAGTGCATCTGATAGGCCGCCGAGTAGCGCGAGCCGGCCTCTACACGGCCATAGTCGCTCTGCACGAAGATAAAGTGCTGGCTGATGGTGTCTTCGCTGGTGGAGGAGGAAAAGACCTCCATCTCCACCCTGGCACCGAATCGCATGCCGTTGTCGTGCTTGTAGTCGCCGAGGAACCAGACTTCGCCATCGGCGAACAGGCCGGTGGGATTGTAGTCGGGTTTCGGATCCGGCGCCCCGCCATCGACCGGATCGCGTCCTGCCGTGGCATTGATGCCGCCGGCACTGAACAGGGTGTTCATAAAGCCGGAGATGCCCAGCTCGATTCCATCCGCATGGGCCGCCTTGCCGCCTATCACGGTGAGCGCACAGAGTGCGGTCGTGGCATAGAGCGTCCTCTTTAGACTGCGTGCTTCAACAGGACCTTGGGTTTGCATCGTACGTCTCCCGATCACATGACTCAGTCGTCAAAGTGATATGTTATAACATAGGTATCGCTTCTACAAGCGATGCGAGCGGGGATCTTTGGCTTCTGGCGGGATCCGTCGCAGGGTGCGATGGTCCGACTGCAATCGGCCGGACAAGGCATCCTCGATATGCGAATGACTCTTAATCGCGCTTACGAAAGAGGGTCAAGCAAGAAGCTTCAAACGAACTGGGTGGCAAGGTGTCGCTTTGTTCGCCTGTGGCATCACTGCACCACTTTCTGCTCGCAGCCGACATCTGCTGCAGCCGATGTCGTCCAGCCCATTGATTCCGCAGGCACTCAGCGACTGCCGAAGCGAACCCAAATCGATGCATTCAAGTCACTGATGCCAAGGGGCATCGCCGGCGCCACCGCTCCTAACACGCGCGGCTCCGGCAGCGATGCAGGACGCAAGCGGTTTCCGGAAGAGCTCTGAGACCTAATTCGCCGACCTCCAGGTGCTCGGATCCGGTAGCAGAAACTCCAGTTCGGCGCTGTTCCGCACCGTCATCACGATGTCGCAGGCGATCGACACGCGAAGGTCACTGCTGTGATTGGTGGGAATCTCGTGCAAGGCCTGCGAGGGAAAGATCAGAACGTCGTCTTCGCTGGGTTCGACATATATCCTCTGCGCGTTGCTTTGGTGGTCTAGTTTGAGCACACCCGCCTTGCGCATGGCGTCGTCGAAGAGGTTCGGGGCGAATTGATTGGGAGCCTCTTTGTTGAGGAAGGAGATCCCGCTCGAGTCGGACGGCTTCTTCAGATAGTAGACCAGGCTGATGTGTGACTGCACATGCCTGTGCGACTGCGTGGAGTCGCCGCGGCTGGAGAGTGTCCCCCAGGAGCGGGTGAAGTGCAGACGCACGCGATTCCGATCGATATGGAAGAGATCCAGATAGTCATGCAGAGGGCGCTCGAATCTCGTAAACAAGGTCGCGAAACGCGGGTCGTTGTGCAGCAACTCATGGCCGTTGAGATCGCCCGTCCAAGAGACGCCCGGTCGTTTCTGATTCACCCGTGTCTGCCCCATCTCGACGATGGCGTTCACCATATGCGCCCGCTCGTCCGGCGCGACCGAGATGGACGAGCGGAAAACGGTCAAGGGAAAGAGGTGGATGAGGTTCGGCATAAGCGTTGCTTTATGTTGCGGGTGGCAAAGATGGGGGCCGAGGCGTCGCCGCTGGGCAATGTGCATGCAACCGGCATGTCCGATGCCTCGCCCCGTCATGACGCCGACTTTGGCTCAGTCGTTGCCGCCGCGCAACCTGCGAACCGCTTGAACTCTTGGGCCTAGGCCTCCCGAGGTGATGCGGGCGCGATGCGGGGTGGGATCGTTCAAACGGTGAGCCGGCGCTCTCCGGTCAGATAGCCGTGCTGACGCAACAGCGGCTCGAAGCGATCGATCAGGCGGTCGCGGTCGTCGTCGCTCATTACCTGGCGCCAACCGCCGCTGGTCCCGTGACGGAAGAAGGGGGCAGCGCCATCCGGTCTGGCCTCGATAAAGCGCATGTCCTCCTCTTGCCGCTTGAGGGTCTTGAAGCTGGCGAAACGCACGGCGCGCTTCAGGCGTTCCATATCTTTCGGCAACCCCAGAAAGTTGGTCACCTCACCGAAGGCCTTCAGAGGCTTGGCTTGCAGGTCCTCATAGCGCAGGACCAGGCGTGTCATTCCCGGTGCCGTGGTCCAACTCGTCACATGCTGACCCCAGTTGCCGAGGTACTGCTCCAAGATGCCGCCTTGCTCGGGCAGGCGATAGTCGTCCTGGCAGAGGCTCTCGACTGCGCGCGGGATCTCGATTTGATAGTGACTGGCGAAGGAGACCGCGACGTCGAAGGGGTTGCGAATGATATAGAAGGCGCCGGCCGTCGCGTTCGGGGTGATCAAGGGCACGCCGTCCGCCAGCGCCACGGCGTTGTGGGTCTTGACGAAGATGTCGTGGCCATGGCTCAGCGCCATCCACTGGTGAACGCGCGGGCGCAGTTCGGCGATCTTGGCACCATCCAAGGCCTCGTCCTTCAAGCCGCTGAACTGCAGATAGTGCTGTCGCAGATTGTCGCCGAGGATGTGTTTGGGCAGATCGTTGATGGCCACTGCCTCTTTCGCATTCGAGAGGTAGTTGGCCAAGAAGGCTCTAAGCCAGGTGTTGCCGGATTTGGGATAGGATGCCAGCCACAGGATGCCGGGCATTGTCGGTGCCGCCTTGGACGTCGAGGAAGGCCAGAGCCTTAGCGCCCGCGTGTGGCGCTTGGCAAGTCTGCTCAAGAGGCTTTGGCGGATCGCGCGGCAGCGGGCTGACGTTTCCTTCCAGATGGCCGGTTGCCGGCACGGCCAAGACTTCAGCGGACCCTACGCCCCTTGACGCTTGCACCCGCGCGGGCTACCCGAGCCTCAACGGTAAGACAGGCGATCCAAAGCGGAGCGCTTGGCCCGTCATAAGGATGAACGATGCGCGTTAGCCCCGAAGACGCTGCCCGCCGGCAGCAGGTCGATCAAGCCTTCGTCCGCGGCCGTACGCTTCAAAGCGAAGGGCAGTTGGACGAGGCGATCCGGATCTACGAACAGATCTTGCTGCGCTTTCCGCAGCACTCCGACTCGCTGACCCTGCTGGCCTCCGCCAGCTATCAGCGCGGCGACGACATTCAGGGCGATGCCTATGTGAACCGGGCGATCGAAGCGCAGCGCTATATCCTGCAGCGCTTGCCCGATGCGCCGACAGCCTGGGCTCCGCTGGCCAACCTGCTGCTGGCACGCGGGCAGCAGGAGGAGGCGGAGGCGATCTGCCGAAACTTGCGTCTGCCGCTGAATTCGATACGTGCCGACCGGCAGACCTTTCTCAATCGGCGCAATGCGGCAATGTTGTCCGGACTGCCGCCGATGCTGATCACCACCCTGCCCAAGTCGGCGAGTGAGAGCATCTGGAACCGCCTGGCCGAAGGCTTGGGTTTGGCACAGAGCCACCTTTCGATCGGGCTCTTTCCGGACTGCTGCATCCTGGGTCCCCGGGCGCAGGAATTCGCGCAGGGCGGCGTCATTTCCAAAGAACATGTGCCGGCTAGCAAGCACAACCTAGAGATGCTGCATGCTGCCGGCATCCGGCGTACTCTGGTGCATCTGCGCGATCCGCGTCAGGCTGTGGTCTCTTGGGCACATTTCGTTTCCAGCGATGTGTCTATGCGCTTGTTGGCGCCTATCTGGCGTAAGATCGTGCCGCCGGCATCGGTACTGGCTCAGGGCCTGAGCGCCGTCCTCGATTGGAGTGTCGAGCACTATCTTAAGCTGCAGGTCGAATGGGTGCAGGGATGGGTCGAGGCCGCTGAGGCCGAGACAGGGGGACCGGAGATCTTCTTCCTCGATTTCGAAGGCTTTCGGCGCGATCCGGATGACTATCTGGCGCAGGTCTTGGCATTCTTCCGGGTCGCACCCGACGCGTTTGACCCCGAGCGCGGTGCGGCTGCCGAGGATGTCCATCTCAGACGCGGCGACACCGACGAGTGGCGGCAGGCCTTGAGCAAGGCGCAGCAGGACAGAGCCCTGGAGATCATGACGCCAGAGCTGTGTAGGCGCTTTGGCTGGTCTGCTTGATTGGGCGCAAGCCCGCACTTTTCCGACACCGACGCTTCAGCTATAGTGCCGTCGTCATGGGCGTCTTGCCAGGTAAGGGTCGACTTGGCACGGTCTGTTTTGGAGCAGGCTGACTTGGCGGGGACATGACTTAGGAAGCGACGCGTGCACTGCCGCGTAGGCACCAGGGCGCGCCCAGTTGATGCATAGTGGGCGCAGACCTGACCGGATCGATAGCCTTGAGGAAGTTGAAGAATGTTGGCCAGTACCATCGCGAGGCGAGCACGCGTCCTGATCGTTTGCTGCGCTGCCGCCGTCGTCGGTTGCGGCGGCTACTATGGTGACGACCAGACCGTCTATCCGATCGACAATGTGCGTCGAGGCGCCAACAACTACGATACCTCGAACGACTCACTCTTCGGTCCGGATGGGCTTGGCGTGGGCTTCGGCAGTTCTGCACCACCGAGCACTGCTGGTTTAGGCGGCAGTGCCGGCGTCGGCGTCAACTCCTACCTTTGGCGCGCTTCGCTCGACACGATCTCCTTCATGCCGCTTGCCTCGGCCGACCCCTTCGGTGGCGTGATCATCACCGATTGGTACAGCCCGGAAAACACGCCGGAAGAGCGCTTCAAGGTGAACATTTACATCCTGGCACGCGACCTCCGGTCGGACGGCATTCGCGCCAGCATCTTCAAGCAAAAGCTGGAGAAAGACGTCTGGGTGGATGCGGCCATCGATCCCGAGACCGGAATCCGCCTCGAGGACGCCATTCTGACACGGGCGCGCGAGCTCCGTATCGCACAGCTTCAGTAGGCCTCTGTCCAAGCGGCTGCGTGACCGCCTGCAGGCCACGCTGCCTGCAAGGCGCCGGTGGCCTTGCCTTTCCTCCGACTTCAGGTCCGACCTCTGATGACCTATTTAACACCCCGAGGGTGAGTAATGGAACGCTATAACACACGTGAGCGCGAAGCCCATTGGCAGGCGGTTTGGGAAGACGAGGCCGCCTTCAAGGCCGAAGAGCTGCCGGACCGGCCTAAGTACTATGTGCTGGAGATGTTTCCCTATCCTTCGGGGCGCATCCACATGGGCCATGTGCGCAACTATACGATCGGCGACGTGATCGCGCGCTACAAGCGTGCGCGTGGCTTCAACGTGCTGCACCCCATGGGCTGGGATGCCTTTGGCTTGCCAGCCGAGAATGCCGCGATCGAGCGTAAAGTGCATCCGCGCGAATGGACCTTCCAGAACATTGCCACCATGCGCCAGCAGCTCAAATCCATGGGCCTGTCGCTGGATTGGAGCCGCGAGTTCGCCACCTGTCAGCCCGAATACTACAAAGAGCAGCAGAAGCTCTTCCTGGCCTTTCTGGGGCAGGGCTTGGCCTATCGCCGCAAGTCCTGGGTCAACTGGGATCCGGTCGATCAGACGGTGCTGGCCAACGAGCAGGTGATCGACGGGCGCGGTTGGCGCTCGGGCGCGCCGGTCGAGCGGCGGGAGCTGGAGCAGTGGTTCTTTCGCATCACCCGCTATGCCGACGAGTTGCTGCAGGCTATCGAGGATCTGGAGCGCTGGCCGGAGAAGGTGCGCACCATGCAGCGCAACTGGATCGGCCGCTCGGTCGGCGCCAAGCTGCGCTTCCGCCTGGCCGACCGCGAAGAGTGGATCGAGGTCTTCACCACGCGGCCCGATACCCTCTTCGGAGCCAGCTTCCTGGCCTTGTCGCCGCAGCACCCGCTTTCTGCCGCGCTCGCCGAGCACAACCCCAAACTGGCCGCCTTTCTGGAAGAGTGCGCCAGCCTGGGTACCAGCGAAGCCGCCATCGAGCAGGCGCCGAAACTGGGCTTCGATACCGGGCTGGAGGTTCTGCATCCCTACCTGCCGGAGAAGCGGCTGCCGGTCTATATCGCGAACTTCGTTCTGGTCGAATACGGCACCGGCGCCATCTTCGGCTGCCCGGCGCACGATCAGCGCGATCTCGAATTCGCGCGGCGCTACCGCTTGCCGGTGATCCCGGTGGTGGCGCCCGGCGATCAGGATGCCGAGACCCGGGCTGCCTTTGTGAAGCATCTGGCCGAAGCGGCGACAGAGGCCTACGACGGCCCCGGCGTCATCATCAATTCGCACTTCCTGAACGATTTGGATGTCGAGGCCGGGAAGAAGGCCGCGATCGACCGGCTGGAGCAGTTGGGCGAAGGCGCGGGCGAGGTGCAGTACCGCCTGCGTGACTGGGGCGTCTCGCGCCAGCGCTATTGGGGCTGCCCGATCCCGGTCGTCCACTGCCAGGGCTGCGGCGTCGTGCCGGTACCCGACGATCAGCTGCCGGTTACGTTGCCCGACGATATCGATCTGAGTGCTGGCGGCAATGCGCTGGAACATCACCCGACCTGGAAGCACCTGGACTGTCCGGAGTGCGGCGCGCCGGCGCTGCGCGACTGCGATACCATGGATACCTTCGTCGATTCCTCCTGGTACTTCGCACGCTTCTGCAGCCCCTTCGCCGACGAGCCGGTGAACGCCGAGGCGGCGCGCTATTGGCTGGCGGTCGATCAGTACATCGGCGGCATCGAGCATGCCGTCCTGCATCTGCTCTATTCCCGCTTCTTCATGCGGGCGATGCAGGACTGCGGGCTGATCGAGCTGGAGGAGCCCTTCTCCAGCCTATTCACCCAGGGCATGGTGGTGCACGAGACCTATGCCGACGCGGACGGCAGCTGGTTGTCGCCGGCCGAGGTGGTGGTCAGCGGCGGCAAGGCCGAGACCAAGGACGGTAAGCCGGTCACCATCGGCCGCATCGAGAAGATGTCGAAGTCGAAGAAGAACGTCGTCGACACCGATCAGATCATCGCCTCCTACGGGGCCGATACGGCACGCTGGTTCATGCTGTCGGACAGCCCTCCGGAACGCGATCTGGTCTGGTCGGAGGCCGGAATCGAGGGCGCCTGGCGCTTTGCCAATAGGGTTTGGCGTCTGGCCAAGGCGCCGGATCGCAAGATGGCGTCGGCGGGAACCCCGATGCCCGAGACGGCCAAAGATGGCGAGACCGGCAACTTCCTGCGTCAGCTGCACCGAACCATCGAGGGCGTGACCCAGGATTTGGAGCGCTTTCACTTCAACCGAGCGGTCGCGCGCGTGCACGAGTTCGTCAATGCCCTGACGGCGCTCAAGACGGAGGATGAGGCTGCCGCTTGGGCGCGCCGTCTGGGCGTCGAGACCCTGGTGCGTCTGATCGGTCCGATGATGCCGCATCTGGGCGAAGAGCTTTGGGAAGCCTTGGGCGGCGAAGGCAGGCTTTGCGATCAGTCCTGGCCCGAGCCGGATCCGGCTTTCCTGGTCGAGGAGACGATCACCTTGGCGGTGCAGATGAACGGCAAGCTGCGTGCAACCATCGAGGTGCCGCGCGATGCCGACAAGGAAACCGCGGAACGCCTGGCCTTGGCGGACGAATCGGTGCAGCGTCACCTGGCCGATCAGACGCCGCGACGGGTCATCGTGGTGCCGGGGCGTGTGGTCAATATCGTGGTGTGATCGCGTCGCTGGGTGTTTTGTCGCCTGGCTGGCATAGAGAGCCGACATAGAGATGAGAGGCTGGAACCATGGTCGTTAGCCGTCGTCTGCTGCTGCTGTCCCCCTTGCTGGCCGCACCCTTGGCGCTTGGCGCATGCAACATACGCCCGCTGCACGGCAAGCAGCAGGCCGCTGTCTCGCAGAGCCTGTCCAGCACACGCATCGCGCCGCTAGCCAATCGCTTGGGCCAGAAACTGCACAACCTGCTGCGCGATCGCATCAATCCCTATGGACAGCCCAGCGAGCCGGCCTACGAGCTGCAGGTGGCTGTCACGCGGCGCGAAACGGAAAGCGGTCTGCGCGAAGATGAGACGGCGACCCGCATCACCTTGACCCTGACAGCGAACTACCAGCTTTTGACTACCCAGGGGGGCGAGCTGGTGACGCAAGGCACCACCGGTGCGCAGGCGGTCTTCAACATCCTGGAAAACCGCTTCTCCAGTCAGGTATCGGAGGAAACGGCAGAAGAGCGCGCGCTGGCGCTGATCGCCGATTCGATCACCACGCGTCTGACCGTTGCGCTGAGCTAGCGAGACGGCATCCGTGCAGGCCTCGAGATGAAGATTCAGCCGCGCGAAGCCGAAGCCTTCTGTGCCAAGCCGCCGGAGAAGCTGGCAGCCGTGCTGGTCTATGGACCCGATGGTGGCCTGGTTCGCGAGCGCGCCGAAAAGCTGCGCGCCGCCGTTGTCCCTGACGCCGACGACCCCTTCCGCTTGGCCGAGATCACGGCCGACGAGTTGAAAAGCGATCCGGCGCGCCTGCGCGACGAGGCACAGGCGATGGCCTTCGGTGGCGGCCGCCGGGTGATCAAGTTGCGTGGCGCCGGCGACGCCCTCGCCAAGCTCTTCCAAGAGTTTCTCAGTGAACCCTTGGGCGATGCCCTGGTCGTGGTTGAAGCCGGCGACTTGGCGTCGCGCGGTTTGCGCAAGGCCTTCGAATCGGCCAAGAACGCCGCCGCCGTGGCCTGCTACCGCGACGAGGGCGAAGGTCTGCGCAGCCTGATCCGTCAGCACCTGAACGCCGCAAACCTGCAGGTGGCGCCAGACGCCTTGGACTATCTGGCCAGCCGGCTGGGCGGCGACCGCCGCCTCACTCGGCTGGAGTTGGACAAGCTGGTCCTCTATGTCGGCAAGGCGGAGAACGCCACGGTCGACATGGAGGTCGCCCAGGCCGTGGTCGGCGATTCCGCAGAGCGCACCTTGGACGACCTAGTTTTGGCCGTCGGTGCCGGCGATCTCTCGTCCGCCCTTCGCGATCTGACGCGCGCCTGGGCCGAGGGCGTGGCCCCGATCACCCTGCTGCGCGCTGCCGCGCGCCACATGCAGCGTCTACACCTGCTGTCCGGGGCGATCGCCGCCGGGACGGCCCCCAACGAGGCGGTCAAGCGGCTGCGCCCCCCGGTCTTCTGGAAGCAGCAGTCCGCCGTGGCCGCCCAAGCCCGCAGCTGGTCCTCCGAGCGCCTCGGCTGGGCCCTGACCCGCCTGCTGGAGACCGAGGCCGCCTGCAAGCGCAGCGGCGCGCCTGCCGATTTGCTGGCCGAAAGGGTACTGGTCGAGCTGACGGCGCGCGCGCCCCGGCGGCGGTAAGGCTGCGATGAGGCGGCGCGGGCGCGCCCTGGCACGCTTGGCCCAGAATGCCAGCAAGCAGGTGAAGGGATGATCCGTGCGCTTGCCCTGGTTTGCTTACTGTTTGCGTCACATGGCGCCTGGGCGCAATCGGGGGCGCAATCGGGCGCGCAATCGGGGGCGCAATCGGGGACAGACGAGCAGGCACGACTGGAGCAAGCCTTCGATGAGATCGTCTTCGGTGCAGCGCACGCGGTTCCGCGCGACATCGTCCTGCGCATCGAGGGGCCGGTGGTCTTTCTGCCCAAGGGTCGCTTCTCGGAGGCCAATCTGGCCGTGCTGGAAGCCCATGCCGCGGAGCTGACGGCACTGACCGGTTTTCCGGTTCGGATGGAGCGGGGGGAGCGTATCGAGCCGGACGAGCGGCCCTTTTGGATCTATGCGGTCTCGAGGGCCCTGGTGCCTGCGGTCGTCGAGCGCCGCTGGATCGCCCCTTCGCTCCGCGCGGTTATGGCCAACGCGCTCTGTTCTTTCGTCACGCGCGGCGATCACCGCATCAAGGAAGCGGTCATCGTCATCAAGCGCAATCTGGACCCGGCCACCATCAACCACTGCCTGATCGAAGAGACCAGTCAGGCGCTGGGCGCCATCGACGATACGGGCTTGCTCGACCCCTCGGGTTTCAACGATCTGGGTGGGCTGGTCGCACGCTTGCAGCCTGCTGACCGGTTGATCCTGCGTGCGCTCTTCGCTGAAGAGGTAAAGGCTGGAATGACCCGCGCCGCTGTCCTGGCCATTCTGCCCGACCTGATCGACCGGGCGCGCCTGCGCGAATTGCGCTGACCCAAGAACGCAAAGGGGCCGGGGCACCTTGGTGCCCCGACCCCGTCAGTCTGCTTCGCTAAAGCGCGCTTAGGCAGCGGCTTGCTTGTCGCCCTCGATCACGCGGGGCTCAGGCGAGCGCACCTGGTTGATCGCGATGCTGCGGGGCTTCTTTGCCTCCGGAATCTCGCGGACCAGATCAATGTGCAGCAGGCCGTTCTCCAGGTTTGCACCGGTGATCTTGATGTGGTCGGCAAGATCGAAACGGCGCTCGAAGGCGCGCTGGGCGATGCCGCGATAGAGGAAGCTGGGCGCGTCTGCCTCTTCGCTCTTGGCCTTGCGGCCGGTGACGACGAGGCTCTGCTCTTTCGCGGTGATCTCCAGCTCCGACTCGCCGAAACCGGCGACGGCCATGGAGATGCGATAGCGGTTCTCGTCCAGCTTTTCGATGTTGTAGGGCGGATAGGCCGGCCCGGCATCCTCGGAGCGCTGAGCGCTGTCGAGCATGTTCGCCAGACGGTCGAATCCGATGGACGCACGAAGCAGGGGGGTAAGGTCGTAACTGCGCATATCCTTGTTCTCCTAAGCATGAGCAACAGGTTGATGGGCATCACCGTTTTCGGCTGAAGCCCAATGGCTCGCGACAATCTTCGAGGCCCCAATCGGGCACCTCTTTGCCGCACTCATGCAGATAGGAAGTCGATTTTCGCGCGTCAAGGGGGAGCGGGCTGGCGCCGTGGCTTGCTGGCGCGCAGGCAACACAAAAAAGAGCGCCCGGGATGCCGAGCGCCCTTAATGGTCTTCCGCAAGCGAGAGACTAGGTCTTGAGGCCCAGGCCCGAGAAGCGCTTGTTGAACTTGGCGAGCTGACCGCCGGAATCGATCAGGCGATGCACGCCGGTCCAGGCCGGATGGGTCTTGGGATCGATGTCCAGACGCAGCACGTCGCCCTCGCTGCCGTAGGTCGAGCGAGTCTTGAACTCCGTGCCGTCGGTCATCTGCACGGTGATCTCGTGATAGCCAGGATGGATGTCGGCCTTCATGGGCGCCCTCCGAATTAACTTGAGCGCGTGCATATAGCGGAGGCCCTGTCGTTGTGCAAGCCGCTCTGTGAAGCGGGGCGGGGAATGTATGGTATGAGTGTATGACATGACGTCGCTTCAAACCGCCTGCTTTGGCAGGGCGCTTGCCTTGCGGCGACAGGCCCGGCACAAGGCATGTTTCGCGAACACCAACGGCAGGCGATGCGGCAACCTTCCCTTATTCAGCAAGCGCGCAACGCGCAGCGGCCCAAACAGCGCGGCTTGGGCGTCTTGGCCAACATCCTTGTCTTCCTGCAGCCCTATCGATGGCAGCTCGCGGGCGCGCTCGCCGCACTAACCGTGGCGGCCTTGACGGTGCTGGGTTTGGGGTTCGGTCTGCGCAAGCTGGTGGACGAGGGTTTTACCCAGGGCGACGGCCGGCTGCTGGACCAAGCGCTGATCGTCCTTCTGGGTGTCGTGGTGGTTCTGGCGATCTCGGTCTATGCGCGCTTCTACCTGGTCGCCTGGCTTGGCGAGCGTGTGGTCGCGGACATTCGCAAGGCCGTCTATGCCCGCGTCCTGGCACTCTCTCCGGCTTACTTCGAAGACACCAAGACCGGCGAGGTGCTGTCGCGCTTGACGACCGATACGACCTTGCTGCAGGCGGTGATCTCTTCCTCGGCGACCACGGCGCTGCGCAACTCCATGCTGCTTGTCGGTGGCCTCGTCCTGCTGGTCGTCACCTCGCCCATTCTGACCGGCATCGTGCTGTTGCTGGTGCCGGTGGTGGTGGCGCCGATCCTGATCTTCGGTCGGCAGGTCCGGCGCCTGTCTCGGCAGAGTCAGGATCGGGTGGCAGAGGTGGGTGTGCGCGTCGACGAAACGCTGAGCGCCATTCGCACCGTGCAGGCTTTCACGCATGAGGCGGCTGAAGAGCGGCGTTTCGACCAGACCACCGAGGCTGCTTTCGACGTCGCGATTCTGCGTACCCGTGCCCGGGCGATGCTGACCGCCTTGGTGATCCTGCTGGTCTTCGGGTCGGTATCACTCATTCTCTGGATGGGCGGGCAGGAGGTCTTGGACGGCAATCTCTCCGGCGGCGATCTTTCGGCCTTCGTCTTCTATGCCATCGTGGTGGCCGCTTCGGTCGGCTCGCTGAGTGAGGTGATCGGCGATCTGCAGCGGGCCGCCGGTGCTACCGAACGGCTGCTCGAACTCTTGAACAGCAAGGCGGACATCCGCGCTCCTGCCGAACCCAAGCCGCTGCCGCTGCCGGCACGTGGTGCCGTGCGGCTGAGCGATGTCTCTTTTGCCTACCCCGCCTATGCCGATCGGCCCACCTTGCATGGCATCGACCTTGCTATCGAACCGGGCGAGCGGGTGGCAATCGTCGGGCCTTCGGGGGCCGGCAAGACCACCCTGTTTCAGCTGCTGTTGCGCTTCTACGACCCCACCGCGGGGCGCCTCAGCTTCGACGGTATCGACCTGCGCGAGCTGGACCCGCAGGACCTGCGCGGCCAGATCGGTCTGGTGCCGCAAGAGCCGGTGATCTTCTCCTCCTCCGCACTCGACAACATCGCTTACGGCCGGGCCGATCTGGGTGATACGCCCAGCCTGGAGCTGGTGCGCGAGGCTGCCGAGGCTGCACAGGCCCTGGACTTCATCCAGGCTCTGCCGGAAGGCTTCGACACCTTCCTGGGCGAGCGCGGCGTCCGCCTCTCCGGCGGTCAGCGCCAGCGCATCGCAATCGCACGCGCCTTGCTGCGCGACCCGCCGCTCTTGTTGCTGGACGAGGCCACCTCCTCCTTGGATGCCGAAAGCGAGCGGGCCGTGCAGGAGGCCCTGGAGCGGTTGATGGTCGGCCGTACCACCCTGGTGATCGCGCATCGCCTGGCAACGGTTCTGAAGGCCGACCGTATCCTGGTGCTGGACAAGGGCCGTATCGTCGAAGAGGGCACGCACAGCGATCTGGTCCAGGCCGGCGGCCTCTACGCCCGCCTGGCCGCTTTGCAGTTCGACCAGAACATCGCCGCAGCCGCGCTCAGCGCTGAGTGAGTTTCAGCTCGATCCGGCGGTTCCGGCGGTAGGATTCGGGATCGCTGCCGCTTGCGATCGGCTGGAACTCGGCGAAACCGGCGGCTGCCAAGCGGTTGGCGGGGATACCCTGCTCGATCAGGAAGCGCACCACGCTGAGCGCGCGTTCGGCCGAGAGTTCCCAGTTCGATTCAAAGGTACCGCTGACCAGCGGGCGGCGATCGGTGTGGCCGTTGACCTGCAGCACCCAGTCGATGTCCGAAGGAATCTCGGCGATGATCCGCTTCAAGGTCTTGGCCAGTTCCGCCAGCTGGGCTTCGCCTTCCGGGGTCAGGCTGGCCTGGGCGGACGCGAACAAGACCTCGGACTGCAGGACGAAGCGGTCGCCGACCACCTGGATGTCGTCGCGTGCGCCCAGAACCTCGCGCAGCCGCCCGAAGAACTCCGAGCGATAGCGCGCCAGTTCCTGCACTTTGGTCGCCAGAGCTTCGTTCAGCCGCTTGCCCAGGTTGACGATCTTGACTTCACGCTCTTCGTTCAGGGCTTCGCTCGCCTCCAGCGCGGCCGTCAGCTGACCCAGGCGCTGTTCCAGGGCGGCGACCTGGTTTTGCAGGCGCTCTACCTTGCTGTTGGCGGTCTCGCTGAGTTCGCGCTCTTGCGCCAAGGCACTTGCCGCCTCGCCGCGCACCCGCGCCGTTCTTGCATCGGCCTCTCGCTGCGCTTCCTCGGCCAGCTTCAGGCGCTGGTCTGCCAGGGTGAGATTGCGGCGACTGGCCGCCAGTTCGGCCTGCAGTCCGCTGGCGACCTCGGTCAGGCGATCCAGCGCAGCATCGCGCCCCTGAAGCTGAGCCTGGGCTGTCGCCAGGTCTCTCTCTCTTGCGGCAAGGTCGCTTTCCAGGCGGCCCAGGTCGGCGGTCAGGCGGACCAGGTCGGCGGTCAGGCGGCGCAGGCTGCGCTGCCGTTCCACCAGGATGCGCGCCAAGGCCTCGCGTGAGGCTTCGGTCTTGGTCAAGCTGGCCAGCGTTTCGGCCCGGCCGGTCCGCTCGGCCTCCAGCGCTGCGGTCAGGCGGGCAGAGGTCTCGGCCAGGGTTTCGTTGCGCAGCCTGAGCTCTTCTTCCAGCTCTGCCAGGCGCCTTGCCAGCGAAGAACGCGCTGCCTGGTTCTCGGTCTGCCGGGCCTGCAGGGCATCACGCTCGCCGGTCAGCTCGGAAAGCAGGGCCTCCAAGCGGTTTATCTCGCGCTCGCTGTCGCTCAATGCAGCCAACAGGCTGTCGCGTTCTTCCTCCAAGCTGCGTTGGCGCTCGGCCGCAGTGGTCCCGGCCTCCTCCTGCGCAGCTGCGGCCGCGCTCAGGCTCGCCAGTTCGCGCTCGCGTGCGGCCAGCAGATCGGAGAGCGCGTTGCGCTCCGCGGCCAGGCTCTCCGCCAGGTCCAGCAAGCCATCGCGCTCGCTGGTGGCGGCGGCAAGCGCTTCAGCCAGGCGCGCCCGCTCGGCATCGGCAGCACGCGCGCGCTCTTCGCTGCTCTGGAGGCTGTCCTGCAGCTCTTGTGCCTTTGTCTCGGCCTCTGTTTCAGCCTGACTAAGGGCGGCCTGGCTGGCATTCACGAGCTCCTCCAGCCGCCGGCGATCCAACTCGCTGAGCGCCAGGCTCTCCTCCAGTGCTTGACGCTTGGCTTCCAGAGATTTCAGCTCGGCCTGCAGGGCTGCCTGGGCGCGGGCGAGTGCGGCAATCTCCGCGTCGCGGGCGGCGAGCGTCTTCTGCAGGTCCTCTTGCGCGGTGGCGCCGCTGTCCAGGCTGCCGCGCAGATCCGCCAGGCTGCTGCTTAGCACCTCGATCCGCTGCAAGGCTTCGCCGGCGTCCTTGAGTGCAGCGTCGCGCTGCGCCAGTGCTTCGGCCAGGCGTGCTTCCAGACTGGCCAGATTCTCTTGGTCGCGTGCGCTTTGCGTTTCGGCGGCGGCGGTCGCGCTCTGGCTGGCCTCCAGGCTGGCGCGCAGCGACTCCAGATCCGCCCGCGCTTCTGCCAAGGCGGCCTCCGAGCGCTCCAGATCTGCCTGGCGTTGCGCCAAGTCTTCGTCAAGACCATCGCTGCGCTTGGTCAACGCCAAGACCTCTGCTCCCAGGCTACGACGCAGCGCTTCCAGGTTTGAGACGGCGGCGGTGAGCTGGCGCAGCTCAGCCTCGAGGGAGCCGATGCGTTCGCGCTGCGCGGACAGCGACTGGGCATCGCGGCGCTGCTGCTGCTCGGCGCTGGCAAGCGCGGCTTCGCGCTGGGCCAGGCGTTCGGCCAGGCGGCTGGCCGCCTCTGCGTTGCCGCTTTGCGCCTCCTGCAGGCTGGCCAGGTCGGCGGTCAGGCGGTCGTTGCGACCGTCGGCTGCCTGCAGTTCGGCCGAGAGGCGGGCCAGGGTGGCACGCAGTTCCGCCCCGGTCTGGCGTTCCAGGGTCAGCTGTTCCTGCGTCTGCCCCAGCGTGCGGGTCATCTGCTCCAAGGCTTCGTCGCGGCCCGTCAAGGCACCCGAGAGGGTGTTCTGCGCGAGCACGAAGATCAGCAGCACGAAGACCACGACCATGATCAGCGCGGCCAGGGCATCGACGAAGCCCGGCCAGTAGTTCATAGACCGGCGCGGGCGTCGACCGTAGCCGGGTTCCATCAGTTGCCCTCGTCGGCCAGTGCAGCGATGGTGCGGGCCAAGAGCCTGATCTCGTTGCGCATCTCTTGAATGACCTGCCCGCGACCCTTGTCGAGGTCGGCGGAGATGCGCTCAAGCGAGCCGTGCAGGGCGCGCAGATACTGGCGCGAGCCCTGTTCGCTGCCGGCGGAGACCTCGGCCAGGTGCTGCAAGGTCTGGCGCAGCTGCAATTGCGTTTCGATCAGGCTGCTGAATGCGGCCTGCTGGGCCTGGCTTTGGGCTGCCAGATTGCCCAGACGCTCGCCGATCAGCCCCAGGCTGTCCGTGAAGGCCTGACGCTCTTCCTCGTTGCGGGTCAAGGTGCGCTGCAGATTGTCCAGACTGTCGGCCGTGTGCTCGAGCAGGGCCTGCACATAGGCCGGCACCGAGCCTTCGCCGTCACCGCCACCGGCTGCCCCGCCCGATAGCTTGGTCATGCCGGCCAGCCACTCCTCAAGATCCTGCATGAAGCGGTTGTGCGCCTGGCTGGACTGCAGCTCCAGAAAGCCCACGACCAGCGAGGCCGCCAGCCCGAAGAGCGAGGAGGTGAAGGCCGTACCCATGCCCGACAGCGGTCGCTCCAGGCTGCTCTGGAGTTGTCGCATCAGATCGACGCTGCTGCCGCTGTCGGCCTGCATGCCGGCAATGGTGTCGCCGACGGCGCCCACGGTCTCCGACAGTCCCCAGAAGGTGCCTAAGAGACCCAGGAAGATCAGCAGGCCGACGAGATAGCGCGAGAGGTCGTGCGACTCGTCGATACGGATCTGAATGCCGTCCAGCAGAGTCCGCATGGAGAGTGCCGAGAGGCTGACGCGACCGCGCCGCTCGCCCAGCATGCGAGCCATCGGGCCCAGCACGCGCGGCGGCGGCAGGTTCTTCAGCGAGTCGGGATAGAAGAGGCGCTCGCGCGTCTCCTGCATCAACTGCTGCAGCCAGCGCACCTCGGGGCCCAGCAGGATCACCTGGCGGATGGTGTGCGCGATGCCCAGCAAGGCGACGCCCAGGATGACGCCATTGAGAAAGGGGCTGGCAAAGAAGGCCTTGACCAAGCCGGGTCCGAGCAGCGCGCAGACGATGATCACGCCCAGCAGGAAGACGAGCATGCGCAGCAGATAGCGCATCGGCCTGGTCATGCCGCCATCCCGCCTGTCGGGTCGCTCAGCTGCAGGCTATCGGCCGGTGCCGCTTGGTAGGCCAAGGCCTTAACTACGGTAGCTGAGGTCGACCCGATCGGCCGGTCCGTTGCCGTAGCGATCGCCCTGGGCGCGCACGATGAAGCGTGCGGTGCGGATGCCCTGATCGATCAGGTAGGCGCGCACGGCCAAGGCCCGCGAGAGCGACAGGCGGCGCGCGTCCGAACTGCTGCCGTCCTTGGCCGAGGCATAGGCCAAGAGTTCCAGGCGCAGGCTGTCGTCGTCCTGCATCTGTCGTGCCACCTGGTTCAGGGCCGACTTGTCGGCATCGGTCAGGACGGAAGAGCCGGCGGCAAAGAGCAGGCGCTCGCCGTCGCTGCTGCTGGCGGCCGGTGCCGGTGCTGGCGCTGCAGCAACCGGCGCCGGTGCCGGGCTGGGCGCTGGAGCGGGTACGGCCGCTGGTGCCGGAGCGGGTGCCGAAACCGACGGCGCTGGCGAAGGCGCTGCACTGGCAACCTGGGTGGGGGCCGGCGCAGGCGCAGGGCTGGCGCCCGGCTGCGAGATGGTGACGCCGCTACTCGCCGGTGCCTGGCCGTTGGAGCCACCGCCGACGATGGTCACGCCGCTGCCACTGGAAGGACTGGGCGCGGCGCTGGGCGGCGAGAAGCCGGGTGCCGGCGTAATCGTGACGCCGCTGGATCCGCTTGGCGCTGCTGCCGTCTGCGGGGCTGGCGCGGGCGCAGGGGAGGGCGCCGCAGTGGGTGCTGGGCTCGGCGCGGGTGCCGCGCTGCGCGTACCGGGTGCCGGTGTGATGGTCACGGTCCCGCTGCCACCGCTGCCGCCCGAGCCGGTCGAGAGCGTGGGCAGCTCTGCAGCGCTGGAGCCGCCGCTGCCGGGTGCCGGCGAGATCGACAGTCCGCCGCTGGTCTGCGGCGCTGCGGCCACCTGTGGGGCTGGTGCCGGTGCGGGTGCCGGGCTCGGAGCCGGAGCCGCCGCGGGCTGAGGAGCGGGGGCGGGCGCAGGCGCCGGGCTGGGTGCAATCGAGGGCGTCGCGTCGCTGGAGCCGGCCGAGGGCAGGCTGGCGAAGGAGTCCTTCGGCGGTACCTGCGGTGGCTCTGGCTTGCTGGCGGTCGGTGCAGGCGCCGGCGCTGGTGCCGGGCTTGCTGCGACGGGTGCCGGCGCCGGTGCCGGGCTCGGAGCGGGAGCCGGGCTTGCAGCAACCGGTGCCGGGGCTGGCGCGGGGCTGGGAGCCGGGCGGGCTGCTACCGGTGCCGGAGCAGGGCTTGGCGCCGGTGCTGGGCGGGCGGCTGGAACCGGAGCCGGTGCGGGCGCCAGCGCGCGACTGCTGGTCGGCGCCGGCACGCTGCGGGTCTGTGGCACCGGTGCGGTCACCACTTGCGGGCCTTGGCCAGGGCGAATGAGAGTCGGCGCCAGCTTGCCGCTGCTGCCCAACTGCGCCGGCTGTCCCATGGGTTGTCCCAGTTGCGGCTGCAGGGTGGCAGCCTGCGGTACCGGGACTGTCAGCTGCGAGCGCGGGTCGTTCAAGGGCGGATAGAGCAGGTTGCCCGGCCGCACCAGAACCCTTGCGTTGCCGCTGGAGTAGGCATAGGCGCTGGACTGCTGCCCGACCCCGTAGCCGCCATAAATACCACCCGGCGAGACCGGGATGGCCGGCACGGTGCCGCCCGGACCCAGGCTGTTCAGCACCCCGGTGTTGACGATCACGTTGGGAGAACCGGCGCCGTACGACTGCGCCCCGGCCGTTGCCGGCAGCAGGGCCGATAGGGCCAGGGTCGCAACCCCGGCCAAAAGGCGCATGCGCCGCCCCGAGATAGCTGCTTGTCTGTACATCATCTGCTTGGCCATGCCTAAGCTCTCTTCTGACGCTGGCTCCCCAGAACCCACGATTCCCTCGTTGCGGGAGACTAGGCGCTGGACCGCGAACATACAATCGCTCTGCTTGGCCCAGAGGGGCCGCTTGCGTGGCAGAGCATACTTAACCACCCCGTCTCATACCCTCAGGTGCTGACGAGCGCAAACCCCCATAGCAAAGTCGGAACCGCGATTGTCCTTGTCAAAGTAGCACATAGGCCCGCCGCGCCGGGAGAGGAGACCTTGCCAAGGCGCTTTCCCCGTCGTCGGGCGAACCAGTGTCCCAAAGCTAGCCAGGCTTAACGCCAGTCTTCAACAGGCGCACCATATCGCTGTGCAGCTCGCTGTTGCTGGCCAGAATCGAACCGCCGTCCAAAGCGACGTCGCGGCCATCGATGGCGCTGATGTAACCGCCGGCCTCGCGTACCAGCAGCAGTCCTGCTGCGATGTCCCAGGACGCCAGCCCACGCTCCCAAAAGGCGTCGTAGCGTCCGGCAGCCACATAGGCGAGGTCGAGCGACGCCACGCCCCAACGGCGCACGCCGGCGACCTCGTCGATCACCTGGGTCAGCTCGTCGAGAAAGACAGGACTGCCTTTCTTGCCCTTGAAGGGCATGCCGGTCGCCAGCAGCGATTCCTCCAGACGGCTCCGCGCCGAGACCCTGAGGCGCCGATCGTTCAGGAAGGCGCCGCCGCCGCGCTCGGCATGGAACAGCTCGTCCTTGATCGGATCGTAGACGACGCCGGCAACAATGGCGCCGCGCTGCTCCAGGCCGATGGAAATGGCAAAGTGGGGTAGGCCATGCAGGAAGTTGGTGGTGCCGTCCAAGGGGTCGACGATCCAGCGCCGCCCCTCGGCATCGGGCTCGCGCAGGCTGCCTTCTTCGCTCAGAATGCCGAAATCCGGCCGGCCCTTGGCCAATTCTTCGCGCAGGATGCGGTCGGCCTGGAGGTCCGCTGTGGAGACAAAATCCGCTGGCCCCTTCTTCGAGACCTGCAAATGCTCGATCTCGCCGAAGTCGCGCTTCAGGCCACGCGCGGCCTTGTGCGCGGCGCGAACCATCACGTTGATCAGTGGTGATCGCGGTGCCATGGGCATTCCTTTCCAATAGTCGATAGGCCCAAGGGACCCAATGTCTCGGGGGACGCAATCTGCCGTGCGCCAGTTGTCTCTGCCAAGCGCCAAGAAGGTGAGGCTGTGCTGTCTAGACCGCAGAACCGCCCGAAGATCCACCCGAAGACCCACCCGAGGACCCACCCGACTTGGCCAAGAGCGCCAGCACCTTTTCGTGCAAGGCGTCGTTGGCCGAGGCGACGATGGCACCGCTGGACGCCAAGGTGAGCGCTTGGCCCTGCCAATCGCTGATCGAAGCACCGGCGCCCTCGACCACCGGCACCAGGGCGCAAAGGTCGTAGTTGTTCATATGGATGCCCGACAGGCAGATCTCGAAACAGCCTGCTGCAAGCGCGCCATACCCCAAGCAGCTGCCGTCGTAGAGGTTCCAGCGCGCGGCCTGCCTCAGCGCATTGAAAGCCTTGATGCTGCTTGCGTCGTGCGATTCGTCGTCGGAGAGGTTGGTCACCGCCTCGGCGATCTCGGTGATCGCACTCGGCCGGATGGGCGTATCGTTCAGCCAGGCGCCCAGACCCGAGATGCCCAGATAGATCTCTCGCGTCTTCGGCTGCGCGATGATGCCGAGCACCGGCTTGCCGGCACGGCAGAGGCCGATCAGCACGCCGTAGGTCGGCAGGCCGGCGATGAAACTCTTGGTTCCGTCGATCGGGTCCAAGACCCAAACCCACTCGGCCTCCGGGTTCTTGTCGCCGTATTCCTCGCCGACGATGCCGTGGCTTGGGTGATGGCTTTCGATGGACTGCCGCATGACCGCCTCGACGGCGCGGTCGACCGTGGTGACCGGCGAGCCGTCGGGCTTGATCTCGCTGGTCGCATTGGCCTCTAGAGCAAGCACGGTCTGGCAGGCTTGGCGTGCCAGCTCTACGGCGAAGGGCTTGAGCGCCTCTGTGTCTCTCGTGCTCATGCTCTCTCCCTGTTGTTTGGCGCGGCCAAGCAGAACGCCGCGCTATTCCGCTGCGGCGATGACTTTCGCGAAAGCCTTGATGGCGGCCAGCGGTCCACCCTCGTGGTTCCAGACCGCGTTGCGCAACGCCAGGAAATCGGCGCCGGCTTCGGCGTAGTCGACGGCATTCTCCAAGGTAATGCCACCCATGGCGACGCAGGGCGGCTCCATCATCTCCTGCCACCAGGACAGCAGGTCCGGGTCCGGCGCCTGCGGCTCGGGATCGAATGCGCCGAAGCTGACGTAGTCGGCGCCGGCCTCGCCGGCCTCCATGGCGCTGTGGCGAGAGGCACCGCAGCCTGCACCCACGATCGCATCCTCGCCCAGGGCACGGCGCACGGCGGCAACGCGCGCTTTGTCGGCGATCACGTGGACTCCGTCGCAGCCCTCCGACTGCACGAGATCCGCACGCTCCTCGAGAACCAGCGGCAGGCCGGCGGCATGAGCCAGAGGCAGCAGGGTTTCGATCTGGCGGCGCAGGTCGTCATCGCTGAGGTGGCCCTCGCCGCCGCCGCTACGCAGCAGCAGTGCCTCGACCCTGGCTTCGTTGAGCGTTGGGCGCAGGCTCTCCGCAAAGCGATCCAGCGGAATCTGGCCGGTCGCCAACCCGATCGGTGTGACCAGATAGATGTTGCAGGCCGTCATTGCCCCTTCTCCTGAGGCGCCTCCGCCAGTCCGGCTTGCAGCAGGCGCTTCAGGACCTCCACGTCGGGACAATCCACAGGGTCTGGCGTCACCGTTTGGAGCAGCACCGCACCGGTGGCAGCCGCCAGCTTGGTCAGGCTGGCGCGCTGTTGCGCTTCGGCCGAGGAGAGCACGTAGGGTGCCCCGGCGCGCAGGGCTTCGACGGCTGCGCCGGCCGAGTCGCCGGCGTCGTAGAGAAAGGAAAGCGGCGTATCGCCCGGCTCCGCAGCGCGCATCATGGCGGCGAAGAGATGCCAGCCGACGGCGCCGTCGGATACGACGACCGCCGGGCGGTCCAAGGCTCTGGCGACCGCCGCGATGCGCACGACATCGCGGCTGCCATAGACCCTTATGCAGGGGCCGCGGAGCGGATCGGGAGCTTGCGGCTCTGGATCCGAAGTCTCCGAGTCGGCCGGGCCGGAGGCGATCAGAGGAAGCGGCCCATGGCGACGGCAGTGTCGCTCATGCGGTTGGAGAAGCCCCATTCGTTGTCGTACCAGGACATGACCCGAACGAAGCGCCCCTCGATCACCTGCGTCTCCTTCAGATCGAAGATCGAGGAGGCCGGGTTGTGGTTGTAGTCACAGGAAACCAGCGGCAGCGTGTTGGTCTCGAGCACGCCCTTCAGCGGACCGCTCGCGGCTGCTTCGATCGCTCCATTGATCTCTTCTTTGGAGGTCTCACGCGCAGCGTCGAACTTGAAGTCGACCAGGCTGACGTTGGGGGTGGGAACGCGCATGGCGGTACCGTCCAGCTTACCCTTCAACTCCGGCATCACCAGACCGACGGCGCGTGCCGCACCGGTGGTGGTCGGGATGATGGAGACTGCAGCGGCGCGGGCGCGGGCTAGGTCACTGTGCAGGGTGTCCACGGTGCGCTGGTCGCCGGTGTAGCTGTGGATCGTGGTCATGAAGCCACGCTCGATCCCCACCGCCGCATGCAGCACGTGGGCAACCGGGGCCAGACAGTTGGTGGTGCAAGACGCGTTGGAGATCACGACATGCTCGGCCCCCAGCTTGTCGTGGTTCACGCCATAGACCACGGTCATGTCGACGCCCGAGGCCGGGGCCGAGACGATCACCCGCTTGGCGCCGCCGTCCAGGTGGGCTGCCGCCTTGTCGCGCGAGGCGAAGATGCCGGTGCACTCCATGACGATATCCACGCCCAGGTCGCCCCAGGGCAGCTTGGCCGGATCGCGCTCGGACAGCACCGAGACCTGTTTGCCGTCGACGACGATGCTGCCGTCCTTGGCCTCGACCTGGCCCGGGAAGCGGCCGTGCACACTGTCGTAGGTCAAGAGATGGGCGTTGTCGCTGGCCGAGCCGAGGTCGTTGATGGCCACGAATTCGACGTCGTCGCGCTTGGCCTCCATGGCGGCACGAAACACCAGGCGTCCGATACGGCCAAAGCCGTTGATTCCTACCTTCACTGCCATTGTTGTCGTCTCACATTCCTTAGTGGTTTGGACCTTAGTCTAGCCAGGCTCACAATGTAGGCCTCTAACAGCCCGGCGCGAGTCCCAAGAAGGGTGGTTTAGCCGGCGTAGGTTCCACGCGCGGCCTCGGCGTTGGCCTTGGCCCGTTCCAGATAGGCGACCTGGGCCGAGGCCAGGTTGGCCGACTTTCCGCTCCAGGCTTTCAAGGGGGCTGCCTGCAGCGCGCGTCCGTAGGAGAAGCTGAGCGCCCAGGGGGAGGGCCCCAGCCGGTTCATTGCGTTGAGGTTCAGGGTCGCATCCTGGTCCGACTGGCCGCCGGACAGGAAGACGATACCGGGAACCGCGGCCGGCACGACCCGGCGGAAGCAGGCGAGCGTGCGCTCGGCAACCTCTTGGTGGCTGGCCTGCTGCGGGCAGTCGCTGCCGGAGATCACCATGTTCGGCTTCAGCAGCATGCCCTCCAGTTGCACCTCTGCGACCGCCAGCTCGGAGAAGACCGCGCGCAGCACCTCTTCGGTCACGAACTCGCAGGTCTCGATGTCGTGGTCGCCGTCCATCAGCACCTCGGGCTCGACAATCGGCACGATCCCGGCCTCTTGGCAAAGCGCTGCATAGCGGGCCAGCGAATGGGCATTGGCGGTGATGCAGGCAGCCGACGGCAAGCCCTCGGCAATGGAGTAGACGCCGCGCCACTTGGCAAACTTGGCGCCAAGTCGGGCGTATTCCGCCAGGCGGTCGGCCAGTCCGTCCAGGCCTTCGGTCACGGTCTCGCCTTCGTGCAGGGCCAGCGGCTTGGCGCCCTTGTCGACCTTGATGCCCGGGATGATGCCGCGGTCTTCCAGGATCTTCACCAGGCGCTTGCCGTCGCTGGCCTTCTGGCGGATGGTCTCGTCGAAGAGGATGACGCCGCTGACATAGGCTTCGGCGCCATCGGTGGTGAAGAGCATCTGACGATAATCGCGGCGGTTCTCTTCGGTGCTCTCGACCGAGATGCTGTCGAAGCGCTTCTTGATGGTTCCACCGGATTCGTCGGCAGCGAGGATCCCTTTGCCGTCTGCGACCAGCGCTTGGGCTACGGCTTGCAAGCTTTTCATGGCTGCACCCTTTCTAAATCTGTCCATCTTGGCCGCCGCTACCGGGCGGCCTCTGTCCGATCCCCGCAGGCCTGCTCTTAGAGCCTGGCCTTGACGGCCTTGACCACTGCTTCCGCGGTGATCGAGAAATGCTGATAGAGGTCTTTGGCTGGCGCCGAGGCACCGAAGGAGCGCATGCCGACGAAGCTGCCGCCGAATTCGATCCAGCGCTCCCAGCCGAAGGGGCTGCTGGCCTCGATCGCGATGTGCAGGGCGCCCGGACCCAGCACCTCGTCGCGATAGTGCTGCGGCTGTTCGCCGAACAGCTCCCAAGAGGGCAGCGAGACCACGGCCGTTGCGACCCCCTCCTCCTCAAGTAGGGCCTTGGCGGCCAGGGCGATCTGAATCTCCGAGCCCGAAGCGATCAAGCTGACCGCGCGCGGACCCTTGGCCGGGGCGAGGATGTAGCCGCCGAAGGCCGTCAGATTCTCGCTGGCATCCTTGCGAACCGTCTCCAACCCCTGCCGGCTGAGAACGATGATGCTGGGCCGCTTCAACTGCGAGAGTGCCACAGCCCAGGCCTCTGCGGTTTCCACCTGATCGCAGGGCCGCAGGACCAGAAGGTTGGGAATTGCGCGCAAAGCGGCCAGGTGCTCGACCGGCTGGTGCGTCGGTCCGTCTTCGCCAAGGCCGATGGAATCGTGGGTCATCACATAGACGACCGGCAGCTTCATGAGGGCCGAGAGGCGGATCGCCGGTCGGCAGTAGTCGGTGAAGCAGAGGAAGGTGCCGCCGTAGGGACGGACGCCGCCATGCAGCAACATGCCGTTCATGGCGGCCGCCATGCCATGCTCGCGAATGCCGTAGTGGATGTAGCGTCCGCCATAGTTGTCGGCGTCCAGCACCTCCATCGCCTTGGTCTTGGTGTTGTTGGACCCGGTTAGGTCGGCCGAGCCGCCGATCAGGCTGGGAACCTCGGGAACCAGGCGCTCGAGCGCTTCCTGCGACGCAGCCCGGCTGGCCAGGGTCGGCTTTTTATCCGTCGCCTCCTGGATCAGCGCGCGTAGCGGCTTGCGCCAGCCCTCCGGCAGCTTGCCGGCCATCCGCGCCTTGAAGGTCGTCTGCTGGTCCTCCGGCGCTGCTGCCAGGCGCTCGTCCCAGGCGGCCGAAGCCGTGGCGCCGCGACTGCCGGCCTGGCGCCAGGCAGAGAGCAAGGCGTCGGGAATCTCGAAGGGTGCATGTGGCCAGCCCAGGGCTTCGCGGGTGCCGGCGATCTCGTCGCCACCCAGCGGCGCGCCATGCGCCTTGGAGGTGCCGGCCTTGGTGGGCGCGCCGAAACCGATGGTGGTCTTGCAGGCGATCATGACCGGTCGGTCGGCCGACTGCGCGGCCTCCAGGGCAGCTGCAATCGAGTCCGGATCGTGGCCGTCGCAAGCCAATGTGGTCCAACCGGCAGCCGCAAAACGGCCGGCCTGATCCTCGCAAGTCGATAGCGAGGTCGGGCCGTCGATCGAGATATCGTTGTCGTCGAACAGCAGGATCAGGTTCTTCAGGCGCAGATGTCCGGCCAGGGTGATGGCCTCTTGGCTTAAACCCTCCATCAGGCAGCCGTCGCCGGCGATCACATAGGTCTTGTGGTCGACCAGCGGGTCGCCGAAGACGGCGTTGAGATGGCGTTCTGCGATCGCCATGCCGACGGCGTTGGCCAGCCCCTGGCCCAGCGGTCCCGTCGTGGTCTCGATGCCCGGTGCTTCGCCGAATTCCGGATGGCCGGCGGTGCGGCTGCCCAGCTGGCGGAAGGCCTTGATCTCATCCAGGCTCATCTTCGGATAGCCGGTGAGGTAGAGCAGTGCATAGAGCAGCATCGAGCCGTGGCCGGCCGAAAGCACGAAGCGGTCGCGATCCGGCCAGTCCGGGCGCGCCGCATCGTACTTGAGAAAACGGGTGAAAAGTACGGTCGCAACATCGGCCATACCCATGGGCATGCCGGGGTGGCCGGACTTTGCCTTCTCGACGGCATCCATCGCCAGGGCGCGGATGCAATTGGCCATGTCGCGATGCACCGTCATCGGAGTCGCACCTTCCATGTTTCGGCTCGCGTTGCTTCGCTTTAAAGGGGGCGCCAGAACCGTCCTCGCGCACCAGGATTCTAGTCCAGGGTCGGCCGCCGCGAAACCCCGTCAAAGGCCGAGCTGCGGCGCGAAATCGTGGCGGAACATGCCGCCCAAGCTGCACCACGTCAACCGCGATCCTGCTGCAGCGCCGCATAGGGCCTATGAGCAGCGCGAGGCCGCGGCCATTGACGACCACGCCATGCTCTGGCCACAGTGCGCGGCAATAGCTAGATCCAATGTGGCCGCGGCCACGAATCCAAGCAAGGGAGTGAGGTTCAAGGTGTCCGATAGCATGATGTCCAGCGCAGAGGTGACCAGCGGCAAGGTCGGTGAAGCGATGCGCCGCCTAGAGACCGCGATCGGTAAGGTAGAGGTGCAGAGTCAAGAGGTCGTGCGGTTGCGCGCTGCCTTGACCGAGGCCGAAGCCGAGAAGGAATTGCTGCAGGAATTGCTGTCGGAGACGGGGGCGAAGCTCGACGGCTTGATTGCGCGTTTGGAGGGTCAACTGTCCGGTGCCAGCCAGGACGGATAAGACCGATTTTGAAGATCGCAGCGGCTTCCTAGGGGGCTTCCCTAGGGGCCGGCGCGACGGGCGAGGGTGCTGTGGCTAGGGTTGAACTCACCATCCGGGGACGACGGCATGACCTGATCTGCGACGACGGTCAGGAGGACCACCTGCGCTATCTAGCCGCGCAGCTGGATCGGCGTCTTGCCGGCCTGACCGAGCAGGCGGGCAATCTGCCCGAAGTCCGCCTTCTGGTGATGGCCGGGCTGATGCTGGTCGACGAGCTGGAGGATGCCGACCGGCGCAAGCCGCCGCCTTCCGGCCTGGTCGACGACCTCGACCAAGCGACGCGTCGCTTGGAAGCAATTGCCGGCGAGGCGGCGACATCCTAAATAGAGGCTCTGGTGCTGCGGGGTGCGTTAGACGATTCAATCCCTGGGGCCGATAAGTCTTCTCTTGGGAGCTGGCTCTGTGCGGGCCCTGGTCCGTGTACCCCGGTGCCCACCTGCTTTTGCGGGTCCGAGAGGATGAATGACATCGACGGCCACCGTGGCACCAGTTTCTCCTTTGGTTTGCGAGACCTCGTATGAAGCGGAGCCTTCCGTGAGCGCGGATCTGGCGGAAGAAAAGGCAGCCTTGCGCAAACGGGCGCGGGCAACGCGATCGGCTGCCGCCAAGCGCGCCCTCGGCGCGGCGAGCGCCTTCCTCGAGCAGCTGGACAGTGGGCCGGAGATCCCCGCTGCCGCCAGCATTTCGGCCTTCTGGCCGATGGGTTCGGAAATCGACGTCGCGCCTGCTATCGAGGCACTGCACGAGAGGGGCCACGCCATCGCGCTTCCGGTGATGCTGGGTCCGGCGCAGCCCTTGATCTTTCGCCTTTGGACGCCTGCTACGGTCCTGGAGGCAGCAGATTTCGGTACCTCCGAGCCGCCGGCGAATGCGCCGGAGATCGAGCCGCAGGTGCTGATCGTCCCGCTGCTGGCCTTCGATCGTCAGGGCTATCGCCTGGGCTATGGCGGCGGCTTCTATGACCGCACTCTGGCGAAGCTCCGCGCCAAGGGCTCGGTGCTGTCCATCGGTGCGGCCTATGCGGCCCAAGAGGTCGACAGCGTGCCGCGCGAAGCGACCGACCTGGCCCTCGATTGGGTCGTGACCGAGCGCGAGGCGATCCGAATCGCCTGATGGATTGACCCGCACGGCGGTGGATTGGTGCCGTCGCCACGGGCAGCCAACAAAAGCCGAGCTGCTTTGCCTTGACCTTGGCGGCCTCTCGGGGCAGGTGAAGGCGATGCGTTTCCTTTTCCTAGGCGATATTGTCGGCCGTTCCGGGCGCGAGGTGCTTGCGCGCGAGCTGCCGGCCTTGCGCCGCGACCTCAAGCTCGACTTCGTTGTGGCCAATGTCGAGAATGCCGCTGCCGGCTTCGGCGTGACCAAGAAGATCGCGCAGGAGATCCTGGCCAGCGGCGTCGACGTGATGACCGGCGGCAATCACTCCTGGGACCAGCGCGAGGCGCTGTCCTTCATCGAAGGCGAGCCGCGCCTGCTGCGTCCGGCCAACTATCCGGCCGGCACGCCGGGGCGCGGGGTGGCGGCCTTTCAGACCAGCACGGGCAAGAAGGTGCTGATCGTCAACGTGCTGGGGCGCCTTTTCATGGATGCTCTGGACGACCCCTTCCAGACCGTGGCCAAGGCCTTGGAGAGCTATCGGCTGGGCGCAACCGTGGACGCGATCATCGTCGACATGCATGCCGAGGCGACTTCGGAGAAGATGGCGATGGGCCACTTCTGCGACGGACGCGCCAGTCTGGTCGTCGGCACCCACACCCATGTGCCGACCGCCGACACCATGGTGATGGAGGGCGGCACCGCCTATCAGACCGATGCCGGTATGTGCGGCGACTACAACTCGGTGATCGGGATGGACAAGGCCGTGCCGGTCGCCCGTTTCACCAAGAAGCTGCCGACCGAGCGCATGTCGGTGGCTACAGGCCCGGGAACGCTTTGCGGGGTTCTGGTCGAAAGCGATCCGCGCAGCGGCCTGGCCAAGACGGTGGAGCCGATACGGATCGGCGGCGTCATCCGCCAGGCCGACCCACGGGCTCGGCCCCAAGCAGCGGCCCTCGCGACGGCCACCTGATCACACCTCTAACGGTTCGAAAGACGAAGAAGCAGACAGCTCATGGCAGGTCATTCACAATTCAAGAACATCATGTACCGCAAGGGCGCGCAGGACAAAAAGCGCGCCAAGGTCTTCGCCAAGCTGACCCGCGAGATCATCGTGGCGGCCAAGAACGGTATGCCCGATCCGGCGGCCAATCCGCGGCTGCGCGGCGCGATCCAGGCAGCCCGTGCGGAGAACATGCCCAAAGACAACATCGAGCGGGCGATCAAGCGCGCAACCGGTGGCGACGATGACACGATCTATGAAGAGATCCGCTATGAGGGCTATGGCCCGGGCGGCGTTGCCGTCATCGTCGAGGCCCTGACCGACAACCGCAATCGCACCGCCAGCGACGTGCGCACCATCTTCTCCAAGAACGGCGGCAGCATGGGCGAGACCAACTCGGTCTCCTTCATGTTCGAGCGGGTGGGCTATCTTGCCTACCCGATAGAGGTGGGCACGGCCGACGAGGTCTTTGAGGCCGCGGTCGAGGCCGGCGCCTCGGACGTTCAGTCCAGCGAGGACCTGCACGAAATTTTCAGCGCGCCGGAAGACTTTTCGCAGGTGCGCGACGCCTTGTCGGAGCTGTACGGTGATCCCAGAGAAGGTCGGCTTTCGTGGCGACCCAACAACGGCGTCCCGGTGGACGGCGATGCGGTCCAGACCTTGATGAAGCTGATCGACGCCCTGGAAGATAACGACGACGTACAGACGGTTGCCGCCAATTTCGACATACCAGAAGACATCCTCGCCGAACTCGCGGGCTAAGCAGACGCCAGCGCCCAAGGCCATACGCGTCCTGGGCATCGACCCCGGGCTCAGGCGTATGGGCTGGGGCGTGATCGAGGCCGAAGGCAGCCGGCTCAGCCATATAGCGCACGGCGTCATCGCCACCGACGAGAAGCAAAGCTTGCCGACGCGGTTGATGATCCTGCATCAAGCCCTGGAAGGGGTGGTGGCTGAGCAGCGCCCCGAAGCGGCTGCGGTCGAAGAGACCCTGGCCAATCGCAATCCCTCCTCCACCTTGAAGCTGGGGATGGCGCGCGGCGTGGCACTGCTGGTGCCAAGTCTTGCGGGCCTAACGGTTGCACAGTACCTGCCGATGATCGTCAAGCGATCCGTGGTCGGCAGCGGTCATGCGGAGAAGAGTCAGGTGGCGATGATGGTGAACCGCTTGCTGCCCGGATTGGATCTGAAAGAGGGCGATGCCGCCGATGCGCTGGCGATCGCGATCTGCCATTCCCATCACGCTGCCACGGCCGAATCCTGGACCGGCTCGTCGGTCGGCCTGCCCCGGCGCCGCGGCGCCAGACGCAGCTAGACGCCGATGATCGGCAAGCTCAGCGGTCGGCTGGACGAAAGCGGCGAGGGCCAGGCCATCGTCGATGTCGGCGGGGTCGGCTATCTGGTCTTCGCCTCGAACCGGACTCTGGCGCAATTGGGCCGGCCGGGAGAGGCCGTCTCGCTGCTGATCGAGACCCACGTGCGTGAGGACCACATCCACCTCTATGGCTTTGCCGAGGCCGGCGAGCGCGCCTGGTTCCGCCTGCTGCAGACCGTGCAGGGTGTCGGCAGTCGTCTGGCTTTGGCCATCCTTTCCACCCTCTCGCCGGGCGAGCTTACCCGTGCGGTTGCCTCGGGCGACAAGACGGCACTCACGCGCGCTCCTGGGGTCGGGGCGAAGCTGGCGCTGCGTATGATCTCTGAACTCAAGGACAAGGTCGCAGCCCTACAGCTGGGTCCGGCAGCGCACCAGGATGGTGCCGTCGCCCCGATCCTGGACCAGGATGCCGGATCCAAGGATGCGGCTCTGGCCCTGGAAGGGCTGGGCTATCGCCCGTCGGAGGCGCTGGCCGCGGTCGCCAAGGCGCGCGACCGCCTGGGTGCTGATGCCGGGATCGAAGCGCTTCTGAAGGCGGCCCTGAAAGATCTCGCGAAATGAGCGACGAGCGCCTGATCTCCCCCGAAGCCGACGGCGAAGAGGGCTTCGAGCAGTCGATCCGACCGCAGCAGCTGCGCGACTTCGTCGGCCAAAGGACGCTCTGCGAGAACCTGGAGATCTTTGTCACCGCTGCGCGTCAGCGTGGCGAGGCGCTGGATCATGTGCTCCTCTTTGGCCCGCCGGGCCTGGGCAAGACCACGCTTGCCCAGATCGTGGCGCGCGAGATGGGCACCTCCTTCCGCGCAACCTCGGGCCCGGTCATCGCCAGGGCCGGCGATCTGGCCGCCCTCTTGACCAACCTGCAGCCTCACGATGTCTTGTTCATCGACGAGATTCACCGCCTTTCGCCGGCGGTGGAAGAGATCCTCTACCCGGCCATGGAGGACTTCGCGCTGGACATCATCATCGGCGAAGGGCCGGCGGCGCGTTCGGTCAGGATCGATCTGCCACCCTTCACCCTGGTCGGCGCCACCACGCGCTCGGGCCTCATCACCCGGCCCCTCAGGGAGCGCTTCGGCATCCCGCTGAGGCTCAATTTCTACAGCCCCGACGAGCTGCAGTCGATCGTAGAGCGCGGCGCGCGGGTCCTGGAGATGGCGCTCAGCCCCGAGGGTGCTGCCGAGATCGCGACCCGGGCGCGCGGCACCCCGCGGGTGGCCGGCCGCCTGCTGCGCCGCGTGCGCGACTTCGCCGCCGTCGCCGGGGCCGAGGTGATCGATCGCAAGCTGGCCGATGGGGCGCTGACCCGCCTGGAGGTCGATGCCGGCGGTTTCGACGCCATGGATCGCCGCTATCTCGCCATGATCGCCAACAACTATGCCGGCGGCCCGGTCGGGGTCGAAACCCTGGCGGCTGCCCTCTCCGAGCAACGCGATGTTTTGGAAGAGGTGATCGAGCCCTATCTGATCCAGCAGGGGCTGTTGCAGCGCACGCCGCGCGGGCGCAGCCTGACCGCACAGGGCTATCGCCAGATCGGCTTGCCGGCGCCGCGCGACAGACGGGGCGAAAGCGAGCCCGCTGGACAAGACTTGGATCTCTTTACTGACGAGGAGCGCGCGACCAGCGCTGAGTGAGATGTCGGAATCAAGTGCGCCAGACCCCTTGCGCCCCACGTCCGGTCGTTTCGAGGGCCGCGAGCACGCCTATCCCCTGCGCGTCTTCTATGAAGACACCGACGCGGCCGGGATCGTCTACTATGCCAACTATCTGAAATTCGCCGAGCGGGCGCGAACCGAGGCGATGCGTCTATTGGACCTGGATCACCGTCGCTTTGCGGACACGGAAGGCTTGGTCTTTGTGGTACGACGCGTCGAAGTCGAATACTTGACACCGGCTCGCCTGGATGACGCCTTGATCGTGCGCACACGCTTCGTGGCGATGGGGGCGGCCTACGTCGACGCCGTACAGCGCATCATGCGCGACGACGAGGTCTTGGCCCAGGTGACGATGCAGGTGGTGTGCATGACCAAGGCAGGTGGGGTCGCGCGTATTCCGCGTCTTTGGCGCGAGGCCTTCAAGACTTACCTGATCGACCGCGATCGGGCAGAGACGCAAGGGATTGGGGGCGCTGCGGCGCCATGATCGGAAATTAAGGAGACCGCAAGCGATGGAAGAAGGCTTCAATGCCTGGTCGCTCTTCCTGCAGGCCGACATAGTAGTGAAGGCAGTCATGCTGATGCTGCTACTGGCGTCCTTCTGGACCTGGGCCATCATCTTCGACAAGGTCGTGCGCCTGCGCCGGCTGCGCAAACAGGCGAACAGGTTCGAAGATGCCTTCTGGTCAGGAGGCTCTCTGGAAGATCTCTACGACCGCTTGGACGGCCGGCCGCAGGACCCCATGTCGGCGGTCTTCGTCGCCGCTATGCAGGAGTGGCGCCGCAGTGCCGCCACTTCGCTTTCCGGCAGCGATACCTTGCGGGCAAGACTGGGCGAGCGCATCGACCGGGTGATGAACATCGCCATCGGCCGCGAGAGCGGACGGCTGGAGCGCTATATGGTCTTTCTGGCCTCGGTCGGATCGGCAGCGCCCTTCATCGGCCTCTTCGGCACGGTCTGGGGTATCATGAACGCCTTCACCTCGATTGCAGCCGCGGAGAATTCCAGCCTGGCCGTCGTCGCGCCGGGCATCGCCGAGGCGCTCTTCGCCACGGCGCTGGGCCTCTTTGCGGCTATCCCCGCCTCGCTCGGCTACAACAAGATCTCCAGCGACCTGAATCACTATTCGCAGCGCCTGGAGACCTTCGCCGACGAGTTCAGCGCCATCCTCTCGCGCCAGGTCGAGGAGGCCTAGGCCATGGCCAGCGGTGTCATGAATCCCAAGGGCAACGGCGGCGGCCGCGGGCGTCGCCGCGGCAACTGGCGGCCGATGTCGGAAATCAACGTGACGCCTTTCGTCGACGTCATGCTGGTGCTGCTGATCGTTTTCATGGTGACGGCGCCGCTCTTGACCGTGGGCGTGCCAGTCGACCTGCCGCAGGCCGATGCCCAGGCGATCACAACGCCGGAGGAGCCTCTGGTGGTCACGGTCGATGCCGAGGGACGGCTCTACATCCAGGAAACCGAGGTTGCGGAAGTCAGCCTGGTGCCGCGTCTCCAGGCCATCACCGACGCCAATCCGGAAACCCGGATCTATGTGCGCGGTGACCGCGCCATCGCCTACGGCAAGGTGATGGAAGTGATGGGAATGATCAACGAAGCCGGCTTCCGCCGCGTAGCGCTTCTAGCCGAAGCGCCGCCGCCGGACGCCAACTAGCGCAAATCCCGATCAGGTGGACTTACCTGCGACGACGATTTGCTATGTGAAACAAAAGCATAGAGCATTGGAGCCGAGCGCATGCGAGCGGACATTGCTCTAGAGCCAAGCTGGCAAGAGCGTCTGGCGTCAGGTGAAGCGGTGACGAGTCTGGGTAAAAGCCTGCGGGGACGTTCGGATGCGCGAGCAGGAGAACATCCAGCGGCTTTAAAGAGAAGACGGAGGTGACGACAGCGTGCAGAGCGGCATGGTCTTTTCATCGGTGCTGCACGTCGCTCTGGTGGCCTTGCTCCTCTATGGGCTGCCGGACCAGTCGCACGAGTTGACCCTGGGCGGCGGCTCGTCGATCCCGGTCGTCTTCGAGAGCGCCAGCGGTCAGAGCGGCCAAAGCGAACTGCGCCCCAATCTGCAGCCGCTGCCGGAAACGGCCGCGCCCGATGAGCCTTCCGTGCCCGAGGCGACTGCAGACGCGCCGCCGGCTGCCGAAGCGCCCGAGGCCGACAGCCTGCTGACCGCCGAAGGCACGCCCGATCAGCCGACGACACCGCCGCAAGCCCCGCCCGAGGTGCCCATCGCCAAGCCGAGCCTGGCCGCACCCGAACAGCTCGATCTCGCACTCGTCGATCAGCCGGACTCGCCCGACGCGCCGGCGGCCCAGCTGGAAGAGCCCGAGACCAGCGAACCGGCGCCCGCGGAATTGCCGGAGGGCCCCTCGCTGGAGGTGGTGACCCAGCCGGTGACCCAGCCGGTCCCGCAGGCCGATTCGCAGGCGGTGGAAGAGGTGGTGCCGGAGCCCTTGAGCGCACCGGAGATCTCTCCGACCCTGACCGAGAATCCCAGCGAGGATCCGCAGCCGACGCCTGCCCCGCAGGTCGCGTCCGAGTTGGCGCCGCCGGAACCCACGCTGCAGACCTCTCCCGACCTGTTGTCCGAGATCGACAACCCCGAACCGGACGAGGTGGCGCCCGAGGTTGCCGAGGCGCCGGAACCCATTCCAGCGCCGAGCGCCGAGCGCGTGGAAGAGCTGCTGGATCCAGAGCCGGAGGCACCGACCACCAGCCGCCCGGGCCCCGAAGTGGCCTCGCCGGAGGAAATTCCGGCACCGCCCTCGACCCAGGTCGCCAGCGTGCCCGAACCGACAACCGCGCCGACCCCGCCGGCCCCCGCGGAAGCGACGGCGCCGCAGCCGACCTTGGCGGTACCGCCAAGCGCACCCAAGCGCGACATCGCCCTGCCGGAGACGCAACTGGCAGAGCAGCAGACGGCAAGCGCCCAGACCAACACGGGACGCCAAGAGCAGACCACGCGTAGCGAAAGTGCAGCCGAGGGTCTGATCTCCAGCCTGGCGTCCGGCGGGACCACGCAGCAGGCAACGGCACCGTCCAGTTCGAACACCAGCTCCAGCAGAGGGGCAACCGGGCGCTTGTCGCACAGTGACGAGAACAAGATCGTGCGTGCGGTCGGCCGCTATTGGAACGTGCCCTGCGGTCAGCGCGGCATCAACGACGTGGTCGTCGAGATTCGCCTGGAGATGCATCAGGATGGCCGGGTGTCGCGCTGGGAGATCCTGAACACCGGGCGCTACAACGGCGATCCGACCTACCGCTCGGTCGCCGATTCGGCCGTGCGGGCAATCCAGCAGGCCCAACCCCTGCCATTCCCAAGAAACAACTATAACCTCTGGCGCAATGTGAAGCTAAACTTCCCGGCGCGCGAAGTCTGTGGTTAGGGCGTTCAAGGAGACACTGTGTGATGAGAACTCTGTATGCCATTCTGATTGTCGGCTTTGCCTCTGTCCTGGGCGTGTCCTCCGCGAGGGCAGAGATCGAGATCGACATCACCGAGGGATTCTTCAGCCCGCTGGCGATCGCCGTTCCGGCCTTTACCAGCCCGGATGACACGCAAGCCCGCTTGGGCCGCGACATTGCCGGCGTGGTGGCAGCCGACCTGGAGAGCTCCGGGCTGTTCCGGCCGATCGATTCCGGTGCCTTCATCCAGACCGCGGAGAGCGTGGCGGCAGACGGTGTTCGTTTCGGCGACTGGCGCCTGATCAACGCGGCCGCCCTGGTGGCCGGCTATGCGCAGACTTCCGCCGACGGTCGTCTGGAGGCCGGCTTCCGCCTCTACGACGTTCTGGCCGAGCAGGAGCTGGAAGGCTTTGAGTTCACCGCCTCGCCGGCCAACTGGCGCTCTGTCGCCCACAAGATCGCCGACAAGATCTATACGCGTCTCACCGGTGAATCGGGCTATTTCGATACCCGCGTGGTCTATGTTGCCGAAAGCGGCCCGCAGGATCGTCGCATGAAGCGCCTGGCCGTCATGGATCAGGACGGTGCCAATCAACGCTACCTGACAGACGGGTCGGACATCGTGCTCTCGCCGCAGTACTCGCCGACCCGGCAGGAGATCACCTATGTCTCCTTCGTGCCCGGCACCGTGCCGCGGGTCTCGCTGCTGAACCTGGACACCGGGCAGCGTGAGGTCGTGGGCAACTTCGACGGCATGTCTTTCGCGCCGCGCTTCTCGCCGGACGGCAACAAGGTGGTGATGGCGGTGGCCCGCGACGGCAATTCCGACATCTATCTGATGGATCTGCGCACCCGCAGCCTCAGCCGTCTGACCAGCGGGCCGGGCATCGACATCTCGCCCTCCTTCTCTCCCGACGGCCGCCAGATCGTGTTCGAGAGCGATCGTTCGGGCAGACAGCAGCTCTATGTCATGAGCGCCTCCGGCGGTGGAGCGACCCGGATTTCCTTCGGCGACGGCAGCTATGCCACGCCCAGCTGGTCTCCCCGCGGCGACTACATCGCCTTCACCAAGCAGAGCGGTGGACAGTTCTCCATCGGTGTGATGGAGCCCGACGGTTCGGGAGAGCGTATTCTCTCCACCGGTTACCGTGTCGAGGCGCCGACCTGGGCGCCGAACGGGCGGGTCATCGCCTTCTTCCGCCAGGGCCGTACCGACGAGCGTGGAAATCTGGCAACCAGCCTCTATTCGATCGACATCACCGGCTACAACGAGCGCCAGATGGGCACGAACTCTGCTGCCTCCGACCCGACCTGGTCGCCGCTCAATCCCTAACCCCGTTGGCGATCAGGCAGGACAGCGCTGGCGAAAGCGTTGTGGCGTGGTGAAGAGGCTGCAGATTTGTGACCTCTTCACCCCAGTGTGAAGTCATTCGCGCGCGGGCTTTTGCTAGCCATGGCTTCGACATGGGTTTGACAAAATTGCAGGTGACTGCTGTTGTGCGGCCGCAAGTGCAAGGGCCTTATCGCAACCGGAGCCGATGTCCGGGATAGGGGTCGCGCAGGTGGTCGAAAACTAGGCCCCCCAGGCGTCCGAAGGACGGGCGCCCAAACCAGGTAAGAAGGACATAAGCGTATGCGCCTCAATCTCGTTTTGCTGCTCGCTGCCGGAGCCGTCGCTTTGGCCGCATGTTCGTCCTCGGACGATCAGCAGCCGGTTGCAAGCCAGCCCCAGCCGGTTGCTGTGGCCCCGGCTCAGCCGACCTACGGCTCTCTTGAGGAAGAGCTGCGCGCCCAGGTCGGTGACCGCGTCTTCTTCGACTTCGACAGCTCTTCGCTCCGGCCCGACGCACGCCAGATCACCGGATCGCTCGGTGCCTGGCTGCAATCGCGGCCGACCGTGATCACCACCATCGAAGGTCACACGGACGAGCGCGGCACCCGCGCCTACAACCTGGCTTTGGGTGAGCGTCGCGCCAATTCGGTGAAGCGCTACCTGACCACCCTGGGTATCGCCTCCAACCGGGTGAACACCGTGTCCTTCGGCGAAGAGCGCCCGGCCGTCACCGGTTCGACCGAGTATGCCTGGGCCCTGAATCGGCGCGCACAGTTCGTCGTTGCGCCATAAGAACCGCCCTGCGTCCTGCCCTCTCGCTCGCCGTCAAGAGCGGTGAGGGCAGCAGCAGCGGAAGGGAGAGACCGATGTCGCCAAGCGTTATGGCTCGTTCCTTTGGGATGACCGCGTTGGCCTTGCCGCTCGCAGGGCTGCTCTGGATCGGGCCCGCGAGTGCGGCCCAAAGCGTTACGGCAGCGATGGCCGGAATCACGACTGAAATCCAGCGGACCGAAAGCGACCTGCAAAGGGTGCAGCGCGATCTCCTGCACTTGGCGCAGTCCTATGGCGCCGACCCTGCTGTCATCGATCGACGTTTCACCGCCCTGGAGCAGGAGGTTCAGCGCCTGACCGGGCAGATCGAGCGGCTGGGCTTTGAACAGCGCCAGATGCTGGATCGGCTGGAGCGCATGCAGTCCGATATGGAGTTTCGCCTGACTCGACTGGAAGGCGGCAACCCTGCCGCAGGCGGTACCTCCGGCGGCAGCTCGACCAGCGGCAACCTCAGTTCCGGCGGCGCCAGCGGCAACACGACCGGTCAGAGCAGCGGTTCCGGTGGTGTGCAGACCCTGGGCAGTGTCTCGGCACAGGAACTGCAGCAGCTGCAGGGCTTGGGCAGCGGTCAGACCGCCAGCGTGGGTCAGAGCACGACCGGGGATCTTTCCAGCCAACAAAACTTCCAGACCGGGGCGCTGACCGGCAGCACTTACGGCAGCCAACAGAACGACTTCTCGCAACCCTCGACGGCCAGCCTGCCCAGCGGGTCGGCCGAAGAGCAGTACAACTATGCCTTCGGGCTGCTGAGGACGGCGGATTACCAGGGCGCAGAGCAGGCCCTCAAGTCCTTCGTTCAGGCCAATCCGAACGACCCGCTGGTGGCCAATGCCAAGTACTGGCTGGGAGAGACCTATTACGTGCGCGGCAACTACACCGATGCCTCGCAGGCTTTTGCGCAAGCCTATCAGGATCACCAGGATGGCCCCAAGGCGGCCGACAGCCTCTTGAAGCTTGGCCTGTCGCTCTCGCTCCTGGGCCGCACCAACGAGGCCTGCCAGGTGCTGCAGGAGCTGCAGGTGCGCATGGGCAATTCGGCGCGCGCCAACATCCTGAACCGTGGGCGACGCGAACAGTCGAACCTGGGCTGCTAACGCAGACGCCCTTGCCGGGGGCGCGTTCCGACTCGCCCATTCGGGCAGCCGAGTTCGAGGCTGCCATGGCCAGCTTCGCGCCCTTCCCGAAACGGCCAGAGATCGCGCTCGCGCTCTCGGGGGGTGCCGACAGCATGGCGCTCCTGGTCTTGCTGCGGGCCTGGACCGCCGCGCGGGCCGGCCGCCTGATTGCCTTCGTCGTCGACCATGGGCTGCGCGGCGAGAGTGCGGCAGAAGCGCGCCGCGTCGCGGCCCGGGCCGAGGCCCTGGGCGTGGAGAGCCATATCCTGACCTGGCACGGCGCCAAGCCGTCCAGCGCGCTGCAGGCCAAGGCACGGACGGCGCGCTATCGCCTGCTGGAAGCAGCCTGTAGAGAGCGCGGGTTGCTGTACCTGGCGGTGGGTCACCACCGCGACGATCAGGCGGAAACCTTCCTCCTCCGTCTGGAGAGCGGAAGCGGGCCGACCGGTTTGGCGGCCATGTCGGCGCTTAGCGTGCGCCGGCATCTCTTGCTGCTCAGGCCGCTGCTCGGCTTTCCCAAGGCGCGCCTCGAGGCACTGCTGCGGGCCGAGGCGGTGCCTTGGGTCGAGGATCCAAGCAACCGCGATCCGCGTCACCGCCGGGTGGTGATGAGAGCGCTGCGGGCGAGCCTGGCACGGCATCAGGACGCGCACGGAGGGCTTTGCCAGGCGCAAGGGCTTTTCGCGCGCCTGCGCAGCTGTCTGGAGCGTGACGTCCTGGCCTGGCTGGCTGCGGCTTGTCATTGGTATCCGCAAGGCTACGCCAGTCTAGATCGGGCGCTGCTGGAGCGGAGCTCGGCAAGCCTTGTCGGGCCGGCGCTGGCCTTGGTGCTCCGGACCATCGGTGGTGCTGTCTATGGTCCGGCGCCGGATCGGGTGGTCCGCTTGCTGGCCGACCTGGTGGCGGGGCAGGGCAGCACGACACTCTCCGGCTGCCGCCTTCTGCTGGAGGAAGAGGCGATGCTGGTCGTCCGTGAGAGCCGGGCGCCCAGGGACCTGGCCTTAAAGGCCGGCCTCAGGCAGCATTGGGATCGCCGCTTTCGTCTGCAGTGCGGCGGCAGTCTGGCCGAAGGGCTTTGCATTCGGAGCTTGACAGAAGCCGGCTGGCAGAGGATGGAACCGCGTCCCGATCGCAAGGGATTGCCGGCTGCGGCCCTCTGGTCGCTGCCGAGTGTCTGGGACGAGACGGGACCTTTGCGGGTTCCGCATTTGGCCTGGCAGCGACCAGAAGGTCCGAGCGCGGCGCTATCACTCAGATTTCATCCGCTTTCCAGGCCTGGTTCTGCCGTCTTTGCGGTTGCTTGAGGCCGCAAGAGGCTTATCTAAGAGCAGTGAGCGGTCGGATGCTCGATGGCCTGGGCAAGACTCCTGCGCACAGTTGCGCTAGGATCTTCATGAGAGGCCGAAACGTGGAAGGTAGGTGACAGGTGAATTTCAGCCGCAACATCGTCCTTTGGGTGTTGATCATCCTTTTGATCGTGATGGTCTTCAACATCTTCCAAGGGGGCGTATCACGTTCGCCGCAGTCGCACATGATATTCTCGAAGTTCATCGAGGATGTCGAAGACGGCAAGGTGAAGGACGTGCAGATCCAGGACCAGAAGGTCACGGGCACCACGGCCGATGGGCAAAGCTTCTCCACCTACATGCCGCAAGGCTTCGATCTGGCCGACAAGCTGTTGCAACACAATGTCGCCATCCAGGCCGTACCGCCCGAAGAGCCGAACCTGCTGATCTCTCTGCTGGCCTCCTGGGGTCCGATGCTGCTGCTGATCTTCGTGTGGATCTACTTCATGCGCCAGATGCAGTCGGGCGGCGGCAAGGCCATGGGTTTCGGCAAGAGCCGCGCGCGCCTGCTGACCGAGAAATCCGGGCGCGTCACCTTCGAGGATGTGGCCGGTATCGAGGAAGCCAAGGTCGAGCTGGAAGAGCTGGTCGAGTTCCTGCGCGACCCGCAGAAGTTCCAGCGCCTCGGCGGCAAGATCCCCAAGGGCTGCCTGCTGGTTGGCCCTCCGGGCACCGGTAAGACCCTGCTGGCGCGTGCCATTGCCGGCGAGGCCAATGTGCCCTTCTTCACAATCTCTGGCTCCGACTTCGTCGAGATGTTCGTCGGCGTCGGTGCCAGCCGCGTGCGCGACATGTTCGAGCAGGCCAAGAAGAACGCACCCTGCATCGTCTTCATCGACGAGATCGACGCGGTCGGCCGCCATCGCGGTGCCGGTCTTGGCGGCGGCAACGACGAGCGCGAGCAGACCTTGAACCAGCTGCTGGTCGAGATGGACGGCTTCGAGGCCAACGAGGGCGTCATCATCGTCGCCGCCACCAACCGTCCCGACGTCTTGGATCCGGCCTTGCTGCGCCCCGGTCGCTTCGACCGCCAGATCATCGTGCCGAACCCCGATGTTTTGGGTCGCGAGAAGATCTTGAAGGTGCATATGCGCAAGGTTCCTCTGGCCCCGAACGTCGAGGCCAAGGTGATTGCCCGCGGCACGCCTGGCTTCTCCGGCGCGGAGCTGGCCAATCTGGTGAACGAGGCGGCCTTGCTGGCGGCACGCGCCAACAAGCGCGTGGTCACTCAGCACGACTTCGAAGCCGCGAAGGACAAGGTCCTCATGGGCCCCGAGCGGCGCTCGATGGTGATGACAGAGGACGAGCGCAAGCTGACGGCCTATCACGAGGCCGGCCACGCCTTGGTCAATCTGAACGTGCCGGGCAATGACCCGCTGCATAAGATCACCATCATCCCGCGCGGTCGTGCGCTGGGCGTGACCTTCTCTCTGCCGGAGCGCGATCGTCTGGGTTATCGCAAGAGCGAGCTGGAAGCGCGCCTGGCGATGATGTACGGCGGCCGCATCGCCGAAGAGCTGATCTTCGGCAAGGACAACATCACCACCGGCGCCTCCAACGACATCCAGCAGGCGACCCAGATGGCGCGTGCCATGGTGACCGAGTGGGGGATGAGCGAGAAGCTGGGTGCGCTGCGCTACAACGACAATCAGGACGAGGTCTTCCTGGGTCACTCGATCGCGCGCCAGCAGAGCGTCTCCAGCGCCACGGCAAGGATGATCGACGAGGAGGTGCGGCGGATCTGCGAGGAAGCCGAGGCCAGGGCGCGACAGGTGCTGACCGACAGCCTGGAAGATCTGCATATGCTGGCCAAGGGCTTGCTGGAGCATGAAACCCTCAGCGCCGACGAGACCAGGGCGATCATTCGCGGCGAGGACATCGACCGCGATGGCGACAAGAACAGCGGCAACGACACGCCGCGCCGTTCTTCGGTGCCCACCGCACGCAAGAACCCGCGCGGCGGTCTGGGCTCCAACCCGGAACCCCAGCCCGGCAGTTAGGCCAGGGGCAATCAGGCTCGGTGGGGGCTCCGCTTACGCCAAACGTGACGAAGAGACCGGCAGAGGCCACAGCCTTTGCCGGTCTCTCCTTGTCGCGTCCGCTGATCATGGGGATCGTCAACGTCACCCCCGACAGCTTCTCCGACGGCGGCGACCGCTTCCAGGCCGAAACCGCGATCGCAGCCGGACTGGCACAGCACGATGCCGGGGCCGATCTGGTCGACATCGGCGGGGAATCGACCCGGCCGAATGCAGAGCCGGTCTCTCCTGAGGAGGAGCAACGCCGCGTCCTGCCGGTGGTGCAGGCCCTGGCCTCGGCCGGCGTGCCGGTTTCCATCGACACCCGAAATGCGCAGACCATGGCGGCCGCTCTGGATGCCGGCGCGCGGATCGTGAACGACGTCACCGCCTTGACCCATGACCCCGGATCTTTGCCTCTGGTCGCGGAACGCAAGGTGCCGGTGATCCTGATGCATATGCGTGGCACGCCGCAGACCATGCAGCAGGACCCGCAGTACGACGATGTCGTGGGCGAGGTCGCCGACTATCTGCTTGAGCGGGCAAAAGCCTGCGAGGCGGTCGGGATCGCAGCGCAGGATATCTGCCTCGACCCGGGCATCGGCTTCGGCAAGACCATGGCGCACAATCTGGCTTTGCTTGCCGGTTTGGAGCGCTTGGTCGATCTGGGCTATCCCCTGCTGATCGGTGTCAGCCGCAAGGCCTTCATCGGCCGCCTGGCCGGTGGTGCGGAACCCAAGGCACGCACGCCCGGCTCCATCGCCGCAGCACTTGCCGCCATTGCCAAGGGGGCAGCGATCCTGCGCGTTCACGACGTGGCCGAGACCGCACAGGCGCTGGCCGTCTGGTCGGCAATCGAGGCAGCGGCTCAAGACAGCTAGCAACAGGCAAGAGTATGAACGAGAACGAGACCAAGGGTCGGGTCCTGATCGTTGCCGGGTCGGATTCCGGCGGTGGAGCAGGCATTCAGGCCGACATCAAGACCGTGACCGCGCTGGGCGGCTTCGCAATGACGGCGATCACCGCGCTGACCGCGCAGAACACGCTGGGCGTGACCGGAATACTGGGCATTGCGCCCGAATTCATTCGTCAGCAGATGCGGGCTTGCTTGGACGACCTCGGCGCCGATGCGATCAAGACCGGTATGCTACATGCGCCAGAGGTGATAGAGGCCGTGGCCGCCGAACTGGAGGCCTCGGCCCCCGACCTGCCGCTGGTCGTCGATCCGGTTATGGTGGCGCAAAGCGGCGCCAGCCTGGTCGAAGACGCAGCCGTCGAGGCGATTCTCAGCCTCCTGCTGCCGCGTGCCACCCTGCTGACCCCCAACACACCGGAAGCGGCCCGTCTGACCGGCCTCACGGTCGAGGATCGCAAGGGGCAAATCGCTGCCGGTGAGCAGCTTGTGGTCTTGGGTGCCAAGGCCGTTCTGGTGAAGGGCGGACACCTGGGCGGCGATCCCTTGGTCGATGTGCTCTGCACCGCCGAGGGCCATGTGGAACTCGCCAGCTCCCGGGTCGACACGCAAGAGACCCATGGCACCGGTTGCACCCTGGCGTCCGCCATCGCGACCGGTCTGGCCCAAGGTCTCGAATTGGAGGCGTCTGTCCGGCGGGCTCAGGCCTATCTGCACAAGGCCTTGGAGACCGCGCCTGGCTTCGGCCGCGGACAGGGACCGGTCAATCACGGTCACACTGTGCGACCCACAGACCTGCCGGCAAAAGTCAGTCGGTAAGGAATAGGCCCGCGAAAGCCTTTCGAGGACGCCCAGTAACGCTGAGTGCGACTATAGCAGGATGATGTCAAATCGAAGCGATTTGCCATCTGAATCCTGCTATACAGGTTTGAAAGATAGAGCAGATTCACGCGAACAGGTGATTCCAACTGATCGCAATCTGCTCTAGCCCTCGCTCGAGCCGGCCTTGGGCAGCGCGCAGGCAGGATGATGACGTCCCCGCCCTGCTGCTCCTCTTGGCAAGCCGAAAGGAGACTTGCGTCGATGCCTCGGGTCGAAGACCCTCTAGCCGGAGAGGTCGAAAGCCATGGCAGATCTTGAACTGGTCAAGGAAGAGCTGGGTCGGGTCTACGGACTCTACGGCGCCCAGCTGCGTTCCTTTCGCAGGAGCCTCTACGGCCTGATCGTCGTCGGCCTGGCGCTCTTTGCCGTCATCGTCGTGCCCTTCCTGACCTTTCGCGATCAGCTGGCGAAGCTGCAGGATGTCGAGGCGCAGCTGGCGGTCGATCGGCAGGCTGGGGCGGCGCGCTTGGCGGCGGCAGAGGATGACCTGGAGAGCCTGGCCGACCTCAACAGACAGCTCCGCCGGTTTGCCGAGCAGCAGCGCTCTTGGGGCTATCACCAGAAGCTGGCGGAGACGGCGCGCGCGCATGACGCCGAGCTGGCCGACCTCCGGCGCCGCTATCGCTCCAGCCAGGATGACGGCCTGGCCGCCTGGGCGCGGGGGGAGCGCGCAGCACCGCCCGAGGCCGCGGTGGCCAGCACGCGCGATCTCTACGCGCGCGGCCAGCGGCCTTGCTACTGGCAATCCGGTGTCGGCTATGCTGCCTGCCAGGTCTGCGAGGATTTTCGCGATCTGGATCGCGTCATCTCCGGGCAGATCCAGCGTTTCTCTCTGGCTGAGGCGGTGACCGTCACCTTGCCGACACCCCTGGTCGAGCGCGCCTGCACCTGGCTGGCGGAGAGCCAGCCCCACTGGAAGACCGAGCGGCCGCTCGACGAGCGCGACGGGGTCCGGCTGCGCGGTCTCTTCAGCCTCGACCTGCGTGCCTATGAGACCGCTCAAAAAGAGATCTCACAGCAGCTGCGAGCCGCGGTGCCGCCGATCCGGACCGAGATCGAGCGGCTGGAACGCAGCCAGGCCATCACGGCCGAGCAGCTGACCGCGCTGGAACGCCAGCTAAACCGCATTGCCAGCTTCGACCGCCTGGGCACACCGATCGGCGATCTGCCGATCGGGCTGGGCCAGATCGTGCTGCTCTTCCCCGTCGCGCTCGCCCTGGCCTATGTCGTGCTGGCCAACAGCTATGCCCGCCTGGCCGGCCTGCGGGCAGCCCTTGCCCGCCTTTGCCGCAAGCGGGACGAGGCCGGCGCGGTGATGGACCAGGCCCATATCGCGGTCATCGCCCCGCTCTGGCTGGATCGCAGCGACGCTTTCGGCTCGCGGGTCGTCAAGATCGTGATCCTCTGCCTGCCGCTGTTCCTGATCCTGGCCAACCTCTTCCTGATCCACGACACGCGCGCGCTTGCCGAGCAGCTGCCGGAGGATTCCGCGCTCTCCCCTGAGATCTATCTCGGTCTTTACGTGCTCTCACTGCTGCTGGCCCTGGGCGGCCTGGTCCACATCCTGCGCGCGGCGAAGCATTCGTAGAGCGCGCGCTATCGCAGCCTGGTCTGCCGCAGCACCAGCCAGACCGCGAGGCCAAGGAAGGTGACGGTAAAGATGTAGGGCATGAAGTCCGGGCCGGGGTACTCCATCATGCCGCCGGCGATCAGCGGGCCCAGGCCGCCGCCCACGGCATAGGCCAGGCCGAAGGCGGCGCTGCCGGCCATCAATTGAGGCCCGTGGTAGTGCTGGCCCAGCAGGGTGAGCGCGCAGGTGTAGAGGCCAAGCGCGGTGCCGCCCAGGATCGGCAGCACGATCCAGATCGCCCAGCCGTTGCCGGGCAGCAGGCCCACCAGTGCTATGCCGATGGCCGAGGCAAAGGCCGCGGCCGCAGCGACGGAGAGGCGCGGCAGGCGGTCCAGCGCATAGCCCAGCGGCGGCTGCGAAGCGATCATGCCCAGGTGCAGGACGGTCACCGCGAGAGCCGCTCCACCGGCGGTCATGCCCTCGCCCAAGAGATAGACCGGCAGCACCGAAAGTGCGGTTGCATCGAAGAAGGCAAAGGTGGCGACCAGGGCGATCAGAACCGGCGCGGTGCGGGCAAAGCGGCCGATGGAGCCCTTGGGGGCGGCATGGATGACCAGGCTGGAGCGTCTGGAGAGCAGCGCGAAGAGGAAGGCAGCGGCCGCCAGCAGCACCGCACCGCTCGCCAAGGCCAGGCCGTGCGCTTCGCCGAACAGCGGAATGCCCAGCGGCCCCAGCGCGAAACCGCCGGCAAGACTGGTTTCATAGGCCGAGGCCACACGGCCGCGCAGCCGGTCCGGGCAGGCGACGTTCAGCCAGACCTCGCCCAGCACGAAGACCTGGTTGATGCCGAAGCCCAGGGTGAAGCGGCAGAGGAACCAGATCGTCAGATCGTCGGTCGCCGCCAGGCTCAGCACGCTGAAGGCTGCGATCACCAGGCCGACGATGATCAGGCGTGCTGGCGCGATGCGGGCGGAAAACCAGGGCAGGCTCAAGGTGGCGACAGCCTGGCCGACGAACATGGCTGCGGCATTCAGCCCGATGATACCATCGCTGATGCCGCGGCCGGCCAGCAGCAGCGAGACCAGCGGATAGGTCAGGCCCAGGGCCAGGCCGAAGGCCGAGATGCCGACCAGAATGGCGACGATGGAGGACCAGTCGGCGACCTCTCTCGCCTCCTCTCCTGTCTCCTCTCCCCGCCCTTTCCCTGTCCCTTCTCTGGCCTCCCCCTCTTGCATCTCCTCCGAACCCCTCTCATTTTATCCTTGATAGGACAGCCTCGGCACCGATGGTGCGACTGCATCTTGACTCGGCGCTGCCGAAGGCTCCCAATCGTAGACCTCGCGGGACTGGACCCTATTTCTTCGGCAGGCTCTTTCCCCGCGCCCTTGGCAAGCCGATATCATGGTCCGGACCCCGACGATGCGGGCATAAGCGCGGCATTGCGCCACGGCAAACTCGCCTAAGCCCTTGATTGGGAAGCGAGAAGGATGAAGAGAGTTTTTTGAATGCAAGGCCGAGAGAGGAAAGCAGGGCAGGTGTTTGAGCATGCGGCGGAGATTTCCGCGCAGCCGCGCTTGCCCTTTGCCTGGGATTTCTTCGCCGCTGCGCCCAAACTTGGCAAACCGGGCGACGGCGATCCGGGTGATCCCGGAGGTCCGAGAGAGCCGGGCGGTCCCGGCGGCGGCGACCCCGGTGGCCCAGGGCGCGGCGACGACGACAGCGGCGTCCTGATCGACACCCGCGCCAAGACCAAGAAGCCCTCCATGTACAAGGTCTTGATGTTGAACGACGACTACACCCCCATGGAGTTCGTCGTCCACGTCCTGGAGCGCTTCTTCAGCAAGGACCGCGCAGAGGCCACCAACATCATGCTGCACGTCCATCAACGCGGCGTGGGAATCTGTGGGGTCTTCACATATGAGGTCGCGGAGACCAAAGTAACCCAAGTGATAGACTACGCACGAAAGCACCAGCACCCCCTGCAACTCACCCTGGAAAAGGAGTAGCTATGCTCTCCAACAACCTCGAGCAGACGCTGCATCGCGCACTGGGCTACGCCAATGAGCGCCGCCACGAGTACGCCACCCTGGAGCATCTGCTGTTGGCTCTGAGCGAGGACCAGGATGCCGTCGCCGTCCTGAAGGCCTGCGGCGTCGATCTGGAGCGGCTGCGCAGTCAGCTGATCGACTATATCGACAACGACCTCTCGAACCTGATCAGCCGCTCGGCCGGCGACGCCAAGCCGACCGCCGGCTTCCAGCGCGTGCTGCAGCGCGCGGCGATCCACGTGCAGTCCTCCGGTCGCGAGGAAGTGACCGGCGCCAACGTGCTGGTCGCCCTCTTCTCCGAGCGCGAAAGCCACGCCGTCTATTTCCTGCAGGAGCAGGAGATGAGCCGCCTGGACGCCGTCAACTACATCAGCCACGGCATCGCCAAGGTGAAGGGCCTGGAGGAAGAGCGTCCGGTTTCCGGCGCCGACAAGGAAGCCCAGTCGGAAAAGCTGGTGAAGAAGGGCCGCGAGGCGCTGGATGCCTACTGCGTCGACCTGAACAACAAGGCCCTTGAAGGCCGCATCGACCCCCTGATCGGCCGCGATTCCGAGGTCGACCGCACCATCCAGGTGCTCTGCCGGCGCACCAAGAACAACCCGCTTTTCGTCGGCGACCCCGGCGTCGGCAAGACCGCGATTGCCGAGGGCCTGGCCCGCAAGATCGTCGAGGGCGAGGTGCCCGACGTCTTGGCGGAGGCCACCATCTTCGCGCTCGACATGGGCTCCTTGCTGGCCGGCACCCGCTACCGCGGCGACTTCGAAGAGCGCCTCAAAGCCGTGGTGAAGGAGCTGGAGGAGCAGCCGCACGGCGTCCTCTTCATCGACGAGATCCACACCGTGATCGGTGCCGGTGCGACCTCCGGCGGGGCCATGGATGCCTCCAACCTGCTCAAACCCGCGCTACAGGCCGGCACGCTCCGCTGCATCGGCTCCACCACCTACAAGGAATATCGAAACTACTTCGAGAAGGACCGCGCCCTGGTGCGGCGCTTCCAGAAGATCGACGTGACCGAGCCCACGGTCGACGACGCGGTGAAGATCCTGCGCGGCCTCAAGCCCTATTACGAAGAGCATCACAACGTGCGCTTCACCCACGAGGCGATCCGCACCGCCGTGGAGCTCTCGGCCCGCTACATGCACGACCGCAAGCTGCCCGATAAGGCCATCGACGTGATCGACGAGGCCGGCGCCTCGCAGCAGCTGCTGCCCGAGAGCCGGCGCAAGAAGAGCCTCAGCTCCAAGGACGTGGAGGCCGTGGTCGCCAAGATGGCGCGCATCCCGCCCAAGCAGGTCAGCCAGGACGACAAGCAGTCCCTGCAGAACCTGGAGCGCGACCTGAAGTCCATGGTCTTCGGCCAGGACCAGGCGATCGAGGCACTCTCGGCCGCGATCAAGCTCTCCCGCGCCGGCCTGCGCGACGGCGAGAAGCCGATCGGCTGCTACCTCTTCTCCGGCCCGACCGGCGTCGGCAAGACCGAGGTCGCCCGTCAGCTCTCGATGTCGCTGGGCATCCACCTCACCCGCTTCGACATGTCGGAGTATATGGAGCGCCACTCGGTCTCGCGCCTGATCGGTGCGCCGCCGGGCTATGTCGGCTTCGACCAGGGCGGTCTCCTGACCGACGCGGTCGATCAGCACCCGCACTCCGTCCTGCTGCTGGACGAGGTGGAGAAGGCCCATCCCGACCTCTTCAACGTCCTCCTGCAGGTGATGGACTACGGCAAGCTCACCGACCACAACGGCAAGCAGGTCGATTTCCGCAACGTGATCCTGATCATGACCACGAACGCAGGCGCCGCGGACCTTGCCAAGCCCGCCATCGGCTTCTCCCGCGAGCTGCGCGTCGGCGACAGCGAAGAGGCGATCACCCGCACCTTCACGCCGGAGTTCCGCAACCGCCTGGACGCCATCGTCCCCTTCCGCCACCTGACGACCGAGATCATCGCCCAGGTCGTCGACAAGTTCGTCCTCCAGCTCGAGGCCCAGCTCGCCGACCGCAAGGTCACCATCGAGCTGACCGAGAAGGCCCGCAAGTGGCTCGCCAAGCGCGGCTACGACCCGGTCATGGGCGCAAGACCCCTGGCCCGCGTGATCCAGGAGCACATCAAGCAGGCGCTGGCCGAAGAGCTCCTCTTCGGCCGCCTGGTCAAGGGCGGCGTGGTCCGCGTCGACATCGAAGACGACCTCCCCGTCTTCACCTACCCGGAAACCATCAAGGCCCTCCCGGGCCCGGCCAAGAGCAAGGGCACGGGCAGCGGCCCGACGGACGGCGGCCCGACGGGCGAGGGACCGGCGGGCGGCGGCCCGAAGGACAGCGGGGATGAAGAGACGCGGAAGCCGGAGGTGGTGGAGTAGGGGGGCTGTCCAGTATCGCGTACAACTTAGGTAATTGCTCAGGGTGTTGGTCAGGTAGCGAAGAGGGACTTGCCGTCGAGCGCCTTTGAGAGGGCCTGATGGGGCGTAAATCCCTGCAGTCGACCGGTTCCGATGACGGATCGGATGAGGGCATGGGTATCGGCACCCC
>JAVJSY010000018.1:0-52876 GCA_040219175.1 Kiloniellales bacterium
AGCCACTGCCCGCTCACGCAAGTCCATCGATAGGGGTTTCGGCATACCTTGCTGGCCTCCTTACCCAGCCAGCATCTTGAATCACTTTTACGACCGCGCCGGAATCCCCTTCCGATTCAAACTATCCTCACTCCGCTCTAGGCTCACCACGCTCGCTGCCAAAAGGCACAGGCGCATGACTTCACAAGGATAGAAATATCCATGCAACCTTGTGCCCGCAGCAACGGAAGCGGGTCCCTCCGACCGATAAGCAGTTTACAAGGACGTGTTACGGCGTGCAGCCGGGTTCCGTCTTCGACCCTATCCCGCCCTTCATTGGCCGCCCTTCAAACGCGCCTCGGCAGCCTTCTCGATCCAGGTAGAGCGCTCTTCGTTCGCGGCCTTGGCGGCAGCCTCGACCTCGCTGAGAACCTCCGGCGCGAAGGGCACCTGTACCAGAATGCGCGCACCGGCCGGCAGGGTCTCTTTGGCCAGGTGGCTTTGCAACTTGGCGAGGAAGCTGGCCATACGGTCGCTGCGCACCTCGTCGCTGATGCCCGTCTCCGCCTTCAGGAGCGGGCAGTAGGCGGCCGAGACATTGTCGACGATCTGGGTGTTGTCCATGTCGGGATGCTTGCGCTTCAGCTGGGCGACGATGATGCCAACCCGATTGCCCAGCTCACCCGGCGTGGCATAGCGCATGAGGTTGATGGTCGCCTGCGAGATCTGCAGGTCGCTGCCGTCCGGGCAGGTGAAGGCGGTCGAGGGGCGGGTGCCGTCGGCGCTGGGCAGCTTCAAATCGCTGCGGATCGAGGCCACCAGGTCCGGGGTCGCGTTCGCCGGCGCGTAGTTGCCCCAGGAGTTGCGGACGTAGTTGACCACATCGGCAATCTCCTGATCCGTCAGAGTGCCGGCGAAGGAGGGCATGGCGCCGTACTTGCCGCCGCCGGGCAGGCCGCCCAGAGCGGCTGAAATGACGTTGTTGGGCTGTTCTGCCGTGACAGCACCATTGCCGGCCAGGTTCGGGATGGCATTCTGGATGCCGTCGCCGTTGGGTTGATGGCAGGTCGAGCAGTTGCTGAGATAGACGATGCCGCCCGCGCGCTTGCGCAGATCGGGATCGAAGTCGGCCGGGTAGGCCCTGGCCGGTGTCGACTTGAGGTAGACGGCTATGGCCTCGACGTCGTCGTCCGGCAGCTTGGAGAGCGAGTTGTGCACCACCTCCGCCATCGGGCCGAAGGCATGGCCCTTGCCCTTGGCGGCACCTTTACGCAGATAGTCGACGATCTCCGCCACGGTCCAGTCGCCGACACCGCTGTAGATGTCGGACGAGATATCGGGCGCGAACCAGGTATCGACATCGCCGCCGGCCAGGGCGTCGTCGGTCTCGGTACCACCCAAGGCGGTGCGTGGGCTGTGACAGGTGCCACAGTGGCCCAGCCCCTCGACCAGATAGGCACCGCGCGCCTCCTGCTTCGACCACTTGGGATCGGGACGGAAAGTGCCCTCGTTGAAATAGAGCTGACGCCAGACCACCAGACCGGCGCGGATGTTGAAGGGGAAATCCATATTGAGCGGCTTGCGCGGCGCATTCACCGCATCCACCGTCTGCAGATAGGCCCAGATGGCCTTGACGTCGTCTTCCTTGACCTTGGTGAAGGAGGGATAGGGGAAGACCGGATAGAGGTAGGCTCCATCGCGGCGGATGCCCTCGTGCATCGCGGTGTAGAACTCGGCCTCGGTCCAGTTGCCGAGCCCCGTCGCCTTGTCCGGCGTGATGTTCGGCGTTGAGATCGAGCCGAAGGGCGTGTTCATCTCCAAACCGCCGGCAAAGGGCTTGCCGCCCGGTGCGGTGTGGCAAGACGTACAGTCGCCGGCGGTTACCAGCTGCTTGCCCTTGGCGATCAGATCGGCCTTTTCGTCCGCCGATGCTGCCGTTCCAAGCGCGAGAGCCAGTGTCAGCGCCAAGGCGCCGACCGCCTGTTGGAGAAATCCCTGTCCCTGCACGCCCATCGCCACTCTCCCCTCTTGCTTTGCTGGCTTCGTCGCTCGCTCGGGCAGCCGCCTAGGTGGCCGCGGAAAGCCCATCTACGATAGCGGCTCGCAGCGTCTCTGCCAGCCCCTAATTCGACGTTTGGCGGTTTGGCGCTCTGGCTTCCGCGCCTTCCGCCAGCACGAAGTCGCGAAAAGCCCGCAAGCGCGGGTCGTCGCGACGCGACGGCAGATAGACCAGATAGTACCCGCTGTCGAAGGTCGGCACCCGATCGAAGAGGCGGATCAGCCAGCCCTCCTCCAGGGCCACGTCGACCAGCTCGGGAGACAGCAGAGCGACGCCCTGGCCCTCGAAGGCCGCCTCGATCAGCGCATTCTCGTCATCGAAGATCAGCCCGCGCCGGGCCTGCTCGGGATTGAGACCGGCCGCCAGCAGCCACTCCAGCCATTCGGATTGATCCTCGTCGTGCAGCAATGTCGCACGTGTCAGGTCGACGGGCTGGCGGATGTCCAGGGTCTTCACCAGCTGCGGGCTGGCCATCGCCACCAGGGTGACCGGCGTGATCAGCTCGGCCACCACGCCCGGCCAGTTGCCCTCGCCCCAGCGGATCGAGGCCAGGAGGCCTTCGCGTTCCATATCCAGCGGCTGAGTCGAGTGGCGCACCGTGATCTCCCAATCGGGATGCAGCACGGCAAAGCGCCCCAGGCGCGGTGCCAGCCAGCGCGCGCCGAAACCGGGGGTCGTGGAGATCGCCAGACGCCGCTCGCCGGCACGCACGTCCGCTACAGCCGCAGCCAACTGTGTGAAGGCAGCGGTGGTCGGCCCCAGCAAACGCGCGCCCTGCTCGGTCAAAGCAATCTTGCGGGTGCTGCGCGTCAAGAGGCTAGCACCCAGCTGGCGCTCCAGCAGCCGGACCTGATGGCTAACGGCCGCTTGGGTTACGTTCAACTCAGCCGCCGCCTGGGTAAAGGAGCCCAGCCGTCCGACAGCCTCAAAGGCCCTGAGCGCCGTCAAAGACGGCAGGCGTGTTACCATGATTTATGAATTCCATTTATAAATAGAGGGCATAGATCTCGTTTGTCCACCACAGTTCCGGCGTCCATATAGTCAGCAGGAAAGGCGCTGGGCACAAGCCCGGACGCAGAGGAAAGGACAAGACAATGTTAAATTTTCTGTTGGCAGCCATGAGTGCACGCACGGAAGCGCTGAGCCTCGCTTTGTGCCAGCAGTCCCGTGCGGAAGTCGGCAACAACCGCGAGCTGGCCTCGATCAGCGCTCGCCGCGCGAAGAAGGCGCGCAACGCCTGATCCCGAACGCCTGATCCCGAACGCCTGATCCCGCCAGTCGCCACACCGGCGCCACACCGGCGCCACACCGGCGATCGCACCGGCGATCGCACCCCACATCACAGGCGCTCAGCACCAACCTGAGCGCAAAGACGCAAGGATAAGACCCGTGTTTGGTTTCCTGTTTGCAGCCATGAACGCACGCAGCGAGGCGCTCAGCCTCGCTGCCGCTCGCCAGCCCCGTTCGAAGACCAGCAACAAGTAGAGCGACCGCTCTCAAGACTCGTTTTGGACAGAGGGACCGCCCGTGATTGCGGGCCTCTAGCGTTAGACCTAGTGGTGCAACCCAGAGGGATGGTTCCCATCCGCCTGGATAAGTTGCCCCACCAGATCAACACGTTAGTGGGCCGATTCACCGAACGCTTGGAATCCAAGCGTTCGGATCGGGCCACTAGCCTGGTGCGATATCCAGACTAGGCCTTCAGCACGTCCATGGCCTCCTCGGCGGCGCGTTGCCCGCTGAGGTAGGCGCCGTGGCAAGTCGCGGCATGCTGGACATGGGTCGCCTCTCCGGCAAAGAAGAGGCGGCCCTCCAGCGGCTCTGCCAAGGCCGAACGCGCCTCCGCATAGCCAACCTTCGGGTAGCTGTAGCCGCCCAAGGTCCAGGGATCGAGATCCCAAGCAGTGGCGTGAAGGAAGCTGAGACACCGCTTGGCATCATTGCCGTAGTGCGCCGCAATTTCCTCTTTGGCAAAGGCACCGAACTCTGCCGGGCCGGCCTTCGCCATATCGCGCGAGAGATCGCCGCCGAAGTAGCCCTCGACGAGCGATTGGCCGAAGCTGTGGAACTGGTACTGCCCAACTGCGACCCTATCGACGCGAAAGCTGGCGAAGAAGTCCTGTTTGGGCCAGGGCGTCTTGCCGGTGACCGCCAGGTGCACCTTGTTGTTCGAGCCCAGCGGCAGACCTTCAAGCGCCCAGAGTTTGCGCTCCGGCAATCCAGGCTCGAAAGCGATGACCTCGGCCTGCAGCAAGCTGACCGGCACCGCAAGCACGACGGAGCGCGCCTCCAGGCTTCCCTTGGCCGAATCCACCCGCACAGCGTCTTTGGTCAGCGCGATGCGCGAGACCGGTGCGTCCGTTGCGACCGGCAGCCCCTGACCGTAGCGGGCGACGACGCTGCCGTAACCCAAGGCCGTGCGCGAGTTGATCCCTGTGTCCAGATCCAGCGCATTGCCCTTACCGGAGAGCTGTTCCGGACTGGTTCCCCAGATGTAGCTAATGATGGCCGACCAGTGAGACAGCCAAGCGCTGTCGTCCGGAAAGTGCGCCGTCAGCGGCCGGTCCTCGGCCCAATCTTTCGCTGCGGGGTAGGCCTCCCACACCGCATCGCGAACCTTTGCCCATTCCTCATAGCGCGCAGCGCCGACCAGCTTGCGCGTGAAGGGCTCCGACCAGCTGCCCTCGTAGCGCTCCACCTTGAAGCCCAGCCCCTCGGCGACCCCAACCAGGGGATTGATATCGGCCGAATGCAGCCAGGCGCAGCCGCGGTCGATTCGCGCCCCGTTCGGCAGAGTGAAGCTGTGCGCCCTGCCGCCGACCCGTGCGCGCGCCTCCAGGCACTGCACCTGAAAGCCGGCATCGGCCAGACGGCGAGTAGCGGAGAGGCCGGCCATGCCGGCCCCGACGACAACAACATCGAGCATGAGAGAGACCTAGCGGGCAAAGACCACGGGTACCGTTGCGGCCGTCATCACCTTCTCCGTCGCACCGCCAAAGCCCAGATAGCGGCCAACCCGGCCCTCGCTGTAGGCACCCATGACCACCATGTCGGCGCCATGGCTCTTGCCCGCCTCGACGATCCGCCGGCCGCGCTCGCGCGCCGAACTGCTCTTGACCTCAAGATCGACGATCTCGGCGTCGATGCCGTGGGTGGCAAGATAGCTGCCGGCTAGATCGCCGGCCGACTGGCGCGTACGCAGCACCGTCACCTTGGCGAAGGCCTTCAAGAGGCCGAGCGAGCCGCGCATGGCCCGCGAAGACTGCAGAGTGCCGTTCCAGACCACCATGGCCTTGTTCCAGGACTGCGCCTGCTGGCCCGGTGGCAGCACCGCGACCGGGGCACCGCCCTCCATGATTGCCGCCCGCACCATCAGATCGTAACCGGGCGAAGCCAGCGTGCCCGGGCGCAGGGCCAGCACCAGATCGCTGCAGCGACCGATGGCGTTGGCGCGCTCTTCGTTGATGCTGTCCAAGACCTCGCAGTCGGTGAAGCCGGTGGTGGCGGTGCGCGCATCGTCCCAGGCCTTCAAAATGGCATCGCGCAGCGCCTCGTCGGCGGTCTCGTCACGCGAGGGAATATGCGGCACACCAAGTCCGGCATGGTCGAAGAGATAGGCCGGTATCTCCTGCGAGGGCGGCACCAGAATACCGGAGACCTTGAGTTCCAGCTTCGGCGCGACAGCGGCCGTGTAGTGCAGGACGGAAAGCTGCTGATCGTCGAAAGGCAGCAGGGCAAGGCATGCGCGCATTGAAGTGAGGTCCCTCGTTCGGAGCAAAGCGGATAGGCCGGCTGGCAAGGTCACACAATGCCGCGACGGGGCGCCGACAACAACCGCGAAGTTCGGCAAGACCGGCGGTAATGCGTTCGCTAGGCTGCTAAGAGCCCGGCCCGAAACTGCTTGTGCCCTGCATCGCCGCGCGACGCTCTCCTTGCCCAAGACCTTGATAGGTCAGTGCAGGACACAAGCAGTTTCGGGCCGGGCTCTAAAGCACAACCTCGCCCGATTCCCGACCGATCCGGCCCCTCAGGGTCAGGTTGAAAGCCAGGGATACGCGCTCCTCGCCGCTGAGATTGGGCTCGACCGAGTGCTCGAGCCAGGAGGGGAAGAGCAGCATCAAGCCCTCTTCGGGCGTAAAGCGGTGCTTGGCCGAGTTCGCCGGCGTGAAGGTTTTGACGTCGGGCTCCATGAAGTGCGCTTGTGGGCGCGGATCATAGAAGAGGATATCGCCGGCCCCTGGGGCCGCCTTGGCGTAGTAGACGCCGGAGATGTGGTTGTTGGGGTGCAGGTGGACGTGGTGGGCGTAGTGGCCGAAATTAATGTTGGCCCAGAGGTTGGTGATCTCCAGCCCCTCGAAGCGCCACTGCAGAAAGCCGGTGACACCTTGGGCTGCGATCATGGCGGCCTGTGCCAAAGCGGCAAAGGCGTGACGCTTGTGCAAATCGCCGGCGCTCTGCCAGGTGCCTTCGGCCTTGGCCTTGGAGGGCTCGCTGGCACGGATCGGTTCCAAGGCCGCCAGCAGGGCCTGGTTCAAGGCTGCAGGCTGGTTCAGGCGATGCAACCACACACAGGTCGGAAAGAGCTGCGCCACCTCGGTTGCCAGGAAGGGCGAGACCTGTCCGGTCGGCTGCATCGCGGCCGTGCCCCTAGAGCCAGGGCTGGCTCAGCTTCCGCTTGCCCTCGAAGTCGTCGATCTTCTCGGCTTCCGCCATGGTCAGGCCGATATCGTCCAGACCATTCAGCAGGCAATGCTTGCGGAAGGGATCGATGTCGAAGGTGACGGAGCCGCCGTCGGGACCGGAGATCGTCTGGCTCTCCAAGTCGACGGTAATGCGGGCGTTGGAGCCGCGCCTGGCATCGTCGTGCAGCTGCTCGATAATGTGCGGCGGCAGGATGATCGGCAGGATCCCGTTCTTGAAGCAGTTGTTATAGAAGATGTCGGCGATCGAGGTGGCGATGACCACGCGGATGCCGGCATCCAGCAGCGCCCAGGGCGCATGCTCGCGCGAGGAGCCGCAGCCGAAGTTCTCGCCGGCGACCAGGATCTCGGCCTTGTCGTAGGGCGGGGTATCGAGGACGAAGTCCTTGGGCTTGCCTTCCTTGTCGAAGCGCAGATTGGCAAAAAGGCCCTCGCCCAGCCCGGTGCGCTTGATGGTCTTCAAATAGCGCGCGGGAATGATCATGTCGGTGTCGATGTTGGCCAGCGGCAGCGACGCTGCGATCCCGGTCACGCTCGTGAATTTCTGCATCTTTTCCTCCGCTTAACCTAGCGCACCAAATTGAATGAAATCGCCAGAAGTGCAAGGGCCATTCCGCCGGTCGCATAGGCGCCGATGCCGATCGCAGCCGCCGATTCCGCCTGCACCCGCGCCAGCATCAGAAGGCCGATCCCAGCAACGGCAAGCACGCCGCAAAACCCGCTCAAGACCTTCACGCCGTGCCGCAACAGAGCGGCTGCGATGGTCAAGAGCCCGGCCACCGGGATTGCACCATAGAGAATCAGTAAGATGGCCTCGCCCTCGTCCTGATGCCGCTCGATGGCAACCGCCACCAGCTCCAACCCGGTCCAGGCGCTGGGGGTGGCCGTCCAGGGCAGAAAGAAAGCGACCACCACGCCGGCGCCCAACAAGCCGGCGACGCGCGCCTGTTGGATGCTCGCCGCCATCGCTGATCTTAGTTCCTACACCAGCTCTCGAATGTCGGTGATCCGTCCGGTCAGTGCCGCGGCCGCAGCCATCGCCGGGCTCATCAGATGCGTGCGCCCACCGGGTCCCTGCCGCCCCTCGAAGTTGCGGTTGGAAGTGGAGGCGCAGCGCTCTCCCGGGCGCAGCTTGTCGGCATTCATCGCCAGGCACATGGAACAGCCGGGCTCGCGCCAGTCGAAGCCGGCCTCAGAGAGGATGCGGTCAAGGCCCTCGCTTTCGGCCTGCTCCTTCACCAGGCCGGAGCCCGGGACGACCAGGGCATGCAGGCCCTCGGCCACCTTGCGGCCCTCGGCCACCTTGGCAACCGCGCGCAGATCCTCGATGCGGCCGTTGGTGCAGGAGCCGATGAAGACCTTGTCGACCGTGATGTCCTGCATCCGCGTGCCCGCACTCAAGCCCATGTATTCCAGAGACTCGAGCATCGACTGGCGCTTGGCGTCGGTCGGGGCGTGCTCGGGGTCGGGGATGACGCCGGTCACCGGCACAACGTCTTCCGGACTGGTGCCCCAGGTGACCTGCGGATCGACTTGCGCGGCCGCTTGAGTCAGCTCCATCTCATAGTGCGCACCGGGGTCGGAGGGCAGGCTGCGCCAATAGGCTTCGGCCTGCTCCCAGGCAGCGCCCTTGGGTGCCATGGGGCGGCCCTTGAGGTAGGCGAAGGTGGTCTCGTCGGGGGCGATCAGACCGGCGCGCGCACCGGCCTCGATGGCCATGTTGCACATCGTCATCCGCCCTTCCATCGAGAGCGCCATGACGGCGTCCCCGGCGAACTCGATCACATGCCCGGTCCCGCCGGCGGTGCCGATGCGGCCGATGATCGAGAGGATCATGTCCTTGGCGGTCACGCCCAGCGGCAGCTCGCCCTCGACGGCGATGCGCAGGTTCTTGGCGCGGCGCTGCAGCAGGGTCTGGGTTGCCAGCACATGCTCGATTTCGGAGGTACCGATGCCGAAAGCCAGCGCCCCGAAGGCGCCATGGGTGGAGGTGTGGCTGTCGCCGCAGACGATGGTCGTGCCCGGCAGGGTGAAGCCCTGCTCCGGCCCGACGATGTGCACGATGCCCTGGCGGATATCGTCCATATCGAAGATCGGTACGCCGAACTCGGCAGTGTTGGTGCGCAGTGTCTCGACCTGAATGCGAGACTCTTCGTCGGCGATGCCGGCGGCACGATTTTCGGTCGGCACGTTGTGGTCCGGCACCGCCAGGGTCAGCTCGGGGCGGCGCACCTTGCGGCCGGCCTGGCGCAAGCCCTCGAAGGCCTGCGGGCTGGTCACCTCGTGCACCAGGTGGCGGTCGATGTAGATAAGGCAGGTGCCGTCATCCGACTGCCTCACCAGGTGGCTCTCCCAGATCTTGTCGAAGAGCGTCTTGGGTGTGCCGGGCGTCATCGGTCCCTACCTCCCGTCTCTGTCAAACTCTCGAGAAGGGGCGGTCTAAACCACCCCGTCCGCAAAAAGCCCTTAGGCCCGTGCTGCGGCAGCCTCGGCCTTGGCCTCGGCCCGTGCCCGGCGGCGCGCCTCGATCTTGTCCTTGCTCTCGATCTTCTCGGCGATGCGGGCTGCCTTACCCGTGCGACCGCGCAGATAATAGAGCTTGGCGCGACGCACGTCGCCGCGGCGCACCACGTCGATGGAAGCGATGCGCGGCGAATAGAGCGGGAAGACACGCTCCACACCCTCGCCGTAGGAGATCTTGCGCACGGTGAAGGAGGAGTTCAGCCCCCGGTTCCGGCGCGCGATGCAAACACCCTCGAAAGCCTGCAGGCGCTCACGCTCACCCTCGACGACCTTCACGGTCACCTTGACGCTGTCGCCCGGAGCGAACTCCGGTACGGGACGCTGAGCCAGCAGATTGGTCATCTGCTCCTGCTCGATCTGCTGAATTACGTTCATGTCTCTCGACCTCCAGTGTCGTCTTCTCCCAGGTAGGCCCGCCACAAATCGGGCCGCCTGAGGCGTGTCATCTCTTCCGCCTGCCGCCGGCGCCAGGCCTTGATCTCCGCATGGTGCCCGCTCTGCAGAGCCGCCGGCACCGCACGGTCTTGCCAGACCGCCGGACGGGTATAGTGCGGATGCTCGAGAAGCAGCCCGCCGAAGCCCGCACCGAAGGATTCCTCCTCCGGGCTGGCCGCATTGCCCATCACACCGGGCAAGAGGCGAACCACGCTGTCGATCACCACCATCGCTGCCAATTCTCCACCTGACAGCACATAGTCGCCGATCGACACCTCGGCCAGTGCATGCTTCTCCAGCACCCGCTCGTCCACACCTTCATAGCGCCCGCAGAGCAGTATCAGGCTCTCTGCCGCCGCCATCTCGCGCACCAGTTCCTGGCGCAAGGGCACCCCGCGCGGCGTCAGGTAGACGGCCATGGCATCGGCCGTACCTTCCTTAGCCGCCACCAGGGCCGCATCCACGACGTCGGGCCGCAGCACCATCCCGGCGCCGCCGCCGTAAGGCGTATCGTCGACCGAACGGTGGCGGTCCGTCGCGTAGTCCCTTATGTCGCTCACCCGCAACTGCCAAAGGTCCTTGGCCAAAGCGGTTCCGGCCAGGCTGGCGCCCAGGGGACCGGGAAAGACCTCCGGAAAGAGGGTGAGGACATGCGCCGTCCAGGTCATAACCTGTCCCTAGCACACGAAGGCGAAGGTTATGGCGCCTCGTGTTTGCTTTGTCCAGTACCGATGCATCGGGCTATAGATAGGACATGACGACCTGCCTTTTCGACGCCCATCTCCACATCATCGACCCGCGTTTTCCGCTGGTCGCCAATCAGGGCTATCTGCCGCCGCCTTTCACCGCCGAAGACTACCGCGCAGCGAGCCGGTCACTGGGCATCGGCGGCGGGGCCGTGGTCTCCGGATCCTTCCAGGCCTTCGACCAGAGCTACCTCACGGACGCGCTGGAGCGACTGGGACCCGATTTCGTCGGGGTGACGCAGCTGCCGGCCGGAGTCTCGAACCAGGAACTCGACCGCTTGAACGCCGCCGGCGTCCGGGCGCTGCGCTTCAACCTGAAGCGTGGTGGCTCGGCAGGTTTGGAGGATCTGGAACAGCTGGCCCAGCGCGCCTACCGGCGTGTCGGCTGGCACGTTGAACTCTATATCGATTCCGGAGATCTGGCGGCGATCGAGGCACGGCTGAAGGCTCTGCCGCAGATTGTCGTCGACCATCTGGGCCTCAGCGGCACCGATCAACCCTGCCTGCTGAGGCTGGTCGAGGCGGGTGCCAAGGTGAAGGCCACAGGCTTCGGGCGCTTGGATTTTTCGCCCGGCCCCTTCCTGCGGCAGATTGCCGATATCGATCCCGGCGCACTGCTGTTCGGCAGCGATCTGCCCTCGACCAGAGCGCCCCGGCCATTCGAAGCAGCGGACATTGCCTTGATTGAGGAGGTTTTGAGCGAAGCGGAGGCCGAAGCCGCTCTCTACGGCAATGCAGTGGCGCTCTATCGCCCCAAGGGACAGCGCGCGCTGTCGCGCTCGTAGAGCCCCATCCAAGTGCCGGCGATATCGGCCTTGAGACTCCAGTCACCGCTGGCCTCCACGGCTGCTCGGTCCGGCTCGCTCACCAGCAAGTACTGCCCCTCTTTGGGGCAGAGGCCATCGGCAATGCGGATCCGCTGCAAGGGGCGCCCGGCGTAGGCCAGCGCGTCATGATCCGGCTCGACGGCCGAATCGACCAGCAGCAGGGTTCCGGCAGGGAGCGGCGCCACCGCCGTGGCCAGGGCCTCGACCTTGGCGCGGTAAGCGACCTGCGCCTTGGTCCGACCCTCGAAGATGCCCAGCAGGATTGCCTGGTGGATGACGATGAAGAGGGCGCCACCGACCAGCAGCGCGATCGCCAGGCGCCCGCGCTGCCAGGTGAGCGCAATCCAGCCGCCGGCCAAGGCGGCGACCGGCCAGACGATCGGCATGGCGTAGCGCGGCCGGGCCTCGCTCCACAGCAGCACGACGAGCGCGAAGGGCACGGCAAAGAGCAGCAGCGCCAGAACCGGCCAGCCCTTCTGCCGACGCTCGCTCCAGGACGCACCTACCAAGAGTGCTGCCGGCAGACACCAGGGCAGGGTGTAGACGATGGCATTGGGGACCTGATTGAGGTGCAGCAGGCCCCACCAGTAGTCCGGACCCGGACCGCCGCGCCCGCCGACCCGCATCTCCCGCGCCCAACCCTGAATCCCGTCATCGGCAAGATTGATGGCGGCCCAGAGGCCGAGCGGCCCTAGCGAGAGGACCAAGACCAAGAGCGCCAAAGCAGCCTCGCGCCAACGGCGCTGCAGAAGCGGCACCAGCAGAAGAGCGACAGCAGGGAAGAAAAGTGGGATCGGTCCTTTGGTGAAGGCTGCGGCCGCCAGGAACGCCCACACAGCAAACCAGGCCAAGCCGTTCAGCTGCCCACGCATGCGCGCCCAGGCCCACACCAGGAAGGCCAGGCCGCAGAAAGCCGTGACCAAGGTATCGGTCTCACCCAGCCTGGCCTTGGTGAAGATGAAGGCGCAGGACAGAAAGGCCACCCCGGCCGCCAAGGCCGCCAGCCGCCCACGCGCGGGCACCAGAAGCCGGGCCATCGCGCCTGCGCTCACGGCCCCCACAGCGACCGAGACAACAGCCGGCAGCCGCACGGCCCACTCGTTCAGCCCGCCCGTGAACCAGCTGGCGACGACCATCAGCCAGGGCAGCAAGGGCGGCTTGTTGACGTAAGGCTCGCCCAGCACCTCCAGGTACCACCACGAGCCGCCGGCCAGGATCTCCAAGGCCTGCACCGCGCGCCGCCCCTCTTCGAAGCGCAGCGGCCGCGCGTCGAGCAGAGGCAGATAGAGAACAGCGGTAAAGAGCAGCAGAAAGGGCAGCCACCAGCGCGCCACGGTCTGGACGGCGCGATCCAGCCCGCCGGGCGGCGGCCGATCCAGTCTGAGCAGTCTCCAAACGCGGCGCACGGTCCCCCCCTTCGCCCAGCTTGCAGCAGAGAGGTTAGCTCTATTCGAAACGCGCCGCCTCCGGAAAGCGGCCGAAGGACGCCGCAGACTAGGATACCCGCAAACCTGGTTTCTAAAGAATCCTTCTCCTTTTGCTTGCATTGTGCTTCCAGACGCCACATGTTCATGAAATGTTCCAGGTCATGAAGAGGTGTGCCATGCGCGCTTTGCATTTCGCCGTTGTCGGCTTTTCTCTCGGGCTTCTTGCCGGCGCGGGCCCGGTATCGGCCTTCTGCAATGGCCCGGGCTTGGAGACCGGAACGGGATTCGATTGCGAAGACGGCAGTGTCGGCCTTTTCGCCGGCTCGAGTGCCGGACGTTCTTATCTCACCGACCAGGGCGATCTCGGCTTTATCGTAGGATCTGGCAGCAGCCGCAGCTACGACGACATCAGCGGCTACGGCGGCACTATCTTGGGCGGCGGCACCATCTTGGGCGGGGGCTCCTCGGGGCTGATCATCACCGACGATGGACGCTGGGGCACGGTCACCCGCCACGGCAACACGCATTTCATCGACCTGGATCCGGCATTCGAGGCAAACATGGGTGATCCATGGCCGATGGGTTCGATACCGCAGTAGCAGCGTTCTGCTCGACGGAAGCTGACGGCCATTGCCGTTCATCCGTTGCGACCCACGACTTGCGACCCACGACCGGATTTCATCACCCGGTCGTGGGCCTCGCCACGCTACTCTAGTCGGGAGCAGGCTGATCGGTGCCTCCGATCACGAAAGATCGGAAGCGCTCGAATCTAGCCTTGGCCCTGGCTATTCGAGGAGTGGAAATACTGATCGTTATTGTCCCTCCAAGCTTCGTCATCGGTCCAATCAAAGTTCCCTTGTTCGAAGCGCGGCGCCTTCTCGATCTGCTCCTCGGTCATTGAGACGAAGAACCTCTCGCCGTTCGGGCTGACCTTCAGCATGTCGAAGGGAATAGCGGAGCTTTCTTCGCCGATGCCGAGGAAACCGCCATAGGCGACCACGGCATATCCGGGGCTCCCGGAGCTATCGAAGACAATGTCGGAGATCTCGCCAACCGTCTCGTTGTTCTGGCCGTGCAGATCCGCACCAAGCAACTCGTCAGCGCGCAAGCGCCCCGTGGTTTCCGTCAGAGGCTTTGCGTTCTCGTAAGCCAGCTCAGCATGGTCGGCGCCTTCGATCTGGTGCTCACGATAGGCATAGCTCATCTTGTTGGCCTTGGCCGGATCGGCAGAGATCTGCTTGATCGCCTGCGCCACCTCTTCGCAGGCCTCGTTCTGGCCGTAGGCCGCAAGCACCATGGCCGCATCGCGAAGATCGCGCAGGTCGCGGATCGTCGGTCCTGCGTAGGCTGCGCGCATCTCGGAATTGTCGCGCAGGTTCTCTTCGAAAGACGTGTCGACAACGGTGCAATCGGCCATGGCCGCCCCAGCCGATCCGATCATCAGGGCTGCAACGGCGGTCGATACGAATAGCTTCTTCATCGTAGTCATCCTTATGCTTTGGTAAACTTGGGCGCACGAGAGGAACATCAGCAGCCGATCAGCCAGACCTCCGTCTCGCTGTTGGCCTCGGGTCGACCGATGCCGGATCGCCTCTGGATCCTGGCAGTCTGGCGGATTCAGTCGCTGTGGCCGGCGTCCAGATCGCTTTCCGTCAGGTTCGGCGATTTGGCGTAGTGGCGGCTGGCGCGCTGATCCCATCAATCCTTGAGCTGTTCACTCCTCATCGCGTTCCCTTGGCTCATGATGGGATCACTACCATCAGCAATGGTATTCCCATCAGATAGTCCCCTGATGCATGCATCGTGCGGGGTACAGTCAGAGAACGGTGACGAGCCCAAAAAGTTCCAAAAAAATCAGATGTGAAACGCGCTGAAGGGCCCCTCGGGAAGGCGCCGCAGCTCCGGTCTCACCGTTGGTGCGACGACAGCGGGGCCGCGGCGAGCGCCGCTTTCGATGCGCCGCGCTTTCGATGTGCCAGGCATCGCCGGGCGCCGCTCTCCTTGCCCAAGACCTTGATCAGTCAGTGCAGGGCACAAGCAGTTCCAAGGCGGGCTCTTAGCGAGAAGAAAGCACTCTTTCGTGCGGCAGGGCGATCACCCGGTGGTCGTCGCGGCCGATCATCGCCTCGTTGGCGATCATGGCATTGACCACAGCCTCTTCGCTTGCCTGCACCACCGCCTCGAAGAGCGGATCCAGGCTGTCCTCGCTGAGGAACGCGGCGGAGAGGCGGCCGACGCCGCTGAGCGCTGCGCCATTGGCCGTCGAGAAGGCCAGGAAGATATCGCCGGATGAGTGGTTGCCGCTGGTGCCGGTGCGGGCCAGGCCCAGAGGCACACGGCGGGCCAGGCGGCGCAGCTGGTGCGGCAGCAGAGGTGCGTCGGTCGCCACCACGGCGATGACCGAGCCGCTGCCGCCGGTCTCGACCGCATCCTGGCTGGGGATCGGCCGGCCGAGGATGGTCAGGTCTCCCTGCCGGCCGAAGTTGGCCTGCACGAAGACGCCCAGGCGGAAGGTCTCGCCGGCCAGGGGCACCAGGCGCGACGCGGTGCCGTTGCCGCCCTTGTAGCCATAGCAGATCATGCCGGTACCGCCGCCGAGCGAGCCTTCCTCGATCCGGCCGCTCTCTGCGGCATCCAGCGCGTCGAAGACCACCTGGCGGGTCACGTGAAAGCCGTTGATGTCGTTCAGATAGCCGTCATAGGTCTCAGCCGCGACCGGCAGGCCCCAGTCCTGCTCCATCGGTTGCTCCAGCTTAGTCAGCGCCCATTCCAGGGTCGCATCGCGCGCCAGGCCGACCGAGTGGGTGTTGGTCAAGGTGACCGCCAGCTCCAGACGCCCGGTCTCTGCCAACCACCAGGAGCCGGTCAGCTCGCCATTGCCATTCAGCATCTCCGCTGCCGCCCAGCAAGGCGTCGAGAGGCCGGCCCGACCACGCGGCAGGATTGCCGTGACGCCGGTGCGTACCGGGCCCTGCCCGACGTGAAGCGGGCCGCTGCCGGATATCAGGGTCGCCGTACCAAGCGTGAGGCCAGGAACGTCGGTGATGGCATTGCAGGGGCCCGGCGTGCCGGGAAAGGCAAGACCCAGGCCGCGCCCACGCAGGCGCCCTTGCGGCGTCCGGCGCCAGGCTTCCGGTAAGCTCTCGTTCTCAGCCATCCTGTCCTCCCGCTTCACCGTCAGGGCGCACCAGGATCTCGTCCGGAGGATCGACCACCAGGCACCCGGACTCCAGATCCACCTTCGGCACCGCCTGGCGGGTAAAAGGCAGCAGCAACTCCCCGCCCACCGTGGCGATGGTCAGCAGGTCGCCGGCGCCGTGGTCATCGACGGCCTGGACCCGACCGAGTTCCTGCCCGGCCAGGTCCTCGACCCGGAGACCGATCAAGTCGGCGTAATAGAAGCTCTCCGCCTCCGGCTGCGGCAGCGCCGAGCGCGGCAGGAAGAGCGCCGTGCCCTTCAAAGCCTGGGCCGCGTCGCGGTCGGCAACCTCGGCCAAGCTGGCGACCAGCAAGCCGCGGGTCTGACCCTTGATGCGCAGCCGAAACCGCCGTCTGCCGCTGCGGTCCAGCAGCGGGCCATAGGCAGCGATGTCGGCGGCGACCTCGGTGAAGGACTTCACGGTGACGTCGCCGCGCACCCCATGGGCACCGGTAATGACACCCATTTGGATCAGGTCCGAGGCTGCGGCCTCGTCAGGCATGAAGGAGCCTCCCCTTGAGAATGCGGAGGTTAGGACGCCTTGTCTTCCTCACCGGCGGCCTCTTCTGCCGGAGCCTCCTCAGCGGGAGCCTCTTCAGCGGGGGCACTCTCGACGGCGGCGGCGGCAGCAGAGGCCTCGGCAACGGCCTTGGCCTTGTCCTCACGCTCCTTCAAACGCTCCAGCGCCTTGGCCTTCGGCTTGGGCTGCTTGGTCTGCTCGGGGCGTTCCGGCAGGGTGATGGCACCGGCGGCGGCCAGCATACGTGCGACACGGTCGCTGGGCTGGGCGCCCTTGCTCATCCACTCCTTGGCCTTCTCCACGTCGATGTTCACGCGGTTCTCGTGTTCGCGCGGCAACATCGGATCATAGCTGCCGATGCGCTCGATGAAGCGGCCATCGCGCGGGCTGCGGGCATCGGCCACCACGATGCGGTAAAAGGGACGCTTCTTGGCACCACCGCGGGCCAAACGGATACGTAGGGACATAGGGTTACTCCTTCAAAACTGTCTCTGTCTCGTTGTCTTCGCTCGTTGGAGTGCCAAGGCACCCCGGAGTGTCTCGTTACTCTGGGCGTTATTCTGGGCGCTAGTCTCGGCGTTACTCTGGGCGTTACTCTGGGCGTTATTCTGGCCGCTACTTGCGGCCGAAACCACCGCCGCCGCCAAAGCCGCCGGGGCCGAAAGGCCCGCCGCCGCCACCACCGAATCCGCCGGGACCACCACCGCCCTGGCCGCCGCCGGCACCAGGCGGGAGCAGGCCCTCCATGCCGTTGCGCAGCAGGCCCTTCTTGCCCATCTTCTTCAGCTGTTTGACCATGCGGCCGGCTTCCTGGTGCTGCTTCAGCAGCTTGTTCACGTCGCTGACGGCGAGCCCGCAGCCCTTGGCGATGCGCTGCTTGCGGCTGGCCTTGACGATCTCGGGATGCAGGCGTTCCTTCGGGGTCATGGAGGAGATGATGGCGAGCTGACGGGACACCATCTTGTCGTCCATCTTGTTCTTCATCTGCGCCTTCATCTTCCCCATGCCGGGCAGCATGCCCATCATGGAGGAGAGGCCGCCCATCTTCTGCAGCTGCTTCAGCTGGCTGGCCAGGTCGTTCAGGTCGAACTTCCCCTTCTGCAGCTTGGCCGCCATCTTCTCGGCATCGGCCTGCTCGATGGTCTCGGCTGCCCGCTCGACCAGCGAGACCACGTCGCCCATGCCCAGGATCCGGCTGGCCACGCGGTCCGGGTAGAAGCCCTCCAGCTGGTCCATCTTCTCGCCGACGCCGATCAGCTTGATCGGGCAACCGGTGACGGCGCGCATGGAAAGCGCGGCACCGCCCCTGGCATCGCCGTCCACACGGGTCAGCACGATGCCGGTCAGCCCCACCTTTTCCTTGAAGGCGCTGGCGACCTGGACCGCGTCCTGGCCGGTCATGGCATCGGCCACCAGCAGGCTCTCGTGCGGCCCGGTGGTGTCGCGCACCGCGGCGACCTCGGCCATCAGCTCTTCGTCGATCGCCAGTCGGCCGGCGGTGTCCAGCAAGAGAACGTCGAAGCCTTCCTTGGCGGCCGTGGTCTTGGCCCGCTTGGCGATCGCGACGGGATCCTGGCCCTCGACGATCGGCAGGGTCGCGACATTGGTCTGCTCGCCCAGAACGGCGAGCTGGCGCTGGGCTGCCGGACGGCGGGTGTCCAGCGAGGCCATCAGGACCTTCTTGCGTTCCTTCTCGGTCAAGAGCTTGGCGATCTTGGCGCAGCTCGTCGTCTTGCCCGAGCCCTGCAGGCCGACCAGCATCACCACCACCGGAGCGGTGGCATTCAGATCCAGGCCGACGGAGTCGCTGCCCAAGGTCTCGACCAGATGGTCGTTGACGATCTTGACCACCTGCTGGCCCGGCGTGACGGAGCGCAGCACCTCTTGCCCGATGGCCCGCTCGCGCACGCCGGCGACGAAATCCTTCACCACCGGCAGCGCGACATCGGCCTCCAGCAAGGCGATCCGCACCTCGCGCAGGGCCGCGCTCACCTCGGCCTCGCTCAGCGCCCCCCTGCGGGTGAGCTTATCGAAGATCCCGCCCAGGCGGTCTTGCAAGCTTTGAAACATCTCTCGCCTCCGAAGCGCGTTTCCCGTCAGCTCTTGACCAAAGCAAAAAAGCGCCCCGGCGCGAACCCTCGCGGCGGGACGTGAGCCCCTGGACGTAACTCCCTGGGGCCTCTTGCCATGATCTAGCTGTCTGACAGCGGCGTGTAGATAGTCTGCTTTCCTCCGCCAGTCAAGCAGCGGGCGTCAAGCAGCGGGCGTCAAGCAGCGGGCGTCAAGCAGCGGGCATCAAGCAGCGGACATCAGGCAGCGGACATCAGGCCGCCGTGTTGCCCGTCATGGTGCGAACGGCAGCGGCGATGGCCGGCTGCTGACCGCCCTGATCGGCCAGGTGGTTGCCGCCGTCGAGCAACATCAGCTGTCCGGTCACCGACTTTGCGGCAATCAGAAAGCGAACGGCCGCGCAGATCTCCTGCAGTGAGGCAGGCCGCCGCAGCGGCAGGCGCTGGCAGCGGCTCTCGAACTGTGCCTGGGTCTGTCCGTCGGGCGGCAGCACCGGCCCTGGCCCGATCGCATTGACGCGCACGCGTGGCGCCAGCGCTTGTGCCAGGCTTTGGGTCAAGGACCAGAGCGCAGCCTTGCTGACCGTGTAGGTCAGGTGGCGCGGTGTCGGGTTCAACACGCGGGAATCGATCATGTTGACCAGCAAGCCGCCCTCGCCCTCCGGCAAGCCGTCGGCAAAGGCCTGGGACAGCACCAAAGGCGCCCAAAGATTGAGCTCGAAATGGGTATCCCAGCTCTCGCTGTCGGCCGATGCGATGTCGTCGTAGTCGAAGGTCGATGCGTTGTTCACGAGCAAGCCGATCGGACCGAGCGCCCGCGCCGCACGCGGCAGCAGACCTTGCACCTCGGCTCCCCTGCTCAGATCGGCAGCCAGCGTAACGGCGCGACCTCCGCCGTCACGGATAGAGGCGGCAAGTGCCTTTGCCTCCTTTTCGGATCGGCGATAGTGCAAGGCGATGGCATAGCCCTGTTGGGCCAGGTCCAGGGCGATCGCGCGGCCGATCCGGCGCGCGGCGCCCGTGACCAAAGCGACCTTTGGATGGTGGTCGGGATGCCCCGAACCCTTACGCACGGATGTTTCCCCTCTTTGTCACACAGTTCTCGCGTCGACGCGGACCAGCATAGCAAGCCCTCGATGACCGCTGCATCCTCTAACCTTGTTCCCTTGGTCCTCGGCGTCCAGTTGGGGCGCAGATCAGAGAGCGTCGAGCTACCCGAAAATAGCAGAGCCGGGCGGCAGGATTGACTACCAAGAGGCATAGACGCCTTGGTCAGCGCCGACTATAAGCCCAGTTGGAACAAAAACTGTCCTAGTGTTGAGGGATTGCCTCGTTATGGCGGCAGCCGGAGCCCTACCCTTTCGCAAGATGCATGGGCTTGGAAACGACTTTGTGGTGATCGATGCCCGCAAGGCGGAGGTGGACCTCTCGCCGGCGGCGGCGCGTCGTATTGCCGATCGGCGCCGCGGTGTGGGCTTCGACCAGTTGGTGCTGCTGGAGCCACCGCGCGACCCTGCCGCCGCTGCCTTCGTGCGCTTCCTCAATGCAGACGGCAGCGAAGCGGCAGCCTGCGGCAATGGCAGCCGCTGTGTCGGCTGGCTCTTGGCCGAAGAGCTGGGGCGCGCGTGCCTGGCGATCGAAACCCTGGGCGGGCTCCTCTCCTGCCGGCGGGAGGCCGATGGACGTATGACCGTCGATCTGGGGCCGGCCAGGACGGACTGGCAGGATATTCCTTTGGCCCGAGCGATGGATACGCTTTGCCTAGCGCTTTCCGAAGGAGACCTGACAGCGCCGGCCGCGCTTTCCGTCGGGAACCCGCACGCAACCTTCTTCGTTTCCAGTGCCGAGGCCGTGGCACTGGAAGTCTTGGGACCGAAGCTGGAGGTCAATCCGATCTTTCCCGAGCGTGCCAACATTGCCGTCGCGGAAGTCACCGGCCCGGACCGGCTGCGCGTGCGGGTCTGGGAGCGTGGCGTGGGCATCACGCAGGCTTGCGGCACCGGCGCTTCTGCGGCGGCGGTCAATGCGGCACGCCGCGGGCTCACCGGACGCCAAGTCGAGGTCGCCTTGGACGGCGGCAGCCTTTCGATCCTGTGGCGCGACGACGGCCATGTCGAGATGACCGGCCCGATCGCCACGGCCTTCAGCGGCCTGCTGCCGCCGGAAATCCTTATCTGATGCCCCAATCGCTTACCAATGGGCCGCGGATCCTGACCTTCGGCTGTCGCCTGAATGCCTACGAGTCCGAGGTGATTCGCGGGCATATGAAGGCGGGCGACCAGAAGAACCTGGTGGTGGTCAACTCTTGCGCCGTGACGGCCGAGGCCGAGCGCCAGGTGCGCCAAGCCATCCGCAAGGCGCATCGCGAGAGCCCCGAGGCGGAGATCGTCGTCACCGGCTGTGCCGCCCAGATCGACCCGGCGCGCTATGCCGCCCTGCCTGGCGTGACCCGGGTTCTGGGCAATGCCGAGAAGCTGCGGCCCGAGAGCTGGCAGGATGGCCCGCAGCCGGCGGTTCAGGTCGACGACATCATGAGCCTGACCGAGACGGCGAGCCATCTGACGACGGCCTTCGCCGAGCGCACCCGCGCTTTCGTCCAGATCCAACAAGGCTGCGACCATCGCTGTACCTTCTGCATCATCCCCTTCGGGCGCGGCAACAACCGCTCGGTTCCGATCGGCGCCCTGGTGCAGGAGGTTCGCCGTCTGGTCGAGGCCGGTGTGAAGGAGGTCGTCTTCACCGGCGTCGACATCACCGGCTACGGCAGCGATCTGCCCGGCCAACCACACCTGGGACAGCTCTGCCGGCGCCTGCTGGCACAGCTGCCGGAGCTGCCGCGCTTGCGGCTCTCCTCCCTCGACCCGGTCGAAATCGACGAGGATCTCTACCGCCTGCTGGCCGAGGAGCCGCGCCTGATGCCGCACCTGCATCTCTCGGTTCAGGCCGGCGCCGACATCATCCTGAAGCGCATGAAGCGGCGCCACCTGCGCGCCGACGTTTTGAGCTGCGTTGCCCGCGCTCGGGCGGCCAGGCCGGATCTGGTTTTCGGGGCCGACCTGATCGCCGGCTTTCCGACCGAGAGCGAGGCCGACTTCATGCAGACCATGACCTTGGTCGAAGAGGCCGGCTTGACTTATCTCCATGTCTTTCCCTACTCGGAGCGCCCCGGCACGCCGGCCGCGCGCATGCCCGCAGTGGCCAAGTCCCTGCGTAAGGAACGTGCGCAGCGTCTGCGCACGCTGGGCGAACGGCAGGTGGCCCGTCATCTCGCGCGCCGCGTCGGCGGCCGCGACACTATTCTGATCGAGAAGCCGGGCCTTGGCCGGGCGGAGGATTTTTCGGAAGTGATCTTGAGCGACACACGTCTTGCAGCCGGCGCCATCGTCGCCGCCGAGTTGCTGGCCGCGCGGCCAGCCTGCCTGGAGGGGCGGGCCCTGTGAGCTGGTTCAAACGTCTAAAGCAGGGCCTCTCCAAGTCATCCAGCCGTCTCACCCAGTCGATCAGTGGCGCGCTCACGCGCCGCCGCCTCGACGAGGCGGCGCTGGAGGAACTGGAAGAAGCCCTCATCATGGCCGATCTGGGTGTCTCCGTGGCATCCAAGCTGACCGAGAAACTGGCCAAGGACCGCTTCAACAAGCAGGTCACGGACGAAGAGGTGAGGGCCGCGCTCGCAGAGCATATCGCCACCATTCTAGAGCCGGTGGCGCAGCCCTTGACCATCGCGCCCAACAACAAACCGCATGTCGTTCTCGTCGTCGGCGTCAACGGCAGCGGCAAGACCACGACGATCGGCAAGCTGGGTCAGCACTACGCCGACAGCGGCCTGAAGCTACGATTGGCCGCCGGCGACACCTTCCGGGCCGCCGCCATCGAACAGCTGCAGATCTGGGGGCGACGCTGCAATGCGCCGGTGGTGGCCGGGAAGAGCGGCGCGGACGCGGCCGGCCTGGCCTTCGACGCCCTGGAACAAGCCCGGGCGGCTGGAGACGATCTCCTCTTGATCGATACAGCCGGGCGCCTCCACAACAAAAAAGAACTAATGGACGAGCTTGCCAAGATACAACGAGTCCTAAAGAAGCAAGATTTGCAAGCACCACACGATGTGGTGCTAGTATTGGATGCAACAACCGGTCAAAATGCCCTCGCACAGGTGCAAACCTTTAAAGAGCTCGTCTCTGTGACCGGGTTGGTGGTGACCAAACTGGACGGTTCTGCCAAGGGCGGCATTCTGGTTGCGCTGGCGGAAACCTTCGGCCTGCCGGTTCATGCCATCGGCGTTGGCGAAGCCGCAGACGACCTTCGCCCCTTCGAAGCGCGGGCTTTCGCCAGAAGTCTTATGGATCTGGACAGCCTATCGCCTTGAAGTTGCCGCAAAACCGCCTTCGATGTGACGTTCCCCGAATCCTAGACTGCGCTGCTTTGACAGGGTGTACATTCTTCGCGATTCGAGTCATCATAACGAGTCTACTTCGTTTGGCCCTTGCAGATGCATGCTGCAGAGGCCGCCTCCTTCGTTCGTTACCCAACAGTGAACCTCGATGACCCTGCCACAAGAACAGATCCAACGCTCCATTCGGGACACACACTTCAACGACGGTCTCGAGTTCTTCGAGAAAGGCCATGTGGTATCTGCCGATTGCACCGGCGGCACGAAGATCAATGCGATCGTGTCGGAGGGCGGCAAGAAATCCTATCGCCAGACCATCTCTCTCAACTTTACCAAAGACGGGCGTCTGCGCAGTGTTCAGGGCCTCTGCACCTGCTCTGTCGGATACAACTGCAAGCATGTCGCAGCCGCCCTGCTGGCAGCGGCCGGCGAAGTAGAGCCGCCACAGGCGGAACCCAATGGCACAAATGGCGCCAATGGCAGCGCAGCGCAGCGCCGGCCGGCCGAACCTACGGCACCTGTGTTGCGAACTTGGCTGGACCGGCTGCGGCAGACAGACGAGAATTTGGTCGAGACGAAAACAGATGATCTTCCTGAGCGCATCAAAGAGCGGATCTTCTACGTCATCGGCCAGGATCGCCATCAGCGCATCACCGTCACCCCGATCAAGGGCAGCCTGAAGCGCGCCGGCGATGTCGGTGCCGGTGCGCGGCCCTACAATTTCAACAATCTGGACTTCAACGACCCGCCGCAGTTCGTACTGCCGGCCGATCTTCGGATCTTTCGCATGTTGCAAGCCTACGGCCTGGGCACCCGCAATCCCGGCTATCAGAGCCAGGAGGCCGATGCCGAGGATCTACAGGGCCTCTTGACCAAAGTGGTCAGCACCGGACGGGCACGCTGGCGGGAAGTGCAAGGACCGCCGATGCACGAGGCCGGCGTCCGCGAGGCCAGCATGCAGTGGCGAAAGTGCGACGACGGCTCCCAGGAACTGATCCTGCGCGACGTCAGCGGCGAATCCCTGCTCGCGCTTCCGACTGCCCCGCCAAGCTATTTTCACAGCGCCACAGGGGCCTTTGGCCAGCTGAAGTTGGATCTACCGCCGCGCTTGGCCTCGGCACTGCTGGCCGCGCCTGCGGTACCCGCCGAAGCAGCCCACGAGGTGGCCGAGGTCTTGGGCGCGCTCAACTCCGGCAAACCGCCGCTGCCCTCCACCTTGAATGTGGAAGAGCGCAAGGGCGACGTACCGAAACCCGTTCTGACCCTCTTTGCCTTGCCGGCCCGCCAACAGCGCTCGCCCTACTACGACCACGGCGCCCAGCCGGTATCTGTCCCGGCCATCCGGGTCAGTTTCGACTATGACGGACAGGAAGCCCCCGCCTTTCCGCAGGACGACCCGCAGTTCGTGGAGAACGGCAAGGTCATCCGCCTGAAACGCAATCTCAAGGCAGAGGCGAAGTTCTTCGCGTCGCTGGATGGCTTTGGCGCCAAGCCCTTGGACACCTACCGCTTCTTGCGCTTCGGCGAGAGTGCTCGCGAAGGCGACCGCGCCTTCCCCGATTCCGACCGCTTCGAGGATTGGGTCTTCGGTCAGGGTCGCGAGGAATCCCGCTCGCTGGGACTGAGCTTTGCCGCCGACGAGTTGCCGAAGCTGAAGAAAGCGGGCTGGCAGGTCGAGATCGGCAACGACTGGCCCTACCGCATCTACGACGGTCCGATGACCTTCAACGCCGGCATCGAAGAAGGCTCCGGCGTCGAGTGGTTCACCTTTGCCGCCAACCTTGAGGTGGAAGGTCAGAAGCTCGACCTGCTGCCGATCGTGCTCTCGGTCATAGACATTCTGCCGGTCGATGCCTCGGGCCTGCTGCCCGAAGACTTCGACCTGGAGGAATTCCTGGAAGAGCTGGTGCTCTATCCCGACCTGCCGGACGGCGGCCTGGTCCGCCTGGACGGCGAGATGCTGGTGCCGATCGTGCGTGCCTTCCTTGGCGTGCACGGCCTGGGCGGCGAGTTCCATCGCGCCGAGGCCGGCAAGGTCGCTGCCGTGGCCGCCTCGCTCTATGGCGACGGGCTGGCCTTCGACGGCGGCGATGAGTTGAGCAGCCTGGGCGAGAAGCTGCGCGGGCTGACCGACATCAAGGATCTGAAGGCGCCGAAGGGTCTGAAGGGCAAGCTGCGCCCCTATCAGGCGACCGGCTACAGCTGGCTGGACGCGCTGTCCGCGACCGGTTTCGGCGGCTGCCTGGCCGACGATATGGGCCTGGGCAAGACCATCCAAACCCTGGCCCTGCTGATCAAGCGCCACATCATCAACGAGAGCGACCGGCCCAGTCTGCTCGTCGTGCCGACCAGCCTCGTACACAACTGGATGCGCGAGGCCGCCACCTTCGCACCGGATCTGAAATTGCTGGTGCTGCACGGCAGCGACCGCAAGGCCTATTTCCATGAGATCCCGGACCACGACCTGATCATCACCACCTATCCGCTGATCCATCGCGATCACGCCGTGCTGTTCAAGCACGCGTTCGATCTGGCGATTCTGGACGAGGCGCAAGCGGTGAAGAACCCGGCCTCGAACGCGGCCAAGCGCATCCGCCAGATCAATGCGCGCCAGCGCATCGCGCTGACCGGCACGCCGATCGAGAACAACCTGCAAGAGCTCTGGGCGCTTTATGACTGGCTGATTCCGGGCCTGCTGGGCGATGCCCGCTCCTTCAAGGACAACTTCCGCACGCCGATCGAAAAGCAGGGCTGCGGCGAAACCCAGCGCCGGCTGAGCAGCCGCATCCGCCCCTTCCTGCTGCGCCGCAACAAGGAGGAGGTCGCCAGCGACCTGCCGCCGAAGACCGAGATCACCGAGTTGGTGCCGCTCGCCGGCGCCCAGCGCAGCCTCTACGAAAGCCTGCGCACTGCGATGGACAAGCGGGTGCGCGACGCGATCCGCTCCAAGGGCCTGAACGGTAGCCGCATCACCATTCTCGACGCGCTTTTAAAGCTGCGTCAGGCCTGTTGCGACCCCGGCTTGGTGAAGCTGGAGGCGGCCCAAAAGGTGGAGGAAAGCGCCAAGCGCGAGCGCCTGATGGAGATGCTGGAAGAACTGGTGGGCCAGAACCGCCGCATCCTGATCTTCTCGCAGTTCGTCGAAATGCTGCGGCTGGTCGAGAGCGACATCCAGGAGCGCGGCTGGGACTACGCCATGCTGACCGGCCAGACCAAGCAGCGCGCCCGTGTGGTTCAGCGCTTCCAGAGCGGCAAGGTGCCGATCTTCCTGGTCAGCCTGAAGGCCGGCGGCGTCGGCCTGAACCTGACGGCAGCCGACACCGTCATCCTCTATGACCCCTGGTGGAACCCGGCGGTCGAGCGCCAGGCCATGGACCGCGCCCACCGCATCGGCCAGGACAAGCCGGTCTTCGTCTACCGCATGGTCGCCGAAGGCACGGTGGAATCGGCCATCCAGGAGCTGCAAAGCAAGAAGCAGGCACTGGCAGACGCGCTCTTCGAGGGAACCGGCCAAGGCTCGCTCAACCTCTCCGAAGACGATCTGGCAGCCCTCTTCAAGCCCTTAGGAAAGGGCGGCTGAGGTCGCGCTTTCGCTCGAAAAGCGGTCCAGCACGTTCCGGGTGATCTGCTCGACCTGCGGGTCGCGGCGGGTGAGGCCCATGACCCATTCGCAGGTGGCGGCGTTGAAGACCGCACCACGGCCGCGCTGCCAGTGCACCAGGACGCCGTTGCCGCGCACCGCCTTGTCCATGGTCTCCGGCGTCACCGCGCCATAGAGCGCGCGGGCTTTGAACTGACAGTCGGAATCGCCGATGAAGAGCTGCTCTCCCCAGATCCCGTGATCGGCTTCGGCATTGGTGCCCAGCCCCTGGCCGATGATCTCGATTTCGCGGCTGGCCCCATCCTCGCCGGTGGCCAACGGCAAGCCGTCGCGCACCACGTAGTCCAGTCCATCGACCTCGTAACCATAGATTCGGCTGTCCGCACCCAGGACGTCGCCATAGCCGAGATGGGTTCCGGCAAGCGCCCAGTGTTCGGGCCGATAGATGGTGAAGCCGCCGCTGCCGCGACCCACGCAGTTGCCGAGCCCGGCATAGACGCCCTTCAGGGCATTGGCGGCAAAGGTCTGCGCGCCGGGCCAGCCGACCTCCGGCTGTTCCCAGGCGCCGGTCATCAGGTGCTGGCGATCGGTCCCCATGACCGGGTCTTGCTCGGCCGCCACGTACTTGTAGCAGACCTGCCGGCGGCCCTCGTCTTCCATGCGGATCTGCCAGAGGAAGTTGCCGGCAAAGCGCGCCGCACGGCCGCCGGCCTCGACCCAGTCGTCGACGGCCTGGCGCATCGGGCGGCTCCAGTATTCGTCGTGCCCGACGAAGACGGCGGTGGCATAGCCTTCCAGCAGGTCCGGCTCAGTCTCCAGGTCGTGCAGGGCGGCATAATCCAGGCGATAGCCGGCTGCTTCGGCCCAGCGCGCGAAGTGCCGCTCGTAGCTGGCCCAACCGGCCGAGGCGTACTTCTTGGAATAGCCATAGGCATAGGCCCATTCCATGTAGGGATAGCGGACCATGGTGCCGGGCCGTGCCGGCACCTCCAGCAGGGTCCGCGGCGCACCCTCCGGCAGCTTGCAGAAGCCACGGGTCCAGGGCCGCTGGGTCGAGAGCAGCGGCGAGAAGCTGCGCCCATCGGCACCGGCGATCCCGTCGTAGGCGTTGGAGCCGCCCCAGCAGTTGTAGGCAACCCAGGTGCCGGTCGCGCAGACCAGGAGGATCGGCGCCTTGGGCTCAGCCGTGCGCAGGATGAAGAGATAATGCTCCTCCACGCTCTCCGCGCCGCGATGGCCGCGCAGGGTCACCAGATAGGCGCCTGACCGCCAGTCGCGAGGAATCTGTATCTCTTGCGCCACCGGCCAGCCGCAGCCGACGATCGAACAGTCCGCAGGCGTCTCGTGATGGCGTCCAGTCAGGCCTTTCAGATGCAGCAGGGGCTCGTAGACGGCGCCGTCGCGCCCGACCTCTATGTCATAGCGCTCCGCCGTGGTGCTGACCCGCAGCCCCAAGACTTCGCCGGGGGCATAGCTGAAGCGGTCGCTGTACGCCCAGATCTCCAGCACCGCCGGGTCGCGGGCCGGGCCGATAAAGCTGTTGTCGAGGATGTGGCGCGCCTTGCGCCGCGTCCTTGGCGTGGCTTCCGTGCGTTGATCCACCGGCCCGCTAGCCCCAGAGCGCCGAGACCGGCGGCTGCATCTTCGAGCCCTCGATGGTCAGTCCCGGCCTGCGGTCCTTGTCCAGCAGCAGCGGGCCGTCGAGATCGACGTACTCGGCACCCTGCGCCAGCAGCACCGCCGGTGCCATGGCCAGCGAGGTCGCCAGCATGCAGCCGACGAAGATCTGCAGGCCAGCTTCTTTCGCGGCCGCCTTCATCGCCAGGGCCTCGGTCAGGCCGCCGGCCTTATCCAGCTTGATATTCACACAGTCGTAGAGGCCGATCAGCCGGTCCAGGGTGGCGCGGTCGTGACAGGATTCGTCGGCACAGAGCGGCAGTGGGCGCTCCTCGCCGCGCAGTGCCTCGTCGGCATCGGCATGCAGTGGCTGTTCGACCAGCGACACGCCCAGTTCCGCCAGGCGCGGGGCCAGATCGCGATAGGCCTCAAGGTCCCAGCCCTCGTTGGCATCGACGATCAGCTTGCTCTTGGGCGCTGCGGCGCGCACGCCGGCCACGCGGTCCAGATCCCCCGGGCCAGCCAGTTTCAACTTCAAGAGCGGCCGCCAGGCGTTCTCGGCAGCAGCTGCCGCCATCTTTTCCGGGCTGTCGAGCGAGAGGGTAAAGGCCGTCGTGACCGCCTTTGGCTGCTCTAGGCCCGCCAGCTGCCAGGCCGGACGCCGGCTGCGCTTGGCCTCCAGGTCCCAAAGCGCACAGTCCAAGGCGTTGCGCGCGGCACCGGCCTGCAAGCGCTCGGCCAGGGCCGCACGCTCCAGCCCGGCGGGCAGGTCGACGGCCAGCGCCTCGACCTCCGCCTGGCTCTCCTCCAGGGTCTCGCCATAGCGCGCATAGGGAACGGCCTCGCCGCGACCGATGCAGCCCCCCTCCTGCAGGGTGACCAGCAGCACCTCTGCCGTTGTCCGGCTGCCGCGCGAGATGGCGAAGCTGCCGCGGATCGGCCAGCTTTCGTGAGCGACCTTGACCTCCATCGCGGGCTAGATCTCCGCCATGGCGTCGACCAGACGGGCAACGCCGGTGCGCACCGGATCGACCGCCGGCAGACCGTGCTTCTGCTCCATCTCCGCCAGATAGTTTTCCGCCTCGCTCTCGCCCAGGGCCTTGGTGTTGATCGCCATGCCGATGCAGGTCGCCGCCGGATTGACCAGACGGGCATGCGCGACCGCTGTCTCTATCGTGGTCTGAACATCCGGCAGGCCATAGTGCGGCAGGCCGCGCATGTGGGTGCGGGTCGGCTCGTGGCAGAGCACCAGGGCGTCGGGCTGGGCACCGTGGATCAGGCCCATGGTGACCCCGGCGAAGGAGGGGTGGAAGAGCGAGCCCTGGCCCTCGACCAGATCCCAGTGGTCCGGACTGTTGGCCGGGCATAGCCACTCGACCGCGCCGGAGATGAAGTCGGCCACCACCGCGTCGATGGAAACGCCGCTGCCGGCGATGAAGATGCCGGTCTGGCCGGTGGCGCGGAAGCTGGCATTCAGGCCGCGCGCCTTCATCTCGCGCTCGACCGCAAGGGCGGTGTACATCTTGCCGATGGAACAGTCGGTACCGACCGCGAGCATGCGCTTGCCGGGCCGCTTGGCGCCGTTTGCGACATCGAAGACCTGGGTCGGGTGACGCAAATCGAAGAGGTTACGGCTGTGCTTGGCAGCTGTCTCTGCGATCTCCGGCACGTCGGTCAGCTTGCTGTGCAGACCGGTGGCCACGTCCATGCCGATTTCGATCGCTTTCAGGATCACGTCGATCCATTGCGGCGAGAAGACCCCGCCGCGATTGGCAACGCCCAGGACCAGAGTGCGCGCGCCATGCTCATAGGCCTCTTCCAAGCTCATGTCCGGGATCCCGAGGTCCGCCTTGCAGTTCGGCAGGCGATACTGTCCCAGGCACCATTCCGGCCGCCAGTCGTTGATGCCTTGCGCGGTCTTGGCCGCCAGTTGATCGGCGACATCGCCGAGGAAGAGAAGATAGGGACGCTGCAGCTCCATCGAGCGATGACCTCTGACTAGGGTTTCCAGGGGGTTTCTAGAATGCGTGCGCACTCTAGCGAGAATGCGAGAGGGCGCAAAGACAGGACTTTTGCCGGGGCGGCGCTTGTTCGCGCGGGCAGCTTCCGAGTAAGGTCGGCCGCTTTCGACAGAATACCCAAGAGAGGCTTCCGCATGTTCACCACGCGTCCCGAGATTCAAGGCACCTTCGGTGTCGTCGGCTCCACCCACTGGCTGGCTAGCCAGGCTGCCATGGCGATGCTGGAGCGCGGCGGCAATGCCTTCGACGCGGCCGTGGCCGGCGGCTTTGCCCTGCAGGTGGTGGAACCGCACCTGAACGGACCGGGCGGCGAGGTGCCGATTCTGCTGCACAATGCGGCCAAGGGCGAGACCAAGGTGATCTGCGGCCAGGGCGTGGCACCGGCGGCTGCGACCATCGCGCATTACAAGGACGAGGGTTTGAGCCTGATCCCCGGCTCCGGCCTGCTGGCGACCGTGGTGCCGGGCGCGTTCGATGCCTGGATGGTGATGCTGCGCGACCACGGCAACCTGCCGCCGCGCGCGGTGCTGGAGCATGCGATCACCTATGCCGAACGCGGCTACCCCATGATCCAGGCGATCACCGCCACGGTCGAGCGGGTGGAGGGGCTGTTCCGCGACCACTGGCCGACCTCTGCCGAGCTCTACCTGGCCGACGGCATCCCGCAGCCGGGCACCATCTTCACCAATCGCCCGCTGGCCGAGACCTACAAGCGTCTGCTGGCCGAAGGCGAAGCGGCCGGCAGCGACCGCCAGGCGCAGATCGAGGCCATGCGCACTGCCTGGTACCGCGGCTTCGTCGCCGAGGAGATCGACCGCTTCTGCCGCGAGACCAAGGTCATGGACGCCTCCGGCGCACCGCATGGCGGTGTGCTGACGGCCCAGGATATGGCCAACTGGCAGGCGACCTACGAGGAGCCCGCCACCCTGGACTATCACGGCCTCACCGTCTGCAAGAACGGCTTCTGGAGCCAGGGCCCGGTCTTCTTGCAGCAACTCGCAATCCTCAAAGGCCACGATCTGGCAAGCCTGGACCCCGTCGGCCCCGACTTCGTCCACCTGGTGGTCGAGGCCGCCAAGCTGGCGCTTGCCGACCGCGAGGCCTACTACGGCGATCCCAATTTCTGCGATGTCCCTGCCGAGACCCTGCTGTCGGAGGCCTATGCGGCGGCCAGACGCGCCCAGATCGGCGAGACCGCCAGCCACGAGCTGCGCCCCGGCGACATCCCCGGCTACGATTCCTCGATCGAGTTCACCCTGGCCGAGCGCGAGGGCGAGGGCGAGTTCGACTCCTTGGGCGGCGGCGAGCCAACAGCCCAAGGTGCCCCCTCAACAGACGGCACCACACGCGGAGACACCTGTCACATCGACGTGGTGGACCGCCACGGCAACATGGTCTCGGCCACGCCCTCGGGCAGCTGGCTGCAGTCCTCGCCCAACATCCCATCCTTGGGCTTCTGTCTGAACAGCCGGGCGCAGATGTTCTGGCTGGAAGAGGGCAGGCCCGCCTCGCTGGCGCCGGGCAAGCGGCCGCGCACGACGCTCTCGGTCAACCTGGTGCTCCGCGACGGCAAGCCCTTGATGGTCTTCGGCACGCCGGGCGGCGACTATCAGGACCAGTGGACCCCGCCCTTCTTCCTGCGCCACATCCATCACGGCATGAACCTGCAAGCGGCAATCGATGCGCCGGCCTTCCACAGCGATCACATGCCCTCCTCCTTCTTCCCGCGCGCTGCCGACCTCGGCAGCCTCAGCCTCGAGTCGCGCTTCCCCAAGGCAACCATCGAAGAGCTGAAGCGTCGCGGCCACCGGGTGAGCGAGGTCGATGCCTGGTCGCTGGGCCGCATCTCGGCTGCCCGCAAGGACGGAGACCTGCTGCGCGCCGGCGCCAACCCGCGCCTGATGCAGGGCTACGCGATCGGGCGCTAGATGATCGAGCAAAAGACCGTCGGGGCGGTCGACGACTTTATCCAGGAGAGCCTGCTCAAGCCCGACCCGGTGCTGGAGCGGGCGCTGCAGCGCGCGGCGGCAGCGGATCTGCCGCCGCACGCCGTCTCGCCGACGCGAGGCGCCTTTCTGCAGATCATCGCCCGCGCGATGGGCGCCAAGCGCATCCTGGAGATCGGCACGCTCGGCGGCTACTCGACCATCTGGCTGGCGCGTGCCCTGCCGGCTGAGGGGCGCCTGATCACCCTGGAGCAGTCGCCGGTCTGCGTCGGCGTGGCAGCGAAGAACGTGAAGGACGCGAATCTGGACGGCAGCGTCAGCATCGTCCTGGGCCCGGCCTTGGACAGCCTGGACGCCCTGATCAGGGCCAAGACCTCCGCCTTCGACCTGATCTTCATCGACGCCGACAAGCCGAACAATCCGGTCTACCTCGAGCGCTGCCTGCAGCTCTCGCGCCCCGGAACCGTCATCATCGGCGACAATGTGGTGCGCGCCGGCGCGCTCGCCGATGCCGCCTCCGATGACCCGAAGGTCCAGGGCGTCCGCCGCTTTCTGCGAGACCAGGGCCGAGAGCCAGGCCTGCAAGCAACCGCACTGCAGACCCTGGACGGCAAGGGCTACGACGGCTTCTCGATGGCAATCGTTGGCTAACGGCGGGGGGGAGCTTTGATACCAAGATCGCAATCGTCGTTCGCGACGACCTGGCCACCTGGCAGAAGCTCAACGTCACGGCTTTCCTGACCAGCGGGCTCTTGGGCGATGACGGCGCTTTGCTGGCCGAGGCCTACGAGGATGCCAGCGGCGGTCTATATCGAGGACATGTTCCAGACCGGTAAAGACGCGGCCAACCGCGCGACCCTAAAACGCTACGAGACGGCTGCTCTACCGCTTGTCGGGCTGGGCTTTCGGGAGGAACGCAAGCTGGTCGACAAGATCACCAAGGGCGCCAAGCTTCACAACTGATCCATCCAGTCGCCGATGAGGTCGGCCACCTCGGCAAAGCCTTCATCCTGCATAATGTAGTGACAGCAACCCTCCGCCAGATGGACTGCGGCCTTGTCGCCATAGCGCGCGGCGATCTGGCGGGCGATGGAGGGCGACACACCTCTGTCTTCACTACCAGAGACGGCCAGAACCGGGCAGGTCACTGCCTGCGCATCGATCTTGGTCGTTTCCCGCTCATCGAACATCCAGAAGAAGAGCTCGAAGATCGCCCGGCCCGATTCCGGACCCAGTTGCGCGAAGACTTGGCGCTGCGCGTCCGCACTCAGGGTATTGAGCGCAAGGGCAGACACCATCTCGAAGTCCAGATGCATGCTTTGCTCCCAGAAGGGCCCGGCAGCCATCAGATCCCTGCCCAGCTTACGCTCGGCCTCGGTACCGGGCAGAATGCCGGCGATCATCGAGCTGTTCAGTAGAATCGCAGCGCGTGCCAAGCCCTTGGCTGCCAGCATTTGCGCAATGACACCTCCCATGGAGTGGCCGATCAGGACCGCCTTCTCCGGTAGCGCGCGCAGCAGAGCCTCCAGGTCATCGCAGTAATCGGCGATGCTGAGGCCGACCAGCGCCGCCTCGTCATCCGCCCGCCCGTTGTGATGACGCAGAACGGGCAGTCGGCAATCCCAGCCGCGGGGGCCTAGCCTCTCGGCAAGCGGCTGCATCGTCCAGGGGCCGCCAAAGGCCCCATGGATCAGAACGGCGGTTTGCTCCAAGGGAGTTTCCTTTCAAGATCTTCGGACAGCGCCGAGGCGGTGGAGGTCAGCGCGCCCAGGTGCTGCACGGCAACTTGCTTCGGCCGCATCTGCTGTGCTGGCCACACCAGGGAGAGAGACCCAAGCGCGCCATGGCGCGTCGTCAGCGCGACGGCGATGTCCATCGGCTCGGCACCATAGTCGGAGCTGTCCGGCCAATAGCCCGCCGCCCGCTCGGCATAGCCGCGCTGCCGGGTGGCGCTGAGTTCGCGCTCCAAGCCGCCGCTGGTAACCGCAAAGCGCTCGGCTGGCAAGTCACCCTGCAAGACATGCGCCAGGTGGCGCTGGCATTGCGCCGCATCGGCGGCCAAGAAGGCGCGACCGGGCGAGGAGAAAACCAGCGAGGGTCGAAAGCCCGCAACCTTGGGGTCGACCCCACCGGGCTGCTTTTTGCGCGTGGAATCGATGACCTCCATGACGCCGAGAGAGACCGCTAGGGTCAGGTCGACCGGCAAGCCGACCTTGGCGGTCAGATCCGGCAGGTGCCTGGCGCCGAGCTTCGCGCCCAAGGCTCTGAGGGCGACGGCAGGGGCCGCTTGCCGGCCGGGCAGGGTCGGCAGATAGCGCCCGTCGTTCAGCCGCCGCTCGGCCCAACCGCAGGCGACCAGAGAGGCCAGCAGGCGGGAGGCCGTGGCCAGCGGCAGGTCGCTCGCCCGCGCCAGCTCGGACAGGCCGGCACTGCCCTGCCGCTCCAGCGCTTTCAACAGGGTCAGGCCGCGCTCCAGGCTGCGTACGCTCTCGCTCATGCAAGAAAGTCTTCCACCAGGCGGAAGCCCTGTCTAGCGCCGTGACCGTCCGGACCGCACATGAGAGTGCAGGACAAGCCCATAACACGCCAAGGGAGACGCCCGCCATGACCGACCTCACCGAGAACCCCATCGGCCTCGACGGCTTCGAATTCGTCGAGTTCGCCGCCCCCGATCCGGCCGTGCTGGAAGCGGTCTTTGCCAGCCTGGGCTTCACCGCTGTCGCCCGTCATCGCTCCAAGGCCGTCACCCTCTACCGTCAAGGCGGCATCAATTTCATTCTGAACAGCGAGCCGAAGAGCCTGGCCTCCTACTTCGCCGAAGAGCACGGCCCCTCGGCCTGCGGCTTGGCCTTTCGGGTGCGCGATGCCCACTTTGCCTACAGCGAGCTGCTGCGGCGTGGCGCTCAGCCGGTAAAGATCCCAACCGGGCCGATGGAACTGCGCCTGCCGGCGATCAAGGGCATCGGCGGCGCCCCCATCTATCTGATCGACCGCTTCGCGCCGGGCTCCAGCATCTACGACATCGACTTCAACTGGATCGAGGGCGTCGAGCAGCAGCCCGTCGGCTGCGGCTTGAAGACGATCGATCACCTGACTCACAACGTCTATCGCGGGCGCATGGCGCATTGGGGACGCTTCTACGAGAAGCTCTTCAACTTCCGCGAAATCCGTTTCTTCGACATCAAGGGCGAGTACACCGGCCTGAACTCCCGCGCGATGAGCGCCCCGGACGGCAAGATCCGCATCCCGCTGAACGAGGAGGCCTCGAACGCCACCGGCCAGATCGAAGAGTTCCTGATGGCCTACAACGGCGAGGGCATTCAGCACATCGCGCTCTCCACCGACGACATCTACGACACGGTCGACCGCCTGCGCAGCACCGGCGTCGCCTTCATGACCGCCCCGCCCGAAACCTACTACGAGATGCTGGCCGAGCGCCTGCCGGGCCATGGCGAGCCGATCGAGGAGTTGCGCAAACGCGGCCTTCTGATCGACGGCTCCACCGCCGACGGCGACCCGCGCATCCTGCTGCAGATCTTCACCAAGACCCTGCTGGGCCCGGTCTTCTTCGAGATCATCCAGCGCAAGAAGGACGAGGGCTTCGGCGAAGGCAACTTCAAGGCCCTCTTCGAATCGATCGAGCGCGATCAGGTGGCAAGAGGCGTGGTTGGATCGCCCGCTTAGCTTTCCCTCAGACCGCTTCGCCCGCGTTCGGGTGAGCGTGAAATCGATCGCCGCGCGGAGCACCAGCGTCGCGGCCAGCGGATGGCGATTTGACAGGGCCTCCGCCGCGGGGGCGAGATAGTGTAGTGACCGCGCTGCTAGACGCCGTTCAGAACCTTCGGAACCAACGGCAGTAGCTTTCGGATCGCATCCATAACTTCACTGACGATATCCATCTGGTTCTGCAAAGAAATTGTCACGTCAGACACAGTAACGTCCACACTGAAAACATCCGATTTCAGATTGATGCCATCGGCTACGTTAAAATTGACTCCTTCTGGGGCAGTCGCCGCCGAGGCCTTGCCGACATTGGGGCCTGAAAACGTGAGGTCGACATGACCGCAGTTGTTCTTCCAAGCAATCTGTACATGAGCCGGGGTCCGGTCAGACCTAATGATGAAGCCCCAATTATCGCCTGTCACCAAGTGATCGAAGCCCTCATTCAGTGAGATCAAATACTCGCGCAGCTCCGAAGAAAACTTCCGAACTGTTTCGGAGCCTGCCGAGCGCGAGGCTAAAAGGCGCGCCAGACACCCGCGCAGCGCTCTGGACCTCCAACTTGCACGGAACCCCGGTACAGACTCGAACCAACCTACGACGGTCTCGATGGCGATCCTTCGATCCCATGGATCATCGGCCGGGACCCCGGCCAGGTAACTCTGCGGTGCACATAGGACGGTAAGGCTCCGGTCTGCGGCGCCACTCGCGACGAGATCCGCCGCACGTTCCTGGTATCGCGCCGCCTGACGGTCGGTGAATTGCGCAGCAATCTTGTCCTCTATCAGGACGACGGTTATGACGTCGTCAGACGCCAAGAATGCGAGAACGTCCGTTTCGCCCCATTTTGCGCCGGACTTCGCAATGGCGGAATGCTCGGCCGAAACGAAGGTGCAATCTCCAAGTCGAAGGTGAGTAGAGAACCAGGCCAGAAAACCCGTGTCGCTCGAAAGCTCCTCTAGCAGGATCAAATCCAGGTCACGTTCGGTTAGTCTATAGGGCGTCTCTGTCATTCCACTATCTTACCCGGGATTCCCCATGTAGACGTCACCTCGTGGGGAGGATATTGCCTGAGGCATGGTTCCAGCGCAACCAGCGCACCCGTAGGCATCGGAGAATGCACGATTTGGCGAGCGTCGGGCGCCTGTCCGCCCACTCAGGGACTGGACAGGCCGAACGTGCTGTTTCCAGACGCACTGGTCCTGTGATCGGAGGCATCGCGGGTCAGCCTGGGCGCGGTCATGTCGGCCTGGGCCGTGGTCGCAGGCGGTCGATCCGCTCCAGGATGTCGGCGAACAGAGCACGCGGTACGGCAACCTCGGCCAATTGGAAGGTTACGTACCGCCCATGTTGAACCACTTTCGCGCCGATCTTCACCAGCTTCTCGCGAAGCGTCGTCAAGGACCAGTGGCTGACCGCATCAGGCAAAGCCAATGTCCGCAGGAAGTTGGCGAGGTTGTAGGCCAGGGCATGAAGCTGAAGTCGAACCGCGTTCGCCTTGAAGCTCCGGCAGGACAGCCGCGTCCAACGGATCGCATTCTTGCCTTCCTTGATCCACTGCTCCGCCGTGCCGCGCCCGTTATAGAAAGCGACGATCCGCTCGGCGGGCCGGGACAGGTTAGTGACGACGAACCCGACGCGCGGGTACAACTCGTCCGGATGCCATTCCACTTTCGCCACCACGCGCCGCGCCCTGGTCCAGCTTCCAGCCCGATAGCTGAAGCTGGCAAAGTAGCGCCGTACCTCCAGCGGCGGACGGCCTCGCGGGCGCCGTAGCAGGTGAGCGATGTGCCCCTGGAGCACGCTGTTGGCGGGAAGCCGGATAGCGTAGCCGAACCCCTCGGCCTCCAGATACTCGTAGATCTCCGGCGAGGCGAAGGCGGCATCGCCCCGGAAGTATCGCCGCAGCTTGCGGTCGCGATAACGCGCCACGACCGGGTCCAGCACCTCGCGCCAACTATCGGCGCTGTGCACGTTGCCGGCCCGCAATGCGCAGCGCTCCAGGTCACCGAACTGGTTGAACACGAAGGGTGGGTGGTAGCAGGTGCAGCCGAAATGCCCGTTGTATGCCGTTCCCGCCTGGGCGCCATGGGTCGGACTGACGGAACTGTCCATGTCGAGCACGATGGACTTCGGCAACTTGCGGTCATGAACTCGGTCGATCCAGGCTCCAGACAGATCAGCCAGCGCGGCGAGATTGGCGTCAGCCGTCAGCCATTGCGTTTCGAAGCGCCCCATCTGGCTCGATGACGCGGCCCCACGATCCGTCACTTTGCCGCCGACGACCCAACGCATCGCTGGATCGCGAGACAGGCGCTCGGCGTCGTTGACATCCTCGTACCCGGCCAAACGCCCGAACAGCGATTGCCGGAGCATCCCAGCGATGGCGTGCCAGCCGTTCCTGCCACGACGACCGTAAAAACCTCGCTCCAATTCCCACAACACCATGATATCTAACCATGAATCAGCCCGATCGGTGCTGCAACCTCGATCTCACATGGGCAATGCGGGCTCAGGAGTCTGGCTCTAGCGACGGTGGCTCGGGGGAGTCTGGCTCTGACGCCAGGCTCCCGCTGTCCTGCACCAGCTCGGCGATCTTGGCGGCGAGGAAGAGCGCGCGGTCTTCGCTCAGCACGCTGGCGGCAATCGGCGCGTCCAGGGGATCGCTGGCGAACTGCCGGAGGTCGGCTCGCTCGGCAGCGATCCAGCTTGCGGGCCGGTAGGGCGGTTCTTCCTCCGTCAACTCGGCGAAGACATCGCCGGCATCGGGATGCTTCTTGGCGTGGCGTAGCGCCTCGTCGATCATCTCCGGCCAGGCGCTGCAGAAGACCAGCCAGCGGACCAGACGGCGCTGGCGCTCCTGGCTCCAGCCCTGGTTCGCCTCCTGCAACAGGATCTTGACCAGCCTGTGCACATTGACCAGGCGTTTGGTCTCTCTGGCGTTGTCCTCGATAAAGCCGGCGAAGTCCTTGAAGGCCTGCAGCTCGGCCGCGGTATCCGTCACCTGTTCCAAGGGCACGGGATCGGCCTCGCGCAAAGTTGTCAGATCGACCTCCAAGGGTGGCAGGTCGCCCGCGCTTTCTTGCGCAGACGCCTCTCTTGCCGGATCGGCGGTGCTGCCGCGCGCTGCGGCCGAAAAGAGGCTCTCGATGAAGGCGGAGCGCTGTGTGTCGGCGCTGTCGGGCAGGTGGAACGAGAGCTGGATGATCTTGCGCAGATAGCGCCGGGCGAAGCCGCCGGGGTCGGTCTGGCCGCCATGTGCTTTCCGGTAGTGCGCCTGGATCGCGCGAAACAGCATGGTGGTGTCGACGCCCATCACGACATAGAAGCGGCTTTCGGCCAGCACCAGGTTGATGGCCTGCAGGATCTCCATGATCTTGTCGTCGGAACAGCGGTCCAGATCGTCGATGAAGATGACGATCTTGGGCTCGGCCCGCTTGAACTGCCTGAGGGTGTCGGCGACCGCGCGGATGTCGTCCAGGACCTTGTGCTGAAAGCCGCGCTGTTCGCGATAGTCGGGCAGCTGTGCGTACTCCATCACCCGCTGCCCCAAGGGCCGGATCAGGCCGCGCAGCCGCCAGGCGACCAGCAAGAAGACGGAGACTGGGCCGGCCAGGACCAGCAGCACCTTGGAGACGGCATCCTGGCCGGTGAAGGTCAGCAGCTCGCTCTCACCCAGGGTCAGCAGCAGGACCAGGCCCAGGACAGCCGCCAGGCCCACTTCGATGAGCGCCCGCCAGGCCTCGGTCCGGCGCGCGCGCCAGATGTAGATCAGGCGCATGCGCAGCTTCTCGCGGGTGGTGAGGCTGGCCTCGAAGCGGTCGACGATGACGCTGGCCAGTCCGGCCCAGATCTGCTGCGAGTCCTCGAAGCGCCAGGCATTGAAGTTGACGCAGACCACGCCCTCCTCCGAGCGCTTGACCACCGCCTTCCAGGCCGCCTCGCGCTCGGCCAGCGCCCGCTCTCTCGCGCGCTGCAGATCGCGGACACGCGCGCGCTCAGCTGCCTCGTCCGCCGGTGCCCCATTCCCTGGCAGGCGACGCAAGGCATCCTGCGCCTGCTCCAGTTCCATGCGGTTGTCGGCCAGCCGCTGCTCCTTGCTCTGCAGGTCGGCCAGGGTTCCGCTATCGCTGCCGGCGCAGACCTCGCGCACCAAGTCCTGCTCGATGAAGCCCATGAAAGACGTCTTGCCCTTGCCCCAGGGCCCATGGATGCCGATGGTCAACGGTCGCGTATCGGGATGCAGGATGAATTTGGCCAGCGACTCGGCATAGCGCTGCACGCCCAGATCGTCCTGCCCCGCCGGCCGGTCGCTGCTGAGGCCGGAGATCTGGAAGAGTTGCGCTGTGGGCTCCCCACTCTCCTGGCGAACAAGCGGATCGTCGGCGGCAAAGCCGATCACCTCGGTAGCAACGCCGTCTATCTCGAAGCTCAGATCGTCCGGTAAACCGGAGAAGACGAAGCCGAAGCGCTCTGGTAGACGGCCATCGAGATAGGCCAGCAGCGCGTCCCATTGATCGGGCTCCGCTGTTCCCTCGAACTCGCAGAAGACGAGGAAGCGCTGTCCGGTCTGGATCACGTCGTCGCCGGCGAAGATCTTCCAGATGGCGTCCAGCCACTCCTCGCGCAGGACAAACCCCTGGCCCTTTGGCATTTCCTCGACAAGGCTGCGCAGGCCGGAGCTGCGCAGCTTCTCGGCAAAGCGGTCCCAGTTCGGAAGAGCGCTGTCGGCTGGATCCGGCTCCAAGGGCCCGGGTGTGCCGAAGACCCGATCCCAAGCGATCGGATCGTCCATCATCGAAAACAAGTCCCAGAGAAGCGCGAAGGCGAGGGTCCCGAAACCAGACGGCGCCTCGATGCGATAGCGCAGCGAGTAACACTGGTTCCAGCGCTGCTCCTCGCCGTGACAGAGATCCTGCAAGCCGCGGAGGCTCGGCGTGTCTTGCCCCTCGGCGCGCACCAGACAGACGAAGCCGCTGTCCCGTGCCGCACTGCTCGAGGCCTTCTCGAACTTGGCCTGGTTGTTCACCAGCTCGAGAAAGCGCTGCTTGGCAGACAGCCCGCCGAACTCGAAATCGAAGGGCGTCGCCTTCTGGCTGGCTTCTTCCGTCGGCTTCTGGGTCATGGCAAGCGCCAAAGTCCCGCCGTCCGGGTCTTATCCAAAGCGATCGTCGCAAGGCCGACGATGGGGAGTGGATCACCTGCGCCGAAGACACCAGACCAGAGTTGTGCCGAGCGCCCAACAGTCACCCCGGAACACGTCTGATGGGCCCCCTTCACTTGCCCTACTTCTGCCAGGGGAAGACCTTGGCCCAGTCGTCCTTCATGGAGACCAGCAGCCAGCCTTCCTTGGGGGCCAGGTCCATGGCCTTGTCCAGGCGGCCGATGGCGCTGTCGCGGTCGTAGGCCCATTCGCGCTCGCCATCGTCGTGGTGCACGATCAGGCCGAAGCGCGGGCCGTCGCCGGCGGTCGACCACTGCAGCATCTGCAAATCGCCGTCGGAGTTGCCGCCGACGAAGATCGGGCGGCGGCCGATGTGGCGGTCGATTGCCACTGGCTTTCCGGACTTGTCGTCGACGAAGAAGAGGCCGGCTTCCTTGATCAGCACCGGCTTGCCGTCGCGGATCTCGAAACGCTCGTTGCCCATCGAGCCTACCACCTGTTGCGGCGGGATGCCGTAGCGCGGCTCGGCAAAAACGCGGATGAAGTGGATACCGCCACCGGAGACGATGTAGGTCGAAAAGCCCTCGTCACGCAGATAGCGCAGCAGCTCCAGCATCGGCTGATAGACCATGGCGTCGTAAGGCTGCCCGCTCTGGGAATGGCGCGCCGTCTCCAGCCATTTTCTGACACTTGCTGTGTAGGCAGAGACCGTCATGCCGGAGTGGGTGGCGTCGATCACCTCCATCAGGCCCTTGTGATGATCGTCGAAGAGGGGCTTCAGGTCGCCCTCGACAGCAGCCTTCAGCGCCGGCGTCGCGGCATAGGCCGGATCGGCCTTCGCCGCCGCGCGCACTTCGTCCAGGGCGTAGATCAGCTGGAAGTAGGCCGGCTGCTCGGCCCAGAGGGTGCCGTCGTTGTCGAAGGTGGCGATGCGGGCTGCGACGGGCACGAAGTCTGTGCTTCCGGGATCGGTGACCGCATCCACGAAGGCAATGATCTTGGACTTGGCCGCGCCGTCGCGCCAGGACGGCAAGGGGTCGGCCAGGACGGGCCAGGCGACCAACAGCAGGCAAAGGCCGGCCAAAGCCGTACGACACACGAAGAACCTACGCATCGACGAAAATCTCCCAGAGTTAACCTGTTGCGCTGACTCCTGAACGTCGAGACTAACTCCGGACGTCCAGATCGATAAAGCCCCCCTTGACGCTACCTCTTGACGGCGGCCGCAAAAGCCCCGATGCACTGGCGGTTATGAGCAGCAAGACGGACACCAAGACCAACGACCCCAAGGCCAACGACCCCAAGGCCAACGATCTGTGGGGCGGGCGCTTCGCCGCCGGCCCGGCGTCGATCATGGCCGAGATCAATGCGTCCATTGGCTTCGACAAGCGCCTGGTCGAGGAAGACATCGCCGGCTCCAAGGCGCACTGCCGCATGCTAATCCAGCAGGGCATCGTCTCGGCCGAAGACGGGGAGGCCATTCTCGCCGGCCTGGATCAGGTGCTGGATGCCTTCGGGCGCGGCGAGATTGCCCTCAAGCCGGAACTGGAAGACATCCACATGCATGTGGAAGCAGCCCTGAAGGAGCGGATCGGCGAGGCCGCCGGCCGCCTGCACACCGCCCGCTCGCGCAACGACCAGGTGGCGACCGACCTCCGGCTCTTTCTGCGCAAATCCCTGGACCAGCTTGACCTGGCGCTCGCCGATCTGCTGGAGGCCCTGATCGGCCGCGCCGAGCAAGAGGCCGAAACCCTGATGCCCGGCTATACCCATCTGCAGGCCGCTCAGCCGGTGACCTTCGGCCATCACCTGCTGGCCTATGCCGAGATGCTGGAGCGCGACCGCGGTCGCCTGGCCGATTGCCGCCGCCGGATGAACGAATCGCCCCTGGGGGCAGCCGCCTTGGCCGGCACATCCTTCCCCATCGACCGCGCAATGACGGCTGAGGCTCTCGGATTCGATCGGCCGATGCGCAACTCCATGGACGCGGTGGCCGCGCGCGACTGCGTGCTGGAGTTCCTGGCCGCCGCCGGGATCATGGCAACGCACCTCTCCCGCCTGGCCGAAGAGATCGTGATCTGGATGAGCGAGGGCTTTCGCTTCATCCGCCTGTCGGACGCCTTCACCACCGGCTCGTCCATCATGCCGCAAAAGCGCAATCCCGACGCCGCCGAGCTGGTGCGCGGCAAGGCCGGTCGCATCCTCGGCGCCTTCACCAGCCTGGCGGTGACGGTGAAGGGCCTGCCGATGACCTACGGCAAGGACATGCAGGAGGATAAAGAGCCGCTGTTCGATGCGGTCGACAACCTGGCGCTGATGCTGGCCGCCAGCGCCGGCATGGTGCGCGACATGACGGTCGAGCGTGCAGCCATGCGGGCGGCCTGTGCAAAGGGCTTCTTGACCGCGACCGATCTGGCCGACTGGCTGGTCAGGGTGCTGGGGCTGCCCTTCCGTCAGGCCCATCACATCACCGGGCAGCTGGTGCAGCAGGCCGAGACCAAGAACTGCGACCTGGCCGACCTCAGCCTCGCCGAGATGCAGGCCGTCGAACCCGGCATTCACCAGGGCATCTTCGACGTCCTCTCGGTCGAGCGCTCGGTGGCCAGCCGCACCAGCTTCGGCGGCACCGCACCCGACCTGGTGCGTGCTGCAGCCAAGGCGGCACGCGCGCGACTGGCGCAGTCACCATGATCGACCGTCGACTGGCCCTTCTGGGCGGTGCTGCCTTGCTTCTGGCCGCCTGCGGCCGCAAGGGTCCGATCAAGAAACCCGACGACAGCTACATCTGGCCGCGCACCTATCCGGCCCCGGCGACCGTGGTTCCAGGCTATCAGGGCGACGTGCAGCCGGCCCCCGGCCCGGCCACCCTGGAGCAGCCGATCGAACCCGGCTTCGAAGATCCCGACGACGCCTTGAGTATCGAGAACGAATGACCAGTTTCACCTATCGCGATGGCCAGCTGCATGCCGACGAGGTCGCGCTCGCCGACCTGGCGGCCACCTACGGCACCCCGCTCTACGTCTATTCCGCCACCGCCTTGGAAGAGGCCTACGACCGCTTCCGCGATGCCTTCACGGCCAGGGGCCTCTCGCCCCTGATCTGCTATGCGCTGAAGGCCAACTCCAACCAGGCTGTGATCGCCACCTTCGCCCGCCGCGGCGCCGGCGCCGATGTCGTCTCGGAAGGCGAGCTGGCGCGCGCCCTGGCGGCCGGTGTGGCGCCGCAGAGCATCGTCTTCGCCGGCGTGGGCAAGACCGAGACCGAGATCCGCGCCGGGCTGAAGGCCGGCATCTACCGCTTCAACGCCGAATCCCTTCCGGAACTGGAAGCCATGGCCAGGGTCGCGGCGGAAGAAGGCTGCAAGGTGCCGCTGGCGCTGCGCGTCAATCCCGACGTCGACGCCCGCACGCACGAGAAGATCACCACCGGCCGGGCCGAGAACAAGTTCGGCATCGACCTGAAGATCCTGCCGCAGGCGCTGGACCTGATCCGCCGTCACCCCAACCTGGACCTGCGCGGACTTGCGGTCCACATCGGCTCGCAACTGGTGGAGATTGCGCCCTATCGCGCCGCCTTCGCCCGCCTGGCAGCGCTTTATCGCGATCTCAGGGCAGAGGGCTGGCCGCTGGAGAGTCTGGACCTGGGCGGCGGTCTGGGGATCGCCTACCGCGACGAGACCCCGCCGACGCCGGAGGACTATGCCGGCGCCGTGGCAGAGGCCACCGACGGCCTGGAGACCCAGCTGATCTGCGAGCCTGGCCGCCATCTGGTCGGCGCCGCCGGCCTGCTGTTGGCCCGCGTCATCTATGTGAAGGAGGGCAGCGCCCGTCGCTTCGTCATCCTCGATGCGGCGATGAACGACCTGATCCGTCCCACCCTCTACGATGCCTGGCACGACGTCCTGCCGGTCACCGCCCCGCTCGACGACGCGGTGCTGCAGCCGGCCGACGTGGTCGGCCCGATCTGCGAGAGCGGCGACTACCTGGCCAAGGCCCGCCCGCTGCCACCGCTGGCGGCCGGCGACCTCGTGGCCTTGAGCCATGCCGGTGCCTATGGCGCGGTCATGTCCTCGACCTACAACAGCCGGCCGCTCACACCTGAAGCACTTGTGAAGGGTCAGGACTACTCTCTGGTGCGCCCGCGCCTAGATTATGACACACTGATCGCACAGGATTCTGTACCGGCCTGGTTGCAAGGTTGACCTGATTGAGGGGCGGAGCAGGAGCTCGCTGAGGGATCCTTCGGCAGTACTGCGGTCGAAGCGGCGGTCTGCGGCAGGCAGCGGAGCGAAAGCGGGAAGGCAGAATTGACCAAACTGGTGGCGCCTCACGAGCAAGAACGGCGGTTGGGCAAGATCCCCCGCCAGGTCTTCCGCGCGCTGAAGTATACCCGGATGTCCCTGATCAGCGAGGCGCTGATGGCCGCCTTCTGGCCGGCAATCACGCTTGTCTTCGCCATCCTGGCCCTGGCCTTGAGCGGACTGCTGGAGCGGCTGGATGGCTGGCTGCATCTGGTCGTGCTGGCGGCCCTTGGCGTCGCCTTGATTGCCTTGCTGTGGCGCGGGCTGCGCCGCCTTGCCTGGCCGAAGCCGGAGGAGGTGCGCCACCGTACCGAGGAAGCCAGCGACCTTCCCAACCGCCCCTTGAGCGGCTTTCTCGACAAGAACGTCGCGACCTCCGACGATCCGATTGCCGTCGCCCTCTATCGGCGCCACCGCATGCGCATGCACGCGCTGCTCCCTCACCTGCGTTCGGCCGGACCGCGGCCGGTGGTGGCAGCCCGCGACCGCTTCGCGCTGCTGCCGCTCGCAGGTCTGCTGTTTGTGGTGGCGCTGGTCGGCGCCGGCGGGGATGCCTGGAACCGGCTGGCCGCAGCCGTCGTGCCCGGCCTGCAGGCCGCCCCGGTCCAGCCGATGAGCCTGGAAGCCTGGGTCGATCCGCCGGACTACACCGATCTGGCGCCGATCTACCTCTCGGCCACCAGCGGCGAGACGGTCGAGCTGCCCGCCGGCAGCCGCCTGATCGCCCAGGTCGAGGGCATCGATGCCGTGCCGATCCTGCGCTTGGACCTGACCGACACGGCCTTCGAGACCCTGGCACCGGGCCTGCATCGGCTTGAGGACGTCATCGAAGGCGGCGAGCGCTTGGCCATCGTCGAGGGCGAGCGCGAGCTTGCCGCCTGGCCGATTGCCGTCATCCCGGACCAGGCCCCCACCGTCGCGTTTACCGGCGATGTCGCGGAGAGCGATCGAAAGGCGCTGATGGTCCCCTTCATGGCCATTGACGACTATGGCCTGGAAACGGTGAGCGCGCACCTCAGCCTGACCGAAGGCGGCACGGGCGAAGAGCTAACCTACATCCTGGCCGCCCCGGAAGGCAGCAGTGCGGAGGTCCGCGGCGAGAACTATCAGGACCTGACGGCGCATCCTTGGGCCGGCCTACCCGCCGACTTGACCCTGGTCGCCGTCGACGGCCGCGGCCAGACCGGCAGCAGCAAGCCTCTGCCGATCGTGATCCCGGAGCGTGTCTTCTCGCACCCCGTCGCCAAGCAGCTGATCCAGCTGCGCCGCCACCTGACCGTCGCCCCGGAGGTCCGCGAACCCATCGTACACGCGCTGGACAAGATCCTCGATACGCCAGAGGCCTTTGAGCACGATCTTGTGGTGGCGCTCGCCATCATCGACTCCGGCAGCCGCCTGGCTGGTGACGAGAGCCAGAACGCGGTGACGGCGGCACAGATCCTCATGTGGGAGGCTGCGCTGCGGCTGGAGGAGGGCGATGTCTCTCTTCTGGTGCAGGAACTGCGCGACATCCAGAAGCGGCTGCAGGAAGCGCTCGACAACGGCGCGTCCGAGGAAGAGATCGAGGCCCTGCTGGACGAGCTGGAAGACGCCATGCAGCGCTACCTGCAGGCCATGGCCGAAGAAATGCAGCGCCGCATGGAGCGCGGCGAGATGCAGCCGATCCCGGAGAACAGCCAGTTCGTTCCCAACGAGAGCCTGCAGCAGATGATGGACGAGCTGCGCGAGCTGAACAAGGCCGGCGCCCGCGATCTGGCCCGCCAGCGCCTGGAGCAGCTGCAGCGCTTGCTGGAGAACCTGCAAGCCGCCCCCTTCGGCCAGCCCGACCCCTCGGCCGCCGAGACCCTGGAGCAGATGCGCGCGCTCGAAGGCATGCTGCGCCGCCAGCAGCAGCTGCTGGACGAGAGCTACCGCGCCCAGCAGGAGGGCCAGGGCCAACAGCCCGGCCAGCAGCAGGACGGCGAACAACAAGGACAAGGCAATCGGGGCCAGGGTAATCGGGGCCAGGGCAAGGGGCCGCTCAGCGGCAATGCCCCGGCACAGGACCAGCTGCGCCGTGAGCTGGGACAGATGATGCGCGATCTGGCCCAACAGCTGGGCGAGGTGCCGGAGCATCTGGGCCGCGCCGAACAGGCCATGCGCCGCGCCACCGATGCCCTGGAGGGCGAAGACGCTCAGGGCGCGGCCGGCGCGCAGGGCGAGGCCTTGGAACAGATGCGCAAAGGCCTCTCCGACATGGCCCAGCGCATGACCCCGCAGATGGGACCGCCGCAGGACGGTCAAGGCATGGCGCCGACCGGCGGTCGCCGCGAGAACACGCAGGATCCCTTGGGCCGCGAGGCCGGCCAGGGCCGCATCGACACGCGCGAGAACATCGGCATCCCCGACGCCGGCGAGCTGACCCGCGCCCGTGAGATCCTGGAAGAGCTGCGCGAGCGACGCGACGACCAGTTCCGCCCGGCGCAGGAACGCGATTACATCGAGCGCCTCTTGGACTTCTTCTAGAGCCGCTGGCGTGAACAGCAATGCCATTCACAGCGCCTCTCTTGCCGGCTTTTCCGTCCGGACCGACAGCTATGTTTCCGGGCGCCCCCACTACCCACCCAAGACCCGCGACTGGCTGCTTGCGGAGCTGGATCTAGGTCCGGGCAAGCGGGTTCTCGATCTGGGCGCCGGCAGCGGCAAGTTCACCCAGCCTCTGGCCGAAACCAGAGCCTCTGTCATTGCCGTAGAGCCCAGTGCGGCGATGCGGGCGGCCTTCACCAGACGCTATCCAGACCTTCCCTGTTTGGCCGGCACCGCAACCTCGCTGCCCTTCACAGAAGGCAGCTTCGACGCCGTCGCCTGCGGCCAATCCTTCCACTGGTTTTCGACGGCAGCCGCCCTGGAAGAGATCCGCCGGGTCCTGAAGCCCGGCGGGACCCTGGCTCTGGTCTGGAACGTCCGCGACGAAGAGGTCCCCTGGGTCGCGGCGCTCACCGATCTGGTGGAACCTTACGCCGGCGATACCCCGCGCTTCCGCGACGGCACCTGGCGCAGCCTCTTCCCCGGCCACGGCTTCGGCCCCTTGCGCGAGGCCGACTGTACCCACAGCCACAGCGGCCCGCCCGCGCGTGTCATCCGCGACCGCATCCTCTCGATCAGCTTCATCGCGTCACTGGACGAGGCGACGCGTCAGCAGGTGGCGGCCGGTGTTCAGGCGATCGTCGATGCAGAGCCGGAACTGGCCGGAAAGGCGCAGGTGTCCTTCCCTTACCGCACGGTCATGGCCTGGGCTTCAGCGGCAAGGTGAAGAGCCTAGCCACCGAGCGATCCTCTTGCCCCTCGACCCCGATCGGCATCGCCAGTTCCCGATGGCTGGCGCTCCGCGAACCGAAGATCCGGTCCCAAATAGATAGAATGGTGCAGTAGTTGGAATCGGTGTCCCGACGCACCTGGTGATGGTGCACCCAGTGGATCGAGGGGGTGACCACGACCCAGGATAGCGCGCGCTCGAAGCCCGCCGGCAGCCGGACGTTCGAGTGGTGGAACAAGGCGGCCAGCAGGACCAGGGTCTCGAAGAGGATCACGCTCGCCAGAGGAAAGCCCAGCAGGAGGATCACGCCGGCGCGCGCCGCTGCCGAGAGCAGGACCTCGCCGGGGTGGAAGCGCAGGGCCGTCGTGGTGTCGAGGGTACGGTCCAGGTGATGCACCTGATGGAAGCGCCAGAGGAAGGGGATCTCGTGGTTGGCGCGATGCCACCAGTAGATCAGGCAGTCCAGCAGGACCAGGTCCAGGATCGTCCCCTGCAGGCCCGACCACCAGGCCGGCCGCCAGTTCAAAGCGACACCCGCCGCCCAGAGAGTCAGCGGCGCGACGATCAGCAAGGAGACCAGGGAGGTCGCGACCCAGATCGAGAGGTTGCGCGGCAGGCGCCCCTTGGCGTCAGGCGTATCGGGAGGCTCGGCGGCTGGGTAGAGCCGCTCGGCCAGGAAGAGGGCGGCCAGCCAGAGGAAGACCAGGCCGGCCTTGCCGAACAGTAGGTTCTCCAGGCTCTCCATCGCCTCTATCGACATCCTTCCACAGCAGCTGGCCTTGGGATATGGCCCGCCGGCCCACGCCTGTCCAACCCTTGCCGTTCCCTTAACACGGAAAGCTGATCGGCCGTGCTTGCCCGCCCCGGCGTAAGCTCGTAAAGCAGGGGCATGACGAACGAGTCTCCCAGTCCCTTGGCGCGTCCCCTGGTGCTGCTGCCGGCCTGCAGCAAGACCGTCGACGGCCTGCCCTTCCATGCGGTCGGCGACAAGTACGTGCGCGCGCTGGCCGCCGGTGCCGGCGTGCAGCCGCTGCTGCTGCCCAATCTGGCGGAGCTGGCCGATCCGCGGCCGCTGCTGGACCAGGTCGACGGCTTGCTGATGACCGGCTCGCCCTCCAATGTCCATCCCAGCCACTGGGGCCGCGACGACCTCGACGAACCCTCGCGTCCGCACGATCCCGCCCGCGATGCCGTCAGCCTGGACCTGATCCGCGCGGCCATCGAGCGCGACTTGCCGCTGTTCTGCATCTGCCGCGGCTTTCAGGAGCTGAACGTGGCGCTGGGCGGCAGCCTCTACCCGCGCCTGCACGAGGTCGAGGGCCGTATGGATCACCGCAGCCTGGCGAGCGGCGAGATGTCCCTGGACTATGGACCGCGCCACGACCTTCGGGTGAGCGGCTGGTTTGCCGAGCTCTTCGGCGCCGAGACGATCCGCATCAACTCCCTGCACCACCAGGGCATCGAGACCCTGGCACCCGGCCTCGTCGCCGAGGGCCTGGCGCCTGACGGCACGATCGAGGCCGTGCGCGTGCGCGAGGCCAAGGGTTTTGCCATCGGCGTACAGTGGCATCCGGAATACGACCTCGTGACCAATCCCCAGATCACTAATCCCCAGATAACTAATCCCCAGATAACCAACCCCCAGTCCGCCGCCCTCTTCCGGGCTTTCGGCGAAGCGGTCGGCCGGCGCCAGCAGCGCCGCCTGGCGCTCGCAGCTTGAACAGGGCAGCCTGATCCCCATGCGCATCGTCACCTGGAACGTCAACTCCATCCGCATCCGCACCGGCCATCTGGAGCGCTTCGTCGCCGAGCGCAATCCCGACGTCATCTGCCTGCAGGAGACCAAGGTCGCCGACGAGCTCTTCCCGGTAGAGGCCTTCAGCGCGCTGGGGTACGACCACCTGGAGATCCACGGGCAGAAGTCCTACAACGGCGTCGCCATCGCCTCTCGCGTCCCTTTCGAGCGGGTCGAGCGCAAGGTCTGGTGTGCGAAGGACGACTGCCGGCACATCTCTGTGCTGCTGCCCGGCGGGCTGGAGCTGCACAACTTCTATGTCCCCTCCGGCGGTCCCGACCCCGACCGCGAGAAGAACCCCAAGTTCGCGCACAAGTTGGACTTCCTGGCCGAAATGGCGACCTGGGCCAAGCAAGATAACATAGCCGGTCGAAGGGCCCTGCTGGTCGGCGACCTGAACGTCGCGCCCTTGGAGAACGACGTCTGGAACCACAAGCGGCTGGTGCGCTCGGTCGGGCATACGCCGGGTGAGAGTGCGGCCATGGCGCTCTTGCGCGAGTCCGGCAGCTTCGAGGACATTCCGCGCCGCTACACGCCCGAGCCGCAGCCGCTCTATTCCTGGTGGGGCTATCGCTATCCCCAGTCCTACCAGAAGGACTATGGCTGGCGCTTGGACCATGCCCTGGCGACACCGCCGCTGGCCGGTTCCATCACCGGGCTCGAGACCTTTCGCGACAGCCGCACCTGGGAGAAGCCTTCCGACCATGTGCCGCTGATCATCGACCTGGCATGAAGCCAGCGCAGAGGCCCGGCGCTTGATCGCGCCCCCGCCTAAGGCCATCTAATCCGCAATGTCAGACTCGCAAGCCTCGCCGTGGCACGGCACGACCATCCTCTCCGTTCGCAAGGGCAAGCACGTCATCGTCGCCGGTGACGGGCAGGTCTCTTTCGGACAGACCGTCATGAAAGCCAATGCGCGCAAGGTGCGCCGCCTGGCCAAGGATCAGGTGATCGCCGGCTTTGCCGGTGCGACCGCCGACGCCTTCACCCTCTTCGAGCGGCTGGAGGCCAAGCTTGAGACCTATCCCGGCCAGCTGACCCGCGCCTGCGTAGAGCTGGCCAAGGACTGGCGCACCGACCGCTACCTGCGCCGCCTGGAGGCCATGATGGCGGTCGCCGACACCAAGGTCTCGCTGGTGCTGACCGGCGCCGGCGACGTGCTGGAACCCGAAGACGGCCTGATCGGCATCGGCTCCGGCGGCAACTACGCGCTTTCGGCCGCCAAGGCGCTCATCGACCTACCGGATCTCGACGCCGAGACCATCGCCCGAAAATCCCTCGCCATCGCTGCGGACATTTGCATCTACACCAATGAAAACATCACCGTCGAAAGCCTTGAGCTCTAAGAGCGAGGGCGTGACCTTCTCGCCGCGCGAGATCGTCTCCGAACTAGACCGTTTCATCGTCGGCCAGAACGACGCCAAGCGCGCCGTGGCCGTGGCCCTGCGCAATCGCTGGCGGCGCGCGCAGCTGCCCGACGGCCTGCGCGAAGAGGTCATGCCGAAGAACATCCTGATGATCGGGCCGACCGGCTGCGGCAAGACCGAGATCGCACGCCGCCTGGCCCGCCTGGCCAATGCCCCCTTCGTCAAGGTCGAGGCCACCAAGTTCACCGAGGTCGGCTATGTCGGCCGCGATGTCGAGCAGATCGTGCGCGACCTGGTCGAGGTCTCGCTGACCATGACCCGCGAGCGCATGCGCAAAGAGGTCACCGCCAAGGCCGAATTGGCCGCCGAAGAGCGTGTGATCACCGCCCTCGTCGGCGAGAACGCCAGCGACGACACGCGGCAAAAGTTCCGCAAGATGCTGCGCGAGGGCAAACTCGCCGACCGCGAAGTCGAGCTGGAAGTCGCCGATACCGGCAGTGCCGGACTGCCGACCTTCGACATTCCCGGCATGCCGGGCGCGCAGATGGGCATGCTGAACCTGAACGACATCTTCGGCAAGGCCATGGGCGGCCGCACCAAGAAGCGCAAAATGCCGATCTCCGATTCCTACGAGATCCTGATCGCGGAAGAGAGCGACAAGCTCTTGGACGAGGAGGCGATCCGCGCCGAGGCGGTCGAGGCCGCAGAGCAGCACGGCATCGTCTTCCTGGACGAGATCGACAAGATCACCGCGCGCTCGGACCGGGCCGGCGCCGACGTCAGCCGCGAGGGCGTTCAGCGCGACCTGCTGCCCCTGCTGGAGGGCACGCAAGTCGCCACCAAGCACGGCACGATCAAGACCGATTATATCCTCTTCATCGCGTCCGGCGCCTTCCACCTGGCCAAGCCCGCCGACCTGCTGCCCGAACTGCAGGGCCGCCTGCCGATCCGGGTCGAGCTGGAGGCACTGAGCCGCGACGACCTGAAACGCATCCTGACCGAGCCCGAGAACTCTCTGGTCCGCCAGTACACGGCGCTCATGGGCACCGAGCAGGTGACCCTCGACTTCACCGAGGAGGGCGTCGACGCCCTGGCGGATCTGGCAAGCGAGATCAACGGCAATGTCGAGAACATCGGCGCACGGCGCCTGCACACGGTGATGGAAAAGCTCCTCGAAGA